>JAIOIH010000042.1 GCA_019912395.1 Flavobacteriales bacterium | reverse complement strand
CACAGCCATTGCCACCGACTGGAGCATCCAGCTTGTGGTCGCTTGCGATGATCGGGCCCATGCCCGCGCATTGGAACGCTGGATCAAATCCCAGAAGAGCATTGCGGTGATCAAGCGACTGATCCAAGAAGATCAATACAGGGAGTATCAATTACAGAGGTTTCGAAATCAGAGAATGACTTAAACCTTCTTGGTTTAGCACATCCCCGAATCCGTCGGGAGGTTAGAGCACCTGACTGTTGATCAAGGGGTCGCTGCCCCGATACATATCGGGGCAAGTCCAGCCCGGGGAGCGAAAGACCTCAGCGTGTAGCTGGGGCCTTTTTCGTTCCGATCAGCCTCTGTAATGCCGCGGCTTTACCTTCGCCAGCGCCTCCGCAGGCTCCGGCACCCAATGGTGCAAGCCACCGGCCAATGGATCATCGAAAGTCTTCGGAATGTCCCCGGCACGCGTGCGATCGCCCCAGGTGAGGTGCTCCTTGCCGTCGTCGCGGCGCTCCATGGTGATGCAATCCTCCACGGGGCAAACAATGGAGCAGAGGTTGCAGCCCACGCAATTCTCCTCGATGATGGTCGGCTTGCGGTCCGTGGGATCGCTGCTTAGCGCGATGGCCTGGTGTGCGCCGTCCTCGCAGGCGGTGTAGCAAAGCTGGCAGCCGATGCACTTCTCCTTGTGGATCTCCGCCACCACCTTGTATTTCAGGTTGAGGTCTTCCCAGTGCAGGATGTTCGGTAGTGCCTTCCCGCGGAAATCGTCCAAAGTCTCGAAGCCTTTCTCATCCATGTAGCGCTCCAGGCCCGTCTTGAGGTCGCGGATGATGCCGAAGCCGAAGTGCATCACGGCGGTGCAGACCTGCACGGAGGTGGCGCCCAGCAGGATGAACTCCGCCGCATCGCGCCAGGTCTCCACGCCACCGATCCCGCTGATGGGAATGGTGATATCCGGATGCTGAGCGCAATTCTTCAACATGTTGAGCGCAATGGGCTTCACGGCAGGGCCGCAATAGCCGCCGTTCGTGCTTTTGCCGTCCACGTTGGGAAAAGGCACGAACGTGTCGAGGTCCACGCCGATCACGCTTTGGATGGTGTTGATCAAGGAGATCGCATCGCCGCCACCGACCTGGGCCGCACGGGCTGGCCGTGTGATGTCCGAGATGTTCGGCGTGAGCTTCACGATCACGGGAATCTTCGCCACCTCCTTCACCCATTCCACGATGGTCTGCAGTACCTTGGGTTCTTGCCCCACGGCACTGCCCATGCCGCGCTCGCACATGCCGTGCGGGCAACCGAAGTTCAGCTCGATCCCGTCCGCACCGGCGTTTTCCACATCGCGGACGATGTTGTGCCACTCCTCACGCGTTTCCACCATCAGCGAAGCGATCACGGCATGGTCCGGAAAGCGCTTCTTTACCTCACTGATCTCACGCAGGTTGTCCTTCAGCGGCCGGTCGGTGATCAGCTCGATGTTGTTGAAGCCCATCATCCGGTTGTCGCGGTAGTTCAGGGTGCCGTAACGGCTGCTCACGTTCACCACGGGCACACCGAGGGTCTTCCATACGGCACCGCCCCAGCCCGCATCAAAGGCCTTCATGATCTGGTAGCCGGAGTTGGTCGGCGGCGCGGAGGCGAGCCAAAAGGGGTTCGGGCTTTTGATGCCCGCGAGGTTCGTTCTCAGATCTGCCATGTCCTTATTTCTTCAAGTATTGATCGATCCCGTGTGCCGCTTGCTTCGCTTCCGCAGCTGCATTCACCACTTCCACACCGCCGTTCACCGCGTCGCCCGCAGCGAAGTACTTCGGGTTGTTGGTTTGGTACTGTTCGTTCACCACAAGGCGGCCGCGGTCATCGAGAATGCGGCTCTTGTGCTCCAGTTTCACACCACTGATCTGCTCCAGCAATTCCACCTGCTTGCCTTGGCCGGTGCCGAGCAACACCATGTCGCAGGCTTCCACGAACTCGCTGCCGGGGATCGCCTCGATCTTGCCGTAAGCGGCTTTGTTCCGGATGAATTTCACGCCGGTCACTTCTTTACTTCCCATCACTTCAATAGGCGTGACATTGAACAACGCCTTGGCTCCGCTCTTTTTCGCAAGATCGAATTCGAAGGGATACGCACCCATTTCCTCAGGTCCACGACGATAGGCGATGGTGACGCTTTCCGCGCCCATGCGGCAACTCTCGCTCGCGGCGTCCATGGCCGTGTTGCCGCCACCGAGCACGATCACCTTTTTGCCGACGGTCGTCTTGTGGTGCTTCATCCGCAGTTCTTCCACGAACTCCAGCGCGCCGATAACGCCCTGCTTATCCTCGCCGGGAATTCCGAGCGATGAGGTAGCACCCAGCCCGATACCGATGAAGATCGCGTCGTAGCCTTTCTCCAATTTCTCAAAGTCCGCACGACCGTTGATCGGCTTGTTGTACTGGACCGTGAAACCGAACTGATCCTGCAAGTAGGCGATCTCGTCCAAAGCCTCTTCGTTGGTGAGCTTGTACGGCGCTACGCCATAAACACAGAGGCCGCTGGGCTTGGCCTTCGCTTCGAAGATGTCCACCGCGTGGCCGAGCATGCGCAATTCGCAAGCGGCGGAAATGCCCGCAGGTCCGGCCCCGATCACGGCTATCTTTTTACCTGTGTCCTTGCCGGCGCGGAAGAGCTTCTTCTTCGATCGGATCACCTTGTCGGTGGCATGCGCCTGCAAACGTCCGATCTCGATGGGCTTAACATCGCTGTGGTTGTACACGCACGCTCCCTCGCAAAGTTCCTCGGTGGGGCACACATTCCCGCAGGCATGGCCCATCCAATTGCTCTCGTAGATCGTCTTGGCGGAACCCTCTTTGTTGCCGCTGTTGATCTGCCGGATGAAGAGCGGGATGTCGATCCCCGTTGGGCATGCGGTGATGCACGGTGCGTCGTAACAATACAGACAGCGCGAGCTCTCGTAGTACGCCTCGGTGTCCGACATGAGCGGCTTCTTCGGCGAGAAATTGGCCGCGAATTCGGCCTCGGAGGTGGGTTTCTTGTATTCTGCCATTTGGTACAGGGTACCGGGTACAGGGTATTGGGTACCGTGTACCAGAGGTGAGTGGTTGTGACTACTTCTTACTGGCAAGCGTGCCGTCCAATTTGAATACTCCTTTTTGAATACCGACGATCCTTTCCGAAAGTTTTGTCAGCACAGCTGTTTCCATGAAGCCGAGCCTGTTCGCGATAATGAGCTGGGTGTGCAGTTCGCAACTTGATCCCACCGCAATGCCCAAGAATTGCTTGAACTCACCATCTGTTCTGCGACCTGCGCCTTCGGCGATATTAGACGGCATGGACACTGCGGATCGGCGGACTTGACTTGTAAGCCCGAATCGTTCATCCTTCGGGAAGATGCCGGTGGCCTTGTAAACCTCTTCGACCAGGTCAAGACCATCGTTCCAAATGCGAAGTTTCGTGTGATCGTGCATGGTTGTTGGGTTTTAGGGCAAGGTACTGAGTACTGGGTATCGGGGATTGAGTACGAATGCTTTGAAGGTCGTGGTCGTTCTGGTCCGCAGTCAACGTCGCCTGCTGTCGGCAGCTACGCGGTACTCGGTACCCTATACCCAGTACCATCTTCACAATTCCACCAACCTCCCGTAAGTCTCCGGCCTTCTATCCCGGTAAAACTGCCACGTGCTCCGCACCTCCTCGATCATGTCCAAGTCGAAGTCGGCGATCAGCAGTTCATCGTCGTCGCGGGATGCTTGTGCGAAGATCTGTCCGCGGGGGTCCACGAAGTAGCTCTGTCCGTAAAACTTGCCGAGGTTCCAAGGCTTCTCTTCGCCTACGCGATTGATGCAGCCCATGAAGTAACCGTTCGCGGCCGCGTGTGCCGGTTGCTCCAACTTCCAGAGGTATTCGCTGAGGCCGGCCACTGTTGCGGATGGGTTGTAGACGATCTCCGCGCCGTTCAATCCGAGGCAGCGTGCGCCATCCGGGAAGTGCCTGTCGTAGCAGATGTACACACCCACTTTCGCGTACTTCGTTTGGAAGACGGGATAGCCCAAGTTGCCGGGCTTGAAGAAGAACTTCTCCCAGAAACCGGTGGTGTGCGGGATGTGGTTCTTGCGGTATTTGCCGAGGTAGGTGCCGTCCGCGTCGATCACTGCGGCCGTGTTGTACAGCACGCCGGGTTGCTCCTTCTCATAGATCGGAACGATGATGACCATGTTGTACTTCTTGGCGTAGGTCTGCATCAGCTCGGTGGTGGGGCCGGGCACGCTTTCCGCGCTTTCGTACCACTTCTTGTCCTGGCCGGGACAGAAGTACGGCGTGTTGAAGATCTCCTGCAAGCACAGGATCTGCACGCCCGCCTTGCCGGCCTTTTCGATGTACGGGATGTGCTTCCGCACCATCGCATCGATGATCTCGGGGATGGTTCCTTCACCTTCTGTTTTCCGGAGGCTCATCTGTATGAGGCCGCTCTTGATCATTCTTGGCATTTCGTGATGTTTTGAACGCAGATGACGCTGAAAGAGGGATCTGCGCTGATCTGACTTTTGTGGTTTTTTTGCTCTTGCTGCTTAGCCTCGAAGTTAGGTGACCAGCTAGATCAGCCTACATGGCCTCAAAGTAGGACTTCCTTGAAGAACAGTTCGAAGCGCGGCATTTCCAAGTGCCTTATCTGCGTTCATCACAACAATCCGCGTCATCTGCGTTCCATCCCCATCAAAGCATCCCACTAACCTTGTTCCGCTTCACGAACTGCCCGTACCCCTTCTTGATCTTCACCTCCCCGTTGTGTACCGCCACCTGTCCGCGCAGGATCGTGGTCTTCACTTTGCCGGTGAGCTGCATGCCCTCGTAGCCGCTGTAGTCGGTGTTCATGTGGTGGGTCTTGGCGCTCAGCGTGTGCTTTTCATTGGGGTCGAAGAGGATGATGTCCGCGTCGCTGCCGATGCCGATGGTGCCTTTTCGGGGGAACATGCCGAAGATCTTCGCGGGATTCGTTGCCGTGACTTCCACGAACTTGTTCACGGTGATGCGCTTCTTGTTCACGCCTTCGCTGAAGAGCAATTCCATGCGATGCTCGATGGCCGGGTGGCCGTTGGGGATCTTTGAAAAATCATCCTTGCCCATGGCTTTTTGCTCCATGCTGAACGGACAGTGATCGGTGGCCACCACTTGCACGGTGCCTTGGTCGATCGCGCCCCACAGTGCGGCCTGGTCTTTCTTTTCGCGCAGCGGCGGGCTCATCACCCACTTGGCACCATCGGGCTTTTCATAGAGCGAGGCATCCAGCAGCAGGTACTGGATGCAGGTCTCGGCGAGCACGCGCTGGTTGCGGCGCGCGGCTTCGCGCACATGGTTGAGCGCGCCTTCGCAGGTCATGTGTACGATGTACGCGGGCACACCGGTGTAGGAAGCCATGTCGGCGAAACGGCCCGTGGCTTCGGCCTCGGTGATCTCCGGTTGGCTGAGGTAGTGGTAGAGCGGCGAGAGCTTGCCTTCCGTGCGGTGCTTCTGCACCAGGAAGTCGATCATATCGCCGTTGGTCGCATGCACGGTGACGATGCCGCCGTGCGCCTTCACCTCGTTCATCAGGCCCACCATCTGGCGGTCGTCGATCATCAGCGCGCCCTTGTACGCCATGAAGGTCTTGAAGCTGGTGATGCCTTCCTGCTCGATCATCTCCTTCACCTCCTTCTTCGTGTCGTCGTTGAAGTCGGTGACGGCCATGTGCCAGCTGAGGTCGCCGAAGAGGTTGCCGTTCATGCGGCCCTGCCAGGTCTCCAGCGCATGACGCAAGCTCTTACCCTGCGTTTGCAGGATGAAGTCGATCACCGTGGTGGTGCCGCCGTGCAATGCGGCGAGTGTACCGGTGGAATAATCATCGCTGCTGAACGTGCCCATGAACGGCATGTCCAAATGCACGTGCGGATCGATGCCGCCGGGCATTACGAACATTCCTTTCGCATCGACGACCTCTGCACCATCTGCTTTAAGGTCGTGGCCGATGGCCTTTACGTGTTCGCCTTCGATGAGGACATCGGCGCGGTGGAAGTCGGCGGCGGTGACTACGGTTCCGTTCTTGATCAGTAGGCCCATGGTGTGATCGTATTGTTTGATGGCAATGTCGAATGCGCTGAAAAGGTAGTTGTCCTCCGCAAAGGACCACGCGTTCAATTGCATATTTCAACAGGAGCACATGCGTGATGCCACCTTGGAATGGCACACTACCGGTCCCGGCCGCGCATGCCGATCGCATACACCAGGAAGGCCACCGCGAAGCCACTGAACCACGAGAGTTCATACAGCACTTCCAACGGTTTCACCCAGTAGCCGACCAATGCCACGAGCACACCGCAGACGAGGGCGAACACGGCTACCAAGTTGAAGCCGGAGGTGAACGTGTACTTGCCGTTGACCGCATAGAGGTCGGGCACCGACAGCGTGCGTTTTCGTATCACGAAATAGTCGCACAGCAGGATGCCGAGGACTGGCCCGAGCAAGCCGCTCACGAAGATGAGGATGCCACTGATCTCATCCAGCAGCCACCACGGACAGATCACGATGCCGATCAAACCTGCGATCACGCCGCCCATGCGGAAGCTCACCTTCTTTGGAAAGATGTTGCTGAAGGCGTTCGCCGGAGCGATCACGTTCGCCGCGATGTTGGTGCTGAGCGTGGCGATCAGCATGGCCACTTGAGCGAAGATCACCACGCCGGGACTCTTGAACTTGCTGATCAACGTTACGGGATCCCACGGTGCATCTTCGGCAATGAGCACGTCCTTGAATGCGATCACGGCCGCGCTGGTGACGAAGACCGCGACGAAGGAGTAAAAGATCATCGTGCCCGGAAGCCCGACGAACTGCCCCACCAACTGGTCCTTCTGGCTCTTCGCGAACCGGGTAATGTCCGAAATGCTGATCGACATGGTGGCCCAAAAGCCCACCATCGCGGTGAACCATAGCACGTAGCTCCAGAGGCCCACCCCTTCACAGTTGGGTTTGTCCGCTTGCACTTCGATCACGCTCGACTCGTTCCCATCCGTATCCTTGAACTGCACGTGCACCCGTGGATCCATGCCGATGGCGACCTGCGTACGTGGCCCGGTGATCGGAGTCCAGTTGCTTGGCATGCCTACTCGTTGATCAGGGTGAAGGATACGATACTGCGTGGCCTTCGCAGTGCCGTCGAGGTTCAGCAACGGAGTAAGTCCCAAGGTGCGACCGGGACCATCGGCATCGGGCAGCACGGTGACCGTGGCCTGCTGCAACTGCTTCCCTTGCTTCAACGCTTCAGCGAACCCACCGACCTTCACCATTCCCCAACCGATCAGCACCAGGCCAATGATGATCAGGATCGGAGCTGCCCAGGTCTCCAGCCATTTGATGCTTTCCGTGCCGCGCCAGATGAACCAGATCTGGATCAACCAGAAGATTCCGAAGGCGATGAACTTGCCCACACCCAACCCCGGATCGCCCACTGCGCCCGTCGCGGCGTTCCAAATGGAATAGATCGCCAAGCCGCCGATCCACGTCTGCACGCCGAACCAGCCACAGGCCACAATGGCCCGCACAACGCTGGGAATATGCACGCCGAGCGTACCGAACGCCGCTCGTCCCTGCACCGGAAATGGAATGCCATACTTCACACCGGCATGGCCATTCAGCACCATCGGAATGGTGATCACCAGGTTGGCCAAGCCGATGATCGTGAGCGCCGCCTGCCAGCTCAAACCCGCACGCATCATGTACGAGGCCAGGATGTACGTGGGGATACATACCGCCATGCCCACCCACAACGCCGCGAGATTCCACTTGCTCCACGTGCGCTTGTTGGCGGGGATCGGTGCCAGGTCAGGGCTGTAGAGGGGGGAGTTGGAGAGGTCGGACATTCGGGAAGCGAAGGTGGCGATTACTCCATAGGTCGACGGAACTTCGTGATCAAGGCCAACATCGTGTTCATCACGTCCAAAGCGGGACAAAGCGTTCGGAAACGCCGGGGCCCTCATTTTCCGCCAGCCACGACTTGATCCGTTGCAGATGTTGCTGCTTGATGGGCTCCCGTTCCGCACGGCTTGTCGTGGTGAAGTAGGTATGAGATCCCAGGAAGCGCACCTGGAGCTCATTCCATTCTCGTTCGTTCTTTACCACTCCATCATACAGGAATTCCCAGAACAGGGTCGTACCGATCCTGAAGAAGTCCGAGCGCCCGAGGTAATCGAGGTCCGCGTCGCAAAGGATCTCCCCCAGCAGGTCGCTTGGTTTTTGGGGCAACTTGGTGGCCATCACCATTGAACAGACGCGCTCGATCATCTCTTCCGTGTAGCCAAATTGTGGCAGCCCCTCACGAGCCAGGGCGCAGCTGGCCATTTCATGTTCATGAGGTCCGATCAGGAATCCGGCGTCGTGGTACAGGGCAGCCGTGCGCAACAGGTCGAGGTCCAGCCCTTCAATGTCCTCCTGCGCGGCTATTGCCACCGCGGAACGATACACGTCCAGCGTATGGTTGAAATTATGGTAGGTGCGCTCCTTCGGTAGTCCGTGGCGGAGCTTCGAAAGGATGAAGATCTCGGCGGCAGGTTGGTCCATTCATGCAAATCTATTCACCGGCCCAAACGAATCCGGATGTGTTCACACAGTTGCAGACCACGGCTACCTTCGGAGTGAACAAGCCCTCAATTGATCCACCCGGCTTGGGTCAATACAGTGGCGGCGGTGGGCCATGGCCTTCCGCTTCAACCGCTTCATCGCCTTCTCCAGCTCGTCCGGTTGCGATGCTTCCTGCGCTTTGCTGTACTTCTCGAATTCCGCATGTTCAAGCGTATCACAGGATCCACTAGGTGTGGAAGTAATGCTGGCTCTCCTTCACATCCTTGGTCCTGAATGCCCGTAAGGGTTCAGAGCTCCTTTGCATGAAGTACTTGATCGGCTTCCTGAGAATTGAGGTGATCACTTTGCGAGCAGCCGAGGTCTTCTCCCGCTCTCTCTGGAAATAGCTATCCAGCGTGTCCCGCCTGAAGTGAAGGATGTTCTCCAGCTCATCACCGTCCGCATAGTAGGCGCAATGAAAGTTCTTCTCCGCAAAGCTCTTTGGAGCGAAGTCGAGCTTCCCCAGTCCCGCTATCTCGAACGATCGTTCCAAGAACTCCTCATAGCTGGATCGGCACTTTTCGCCTCCCCCCAAGTTGAAGATCCTGCCGGAAAGCTGATCCCGCTTTTCAATGGCATTGACGAAAGCCCGAGCGGTGTCCTCCCGCGTCACAAGCTCAAAGGAGGTGTTCAGGGGTTGATGGAACATCAGCTTGGTGATCTTGTGCCGACCCATTACCGCTCCGAGCCTGAAAATGCTCCAGCTGAGCTTGCTCTTCTGGATCAGTTCCTCGGCAGCGATCTTGGTCAACGCATACTCATCCCTCGCGCTGGGCTTGGCCGGATCGCTTACCCGGATGTTGGGCTCGGCCACTCGGTCGCCATAGATGGAGACGGATGAGCTGTATAGGAGAAAGGCCTTCGGCGAATGTTCCTCCAAGGCCCGGATCAAATTCTCAGTGCCTCCGACGTTCACCTGATAGGCGAGTTCCGGCTTCTCGTCCGCTGCCGGTGGAATGAGCGCGGCCAGGTGGATCACGACATCCTTTTCCTTGCAGGCGGACTCTATATCCTGCGCATTGGTGATATCGCCATGGATGACCTCCACCTCATTCCGAAAGGGCCAAAGCGCCCTGACAGCATCACGTGTTCGGATCTCAAAAGCAGTGACACGATACTTCCCGGATAGATGCAGTTGTCGCAGTACTTCTATGCCTACTGATCCTGCAGCACCCGTTAGCAATACACTGAGCTTGGGGTTCATCAGGGGACTGTGGTAGTGTTCACCGTAAGTGGGCTCGGACATTTCGAAGGGTCGGGCATCCAGTCCAATGTAATGCGCTAGAGTGTCGTCCCTGACGATGGCACCTCTTCGCTCGATCACTTCAAAACGGAACGACCCATATCAAATGCAAAGGTGAAGTAGTTCTTGTCGTCGAAGAGGAACTCATCGATCACTTCCCATCCCGATCTTTTGGCGCGTGCCTTGGCCGTGATCAGCGCAGTGAGTTTGGAACGGCTCGGCCATCTGGTTCTGATTCAACCCAATAGTCTCATCCTCCCGTTTCACACATACTTGCGTGAAGCCGTCCTTGGTCTAGTAGATCAGTAGTTCTCCCTTGCTCATGGCCTAGCAACGTTGACGCGCTTTCCGTCGATCGGACTTTGGTCAAGATAAGGGAGGCGAGGACAAGCAACTACGAGTGCGATCTGAAGCGAAGAGAGGGGTCAAGTCCGAATCAATTCACACGAGTTTGTCACCGGAAAAATTCTCCTCGATTCGTTCCTTCAGGTACTTACGTGCTTCTTCTTCATTTGCGAACCAGCCTGATGGACGGCGTTCACTCAAAGTCGGAATGGTCATTCTATAGTCGTATGATTTCTCAAAAATCGAGGCGAGGTAGAGTCCGGTTCGAGTGCGCCAAACAGCAAGGATCAAGTCAAGCGCCGGTTCAAATTGCTCAAAGACCAACTCGTCTGGGGTGCCTCCAACCCACAGCCCACCGTGCTTCTCAATATCCTTCATATTCAGAAGTGTGCGCCCTAAACACACCCCTCGTCCGCCACCGCGATCGCCTTGGAGATGATCTCCATCCCCTCATCGATCCCGGCCTCGTCAATGATCAATGGCGGTGCGATGAAGATCCAGTTCCAGCGCACGAAGGTGAACATGCCCAGCTCCGCCACCTTGGCGGCCACTTTGCTCATCACGGCCATGTCGTTGGGCCCTGCGTTCCATGGGGCCATCGGCTCCTTGGTCTTGCGGTTCTTCACCAGTTCAATGCAGCCCAACAGTCCCGTGTTGCGGAAGTCGCCGATGCTCGGGTGTTTCTGCGTTAGCTCAGCCACGCGCTTCTCCACATACTTGCCCATGCGCGCAGCGTTGTCGATCAAGTTCTCGTCCCTGTAGACGTCGATCACCGCATTGGCAGCAGCGCAGGCCACTGCGTGGGCGCTGTACGTCAGTCCGATAGGCAGCGGCTTGTCCTCGAAGTGCTTGATGATCTCCTCGCGTACGATGATGCCGCCAAGCGGGATGTAGCCGGCCGTAAGGCCCTTCGCCATACAGAGGATGTCAGGTACCACACCGTGATGGTCGATGCCGAACCATTTGCCGGTGCGCCCGAAGCCGCTCATCACTTCATCACAGATGGTGAGGATGCCGTACTTGTCCGCGATGGCCTTCACGCCTTTCCAGTATCCGGGAGGATATTTGATGCAACCGCTGGAGCCGCTTTCGCCTTCCATCAGGATCGCCGCAACGTGTTCCGGTCCTTCGAATTTCACCACCCGCTCCATGTTCGCCAACGCGCGCTCGGTGCATTCTTCCGGCGTTTTGCTGTTCCACGGACAGCGGTAGAAGTACGGGTTCTCCACATGGATGAAGTTGGGCGCTCCCTGGCTGTCGTAAGGCAAGCCACGCGGATCGCCGCCTGCGGAAAGCGCGCCATATGTAGCGCCGTGGTAGCTGCGGTAGAGCGTGATGATCTTATGCCTGCCGGTATAAAGTCGGGCCAGCTTGATCGCATTCTCGATCGCATCGGCTCCGCCGTTGGTGAAGAAGGTACGGTTGAGCGTGCCAGGTGTAATCTCACTAAGCGTCTTGCCCAGCCTACCCCGCGCCTCAGTGATCATACCGGGGTACACGTAGCTCACTTCGGCCATCTGCTTGGCTACGGCTTCGGCCACTTTCGGGTGCCCGTGGCCGATGTTCACGTTCATCAGCTGTGAGCTGAAGTCGATGATCTTCTTGCCGTCGCGGGTATGCAGGTAGATGCCCTTGGCGCTCTCGATATTGAGCGGGTTGAGGCCGCCTTGCTTGTTCCAGCTGAAGATAGTGTGCTCGAGGTTCTCCTTGAGGATCTCGGCGGGGTTGGTTTGGGTTTGAGTGCTCATTTTGTTTTCGTAAGTCGAAGATAGAACGCTGATGACGCGGGTCAGGCAGATGAACGCAGATAGATCCAAACTTCAGATCCGCGCAGATCATAACCATCTGCGTCATCTGCGTTCCAATCACGACATCCAATTCACTTTCCCTTCCGGGTTCCACTTCGTCGTGGTCTTCTTCAACTGTGTCCAGAACTCAATTGAACTCTTTCCGGTGATGTCGCAGGTGCCGAACTTGCTGTCGTTCCAGCCGCCGAAGCTGAAGGGCTCGCGGGGCACGGGCACACCGATGTTCACGCCGATCATGCCGGCACTCGCGCGCTCCATCACTTGCCGCGCTTGTCCGCCGCTTTGGGTGAAGACCGCGGCCGCGTTGCCGTACGGGTTCGCATTCTCGATGTCGATTGCAGCATCGAGGTCCTTTGCGCGGACAATGCTGATCACCGGGCCGAAGACCTCCTCCTTCGCGATGCGCATGTCGAGCGTCACGTGGTCGATGATCGTAGGGCCGAGGTAGTAGCCGTCCTTCGCACCGCCCTCAACCGTAGGGTTGCGGCCATCGAGCAGGATCTTCGCACCGGCCTTCTCGGCTTCCTCGATATAACCGGTGATGCGTTCGTACGCAGCCTTGCTGATCACCGGTCCGAGATTCTCGCCGGGGATGAGCTTCTTCGCTTCCACAAGCATTCGATCGATGATGTGGTCGATTCCGCCAACACCCACCATCTGTGCGGCCGCCATGCACCGCTGGCCCGCACAGCCGCTCATGCTGGCCACCACGTTGCTGGCGGTCATTTCAAGGTGCGCGTCCGGTAGCACGATCAAGTGGTTCTTCGCGCCACCCAGGCAGACCGCACGCTTCAGCGAAGCGGAAGCACGCACGTACACGATCTTGGCCACCTTGGTGCTGCCAACGAAGCTCACGGCCTTGATGCCGGGGTGATCGCAAATGGCCTCCACGATCTCGCGATCGCCATTGACCACATTGAAGACGCCATCGGGCAGACCTGCTTCCTTCAGCAGCTCCGCAATGCGCACCGCGCTGATCGGTACCAGTTCGCTCGGCTTCAGAATCATCGTGTTGCCCAGCATCAATGCGTTGGGGATGGTCCAATGCGGCACCATGTTCGGGAAGTTGAACGGCGCGATGCTCGCCACCACGCCGAGCGGTTTCCGCTCGATGCGGCACTCCACACCTTTGCTCACCTCAAGCAACTCCCCTTGAATGAGCTGCGGCAGGCTGCACGCGAACTCGGTGAGCTCCGCGCTCTTGTCCACCTCGGCATAGCTCTCGTCCATCGTCTTGCCGTTCTCCTCATGCACCAGACGTGCCAGCTCCTCGCGGTTCTTCAGCAACAATTCGCGGTACTTGAAAAAGATCTGTGAGCGCTCCTTGATCGGCATCGCGCTCCATGCAGGGAATGCAGCCTCGGCGGCCTTCACGGCGCCATCAAGGTCCTTGGCGGTGCTCAACGGTACGCTGCTGATGATGCTCCCGTCCAGGGGCGAACGCACCTCCAATTGCTTCTGGCCATTGGCCCCGGGCTTTCCGGCGATGTAGTTGACGGTCCTATACTTCAAGGTGGTCGTGGGCATGGGGGACGGTGTTGATGAAGGCCGAAGTTACTGAGCCGATACTGATGCCCGCTGCTCTTTTCTTGGATCAAGGGCGGATATCTTCAAGAAAAGATCAACGCCGTCGTCCCGAATGATGGCATGGGTACAAGGCCCGTGGATCGCGCTTCGCCAAATGCCCTTTGTAAATGCAAGCGGGGGCGCGGCATATCCGCACCCCCGGCATCCAAGGCAATATGCGTTCAGGCCGCAACCTTCGCCTCTTGTTCGTCACGCTTGGCGTAGGTGATCACCTTCAGATCGCTCAGGACGATCTCCGTCACGTGCCGCTTCACGCCATCCTTTCCATCATAGCTCCGGTGGACCAAGCGCCCTTCCAGCATGACGGGTGTGCCCTTGGTCAGCTTCCGCTCCACCTGTTCCGCGATGCGCCCCCATGCCACCACGGTGTGCCATTGGGTGTTGGTGATGCGCTCTCCGGCTGCGTTGAGGTAGCTTTCGTTCGTGGCCACGCTCATCCGGGCCACTTTGCGGTCCTTGCCGATCCCGCGCACTTCCGGGTTGAAGCCGAGATTTCCGATCAGGCGTACAGTGTTGTTCAGCGTTCTCATGGTATTGGGGTTTGTGTGTTTGCAGTAGTTGAATGAGCGTTCGATGTTGAACTCCGCTGCAAACATTCACCGGTGTTTTCCCCATATTCGGTTGATCTTGCGTTTGTAGTCGTTCATAGCCGTTTGCTGTCGCTTGCTGAACGAATACCCTGATCGTCACCCCCGCTTCGATGACAGCCTCTGGCACAGACTGCCTTCAGCAAAGAACCACACCTCTCGGCATCTTCGTACCTTTGCACGCCAAATCTCCAACGGACGGCGTCCGTTATCAAGGATTACAGACATCACCGACATGAGCGATCTAAGCCGCATTCCCATGGTCAACGACACCAGTTCACGCCAATTCGAGATGGAGGTGGACGGTCGGATGGCCAAGGTGGAGTATGAACTGAACGGGACCAAGATGTTCCTCACCCACGCCAAAGTGCCCAAGTCCCTCGCGGGAAAGGGTGTCGGGGCGGAGATCGTGGAACGCGTCTTCACCTTCATCGAGGAGAACAACCTGAAGCTGGTTCCCATGTGCTCCTTTGTTACCGCCCATCTGCGCAAGCACCCCGAGTGGAAGCGCATCGTGGAGAAGGGCGTTGAGGTGTGATCACACTGATCGGAACCCGTTATTTTCGCGTCTCCCGCATTGAGGTCGTAGGAACGCTTCCCTGCTCGACGCATCGACCGGCCCATGTAGCATGTCCGTAAGAGTCCGCTTTGCCCCAAGCCCCACGGGGCCCCTGCACATGGGAGGTGTTCGCACCGCCCTGTACAATTATCTCTTCGCCCGCAAGCATGGCGGAACGTTCCTGGTGCGCATTGAGGACACGGACCAGGCCCGTTTCGTCCCCGGCGCGGAGGACTACATCCGCGAAGCCCTGACCTGGTGCGGCATGGAACCCGATGAGGGCCCGTGGAACGGCGGCCCCAATGGCCCCTATCGCCAAAGTGATCGCAAGCATCTCTACCGGGAGTACGCCGAAGAGCTGGTGAAGAACGACAAGGCCTATTACGCCTTCGACACTTCGGCGGAACTCGATGCCATGCGCGAACGCTTGAAGGCTGCGGGTGTCGCTGCGCCCGCATACAACGCCGTTACGCGTGAGCACATGAAGAACAGCCTCACCCTGAGCGCCACTGAGACGCAGGAACGGCTGGCCCGAGGCGATGAACACGTGGTGCGCCTGAAGGTCCCGCGCAATGCGGAAGTGCGTTTCGAGGACGTGGTCCGCGGATGGGTCACCGTACACAGCAGCAATATCGACGACAAGGTCCTGTACAAAAGCGACGGGATGCCCACCTACCACTTGGCCAACATCGTGGACGACCACCTGATGCGCATCACCCACGTGATCCGCGGCGAGGAGTGGTTGCCGAGCGCACCGCTCCACGTGTTGCTGTACGAGGCGTTCGGATGGGAGCGCCCGGCATTCGCGCATCTTCCATTGATCCTGAAGCCGGACGGCAACGGCAAGTTGAGCAAGCGCGACGGGGACCGGCTCGGCTTCCCCGTGTTCCCGCTGGATTGGCAGGACCCCGCAAGCGGGGAACGCAGCAGCGGGTATCGGGAGCGGGGCTATTATCCGGAGGCCTTCGTGAACATGCTCGCCCTGCTGGGCTGGAACCCCGGCACGGACCAGGAGATCATGTCCATGGACGAGCTCATCGCGCTCTTCGACCTGGAGCGCGTCCACAAGGGCGGTGCGAAATTCGACCCGGAGAAGACCAAGTGGTTCAACCAGCAATACCTCCGGATGCGGCCCGACGCGGAACTCGGCAAGCAGTTGCACACGGACCTTGAAGGCATGGGCATCACCACAACCGTGGAAAAGGCGACGGCGGCCGTGGTGGTGCTGAAGGAACGCGCCACCTTCCCGGACGACATGCTGGAAGGAGCCTGGCTTTTCACCACGGGCTCACCGCTGGAAGGCAACGAAGAGGCATTGGCGGAGCTGAAAAAGCGATGGAAGCCCGAGGCCGCTGATGCGTTGGGCACCTTCATATCGAAGATCAATGAGCTGCCGTCCCTACGGCCACCAGCGCTTGAAGAAGCCTTCAACGCCATGCTGAAGGAGCACGGCATGAAGATCGGGCAGGTCATGCCGCTCTACCGGCTCTTCGTCGCCGGGCGCATGCAGGGACCGGGCATGTTCGACGTGAGTGCTTTGCTGGGCAAGGAGGAAGTGGTACTGCGCCTACGGGCCGGACTTGAGCGTTGCATGGCATGGGGGTGATCGAAGTAAAGGGGATCAAGGTGTATGCCTACCACGGCTGCCTGAGCGAGGAAGGGCGCATCGGCGGGCACTACCGGGTTGACGTTGCCGTGGAGGGCGATATGGCACGTGCCGAACGCACCGACAAGCTGACGGACACCATCGATTACAGTCGTGTAACGGCGATCGTGGTGGAGCAGATGGCAGAGCGTTCCCAATTGATCGAGCACGTGGCGGCGCGGATCCTGGAAAGCCTGAAAAAGGAGTGGCCGCTCGGTTTTTTGTGGCGGGTCCGGCTGGAAAAGGAACACCCCCCGATCGCCGGAGCGGTGGACCGGGTGGTGTATACCGTGGAGGGATAAGCCCGAACCCGTTATCTTCGCGGCCCTGCGAACGGTCTTGTCGGTCGTTTTCAGGCGAAATACAAGTGGTCGCGTGGCCGAGTGGTTAGGCACAGCTCTGCAAAAGCTGCTACTGCGGTTCGAATCCGCACGCGACCTCCGCCCAGGCGCCCCGAACGTTCGGGGCGCCCTGCTTTGGGTCCGCCCGTTCCCTTGCCATACCGATCGCCCTGCTTCCGCGTTGTGAACCCCGTAGTACCGAACCCCATGCGACCATTTCCCACCTTGACCTTCACCATGGGCATGCTCTTGTGGGCGGGAGGACTTTCCGCCCAGCCCGCCATCGGCCAATGGCGCGACCACTTCCAGTACCGGAAGACCATTGCCGTGGTGCAGGGGAATGCCGATATCTATTGTGCAACCACCACCGCGATCTTCAAATACAACGAGCAATCCGGGGAAACCGAGCGCTATACCAAGGTGAACGCATTGAGCGACGTGAACATCCAAGCCCTGGGGTGGAACAACTCACGCAATGCCCTTGTGGTGGGCTACAAGAACGGCAACGTGGATGTGATCCGCACCGGCAGCACCATCAATTTGCCCGACATCAAGCGGAGTCCCATCGTTGGCGATAAGGGGATCTATTGCATCACCACCCGGAACGACCTGGCCTATCTCGGCTGCGGCTTCGGCATCGTGGTGGTGGACCTGGTACGGATGGAGGTGAAGGACACTTGGCGGATCGGCCCGGACGCGGCACAATTGCAGGTGAACGCCATCGTTTTCCACGATGACTCGATCTATGCCGCCACCCAGACCGGATTGTATTCGGCATGGGAGGGGGAAACGAACTTGGCAGCATACACCAACTGGCACCAGCGTTTGGACGTGCCAGGGGCTACTGGTGCCTTTTCCGCCATTCTCTCCTTCAATGGCCACTTGGTCGTGAACCGCCGTGTCAGTGATGTGGAACAATCGGAGCTGGACACGATTTACTATTTTGATTCCAGCTGGCAGGTGATGACCGCAGCCGTAGGTGATTTCAACCGAAGGGTAAGCGTATCCAACGATGGCACGTTGCTCACCGTTACCGGACGGAATTTGGCGCGCGAGTTTGATTCCAGCATGACGCTGGTCTTCTATACTGAGAACATCGGGGGGGAGGACCTGAGACCACGAGATGCCATTCATCGAGATCAAGGTGGCATCTGGGTAGCTACTGACGGCCATGGACTAGTGAAATACTCGGGGTGGAACGATTTTTCCAGCTCATCGCCTAACGGGCCCGACAACAATAGTGTCTACCGAATGTCCTCCGCCAAGGGTTCCTTGTACGTCACCACGGGTGGACCATCGGGGAATTGGGGCGATGAATTCCGGAAGGATGGGGTACACTACCTGGTGGATGGCCGCTGGGAAACGGCAAATATGGCCAATGATCCACTATTCGCCTCGGGCAGCAATGACTTTGCCGATGCATTGAACGACGTAATGCCCGTTCAGGTCGACCCCCAGGACGGGAACCACGTCTTCGTGGGCAGCTGGGATGATGGTCTGCTGGAGATGCGCAATGGCCGTGGTACCGGATTTTATGGTGCCGACAACAGTTCGTTGCAACGATTCCAGAACAGCGGCTCCAATTCCGTTCCCACTCTGGTGGGTGGTTTGGCCTATGATGAAAAAGGAAACCTGTGGGTTACCAACAGCCACTGCAATGCGCCCATCAGCGTTAGATTAAAGAACGGGAACTGGTATTCGTTCTCGGCCAACACCGCTTTGGCCAACAACACCCTGCTCTCCGATATCATCGTGGGCACCAACGGGTACAAATGGATCGTCAGGCCCCGTAGTTCCGGCTTGCTGGTCTTCTCCGATAACGGTACGCCCTCGGATCCCGGGGACGATCAGGCCAAAGCGCTCAACACCTTCGAGGGCCAGGGTAAACTGCCGTCCATGGACGTGTTCTGCGTGGCGGAGGACCACGACCAACAGATATGGGTGGGCACAGGCAAGGGGGTGGCCGTTTTCTACAACCCGGACGCGGTGTTCTCCAACAGCAATTTCGATGCCCAGCAGATCCTGATCGAACAGGACGGCAACGTCCAGATCTTGTTGGAGACCGAGTCCGTGAGCGCGATCGCCGTGGACGGGGCCAACAGGAAGTGGTTGGCCACGCAGACCAGCGGTCTTTTCCTGGTATCGGCCGACGGCACCGAGCAGATCGCCCACTATACTGCCGACAATAGTCCCTTGCCCAGCAACAATATCATCTGTTTGGCGATAGACGGCACCACGGGCGAGGTGTTCATCGGAACCGATCTGGGGATCGTGAGCTTCCGGGGCGATGCCACCGAGGGAAGCAAGGAGGCCGAATGTGCCACGGTGTTCCCCAACCCGGTACGGGAGACCTACACTGGCCCGGTGGCCATCACGGGTCTGGTGCGCGGAAGCGATGTGCGCATCACAGATGTGGCAGGCAATCTGGTCTATCGCACCACCTCCCTGGGAGGGCAGGCCATCTGGCCGGCTACCGACATGAACGGCGAGCGGGTCAGCACCGGAGTATACCTGGTCTTGGCCATGGACCCCGAGGGTGCGAGCAAATGCAACACCAAGGTGGCTGTTGTGAGATAGGTCCGCCCAAGTGCATGCCAGATGCTACACACCACCCGGGCCGTCGTGCTCCGTACGTTCAGGCACAGTGACCATTCCGTGATCCTCAAGGCCTACACCGGAGCGTTCGGCGCACGGGCCTACCTGGTCCGTACAGGGAATCGCGGAGGGGTCAAGCCTGCACACCTGCAACCATTGGACCGATTGGAACTTGTGGTGACGGAAAGCCGGGAGCGCGACATGCACACCGTACGCGAGATCCGTGTTGACGCGCCCTATGTGGGGATCCCGACCGATCCGGTCCGCGGGCTGTTGCTCCTTTTTGCCCAAGAGGTCTTCTATCGGACCTTGCGCGAAGAATCACCGGATCCCGCGCTTTTCAACTTTGTGCTGGAGACACTTGAGGCCATCGATACGGGTAAGGACCTGGGCCAAATACCACTTTTGCTGCTGGTCCGTTTGGCCGGGCACTTGGGCTTTCTTCCGGAGCCGGCCCTCCCGGGCGAGGATCGGTTCGACCTGCGCGAAGGCCGGTTCTTTCACGGTGAGCCCGAACATGCCCACTGCATGGACATCACCAGTTCCGCAGCCTTCTCCAACCTGCTCAATGCGGAAAGGACCGGAACGCAGGCATCCTTGTCCTCCGAAGTCCGGAAGCGACTTCTCGATGAGCTGATCACATACTACAGGCTGCACGTGGAAGGATTCGGCCAATTGCGCTCTCCCGGCGTACTGCACGCCATGCTCCTCTAAGGCCATCCTTTCACCGGTCCCTATTTTCGCCTGCCTCGGAACGTGCTCCTTCCAGCACGCCCACGCTCCATGAAAACCTCCTCCCTTCCTCCTCCCCCGCAGGCCGCCAAGCAACCCCATCGGTCCTCGCTTCACGGCCTTGAGCGCACCGATGAATTCGCCTGGATGCGGCTGAGCGAGAAACAGCGCATGGCGAAGGTGCCGGACGAACATACCCGCAAGGTGATCGCCTATCTGGAAGCAGAGAACGCCTACACCGAAAGTATGCTGGCCCCCGTGGCCGACCTGCGCAATACCCTCTTCGATGAAATGAAGGGAAGGGTGAAGGAAAGCGACCTGAGCGTGCCCTATCGCGAGAACGGATATTGGTACCGATACCGCTTCGAGGAAGGCGCGGAATACCCCGTTCACATGCGTGCCCCGGTGCTGCCGGATAAGGACCGCGTCCCGGCGGAGTTCACGGACTTCCTGGATGAGAACGCCATGGCTGCCGCGCATGATTATTTCGACCTGGCCGATTTCGAGATCGCCCCGGGGAACAAACTGATGGCGTACAGCATGGACACGGTGGGCCGGCGCAGGTATGAGATCCGCTTCCGCGACCTTTCCTCCGGCACGGACCTTCCCGATCTGATCACCCATGCCGGCGATGGAGGGGCCTTCGCTGATGACGGCACCTTCTTCTATGTCCGAAAGGACCGCAGCCTGCGCAATGCGCGGGTGTTCCGCCACATCATGGGCACGGACCCGGCCACGGACGTGGAAGTGTTCTACGAGAAGAACCGCGCCTTCAGTTGCGAGGTCTTCCGCAGTCGCTCGGACCGGTATGTGATCATCTCCACCGAGAGCACCTTGTCCAGCGAACACCGTTTGCTGCGGACGGATGACCCCCTGGGTGAATTCAAGCCGCTCTTTCCCCGTGGACGCCGGCATGAGATGAGCATCATGCACGTGCCGAACGTTGATGACGCGCGCAATCCGGGTAAATTCTACATCCTCACCAACTGGAAGGCCCGGAACTTCCGCTTGATGGAATGTCCGGAGGACCGTACTGAGAAGGATGCATGGACAGAGGTGGTCCCTCATCGAAAGGAGGTGTTGCTGGAGGATGTGGAGGTGTTCCGCGATCACCTCGTGCTCACCGAACGGATCAACAGCCTGGTCCATTTGCGCATCCGGAGCATCGGCACCGGGGAAGAGCATGAGATCGACTTCCATGACCCCGCGTACGTGGCCTTCGGCGGTACCAACGCCGAGTGGGATACCACCAAGTTCCGCTATGGATATACCTCCCTCACCACGCCAACCAGCGTGTATGAGCACGATATGGTGACCGGCTGGAACCGCCTATTGAAGCAACAGGAAGTGCTCGGGGGCTTCGACGCGTCGCTCTACATCAGCGAGCGCGTATGGGCCACGGCCAAGGACGGTGTAAGCGTTCCGATCAGCTTGGTCCGCCGCCATGATCTGGCCATGGACGGCCATGCGCCGTTCCTGCTGTACGGCTATGGGGCTTACGGCATCAATGTGGAGCCGGTGTTCAGTAGTGCCCGGCTCAGCCTGCTGGACCGTGGGTTCGTTATCGGAATCGCCCATGTCCGGGGCGGCGAGGAGCTGGGACGTGCGTGGTATGAAAACGGACGCATGGAACACAAGATGAACACCTTCACCGACTTCATCGCCTGCGCCGAACAAATGGTGTCCGATGGCCATGCCGACCCAAAAAGACTCTACTGCATGGGCGGCAGCGCCGGTGGCCTGCTCGTGGGCGCGGTGATGAACATGCGGCCGGACCTCTGGGACGGCGTGGTGGCCGAGGTGCCCTTCGTGGACGTGATCAATACGATGTTGGATCCCACACTGCCCCTAACAACGGGTGAGTACGACGAATGGGGTGATCCGCGGGAAGCCGGGTCCTTCAAGCGCATCCTCCAGTATTCGCCGTACGATAATGTGCAAGATGCCCACTATCCGGCGCTGCTCGCCACCACCGGCTTCCACGATAGCCAAGTACAATACTGGGAACCCGCCAAATGGGTCTCGAGGCTGCGGGAACACCAAAAGGGTCCAAGGCCCATCCTGCTATGGACCAACATGGATGCCGGCCATGGCGGAGCGACCGGTCGTTTCGAACGATTGAACGAGGTGGCGCGCGTTTATGCCTTTCTACTGCACCGTGCCACGGTACAGCGTACCGAGGGGAATGGACAGATCAGGGGATGAACTAACCGGCCAAGCGCTCCGCGAGCAGGATCTCCTCGGGTAGCATGGGTATCGCCTCGATGGGTTGCCGGGGGTCGCGCTGTGAACGCTCATATTCCCCGATGGAGGCAAAGTGCAGCCGACGATCCGTAGTGGATCCCGCTTCCCATACCACACCGAACACCTCCCTTCCGCTCCGGAGGCGGAAACGACAATGTGCATGCATGAAATCACGGATGTTCGCCAAGCCCATGGTGCATCGTTTGCACCGAAAGTAGTGGAAGCCGATCGCTTCGAGGCGATCAAAACATCAACAATAGGGACCGGATCGTTGAAAAGTCCGGAAGGCGGTACGCCCCTCCCGGTCAGCCTTTTTCCACGCCTACCTTGATCTTCTTGCCCACGGTAAGGTGCCGGATGTTCATGTTCCCGTTCAGTCGCTTCAGGTCATCCACACTGACTCCGGGATAGCTCTTCGCGATCTCCCACAGGGTATCTCCCGGCTGGATCGTGTGGTAGATGTATTCCTCCTTACCCGAGCTCACCGGGTCGGTCTTGGCTTCTTCGGGTGCGGCTGCCGTGGTCGCCGGTGCGGGCTCCGCCTCCTCCCGGTGCAATACCAAGCGCTGCCCGGCATGGATCCGATCGCCCTTGATGTGGTTCCATCGGCGAAGGTCGTGCAGGCTCACCCGGTTCCGCTGGGCGATCAACCCCAAGCTTTCCCCACTACGCACCACGTGGGTGTATGTCTTCGTGCTGCCGCTTTTCGCCTGTGCCACGGCATTGCCGGGGGCGGGGGTGCTTACGTCCGGCTGGTAGGAGCGCGAGATCGTGTCCTCGTGCTGGATGAAACCGGCCACCATGCTCTCGGGGATGTATACCGTGGTAGGCCACTTCATCTGCGGGATCACGCCTTCCTTGAACATCGGGTTCAGGTCGCGCAGCTCCTGCGGATTGGCGCCCAGGATGGCGGAGAGCTTGTCCAGTTCCAAGGGGTAGCGCACCTGGATAGTGTCCACTTCATACGCGCAATAGTTCGGTATCGTGGGATAGATGTTATGGTCCGCAGCGTGGTTGAATATGTAGTTCGCAGCAATGAAGGCCGGCACATAACCACGCGTCTCGCGCGGCAGGTAGTCGTATATCTTCCAGTAATCCAACGTGCCCCCAGCGCGACGTACGGCCTTGTTCACATTACCCGGCCCGCAGTTGTACGCAGCAAGCGCCAGCTCCCAATCCCCGAAGATCTTGTGCAGGTCGCGCAGGTAGCGGCACGCGGCATCGGTGCTCTTGTAAATGTCGCAACGTTCGTCCACATAGCTGTCCACCCGAAGACCATACAGCTTGCCGGTGCCGATGATGAACTGCCACAGGCCAACCGCGGCCGCACGCGAACGCGCGCCAGGATACAACGCGCTCTCCACCACCGCCAGGTATTTCAGCTCCTGCGGCAGGCCGTACCGGTCCAAGGCCTGCTCGAAGATGGGAAAGTACAACTGGGCCAGGCCGAGCATGCGGGAGGTCTGCTCCTGCTTGCGCTGGGCATACATATCAATGTAGGAGCGCACCGGACCGTTGTAGGTGAGCTTGAACGGGCTGAGCTCATCCAATTCGAGCAGGCGTTCCTTGTACACCTCATCCGGCCATGTGGGTACCACACCCGGGGCGAAGTTGTGCGTGTTCAACTCCTCCACATTGGTGGTAAAGGGATCATGTAGCAACCACGGCAGTCGGCTGAGGTCATTGATCCGTTCCAGCACAGGGTCATTGGACGGGATGGAATCCTGCGCGGCGAGGCCGCCGGGCACCAGAAGAAGCGCAGTGAGCAGATGACGGATGTTCATGGGAGGGGACGAATATCCTGTTTCATACGCCGCATCGGCGGGGATGTTGCTCCTTGACACCAACGATCGATCGTTAACGTGTACCGGGGCCTGAAGGTACGACTGAACACGCTAGGTGGAGAATACCTCCCGCGCGTATGCCAACAACCGCTCGTCGTGGAATGGCTTGGCCATTAGCTGGATGCCGAAGGGCAGCCCGTTGCCATGGGTGCCGGTGGGAAGTGAAATGGCCGGAACCCCGGCCAAGTTCGCCTGCACCGTGAAGATGTCCTGCAAGTACATGGATACCGGATCACTGATCTGGCCCTTGGCGAAGGCCGTGGAGGGGCAGGTGGGCGTAAGCAGCACATCGCACCGGGAAAGGGCTTGCAGCGTGTTGTCCCTGATGATCCGTCGCACCCGCATGCCCTGGGCATAATAGGCATCATAGAAGCCTGCGCTCAGCACGAACGTTCCCAGCAGGATCCGGCGCTGTACTTCGGGACCGAAGCCTTCCGTGCGGCTCCGCCGGTATGTCTCCTCCACCCCTTTGGCATCCTTTGTCCGGTGACCGTAGCGGATGCCATCGAAGCGGGCCAGGTTGCTGCTGGCCTCGGCCGTGGACAGGATGTAATAGGTAGGGACGAAGAGATCCGCCATGGAAAGCTCCACCGGCTCCACGATATGCCCTTCGCTCCGGAGCCGTTCGATCCAACCTTCCACATGGGCCTTGATCTCCGGGTCCATGCCCGGATGCTCCAAGCACTGGTGGTAGTAGCCGATGGACAGTTTGCCGGTCTCCGGCGCGCTCGTTGGGAAGGGTTTGTGGCTGCTGGTGTTGTCGCGCTCGTCCGGGCCCGCGATCACGCGGTACACGCTGTCGATGTCCCGGCTATCGTGCGCCAAGGGGCCGATCTGGTCGAACGAACTGGCAAAAGCGATCAATCCGTGGCGGCTCACCCGGCCGTACGTGGGCTTGAAACCAACTACTCCGCAGAAGGATGCCGGTTGGCGAATGGAGCCTCCCGTATCGCTGGCCAAGGCGATATGGCAGATGCCCGCCGCCACCGATGCCGCAGCGCCACCACTGCTTCCGCCGGGCACCCGGGCGGGATCCAGCGGGTTGCCCACGGGGCCGAACACACTGGTCTCATTGCTGCTGCCCATGGCGAACTCGTCGCAGTTGGTGCGCCCGATGATCACCGCATCGGCGGCGATCACCCGCTCCACCACCGTGGCGCTGTAGGGACTCACATAGCCCTCCAGCATGCGCGATGAAGTCGATACCCGATGACCGGCATAGCACAAGTTGTCCTTGATGCTGATGATGGCCCCGGCCAAGGCCCCTGCGGTGCCTTCGGCGATCTTGGCATCCACCTCCGAGGCCTTCGCCAAGGCACTTTCCTCGAAGAGTTCCGGAAAAATGTTCAGGTCGGCCCTTGCACGCGCTTCAGCGAGCGCGGCACGGGTCATGTCCACCACCGTGGTCTTCCCGGAGGCCAATGCGGCCTTGGCCTCGTGAAAGGTTCGCGGCATGTTCATCGCGCCAGGGAACGCGCGGTCAAGGATTATCGGAGGGGGGGTTCCGATCCTCCTTCTGGGCATCCTTGAATTCCTTCATGCCCTTGCCCAGACCACGCATCAGTTCAGGGATCTTTTTGCCCCCGAACAGTAGCAGGATCAGCGCTACGATGAGGATGATCTCCGTTGGACCTAATTTTCCCATGATTGAGCGGAGGGTCGACAGTGAGCGGCCCGTCCGATCGGACAAATGTAGTGCTCGGAGGCCACCGGCGCGTCATTGCAGGATCCAGGCCGCCGGGTCCACTTTCTGGAGCTGCCCGTCGCTGCCGATCTTCCAGATCTCGATATGGGCCGTGCTGGCACCATCCTCGGTCATCACCGTGCCCACCACTTGCTTGGTGTCCACCCGGTCCCCCTTGTTCACGGCCACCTCGCGGAGATTGCTGTATACCGTCCGGTACGCCCCGTGGCTCAGCATCACGGCCTTCCCGGCACCGGGGATCACGATCACACTGCTCACCTCGCCGCGGAAGATGGCCCGCACCGGAGCCCCCGGCAGGCAACCGATGTCCAAGCCGTTGTTCTCGATCTGGATGCCCCGCAGTACCGGATGGGCCTGCTTGCCGAACACGCTGGTGATGGTGCCCTTTTCCACCGGCCAGGGCAGCTTGCCCCGGTTCTTTTCGAAATCGGCGTTCAGTTCCTTGGCCTCCGGGGTCAGCGTGAACTCAACCTTGCCGGACGGTGTTCCCGCCGGCGCCTTCTTGGCGGCCGCCGCCCGGCTCTTGGCGATCTCCGACTCAATGGCCTTGCGAATGGCCGCTGCCAATTCCCTGCGTTGCTTCTCCTGTTTCGCCAAGGCCTTCTTCAATCGTCCTTCCTCCTTTCGCAAGTCCTCCAAGGCCAGTTGCTGCCCTTTCTTATCCTCGGTCAGCTTCCGGGCCTCCCCCAACTGCCGGTCCAGCAAGACCGATTTTTCCTGGCGCGTGGCCTGCAAGGCATCCACTTTCCGGGCAAGGGCGTTCCGGGTCCCTTGGATCAGCTCCGCTTGCTGGCTGCGATGTTGTGCCAACTGTTCCAGGTAGCGCGATCGCCGGAAGGCCTGGGCAAAGCTCTCCGCCGCGAAAATGTAGCTGAGCCGATCGTAAGCACTTCGGTTCATATAGGCGAACTGGACCATCCGTGCATATTCATCCTTCAGTTTCTCCAGATCTCCCTCCAGCCGCCGGATGCTATCACGGGTATCCTGAACCTCCTGGTCCATCCGGAACACCTCACTGTTCATGGTGCTGATCAGCTCCTGGCGCTGCTTGATCTGGGCCTCCAACAACTGCACTTGCTGTTGGGTACTGCGCTGCTCGCTGCGTGCTTTGGCTATCAGCGCACTGGTCTCCTTGATCTGGGCGTCCAGCGCGTCGCGCTTCGTCTCCAGGTCCTTCCTGCCTTGGGCGGATACCGGGAGCAGGCCGATGGCGAGCGCCGCAAGCAACACCCACCATTTAGTCCATCGGGGTGAACTTGCCCGGTATGCGGAAGGGGAGGTTGAGCGGTCCATTCAGTTGGATGCGGTCCAGTCGCAGGGTGCCGGTGGCCGTTTGGCCGGGCGCGGACAAAGAAAGGATGACCAGGCCGGGAATGGAATGCCCGTCCACGCTTTTCCGCTCCATATAACGCACATCCGCCTGTTGATCGTGTGCAAGATCGCTGATGAGCACCCGGTATACACGCATGCTGTCGGGATCTATCCAATACTTGTACACCATTGCATCGCGGCGCTCGGCCTTGCGCAGGGTGCGTTCCAGTCGCTTCTCGCGCATGTCCCTGTCGTGCGGCATGGTGTCCCCCGGCGCGATATCCTCGGCGGCACGGACGAATATTCGTTTCTCCCTGCTGGTGAGGGTGTACATGCCATCCTCCCTGTCACTGCGGTACTTCTCCTCGGGATCGATCCCGATGGCCAGGCCCACCAGTGCATCCTGGAGGAGTTCCAAGCTGGGTTGAACGCCGAACCTGACCTGTGCTTGTTCAGTATCACCGGTCCAGAAGGTATCGTGGAGCTTGTCGATGATCAGCAGCGAGTCCGTGGTGAGCACCGCACGGGCCACCTCGATGCCCAAGGCCGGGGTGATGCTGAGCCATGCAGCACTATCGCGCACCACGCGCAGATGGGCCTTGAAGCTTCTGTTGTCCGTGGCCGTCTCCATGGACACATCGGCCTTGGCGCTGAAATACCGAATGCTTGACGCTCCATCGGTCATCAAGGCATCGAGAAGGTCCCCTGCGCTGCGTGCGTGGAGATCCCTGTCGCGATGCTTGTCTCCAATGATGGCCTTGGGCACCCTG
Organism: Flavobacteriales bacterium; assembly: GCA_019912395.1. Classification (GTDB taxonomy): domain Bacteria; phylum Bacteroidota; class Bacteroidia; order Flavobacteriales_F; family PHOS-HE28; genus PHOS-HE28. Next base: position 206,154 of record JAIOIH010000042.1, on the reverse strand, counting down.
CAAGCGGAAAAAAGGAGGATCGATCCCAGGCCAAGAAGCACATGAGATCGCCTCATTCCACCAGTATGCCTTCGCTGACCTTGCGGTCGATCAGTTCACTGGCATCACCTGCGGCTTGCGCCTGTTTCCACTGCTCCAGCGCCCCTGCACTGTCGCCGAGCTTGAAGAGGATGTCTCCGTAGTGCTCCAACAGGACGCCCTCGGGCGCGTCGCTGGCGGCGATCGCCTTTTCCTGCCATTCGCGGGCCATTTCGTACTTGCCCTCCTTGTACAGGATCCACGCATAGGTGTCCATGTACGTGGCCGTGCCGGGAGCGAGCTCATTGCTCCTGCGGCTCATCTCCTCGGCCTTTTCCAGCTTCTCGCCGCGCTCGCTGAGGTAATAGGCCCAGTTGTTCAGCACACCGGCATCGTCGCTGTTGATGGCCAGGGCCTTGCCATAGGCCTCATCGCTCTGTGCGAAATCCTTCACGGCGTTGTACGTATCACCGAGCAGGCTCAGGAATTGCGCCTCCAATGGCTTGTTGTCCACCACCAGGTCGCGACCCCTCACCAGCGCTTCAATGGCCTTGTCATTGCGCTTCAACTGGTTCAAGGCGATGCCATCGTAGAGGAACAGTTCCGGTTGCGTGGGAAAAAGATCGGAGGCTCTCTCCGCATCCGTGTGCAAGGCTTGCCAATCGCTGAGCTGGAAGTCCAGCTGAAGAAGTGCGGCCCAGATCGGAAATTTGTCCTGTTCGTGTTCCAGCGCTTCGCGAAAGGCGGACCGGGCTTGTTCAGGCATACCCTCCCGCAAATAAAAGTCTCCCTCGATCGAGCTGGGCTTGCCCGACTGCGGATGGGTCTTCTTCATCACCTGGATCAACGCATGGCTTTGCTCGATCAGCTTCTGGTCCACGCTGTCCGGCTGGCCATTCCCGGTAACCTGGTAGAAACCCAACAGGAGCTGCATCTTGGGGTCAATGTCCAGGTCGGGGTCGGAGAAGGCCTCGCGCAGCTGCTCGAACCCCTTGTCCAGCTGGTTTTCATCATAGTAGAACTGTGCCAAGGAGATGCGTGTCATGCTGTCATCCGGGTTGGCCGCGATGGCCTTTTCGTAAAGCTCCAACGCCTTGTCCTTCCGGCCCAGCTCCTGATACACCTCGGCCAGCATGCCGTAGTAGCGCGGGTCCCCCGGTTGTTCCGCAATGGCGCGCTCCAGCAGTTCGCGGGCCTTGTCGATCTGGTTGGCGCTCACAAGCATGTCGTACTCGCGCATCACCAGTTCCTCATTGCTCCCGAAGCGTTTTTCCAGGTCCCGGTACACCTTCCCGGCCTCGTCGATCTTACCTTGCCTACTGAGCACGTCCGCCAGGCCGAAGTAGACTTCGTAGCGGTCCGGCCACTGGTCCAGGATCCCCTGGTAGGTCTTGGCCGCACCGGGGAGATCGCCCAACTGGCTGCTCAGTTCCGCCAACAAGAAGCGATACCAGATGTTGGTCTTGTCCGCGGCCACAGCCTTCTTCGCATAGGCCAGGGCATCATCCCCTTGTTGCCCCTGGTGGTAGAGCTTGGCGAGCTCGAACATGGAGGCTGCATTGGAGGGGTCCAGCTTCAGCACGGAGCGATAGAGTTGCACCGCCTTGCCGGGATCGCCCTGAAGCCGGGCACTCGTGGCGTCCATGAACAGGCGCATCACCTGTGCCCGCTTGTCCTTGGGTAGCGTACCCTCGGTTTCCGGACCGGAGGAAGCGCCATCGCCCACGGACTTGGCCCCGCTGCACGCAGCCAACAGGAGGGCCAGAAGGAGTGGGAGGAGCGCTTGCTTCATGGGGTTCATCCGATCGTGCAATCGTCCCCGATGCTCAAGTCCATCGCTTGGCCACGGACGGAGGAACGCTCGCCGAGCATGCTGTTGTCGATCACCGCATCGCTGATGTTCACTTGCGAACGGACGATGGAGTTGCGCACAACGCTTCCGGTAATGGTGCTGCCGGTCTCGATGGAAACGTAGGGACCTACCACGGCATTCTGCAAGGTGACATTTCCGGCAATGAAGCAGGGCGGGATCACCACGCTGTCGGTCATTTTCACCTGGGCATCCACCAGTCCGGGTTCATCCTTCAGGTACCCGAGCACCTTGGTGTTGGTGTCCACCATGGCGTTCTTGTTCCCGCAATCCATCCATGCGTCCACGGCTCCGGCCTTGAAGCGCGCGCCTTTCTGCTTCATGTGCTCCATGGCATTGGTGAGCTGGTACTCGCCCTTGTCGCGGATGTCGTTGTCGATCAGGTATTGCATCTCTTCGCGAAGGCGCTTGCCGTCGGCGAAATAGTAAATGCCGATGATGGCCAGGTCACTCACGAAGGTGGGTGGTTTTTCCACGAACTCCGTGATGATGCCTTGGTCGTCCAGTTTCACCACGCCAAAGGCGCGGGGGTCCTCCACCTTGTTCACCCAGATCACCCCGTCGCAGTCGGCATCCAGCTTCATGTCCGCGCGGAAGAGCGTATCGGCAAAGGCCACGATCACGCGGCCGGTGAGTGCGCTCCGGGCGCAGAGGATGGCATGGGCTGTGCCCAGCGCTTCGGTCTGGTGATGGATGGTCCCTTTGGCACCAACGCCTTTCGCAATGGCCATCAGTTCCTCCTCCACGGCCGCACCGAACTTCGGGTTGGTCACAAAGGCGACCTCCTCCACGGGTTCCCCGGCCACCTTGGCGAGGTCCTCCACAAGCCGTTGAACAATGGGCTTACCAGCAATGGGCAACAAGGGTTTCGCGGTGGTATGGGTGTGCGGACGCATCCGCTTGCCCATACCTGCCATGGGAACAATGATCTTCATATCGGGGTTTTCTCGGTCAGTGTTTTCCGGTGTGGCCGAAGCCGCCGGTACCGCGTTCAGAGGCGCGAAGGTCCGCGTTTTCCTCGAAACGGATCCGTTCGTACCGGGAAACGACCAATTGCGCCACGCGTTCACCGTCCTTCACCTCGAAGGGTTCCTTGCCGTGATTGATCAACAGCACCCCCACTTCGCCGCGGTAATCCGCATCGATGGTGCCGGGTGAATTGAGCACCGTAACACCATGTTTAAAGGCCAGTCCGCTGCGGGGGCGCACCTGTGCCTCGGTGCCTTCGGGCAGTTCTATATGCAGGCCGGTGGGAATGAGCTTGTACGCACCGGGTGCGAGGGTGATGGGCGTATCCAAATGGGCCCGGAGGTCCAAACCCGCGCTGTGTTCGGTGGCGTATTCCGGCAAAGGGTGACGGCTCTTGTTCACCACGCGCACGGTGGTGGCACGTCGCTGATCGGGCAGCAAGGTGTTGGATTGAAGATCGGCTGGCATGGGACAAAGATCGGGGCTGCGAGGCATTTTACATCGTCACGGCGGGCCTGCCTCCCGAAGGGACGGTGCGACCCACGGTCCCGGCTCCCCAACCCGACACTCAACCGTTTGCTGAGCCTAGGGGGCCCTGAACCCGAGCGCAGGGTTGAACAGGTCATGAACGTCATTCACCCATTGGTCCTGCTGATCGGCGGCGTCGAGCAGCTGATACGGTCGGTTGTTCTCCTTTTTTCCACCGAGGTTTTCCTGATACTTGATGCTCAAGGGCACCCTAGCGCTTGCTGTTGTTGTCGTAACGGTTGGCAGCAACAATGTTGCCGCTCGCATCATGGTCGTAGGTGCTCCGATAGCGGGCCGATGGATCAACACCCGGGTCCCGCTGGTGTACAGGTCCGCGAAGCGGTACCATCCCGTTTTCATGTCGAATTACCCTGATCGGGGTATTGTGGCACCCCCTCCGGCGGCCTTGTTTCGCACCGTGCAGGAACGTGCGACGGGATGACGGAAAAAACGGGGCTACAGCGAAGGGCCGGATTGTTGGCATTCGTGATCTGTTTGTTGCTGATGCCCGTGGGCCATGCGCTCATGGTCCTCAACGAACATGTGGTACACGGGGGCAAGTTCGTGGGTGCCGTTGTGCTCGGCCTGATGGGGATGGGCCTGCTGATCCAGGGGGCTGCGGGGCGGTCCAAGGCTGCAGTGGCCACCCTGCTGGGCCTGCTCGGAGGCATCCTGGTATGGACCGGCTGGGTGGAGTTCTCCTTTGTATGGATCGCCGAAAAGCTTTCCGTGCCGCCCCAAATGGAAAAGGGTGAGGTGGTCACCAAGCCGGAATACCTTGTGATGCTGTCCTCCTTGGGCCTGCTCGGTTCCATCATGCTCATGCTGGTCCTGGGCCCCACGCGTTGCCAGTTCTTCGCTTGGTTCCAGCGCCGGCTCGGCATGCGCCAGGTCCTGAAACAGGCAACGGCCCACGCATCCGCACGCCCCATCGCGGTCACCGCCTTCATGGAGACCGTGGTGATCATCTGGACGTTCTACATCGTGCTGCTGCTCGCCTACGACCCGGATATCGCCGGTGACCGGCACCCGGTCACTTATTTCATCGCGTTCGGCTCCTTGGCGTGGTCCGCGTTCCTCTTCGCGAAGCTCATGCGGATCAAGGTCTTCGATCACGCGATACGCTATGCCATCCCCACGGTGATCATCCTATGGAATTTCGTGGAGATCGCGGGGCGGTGGAATTTGTTCAAGGAGATCTGGGTTCATCCCGTGGACCACTGGCTGGAGAACACCGTGATCCTCGGCATTCTCGCCCTGGCGGTACTGCTCTACGTCCTTGATGGAAGACGCGACCGCAGGTCGCGGACCCGTGTGGCCATGCTTGAGGCCGGTCCCCTTCCGATCAAAGACGACTGATCCTTGCACCGGGTCGGCAATGATCCGGTCGGTTGCAGGGAATTGCCTCCCGCTCGCCGGGGAACCGTTGGATGGTCCAGCCCCTCCGACCTCCCGGAGAACCAACCCCTTCCGGTCCCCTCGGCATGGCCTGGTTCACTCCGTCCCTACTTCCGGGAAGGTAAGCGTAAAGGTGGTGCCTGCATCAAGCGTGCTCTCCACATCCACGTGTACACCGTGCGCGTTGAGGATGGTGCGTGCCGAGGTGAGGCCGAGGCCCATGCCACCGCTTCGCCCCGAGTAGAATGCCTGGAACAGGCGCTGGATGTTCTCCTCGGCGATGCCCTTGCCATTGTCCACCACGCAGATCCGCACGCGGTCCCGGTGCATTACCGCCTTCAGTAGGAGGTGCCCCTCCCCTTCCGTCATGGCCTCGATAGCGTTGACGCATAAATTGGAGAGGGCGACAGTGAGCATGTCCGGGTCCGCCATCACCGGCTCCACGTCATCGGCCACTTCCACCACGGCCTTCATCTCCAACAAGTCCACGCGGTCCTGCACGGAGGCTACGGTAGCATCCAGAAGTGCCTTCACATCGCAGGGCCGCTTGTTCAACTCCCGCACCTTGGACGATTCCAGCAGGTCGGTGATGAGCTTGCTGATCCGGTGCATGTTCCGCTGCAGGATCTCCGAGTAGGGCTTTAGCTCCTCACGGACCACCGGATCGAGCTCGTCCAGCATTTGCTCCAGTGCCATGTGGAGGTTGGTGAGCGGGTTCCGCACCTCGTGCGCGATGGTGCGGGCAATGCCCCCCGTGATGGCCAGCCTGTCCCCTTCGGCCAGGAGGTCCTGGGCCCGGCGCGTCTCCGAGATATCCGTGATGGTGACCACGAAACCGTCCAATAGCCGCAAGGCGTGCACATGTATCCAAACGTCCGGCCGTTGCGCGGATTGTTGCTTGACCTCGTACGGGGCACCCGATTCCACCACCTCCAACAGGGCCTCGAACATGGCCGATCCCCGCAATTGTGGAAGTTGCGAAAGCAGCCGTTTACCGATCAGCTGTTCGCCCTCGTTGCCATAGATGCGCTCGCTTTCCCGGTTTGCCAGGATCCACTCAAAATCCACCACGCGGCCTAGCTTGTCCCGCAAACTGCGAAAGGCCATGACCGAGCTGGGGGAGCTGTCCAGGACCCGCTTCAAGGACCGCTCCGCGAACTCGCGCGTGCGCACCTCCCTGTTCAGTTCATCGACCTTGCGCAGGATCTCCACCTCACCGCGCTCCGCTTTGGCCAAGGCCCGGATCAATCGCCAGAAAAGCAGGCTGCTCGCCAGAATGGCCAACACCGAATAAACCACCAGCATCACGGGGGTGTCCGGCTTCAGGCTTTGCTCCTCGGTCAGGTTCGCGTCCCGGGTGCTTTCGAGGTTCGCCGACAGCCGTTCATGCTCGGCCCGGATGCGTTCCATCAAGTCCCTCGATCGCTCCAGTTGGTCCAGTTCAACCCCTTGCAGGCCTACATGGGAGGTACGCTCCGTGATCAATTGATCCTGGATCTGCTTGAGCATCTGATGGGACAATTGCTGGATGCGGCTGAGGTCCAAGTCCGTGGCACCGGCACGCGACAGTGAATCCAACCGCTGGATGCTTTGTTCAACCGCAGGCTGTGCGATCCGGAACGGCAGCACGAAGGAAGTGTCGTGGGTGAGGATAAAGCCCCGCGCACCGGTCTGTGCATCCTTCAACCCGGAGACCATGGACCCGAGTTCCTGAAGGACGGCATTGCTGTCGCGGACGCTCCGGTTGGCCGTGGAATATTTGTCGAAGGTCCGGATGGTGGCCAGCAGGAACAACCCCAACAGGACCAGTGTTCCCGCATACAACCCCCGGAGCAACCGACGCTCCTTGAGGTTTTTCTTGGCGGGGTCACCAATGCGGAACATGTTGAAACGCGGGTATCGGTCCACGGGGTTATTGGGGGCATCGGGGATCATGGCCGCCGCCCAATAGGGATCCCTCCAAGGCCTGCTCAGATCTCAATGCCGAAGGATTTCAATTTGTTGTACAGCGTCTTCCGATCGATATTGAGCATCGCCGCCGTGCGCGACTTGTTGAATCCGTTGCGCTCGAGCGCTTTAAGGATCGCCTGCTTCTCGGCCGAGTGGGAGATCCCTTTCAGACCGTCGGCGGACATCGTCCCCTCCGCGTCACGTGCCTGCTGATGGGGTGCCGCCGCGCCACTGATGACCTCTGCAGGGAGGCCGCTCATCTGAATGTGCGTCCCCGTGGTAAGCAGCACAGCGCGCTTCACCACATTGCCCAATTCCCGGAGGTTCCCCGGCCATGCGTGGGCCTTGAGCCGTGCTTCCACGGCCTCGTCAAAACCCTCCACGGATTTACCGAGCTGCTCGTTGGCTTTCTTCAGGAAATATTCGGCGAAGACCATGATATCCTCCGGCCTGTCCCGCAGGGGCAACAACGCCAAGCTGAATTCATTGATCCGGTGCAGGAGGTCCTCCCGAAAACGCCCTTCCTCAACACCTGTGCGCAGGTCCTCGTTGGTGGCGGCCAGCACGCGCACATCCACGGTGATGTCCTTCTCGTCCCCTACGCGCTTGATCCGCCGCTCTTGCAGGACCCGCAGCAACTTTACCTGGTTCTCGTATGTGAGGTTGCCGATCTCGTCCAGGAACAACGTTCCTCCATTGGCTTGCTCGAAACTGCCCCGCTTGTCCCCGACCGCGCCCGTGAATGCCCCTTTTACATGTCCGAACAACTCGCTTCCCGCAAGCTCCTTGGGCAGTGCGCCGCAATCCACCGCGACGAACACCTTATCGGCACGCGTGCTCCGCTTGTGGATCTCCTTGGCCACGAACTCCTTGCCGGTCCCGGTATCCCCGATGATCAATACCGTCATGTCCGTGGGGGCCACCAGCTCGATGTGCGCCGCCAACCCGGCTGCGTGGGGACCAGTACCCTGTACATATTCCGCCCCCCCGCTTGAAGCCTCTGCCGTTCTCGCTCTGGCAACCTCCTTCTTGCCGGGCGGTTCCTCGGCAAGGGCCTCCTTGATCCGCATCAGGATCTCGTCGGGATAGAGCGGTTTCCCCACGTAGTCGAACGCACCCTTGCGCATGAGGTCCACCGCCGTGCGCACATCGGAATAGCCGGTGATGATGATCACCGCCGTATCCCGGGAGATCCCCTTGATGTGCTGCAGCATGTCCACACTATCGGTGTCCGGCAAGCGATGATCACAAAGCACCAGGTCGTAGTGCTTCTGCTTCAGTAATTCCTTCGCCGTGGACCCGCGCTGGGCCGTGTCCACCGCGTAACCCTGTTTGGTGAGGAAGCGGGTGAGCAGGGTGCAGATGTCGGCATCGTCATCAACAACGAGCAGGTTTGGTTTAGCCATAGGGGTGTGGAAACGGGTGGTTCAGGCAGTAAGGCCCAGTGATCGCAGACCGCCCAAGATACTGCCCTTATCGAATGGTTTCGAGATGAAGAGGTCCGCACCGCGATCAGTGGCATTCTTTTGTTCATTGTCCACCGCGCTGATGGCGATCACGTGCACATCGGGTTGTGTTTCCCTGATCTCGGGTATCAATTGATACCCCAAACCATCGGGCAGGTGGATGTCCAGGAACACCGCTTGGTAGGTGCCCGTGCCCAATTGCTCACGCCCTTCGGCCATTGAATGTGCCACGTCACACGAAATGCCTTCCCGGAGAAGCAGATTGCGCAACAAGAAGCAGATCTCGGTTTCGTCGTCGATCAACAGAATGTTCATGTGTACCTGTTCATCCGGCTTCAGGAAACCCTTCATGGTTTGACCGGGGACCTCCAGGCGGGGATCACGAGCAAATAGCGGACCCATCGGTAAAGCGTACCGCCTACCCCTTCATCATGGGGCAGGATCACCACAATTCGGGTAAGTGAACCACGCCCCACTCCATGTGGATCGGTAAAGCAAGGACCGCGATCCCGACCCCTCCTCCCTCCAACCGGTGCGTACCTTTGCAGGCGCGGTTCAGCAACGGACCATATTCTTGCCCTGATGCAGATCGGTGCAACCTTCAGACCATGGAACAGGACCGCACCACCCACTGAACGAAAACGACCTTGTCGGACTATTGCCCACACGGGGTAAACCCGGAAGTCTAACCTTCTGAATATCAAGAATTACCACCACCTGTTCCACGTGGAACGTGCCACATGAGGGAGAGTTATGACATCATCGTGGTGGGCGGAGGCCATGCCGGCTGTGAGGCGGCAGCGGCAGCGGCCAACATGGGCAGCTCCGTGCTTCTCATCACCATGAACATGGGGGTGATCGCACAAATGAGCTGCAACCCCGCCATGGGCGGTGTGGGCAAGGGCCAGATCGTTCGGGAGATCGACGCGCTGGGTGGCTACTCCGGGATCGTGAGCGACATCAGCACCGTACAGTTCCGCATGCTCAACAAGAGCAAGGGACCCGCCATGTGGAGCCCGCGTACGCAGAACGACCGCGAACTCTTCGCGCAGACGTGGCGCAAAAAATTGGAGGAAACGCCGAACGTCCACTTCCGCCAGGACACCGTGACCAGCATAGAAACTGAAACGGATGCCCACGGCAAAACCCGGATCGTCGGCGTGCGGACCGCCATCGGCAGCACTGTTTCCTGCCGCGCCGTGGTGCTGACCAACGGCACCTTCCTCAGCGCGGTGATGCACATCGGAGAGAAGCAATTTGGTGGTGGCCGCGCAGGGGAAAAGGCAGCGCACGGCATCACGGAACAACTCCTTGGCCTTGGCTTTGAGTCCGGCCGAATGAAGACCGGCACCCCACCTCGTGTGGACGGTCGCAGCATCGACTATAGCGCGCTGGAGGAACAGAAGGGGGACGCACGTCCCACCAAGTTCAGCTTCTCTCCGGAAACCCAGCCCATTCAAAAGCAATTGAGTTGCTGGATCACGCACACCAGCAACGAGGTCCACGACATCCTGCGCACGGGCTTTGATCGGAGCCCCATGTTCAGTGGCCGGATCCAAGGCCAAGGGCCCCGCTATTGCCCCAGCATTGAGGACAAGATCGATCGCTTCGCCGATAAGGAAAGCCACCAGATCTTCGTGGAGCCCGAGGGCTGGAACACGGTGGAAACCTACATCAACGGATTCAGCACAAGCCTGCCAGAGGAGGTCCAAACAGCCGCATTGCGCAAGCTGCCCGGCTTCGCCCATGCCCGCATTTTCCGCCCCGGCTATGCGGTGGAATACGACTATTTCCCGCCCACCCAGGTGCGACACACACTGGAGACGAAGCTCGTGGACGGGCTCTACTTCGCAGGCCAGATCAATGGCACCACGGGCTATGAGGAAGCTGCTTGCCAAGGTTTGATGGCAGGCCTGAATGCACACCTTGAACTTCAGGAAAAGGAACCCTTCGTGCTCGCTCGGGACCAAGCCTACATCGGCGTATTGATCGACGACCTGATCACAAAGGGCACGGAGGAACCCTATCGCATGTTCACCAGTCGGGCGGAATTCCGCATCCTGTTGCGGCAGGACAATGCCGACCAACGCCTAACTCCCTTGGCGCACTCAATTGGCTTGGCCAGCGATGCACGCATGAGGCGGCTGGAAGAAAAGATCCGCTATTCGACCGCTCTTTCAAAAGTCTTGCGTACCGAAAGCGCCGCCCCGGAAACTACCAATCCGGTGATCGTTCCACGTGGAACAGAGGCCCTGAAACAAAAGGTAAAGCTCCATAGCCTACTGCTCCGTCCGCAACTCACCTACGCGGATATCGAGCCGCTTTCTTCGGCACTTTCTGAACTCACCTCCAGCTTTGGATCTCTCCGCGATGAGGTGGCCGAACAGGTGGAGATCCAGATGAAGTACGAAGGCTACATCGAAAAGGAACGCGACCTGGCAGAGCGGGTCTCGCGCTTGGAAAACGTGCCGCTCCAATTCGATATGGATTACGACAAACTCACTTCCCTATCCATTGAAGCACGTCAAAAACTCAGCAGGGTACAGCCCAAGACCTTGGGTCAGGCATCCCGCATTAGCGGGATCTCCCCGGCCGATATCAGCGTTTTGATGGTTTACTTGGGCCGCTAAACTTCGATCGTTCCACGTGGAACACCTCCATGGAAACAGTAGATCACTGCCCCGTTTGCGGAAGCCCCAACAGCTCCGTTGCGCTCACCGCCGAAGACCATACGGTAAGCCACACCGTATTCAGCATTCGGCGCTGTGCAGACTGCGGTTTCCAGTTCACCTCGCCAAGACCGAAGCAGGACCGGATAGGGGAGTACTACCTTTCAGAAAACTACATCTCCCACGCCGAGAAACCAACCGGCCCCAAGGACCGCATTTATCACTGGGTGCGCAAGCGGGCCATCCGGAACAAGCATAAACTTATCGCCCGGTTCCAACCGGCCGGCATGGCCTTGGACGTGGGCTGCGGGACCGGCAATTTTCTGGCGTACCTGGCCACCAAAGGCTATTCCGCCCAAGGTGTGGAAGTCAGTCCGGAAGCCCGCAAGATCGCAGCAAGCAAAGGCGTACCCGTTTTCCCGCAATTGACGGACATCCCCGCCGTAGCCCAATTCAACGTGATCAGCTTATGGCATGTTCTGGAGCATGTTGCCGATCCGCGTGAGACGCTCAAACAGTTGTTTGAAAAGTGTTCAAAAGGTGGTCTTTTGGTGATCGCCGTGCCTGACAACGAGAGCTGGGACTGCCAGCATTACGGACCAAAATGGGCGGCCTGGGATGTTCCACGGCATCTTTCCCATTTCCGTCAACAGGATGTTCATAAACTGCTAAAGGAAGCTGGATTTGAGCCACTGGAAACAAAACCCATGTGGTTCGATGCTCCTTATGTAAGCATGCTCAGCGAACAGTATCTCGGTGCAGGACCGGTCGGTTCCATGGTAAAAGGTGCAGCCTGGGGACTCTGGTCGAACATGGTCAGTTTGGTCTCCAATTCCCCTTCGTCCAGTTCGTTGTTCTTGGCAAAAAAACCATAACGCCACTTGACACCGGAAAAAGCAAAAAGGCTGGGTGGGGCATTTATCCGCGATTTGCGGGAGTTTAGGTGATTTATGGACCCGCACCTATCGGCTTTGCCCGATACGCTATTCAGTGGCTCCTAATACAGTGCTTATAACTCCTTGTTTTCCAGTTGTTTACCTAAATTCCAGCGAAAGTCAGCCGATTTTGCCATTTACAGGCTCCGTACCTTTGCACCCCGAAAAAACAGCCATCCCTCATGAGCACCCTCACATCCCCCTCGCGCATTGCCGACATCCTGAAGCAATGGAACATTACTGAAAACCAATCCGGCGTTTCCACGGGAAGGAAATGGCTGAAGGGAGAAGGGGAGGAGCTGGTGTCCTCTTCCCCTGTTGAGGGCGCCCAGATCGGTGTGGTGCGCGGCGCCTCGCGGGCAGAGTACGATCAGGTCGTGGAAACAGCGCAAGCCGCATTTCTGGAGTGGCGCACTTGGCCCGCCCCAAAGCGTGGTGAAGTGGTGCGCCAGTTCGGCGAGGAGCTCCGGAAGCACAAGGCGGACTTGGGCAAGCTCGTGAGCTACGAAATGGGCAAGAGCTATCAGGAAGGTCTGGGCGAGGTACAGGAGATGATCGACATCTGCGACTTCGCGGTTGGTCTTTCCCGCCAACTGCACGGCCTTACCATGCACAGCGAACGCCCCGAGCATCGCATGTACGAGCAATGGCACCCTTACGGTCCGGTCGGCATCATCAGCGCGTTCAATTTCCCCGTGGCCGTTTGGGCCTGGAACACGGCGCTGGCCTGGGTTTGCGGCGATACCTGCATGTGGAAGCCCAGCGAGAAAACGCCGCTCTGCAGCGTGGCCTGCCAAACCATCGCAGCGGAAGTGTTGGCCCGCAACCATGCGCCGGAGGGTGTATGTTCGATCATCAACGGCGGGCGTGAAGTAGGGGAGTGGCTCGCCAATGACGAGCGCATTCCCTTGGTGAGCGCAACCGGTAGCACCCGCATGGGCAAGTCCGTGGGTGCCGCAGTGGGCCAGCGCTTGGGCCGGTCCCTGCTGGAATTGGGCGGCAACAACGCCATCATCATCTCGGACAAGGCCGACCTCGATATCGCCATGCACGCCTCGCTCTTCGGCGCGGTGGGCACGGCCGGCCAGCGCTGCACCAGCACCCGCAGGCTGATCATCCACGATAGCGTGTTCGATGCCTTTACCCGGAAGCTGGTGAAGGCTTACGGTCAGCTCCGCATCGGCGATCCGCTGGATGAGAACAACCACGTAGGTCCCTTGATCGACAAGGCGGCCGTGGACATGTACCTGAAGGCCCTGGGTGCCGCGAAGGAGCAAGGCGGAAAGATCCTCGTGGAAGGTGGGGTGCTCACCGGCGAGAAGTACCAGAGCGGTTGCTACGTGAAGCCCGCCATTGTGGAAGCCACGCCGGACATGGCGATCGTGCAGCAGGAGACCTTCGCGCCCATCCTCTATGTGATGCGCTACTCCGGTGATGTCACCAACGCCATCGCGATGCAGAACAACGTGAAGCAGGGACTTTCCTCGGCCATCATGACCACGGACATGCGCGAAATGGAGCGTTTCCTCAGCGTGGCCGGCAGCGATTGCGGCATCGCGAACGTGAACATCGGCACCAGTGGCGCGGAGATCGGCGGCGCTTTCGGCGGTGAAAAGGAAACCGGCGGCGGGCGCGAAAGCGGCTCCGATGCCTGGAAGGCCTATATGCGCCGGCAAACGAACACGATCAACTACGGCAGCACGGTTCCCTTGGCCCAAGGGATCAAGTTCGACCTTTGATCGGGTGGTTTTTTCACCACAGCGGCACAGAGACACGGAGCGTAGGTCGGGGATCTAGTTCCAGGTACGGGTACCGGGTATGGCGTACCTCAAGTACCGGGTATCGGACACCACGCGCGGCATTGTACTTGGTACCCTGTACCAATCCAACATAACCCGTATTTCCCTGTGCCTCTTTGGTGAAATATCAGCTTTCTACGTTCCAGAATGCCTGTAGGGACTGCAAGCGTCCATCTGCTTTAGGCGGGTTCGTTTCGGCACAAGGCCCCTAAGTTCGTGCCCTTCATCGTCAAACATGGCCCATTCACCGTTCCCGCTGATCCTTTTGTCGCTTTTTATCGGTGGGTGTGGCCAACCCGAGGATAAGGTTCCGGCGGAAAAGCTGGTCACCGGTCCGTGGCGCATGGCCATGGACCTGGACACGACCAGCGCAATCGTGGAACTTCCCTTCCAGTTCGACCTGGCGCGGCACGGTTCAGGCTGGAGCATGACCATCCATAACCAGGATGAGGCCATTGTCGTGGATTCCATCGTCCTCAACGGGGATAGCATCCTGGTCCGCATGCCCTTCTTCGATTCGGAGTTCCGAGGAACAATAAAGAGCCCGAAGCAGATCCAAGGCCTTTGGTACAACCATTACAAAGGACCCGATTACGCCATCCCCTTTACAGCCACCGCAGGCGAACAACCGCGTTTCAATAAGCTGCCCAGCACCGCGTCGATGGATATTTCCGGCGACTGGGAAGTACACTTCACGGACGATGACGACGACGAGCCGGCCATTGGTATTTTCACACTGAACGGCAGCCATGTGAAGGGGACCTTCGCCACGGAGACCGGAGATCTCCGCTTCCTCGAAGGCATCACCACGCCCGATTCGCTCTTTCTATCCTCGTTCAACGGCTCGCAGGCCTTCCTGTTCAGCGCGGCGATCCGTCAGGATAGCCTGTTGGGGGAATTCCGCAGCGGCCACCGCTGGAAACAACCGTGGTATGCCGTGCGCAATCCGGACTTCGCGCTGGCGGATGATGAAACACTGACCAAACTGGACCCCGATCACCCGGTGGCGTTTTCCTTCCCCGATGTGGACGGCACTTGGCATTCCCTGGCCGATGACAAATTCAAGGGAAAGGCCGTGGTACTGGAGATCATGGGCACATGGTGCCCGAACTGCCTGGACGAATCGCGGATGTTGAACGAACTCCACGAGAAATATCACGCGCAGGGGCTGGAGATCGTTGCCTTGTCCTTTGAGCGCTACGCGGACCGTAAGGAGGCATTGAATGCCTTGCGCCAGTTCAAGGAGAAGCTGGGGATCCAATATGCGCTGCTTTATGCCGGCATGGCCAACAGGGATACCGTTGTACACAAGCTCCCCTTCATCAGCCAACTGATGAGCTACCCCACCACATTCTTGATCGGTCGCGATGGTAGCGTCAGGCGCATTATCACCGGGATCTACGGACCCGGTACCGGTGCGCGTTACATCCGCTTCAAGGACCGCATGGAGAACTCCATCGTGGAGCTGCTGCGCGAGCCGGCCGGGGGCTGAACCCGTTCCTTCCTATTCCGGGGGATCGTCCACTGCAGGCCGGGCATCGCGGTTGGCCAACTCCCAAGCGGTGTGGAATACCAGCAAGGCACGCTGCCTCAGCAGGTCGAAGCGGATCTTGTCCACCTCATCGTATGGGCCGTGGTAGTCCGCGTGTACACCGTTGAAGAAGAAGGCGACCGGCACGCCATGCTTGGCGAAGTTGTAGTGGTCACTGCGATAGTAGAAGCGATTGGGATCACTGTCCGCATCAAACGTGTAGTCCAGGTCCAATTGGGTATGCGTGGCATTCTGCGCTTCGATAATGCCGCCCAGCTCATTGCTGATCCGCTTGCTGCCGATCACGTACACATAGGAAGAGCTGTCCCCGTGCACCGTGTCCACCCGGCCGATCATGTCGATGTTCAGGTTGGCTATGGTACTGTCCAACGGGAATACCGGATTATCGGTGTACCATTCGGACCCGAGCAAGCCCTTCTCCTCGCCGCTCACCGCCATGAACAGCATGCTGCGCCGGGGTCCGTGGCCGTCCGCCTTGGCCTTGGCGAACGCCTGGGCCATTTCCAGCACGGCCACGGTGCCGGAGCCATCGTCATCCGCGCCATTGTACACCTCCCCATCGATCACGCCGAGGTGGTCGTAGTGTGCGGTAACCACCACTAGTTCACCTTTCTTGTCACTGCCTTCCACATACCCCAGCACGTTCTCCGCTGAAAGCTGTTCATCCAAGGACTTGTACGTAAATTCGATCGGCACCTTCACCACCACGCGTTTCTTGGCCGCCATTTTCATGGCCTTCTTCATGCTCAATCTACCTTGGTCCAGAATGATCCGGGCCAGTTCCGGGGTGATCACTACCACTTGGACCCCGGCTTTTGCCGCCTTTTTCACCGGTTGGCCCAAGCGCATTTCGCTCCGTTCGATCAGTCGCCCATAGCGGCGCATCATGGATTCGGCACTATCGTTCACCAGAAGCAGTACCTCCGTTCCCGTACCGGCGAGCATCTCGCTCAAGGGCCTCAGGTCCGCGATCAAACTGGCTTCCGGCTTTCCGGGGTCCAGCAACATCACCACTTTGCTTCCTCCCCCCAGGCGCGTACCCCCTGCCGTCACGGGCGTCAACAGCATGACCTCCGATGCCTTCAGGTGCTGTTTCAACTTTTCGGTGAAGTAGAACTGATCCCGCATGAACAGTTGCTCCTTCCCGTCCACTTTCAGTGCCAGGCCCCCCGCCTTGGTGAGCACCAGCGGAAATTGCTGGCGGTAGCCATCGGCCATCATGCCGCGGGTCCGGGCATCCGGTACCGGAGGTATGCCGTAGGACCGGAACCGGTCCGTGATGTATTTGGCCGCCATCTTACCGCCTTTCATGCCGGTCTCGCGCCCTTCGTAGGCATCACTGGCCAACGTGTCCAAAAGCATGCGCAGGTCCGCTTGGGTGATGGTGGCCGCATAGCGCACGGCCGTACTGTCCGTCTGGGCCGAAACAGGTGCGAGAAAGGCGAGGAACATGCCCGCAAAAAGGATCCTTGGCATAATGACCGGTGCTTGGGCGCTTACCCCTCGATGGCGGAGACACGGCGCTGATGGCGTCCACCCTCGAACTTCGTGCTCAGAAATGCATCCGTGATGGCGATCGCCTCCTCCAGCGAAAGAAAGCGTGCAGGCAGCGCCAGTATGTTCGCATCATTGTGCTGCCGTGCCAGCTTCGCCACCTCCACCGTCCAAGCCAGTGCCGACCGCACGCCAACATGCTTGTTGGCGGTGATGTTCACCCCGTTCCCGCTGCCACAGATCACAATGCCAAGGTCCCCCTTCCTCCCCTCAACATCGCGTGCCACGGCATGCGCATGATCCGGATAGTCGGTGCTCTCCTCGCTCATCGTTCCTTTGTCGTCCACGATGTTGCCGGCGGCACGAAGGTGCTCCACGAGCTGCTCCTTCAGCCTGAAACCCGCATGGTCACTGCCAATTGCTATACGCATGCCACAAAGATAGACCGACCTGCAATGATCGAACATTCAACCTGTTGATAAGCAAGTTATCCCGTGAACAACTTCTGATGAAGATCTTGCCCCGTTTCCGATCCTGTTCCGCATGATCAAAAGTTCCGGTATTCCAAGGATCGTCCATCACCGAATTCGCACAGCGATCGAACGATCCAGAACGCCCCTCAACCGATCGATCCATCCACATTGTCCCGAAAAAGCCTTTTGCACGATCGTTGACACCGGACCGCTCCTTTGGCCAAGGGCACCGTTCCCCTTGCGGATCGTGCTTCAAGCAAATGTTCACCCGCTGTTGAATACTTTTGAGAAGTGAGAATGTCAAGTGTCCGCAGCTCCGATCGTCAACACGATCAACAGCCCTTATCATATCATCATCTTCTTTTAAAGGAAGTATTAATGATACTGATGTGTGTACTGTGTGTTGGATCACATGCTCAGGTGGAGGACGGATTCAAGCAGTACTTTTATCCCGATGGCAAGGTCAGCAGCGAGGGGTACTTGGTGGACGGCAAACCGGAAGGTCCGTGGAAGACATACTACGAGAACGGAGCGCTCAAGAGCCAAGGCGATCGGCTCCGGTTCCAGCTGAACGGTACCTGGTCGTTCTACAGCCCCGAAGGGGGCTTGATGAGCACCATCGAATATCTGGCCGACAAGAAGAACGGCCCTCAGCGGAAGTATGCGGCCGACGGTACGCTGATCAGCGAAGAGCATTTCGTGAACGATGTGAGGGAGGGGCCCTCCACCACGTACTTCCCCGACGGCCGGGTGCAAAGCGTGGTGCAGTACAAGGCAGGGAAGGAAGAGGGCAAGGCCCTGGAATATGCCGATGATGGCAGGCTGATCACCATCACGGATTGGCGAGACGGGGTGTTGCAGCGGCGACAGGCCATCAACCGGTACGATAAGCAAGGGCTACGGCAGGGACCTTGGCAAGGCTATTATCCCAATGGCAATTTGAAGTGGGAAGGCCGCTTCGTGGATGATAAGCGACAAGGCATCTTCAAGGAATACGACAAGCAGGGCAACCTGAAGGAACTGGCCAAGTACGACCAGGACGAGATATTGCCCGACGCAACGGAGACCACCTTGTTGGACATCAAGAATGCCTACCACGCCAATGGCACGGTGGCCAGCATCGGCAGCTACACCAAGGACGGGAGGAAAGAGGGCCTGTTCAGGATGTTCGATGAGCAGGGCAAGCCCACGCAGGCCTCCATCTACCGGAACGATGTACTGACCGGCACTGGGGGCGTGAGCGAGGCAGGTGCCATGAACGGCCCTTGGACCGAATACTTCGTAACGGGCGAGAAGCGGGCCGAAGGCACTTACAAGGACGGGAAGAAGGATGGACCTTGGACCTTTTATCACCGCAGTGGGGAGGTGGAACAAAAGGGGAATTACCGCGATGGCCTGCCTCAGGGCAATTGGCGGTGGTTCTACAAGACCGGTGAGCTCCATCGGGAAGAGAACTACCGCAAGGGCAAGGAGGATGGTGCCTCGGTGGAATACGAAAAGGACGGCTCCGTGATCGTCCAAGGTGAATACATCGATGGCCTGAAGGACGGGAAATGGGTGTACCATGTGGGGGGGCACACCGAAACGGGAGCCTACAAGGACGGCCTGCGCGATGGCCCATGGACCAGTACCTACGACAATGGAAAGAGGAACTTTACGGGTTCCTTCGTGGGTGGAGAGCGCAACGGCAAGCACAAATGGTACTGGCCCAATGGGCGATTGAAATTGCAAGGCAGATACACGGCAGGCCTGGAACAGGGGGATTTCAACTTTTTCGACGACAACGGAACGCTATTGCTTACCATCCGTTACAAGGATGGTAAGGAAATGCGTTTGGACAACGAAAAGCTACCTCCACCATTCGAGCCTTCGGGATCTGCGCCATGAACAGTTCCTCCACTGAACCCATGTCCGGTGATCGGGATGCTCCCGGTGCAACCGACGGCATGGAGAACCGGCCCCGGCACAGCGATCGGCAACGGTTCCATGACGAACTGTTCGGGGGCGAGCTGCTCGGCCTGTTCCGGACCAGCCTCACCGGACGGATGCTGGATTGCAACAACGCACTGGCACAATTGCTCGGCTACGGGACCGTGGAGGAATTGATGAAGGTGCCCGTGGAGGGCCTGTATTTCGATCTGGCCGAGCGCCAACGGTTCATCGAGGAGCTTCTGGAGAAAAAGCGCTTGAACAATTACGAGATCCTATTGAAGCACCGCAAGGGCAGGTCCGTACATGTGCTGGAGAACGTGATCCTGCGGGAGGAACCCGGAAGGGCCACGGTCATTGAAGGGGTGGTGATCGATATTACGGTGGTGCGGCAATCGGAACTGGAACAGCGGGTGCTGGCCAACAACTACAGGCAGCTCACCGAGCAGGTAAGGGACGGCATGGTCGTGCTGCAGCGCGGAAAAATGGTCTACGCGAACCCGGCTGCGGAAACACTGTTGAACAACCGGTCACTGATCGGTTCCGACCTCCTTTCCCTGGTCCTGAAGAGCGATGCCGCGCTGATCAGTGATCTCTTGCACAACATTGAGCACGGCGATGGGTCCCCAGCGGCGAGGATCCATTTTGGCTCCAAAAGCAAGGGATATCGCCCCCTGATGGTCCATGGCACCGCGACATGGCACATGAACGGCGCAGCGGTGCAGCTCACCCTTCAGGACCTGGAAACCGAGCGCAGCCTGATCCAGGAACGGTTGCGCGCAACGATGGCCGAGGAGATGAACGCGGTGCTGCGGGCGGAGATCGAGGAACATCGGCTCACCCAGGAGGCCTTGGTGCAAAGCAGGCGCATGGCGAAGAGCCTGATCGACAGCTCGCTGGACATGATCGTCGCAGTGGACCCCAAGGGCAAGATCACCGAGTTCAATCCTGCGGCCACGATAAAGTTCGGCTACGAGGCTGAGGAAGTGCTGGGCAAGAACTCCCGGATCCTCTATGCGGACGAGGAGGAGTTCGAGCGTGTCCAGGAGGAGATGTCCCGCTACGGTGCGTATGCGGGAGAGGTCCGCAACATCACCAAGGACAAAAAGATCATCGTGAGTTTCCTCGCGGCTTCGCGGCTGTTCGACGAGGACGGCCAAACGCTGGGAAGCATGGGCGTGAGCCGGGACGTTACGCAGGCCAAGCGCGACCGTGAGGCGCTCCGCTTGAGCGAGGAGCGCTATCGCGACTTGGTCGATAATGCCAACGACCTGATCCATAGCATGGACACGGACGGGAAGTTCCTCTTCATCAACAATGCGTGGAAGAGAACGCTGGGCTACTCCGAGGAGGAGGTCCGGGAGATGACCATGTTCGACCTGGTCACACCTGAAAAACGCGATGCGGCACGCCAATGGCTGAAAAATGCGCCCGATAGTGTCAAACCCGAACCGTGGCGTTCCATTTTCCTGACCAAGGATGGCCGTGAGCTGCTCATGGAAGGAACCTCGACCGTACGCCAGGAAGAGGGCAAAACCATTGCGGTCCGCAGTATCTTTCGGGATATCACGGCGGCCCATGCCGCACAGGAGCAGCTCCTGAAGCATGCCGCCAAGGAAAAGGCCCTGTTCGAGGCCAGCGAGCACATGTTCTGGACGGTGGACCGGCGGATCGCGCTCACCAGTTTCAATCAGGGCTACCAGGACATGGTGAAACGCCTTCACGGCACTATACCGCAGATCAATACCGAACCCGCAACTCCGCGCAAACTGTTCGCCCCGGAAGCGTACCATGACTTCTGGAGGAGCAAGTACGAAGAGGTGTTCGCCGGGAAGACCCTGCGCTTCGAGACGGACCTGATCGATCGGAACGGCCAGCGGGTATGCAACGAGATCTACCTCAGCCCCGTGCTGGACCGCGACGGAAATGTGGAGGAGGCGTTCGGTATCGGCTTGGAGGTAACGGCCGAACGCGTGGCGGAGGCCAGGGTGCGCGAGCAGGCCGCCAAGCTCAACGCCATCTTTGAAAGCAGTGCCAATGTGTTGATCTGGTCCTTGGACAGGGACTATCGCATCACCGCCTGCAACAAGCACTTCCGAACCGTGGTGAAGCAGACCCTCGGCGTGGAGCAGGACGTGGGCGACGACCTTCGTGAGACCGTGAGGAAACGGGTACCCGCCGAGCAGGACGCGGAGTTCATCCAACTCTTCGACCGGGTGCTCGCCGGCAAGCCGATGCACCATGAGCTCCGCTTCGAACGACCTGAGGGAGCCACATGGATCGAACTCTACATCAGCCCGATCATCACCGACGGGGCGATCAATGAAGTGAGCTGCCTGGCCCATGACATCACGGAAAAGAAAAGGGTGGAACAGGAGATGCGACAAAGCCTCCAGGAAAAGGAGGTCCTCCTGAAGGAGGTGCATCACCGGGTGAAGAACAACCTGCAGATCATCAGCAGCATCTTCAGCCTGCAGCGCGACCACGTGGACGATGATCCACGTTCCATCGCCCTCCTGCACGAGAGCCAGGACCGGATCAGGAGCATGTCCTTCATCCATGAAAGCCTCTACCAGAACAAGAACTTCAGCCAAGTGGACATGGCCCGCTACATCGATGGCCTGTGCAGCAACCTGGTGATGAGCTATTCGCTAAGCGGCAGGGTGTTGCTCCGGACCGACCTCAAGCCCCTGATGCTGGACCTGGACAGGGCCATCCCTTGCGGCCTCGTGCTGAACGAACTGATCAGCAATGCCCTGAAGCATGCCTTTTCAGATGGCAGGGAGGGAGCGATCTCCATCACGCTTTCCCAGCGCAAGGACCAAGTGCGCATCACGCTCTCCGACAACGGCCAGGGATTCCCGGAGAACTATGTGGATGAACGCGACCGGGGGCTTGGAATGGAACTGGTGGAGCTGCTGATGGACCAGCTCGACGGAAACATCCAGCGATCGGTCCCCGACGATAGCTCGGGAACGGCGTATTTGATTACTTTTGAACGTTACTGATAGCAAGGCCATGGCGCAAACCAATGTACTGGTGGTTGAGGACGAGAGCATCGTCAGCAAGGACATTCAGCAAAGCCTGAAAAAATTGGGCTATAACGTGGTGGGCGCTGCTTCCACGGGGGAAAATGCCGTTGCACTGGCCATGGAGGCCAAGCCGGACATCATCCTGATGGACATCATGCTCAAGGGAGAGATGAACGGCATCGAGGCGGCCACCCGCATCCGTGCCGAGGCCAACATCCCCGTGATCTTCCTTACTGCGTACGCCGACGAAAGCACCCTGAGCAAGGCCAAGGTCACCCAGCCGTACGGCTACATCATCAAGCCGTTCAAGGAGATCGATATCCACACCTCCATCGAGATGGCCCTCTACAAGCACAAGAAGGAGGCCGAGGTGCTGAAGGAACGCGACCTGCTGTTCAACCTGGTGGAAGGCCAAAGCGGCAACAAGGACATCCTCTTCGTGAAGAACAACAGCCGCCTGATGAAGCTCCGCACCAGCGACATCTACTACATCGAGGCACTGAAGGACTACGTGGTGATCAATACGCTGAACACCCGCTACACCATCCACAGCACCATGAAGGACATCGAGGCCAAGCTGCCCGAGAACGACTTTATGCGTGTTCACCGCTCCTTCATCGTCCGCATCGACAAGATCACGGCCATCGAGCAACCCAACCTCATTCTCGAGAACGAGAAGAAGATCATCCCCATCGGCGGCAGCTACAAGGATGACCTGGCCAAGCGCTTGAACCTGGTGTAGCCGGGGACAAGCAGGACCACCCCCGCAAGTGACCCAACCGGTAAGCGTCGTCGACCATGCAGGAGCTGGAACACATGCGGGAGCGTGGGTCACGATCGGTATCATTGTTGCTTGAGCAGTTCCACAACACTTTTACCACCATGCGTCTCCCCCTCATACTGATACTCGCCTTGAGCGTGCTACTTACGGCTTGTCGCAAGGAAGAGAGCGACAACCTGCCCGCGGATACCTCCATCTACCAGGACTACAAGGTCATCTTCGATAAGCCCGAGAACCGCACCCGTGCCTTTGCCACTTTCCGCAAGAGCAACTCGTGGGGCACTCGATTGCAGCTTACCGGCGGTGCGTCCATCACCTTCAACGGCAATGTGCACAACACCTACACCGAACTGGACAATTACTTCTACCGCTGGAATACCACGGGCATGGTGGATGTGGACTTCCGCTTCACCCGCTCCGATGGTGCCTGGTTCGTGAACAGCATCTCGCGCAGCGATAGCAACGATGTGGCCGTTCCCGCGAACATCGTGTTGTCCAGGACCAACGGAGGCCTCGCTACATGGATAGGCCAGCCGCTGGTGCAAGGCGAACGCATGGAGGTTTGGGTGCGGCAGAACGGATCCAATTCCAGTAAGACCATGCTCGATGTGGCGGGCTCAAGCGCGATCTTCATTCCCGGCACTGTGCTCTCCGGTCTCAATATGGGCACGGCCGATCTCTACTTCAACCGCAGCCGCACCGTGGGCCTCAACGAAGGCGATAACAACGCTGGCGGTCGGCGCATCATCGAGGTGGAAGCACGCGGGTCGGTGACGATCGAGTAGGGGGTCCATTACACGGAAGGTCGTTGATGACCGAAGGCCGCGCTTTCCCCATCACCCCCATCACCCCCTTCACTCCTTTACCGCCGCGATCCCCGGCAGCACCTTGCCCTCCAGGTATTCCAGCATGGCCCCCCCGCCGGTGCTCACATAGCTGATCTTGTCCGCCAAGCCGAACTGGTTCACCGCCGCCACGCTGTCGCCGCCGCCCACCAAGGAGAAGGCGCCGTATTCCGTGGCATCGGCCACGGCTTCCGCGATGGTGCGGGTGCCCTTCCGGAAGCTCGGCATCTCGAACACGCCCATGGGGCCGTTCCACAGGATGGTCTTGGCGCGCTTCACCGCAGTGCTGAAGTTCTTGATCGTCTCCGGGCCGATGTCCAGGCCCATCCATCCGTCGGGGATGGCGTTGGCGGGGCAGATGTCCGTGTTGGCCGTATCCGCGAAGGCGTCCGCAACCACCGCATCGGTAGGCAGGTGCAGCATCACGCCCTTGTCCTGCGCGGCCGCGAGGATGGCCTTGGCGGTTTCGAGGTGATCGTCCTCCACGAGCGAGGCACCCACTTTTCCGCCCTGCGCCTTGAGGAAGGTGAAGGCCATGCCACCCCCGATGATCACCTCGTCGCATTTGTCCAAGAGGTTCTGTAGCACTTCGATCTTGCTGCTCACCTTGGCGCCGCCCACGATGGCGCAAAGTGGTTTCTCCGGCTGGTGGAGCACCTTGCCCAGGCTGTCCAGCTCACCCGAGATGAGGTAGCCGAAGAGCTTGGCGTCCGGGAAATACTTGGCCACCACGGTGGTGCTGGCATGTGCGCGGTGCGCGGTGCCGAAGGCATCGTTCACATACACATCGGCGAGCGTGGAGAGTGCCTTGCTGAAGGCCTCGTCGCCCTTCTCCTCCTCGGGATGGAAGCGCAGGTTTTCCAAGAGCAGTACTTCGCCGGGCTTCAATGCTGCGGCCTTCGCTTGGGCGTCCTCGCCGATGCAGTCCGTGGTGAATTGCACGGGCACACCGAGCAGTCCTTCGAGGTGCTTGGCCACGGGCTTCAGGCTCAGCTCGGGATCCACCTTGCCCTTGGGCCGGCCGAGGTGGCTCATCAGGATCACGCTGCCTCCGTCCTTCAAGATCTTCTTCACCGTGGGGACGATGGCCTTGGTGCGGTTGTCGTCGGTCACGTTGAACTGCGCGTCGAGGGGTACGTTGAGGTCCACGCGAACGAGGGCCTTGCGGCCTTTGAAATCGAAGCTGTCCATGGTTTGCATGCTGCGAAATTACCGGGAAGGATTTAACCGCCAAGACGCCAAGAGCGCCAAGGCGATGAATGCAAAAAACCGCCGATTACGCCGATGGAATTCCCGGATGGCGAGAACAGCGACCCCAAGCGTCATCTGCGTAATCGGCGGTTGTTTCCCCATTCTCTGTGCCATCGGCGGTTTTGCTCTCTCCCGCTCTGTGGTCATCCGGGCGTAAACTTGCAGGGTGCAGTTCAACAAGATCATCGGGCATGCCGAGCTGAAGGCGCGGCTCATCGGCAACATCCGCGAGGGCCGTGTGCCGCATGCGCAGTTCTTCCTGGGTCCGCGGGGCAGTGGCGTGCTTCCCCTGGCGCTGGCATACGCCACCTACCTCTTTTGCGAGAACCCCGGCGAGGGCGATAGTTGCGACGTGTGCCCCTCGTGCGTGATGATGGCCAAGCTCGCGCATCCGGACCTCAACATGGTGTTCCCCATCTTCTTGTCGGCGGACCGTGGAAAGACCTGTGATCCGTACACGGCGGAGTGGCGTGGTGCCGTGTTGAACGACCCTTACCTCGATGCCGAGGTGTGGCGTGGGTTGCTGAAGGGGGAGAACAAGCAGCTCCGGATGGGCGTGGACATCGCGGCGGAAGTAGTGCGAAAGCTCAGCCTGAAGTCCTTTTCCGGCGGATGGAAGGTGATGCTGATCTGGCTTCCGGAGATGATGGATGCTCCCATGGCGAACAAGATCCTGAAGGTGCTGGAAGAGCCGGAGCCGAGGACCGCCTTTCTGCTGGCGGGCCATGCCAACGACCGGATCCTGCCCACCATTCTCAGCCGGACGCAACTAGTGAAGGTGGCCGCACCGGGCCCGAGCGAGGTCACGGCGGCGATCCAGCAACGCCATCCGGAGATCTCCCCGGCGGATGCACGCGGGATCGCGGCGCGCAGCGAAGGCGACCTGTTGGAGGCTTTTGCCATGGCGAAGGGCGAGGAAGAGGAGATATTCGTTTTTTTCCGCGACTGGCTTCGCGCCTGCTATGCCAACAAGGTGGCCGATAACGTGATGTTCGCCGATTACTTCGCCAAGATGGGCCGTGAGGAGCAGAAGGGCCTGATGACCTATGCGCTTTACCTGATCCGCCAGTGCATGCTGCAATGGCAGGATGTACCGCAGTTGATCGCCGCCTTCGGGGAAGAGATGGAGTTCGTGAAGAAATTCAGCGCCCTGCTCAACGTACACAACGCGGATGGCATCCGCCACGAACTGGAAACCGCCCATGGACACTTGGAGCGCAACGCCAATCCCAAAGTGCTTTTCCTTGATCTGAGCTATCGGTTGGGCACGCTCTTGCGGATGAAGGAAGCCGTGGCGTAGAGGGTGGTTTGAGTTCCTGCCGCCGGGTGCCGAATACGGCCGACCCCAACGCTGTTGCCCGTTTCAACGTTCCTGTTTCCTCTTTCAGCTTTCACTCTTCAGCTTTCCACTACAGTTATCTTCGCGCCTCATGTCCTGTACCAGTTGTGCCAAAGGAGCGGACGGCAAGCCTGCCGGATGCAAAAGCAATGGCTATTGCAGCAGCAGCGGCTGCAACAAGCTCGATGTCTTCGATTGGCTTGCAGGGATACCCCTCCCGGGCGGCCAAACGCCGTTCGATGCGGTGGAAGTGCGCTTCAAGAGCACGCGGAAGGGATTCTACCGGCATCCGCCGTCCGGCGGACTTTCGCTGATGCCGGGCGACCTGGTGACGGTGGAAGCCTCCTCCGGGCACGATGTGGGCATGGTGAGCCTTACCGGGGAATTGGTCCGCGCACAGATGCAACGCAAGAACTCGAGTGCGGATACCTACGAGCTTCGGAAAGTGATCCGCAAGTCCACCCAGGAGGATATCGATGCGTGGCATGCCGCGCGCAAGCGCGAGGACGAGACCTTGGTGGAGGCCCGCAGGATGTGCCAGGAGGCGCGGCTGGACATGAAGGTGAGCGATGTGGAATTCCAAGGCGATGGCCACCGGGCCACGTTCTACTACACTGCGGAACAGCGCATCGATTTCAGGGACCTTTTGCGGAAGTTGGCGGAGCGGTTCCACGTGCGCGTGGACATGAAACAGATCGGTGCGCGGCAGGAGGCCGGACGTGTGGGCGGGATCGGGTCCTGCGGGCGCGAGTTGTGCTGCAGCACCTGGCTCACCGACCTGCGCAGCGTCACCACCAGCGCGGCGCGCTACCAGCAATTGGCGCTCAATCCGCAGAAGCTGGCAGGGCAGTGCGGCAAGCTGAAGTGCTGCCTGAACTACGAACTGGACATGTACATCGAGGCGATCAAGAGCTATCCCTCGGCGAACGCAAAGCTCAAGACCAAGCATGGCACGGGCGTGCACATCAAGACGGACATCTTCGGGGAGAAGATGTGGTACATCTTCAAAAAGCCCGGAGAATCATCGGCCATGGCCGGATTCCCGATCGATACCGTGCGGGATATCCTGGCGCAGAACAAGGAAGGAGTGGAGCCCGAAGTGGACCTGCACATGGCGGATGAGCGCCCCGCCACCAAAGTGGAGGACAAGTCCACCGATTACGAGAACGTGATCGACGGCGCGGAGGACCTCTCCCGTTTCGACAAGAAGATCAAGACCGGAGGCAAGCGCCGGAACCGGGACGGCAGGAAGCGAAAGGCTTCGGGAGGTCCTTCCGGAGGTGCCCCGGAAAAAAGTGGCCAGCCCCCCCGCCAACGCCGTGAAGGCCGAAAGCGCAGTGGCCCCCCTGGTGAACGCTCGGCCAAACAGGAGACGCGCACGGATGCGGGAAAGTCCGCAACCGGTGCGGAGCGTCCGGCTGGTGCAAGGAGAAGTCGCGACGGCCGGGGCAGAAGGCGGAAAGGCCCCGGACCGGACGGTCCCCCGCCTAGTGGAGGTGGTCCCAAGCCCAACGACACGTGAAGCCCATTGCACTGATCTTCGCCGTGGTCGGGCTGTCGATGGCCGGATGCTCGGAACATGTGGTGTTCCAAGAGGATGCCCAGGTCCCCGGTGGCTCCTGGTCACGTTCCTGGAAGCCACAGTTCGCGTTCGAGATCACCGACACCGTCTCCGAGCGGGACATCTACTTGGACATTCGGCATACCGGCGAATATCGCTTCAGCAACATCTACATCTTCGCCACCCTGGAGGGCCCCGGAGGGCATTCATTCACCGACACGGTGGAATGCACCTTGGCCGACCCCATCGGCCGCTGGTACGGCAAAGGCACGGGGTTCATCTTCAGTGATCGCTTCCAGGCACATGTGCTGTACCGGATGAACAACAGATTTCCGCGTTCCGGCCGTTATGTGTTCATCCTGGAACAGGCCATGCGCACGGATGACCTGGACGGAGTGATCGATGTGGGCATCAGCGTGGAGGAAGCCCGGAAGCGTCGTTGAGCAAGGCACTATGGCAAGCAAGACCAAGAAGAAAAGGAAGGGCATCGCGGGCCGATGGTACGCCCTATGGTGGCTGGTGGTGCTCGGCCCGGTGATCGGTCTGCTGGTGATGCTGCTCTTGGCGGCAGGCAGCAAGGACCTGCCCAGCACCACGGAGTTGCAGAACCCCCGAAGCGATCTCGCCACGGCCGTGCTGTTCAGCGATGGGTCCATCATGGGCCAGTACTATCGGGAAAACCGCATTCCGGTTGATTTTTCACACATAAGCCCGCACGTGGTTCGGGCATTGGTGGCCACCGAGGATGAGCGGTTCATGGCGCATAGCGGCATCGACGTGCGCGGCACGGCCCGTGCAGCCGTATTCCTTGGAAAGCGCGGTGGGGCCAGCACCATCACCCAGCAGTTGGCCAAAATGCTTTTTCACGATGCCAGAAGGGACTTTTTCGGGCGCGTGTTCCAGAAATTCCAGGAGTGGATCATCTCTGCGCGGTTGGAACGGGAATACACCAAGGAGGAGATCATCGCGATGTATCTCAACCGGTTCGATTGGATCAACCAGGCGGTGGGCATCAACTCGGCTGCGCGCGTGTATTTCAACACCACTACGGATTCGCTCCGCATCGAGCAGGCCGCCATGCTGGTGGGCATGTGCAAGAACCCCGCGCTCTTCAATCCCCTGCGGCGCCCCGATACCACGCTCACCCGGCGCATGGTGGTGCTGAACCAGATGGTGAAAAAGGGTTACCTCGACCGCCAGCAATATGATTCCTTGAAGGTGCTTCCGCTCGGCTTGGATTTCCAACGGATCGATCATACCGAAGGCCCGGCGCCCTACTTGCGCGAGACCCTGCGCGGGGAGCTGCAGCGCTTGTTCAGCGAGAAGGACCCCGAGACCGGAAAACTGCGGATCGCCAAGACGGACGGATCGGCCTACGATATCTATACGGATGGACTGAAAGTGTACACCACCATCGACCGCCGGATGCAGCGCTATGCGGAATGGGCCATGCGCGAGCACCTGTCCACCGAGCTGCAAGAGCAGTTCTTCAAGGACCTCGCCAAGAAGAAGAAGAACCCGTTCGATTTCCGGGTGAGCGATAAGGAAGTGGAGGGCATTATGAACACCGCCCGCAAGCGCAGTGACCGGTACAAGACCCTTACCGGTAGGCTCTGCCCCAATTGCCAGCGGCCAGCGGCCTATATCGTGAAGGAGAAGCACGAGGGAAGGAACATGTTCCATTGCGATCCCGACAAGGGCGGCTGCGATACCTGGTGGCCTGTGCTGAACGAGAAGGGCATTGAGAAGCAGTTCGACACGCCCACGCCCATGACCGTTTTTACATGGCATGGCGAGGTGGATACCCTGATGTCGCCCAATGACAGCATTCGCTACTACAAGAGCTTCCTGCAGAGCGGTCTCTTGAGCATGGACCCGCATACCGGCTTCGTGAAGGCGTGGGTGGGTGGCATCGATTACAAGCATTTCCAATTCGACCACGTGGCGCAAGCACGCAGACAGGTGGGCTCCACCTTCAAGCCAATCGTATATGCCACGGCCATCCGCGAAGGCATGAAGCCCTGCATGGAACTGCCCAACCAGAAAACCTGTTTCGATATGCCGGCCGGGCAACCGGACTGGTGCCCGCAGAACAGCGATAACGAATACGGCGGCATGGTGACGGTGAAGTATGCCCTGGCCAACTCCATGAACACCATTACCGCGTGGCTGATGAAGCAGTACGGCCCGCAGTCCGTGATCTCCTTGGCGAGGCACATGGGCGTGAAGAGCCCGATGGACCCCGTGCCATCGCTGTGCCTCGGAGTGGCCGACCTGACCCTGGAGGAGATGGTGGGTGCCTTCTCCACCTTCGCCAATGATGGGGTGTACATCAAGCCGGTAGTCTTCACCCGGATCGAGGACAAGAATGGCAATGCCCTCTTCGATATGACGCCCGTGACGGAGGAAGCGCTGGACCCACGGACATCCTACATCATGCTGGAAATGCTGAAGGGTGTGGTGGACGGTGCCTACAACCCCAGCACCGGTAAGACGGTGGGGACCGGCATGCGGCTGCGGATGGGATGGGGCAACAGGGCGAAGTATGGCAATATCAAATATCCCACGGCGGGTAAAACGGGCACCACCCAGAACAACAGCGATGGCTGGTTCATCGGCATCACGCCGGACCTGGTGACGGGCGTGTGGACCGGTGCGGAGGACCGCAGCGTTCGCTTCAGCCGCACCGATCAAGGCCAAGGTGCGAACATGGCGCTGCCGATCTACGGGTATTTCATGAACAAGGTGTACGCGGACAGCACCATCACGATCAGTACCGGCGACTTCGTGAAGCCGGACGGTATCGGCGACCTGGACATGGACTGCTTTAAGCGCAAAGGCTCCAGCACCAACATCTATGAGGAGAGCCAAGAGGCACCCAGTTGGGAGTAGTCCCGGAAGGTTCACACATACTGCCGGAGCACGGAGCTCACCCTGTCCGCATAGCTGCCCCCGAAGAGATTGAGGTGTACCAGCAGCGGGTACAGGTTGCAGAGATCGATGCGTTCTTCCCAGTCCTGTTCCAAGGGTTCCTCCGCCTGGTAAGCCTCATAAAAGTCACGGTCGAAACCGCCGAACAGCTTGGTCATGGCCAGGTCCATTTCGCGATGTCCGTAATACACTGCAGGGTCTATGAGCACGGCTTCCCCCTCGCCGTCGGCCAGGTAGTTGTTCTTCCACAGGTCACCGTGCAGCAGGGCGGGGAGCTCGGCCGGTATCAGTGAAGGCAGTTTGCCGTAGAGCCGCTCGAACCGCAGCGCATCGCCCATATGGATGCGCTTGTTATCCCGGGCCATCTTCACCAGTGGCCCGAAGCGGCAGTGGATCAGGAATTCGCACCAGTCCAAATGCGGTGTGTTCACTTGCGGCAATAGGCCGATGTGGTTATCATGCTCCAAACCGAAAGTGGCATGGCTGTGGCGATGGAGCTTGGCCAGCCGTTTCCCGAAGCGGGATTGAAAATCGCGGTCCTCCTCAGCCGGGGCGATGTATTCCAAAAGCAGGTAGGTAGTGTCCTCGTGCTCGCCTTGCGCGATCAGTTCGGGCACGCGGAGCTCGGCCGCTTGGCGCAGTATGTGCAGGCCGTTGGCCTCGGAGCTGAACAGGCTGGGGAACTGGTCCGCCAGGTTGATCTTCAGGAAGAACGACCCCGCTTCGGTATCCAAGCGAAAGGCATCACTCACGCTGCCTCCATGCACGCGAGCTACTTCAAGAAGGGTGATGGATCGCTCCAGCTTTTCGCTGAGAACGGCTTCCAGATGGGGGGCAAGGGTTCCGGGCAAGGGCATATGCAAAGGAAACACCCGCGCTCTCAACACCGTCACGGCCTTGGATCACCACCTCCCCCAAGACCGGTTTTTATTGAACGGCTACTATGCCTACATTTGCCGCCTCGTTTTCGGATGTATATTTGAAAACGGAATGGGGGATTAGCTCAGCTGGCTAGAGCGCTTGCATGGCATGCAAGAGGTCATCGGTTCGACTCCGATATTCTCCACCCAAAAGGGCTGTTCCAAGAATGGAACGGCCCTTTTTCCATTCTACCACTTCGGGTGGTTTCTACTTGCGAGATGGTAATATGCCCGTCAGTTTCCCACTAGAGGGTTGAGCGGTCGCAACTCAGGGGACCTTGGGGGGATCAGGGTCGCAATGGTCCTGAGCGGGGTTCTTGCTCGACCGCTGCCTTCAGGTATTCATACCAAGCCGTTTGTGACCTGATCTTGCGTGTTCCTTTCCTCCAAGGACGATACCTGTTGGTCTGTCCTTGGTCGATGATCCGCGCTTTCACATTATCCGCCCACTCCAGTTCCAGAAAACGCATCACCTCATCCTTGAGCTTTTCATTCAGGACCGGAAAGGCCACCTCCACCCGGCGGTCCAGGTTGCGCTCCATCCAATCGGCGGAGGCCAAATGCACGGTGGGTTTTCCTGCATTATGAAAAATATACACACGGGCATGCTCCAGGAACCGGTCGACAATGCTGATGCCTTCGATCGTGGCGCTGTGTCCGGGTACTTGGGTCACCAGGCAACAGATGCCCCGGATGATCAATCGGACCTGCACACCAGCGCGATCGGCATCGTACAGCTTGCGGATCAACGGTTTGTCCTCCAAGCTGTTCAATTTCAGCAGTATCGATGCGGGCTTCCCCTGGAAGGCCTGCTCGATCTCGCGATCGATGGCGCGCTCCAGGTAGCTGCGCAAATGATCCGGTGAGGTGATCAGGAGCCTGTTGCGAGCAGGGGTCGCACCCCGTATCAAGCCTTCGAGGATCGTATTCACTTCGGCGGTGATGGCCTTTCTCGCCGTCAGTATGGCCATGTCCGAATAAATGAGCGCGGTTTGCTCGTTGAAATTCCCGGTGCCCAAGTAGGCATATCGCTCCAGGTCCTTGGCCCCTTCCCGCTCGATCAGCAACAACTTGCAGTGTACCTTGAACCCGGGCACGCCGTAGGATACCCGCGCTCCGGCCTTGGAGAGCACCGAACCCCAGAAGAGGTTGTTCCCCTCATCGAACCGGGCTTGCACCTCCATCAACACATCCACCTGCTTGCCGTTGCGGGCCGCCTCCGCCAAGGCCTCGCAGATGAGCGACTTCGAGGCTACGCGGTACAGGGTGATCGCCAGGCGCTTGACCATGGGGTCCCGGGCAGCTTGTGCGATCAACTCCAGCACGGGGTGGAAGGCGTGGTAGGGGAAGTGGAGCAATTGATCGCGGTTTCGAATGGCCCGGAACAGGTCCTTGCCGGTCAGCGCCGGATGTGGAAGCGGTTGCAAGGGCTTTTCCCTCAGTTCGGGATAACCGATGATCGGCACGCCCAAAAGGTCACTGAGGTTGTGGTAGCGACCACCCGGTAGCATGTCTCCCTTTTTCACATCGAGAAGGCGACGCACCTGGTCCAACATGGCGCCCGGCATGGCACTGTCATAAAGAAATCGAGCCGGAACGCCGGTGCTGCGCTTGCGCAAGCTGCGGCGCACCTTGTCCGCCAGGTCCTCGGTGAATTCCTCGTCCAGATAGAGCTCGGCATCGCGGGAGAGCTTGATCGCATGGCAGGCCTCCACGGTCCAGCCCTTGAAATAGTGCGAAGCGCCAACCCGGATCACCTCGTCCAAGTAGATCAGGTCCGTACTGCCCTCTGTCGAGGGCAGGGTAACGAAACGCCCGAGCTCCGCGGATGGCACGTTCACCAATACCATCCTGCTTTTCCCATGCTTCCCTTGGACAAGCGAGAACACGAGGTAGAGCCGACGGTCCTCGATGAACAGGGCATTCGATTCCCGCATGGACATTGGGCGCAGCAGGGGTTCCACGCACTTTGTGAAATACTTCAGCACGAATTCCCGATGCTTCCGGGAAAGCTGCCCCACATCCAGAAAGCGGATACCCTGTTCCCGAAGCTCGGGGAGAAGCGTGCCCCGGAAGAGCTTCCCCATGGTCGCTTGTTGTTGAAGGGCTACGTGATTGATCCGGTTGATGTGCTTGCCCGGAGGCACTCCCAGGGCAGACCGGTTCCACTTTCCAAGCTTCCGCAGGCCACGAAGCTGTGCAACGCGAACCCGATAAAACTCATCGAGATTGCTGCTGTGGATCGCCACGAACTTCAATCGCTCCAGCAACGGCACCGTGGGGTCCTGCGCCTCTTGGAGGACGCGGGCGTTGAAGGAAAGCCAGCTGAGCTCGCGGTCCATGAACGGCTCGGGCCGTGCGGCGATGACCGCGTCGGTCCGGTTCGGGAGCCGGGAGATGGATTGCCGAAGCAGTTCGAGGTTGATCTCCTTCTGCTTCCCGAACCGTTGCCGCGCATAGGCGGTATGGAAGCGGTGGCCCTCCAGGTAGCTGAGGTTCTCCTGTTCCCATTCAGTGGGGGGGATGTGCTTGCCCGACCAACTTTCCCGTTCCTGCCGGAGCCGTTCCCCCTTTTCCAGAAAATCCGCCTGTCCGGCCTTGGCGGAATCGGCATCGCGCAGGACGCGCTGGGAGAGGCCGCGCGGCACGTGATCGGCACGTGTGGCCAGAATGAGGGAGCGTACCTCGCCGATGGTGCGGCGGTCCACCCCGCGTGCGTGCAGCCATGCTGCGGCCAGGGCTGCGCTTTCCTCCTCATGGCCATCGCAGACCTTTCCATAGCCGGTATCATGGAACAGAGCGGCCAGCTCCACGAGCATCAAGGCCTGCCCCTTGAGGCCCGAGGCACGACCGATGTCAATAGCGCTCCGTGTTACGGCAAGGGTGTGCTCCAGGTCATGGAAGCGCATCCGGTCTGGGATGTGCTTGGAGAAATACCGGCGCACGTGCAGCCGTGCTTTCTCCAATAGACTCCGTGTGAGCATCAGCACGCGAATGTAGCGCTGGTGCCCGTGAACGGCTTGCGGTGATCTGCGGTCGCTGAACTTTCCTTCCGGCCGGAACCTTGATGGAGATGATCCTCGTTGGATACGGCACCTGCTCAGGATGAAAGGGATCGGACCTACCTTCGCTGAGCACCGCATGGATATCCGATTGGCCCGTTCCCTCACCTCTGCACTGCGCGGGGATCAGTGCATTTTCGGGTATAGCGGTCATTTTCCCGATGAGCATTCGGCGCGGCTGATCGAGCTGGGTGAGGCGATCCATGGCAGTTGCGAAACAACGCTTTCGTCCAAGGGCCGTTTGGGCTATGTCCTGGTGGAGGCCTATCAGAACATCGTCCGCCATCGGGCCGGCCCCACCGTGTTGCCGGCATGGGGTGAGGCCCGGAGCCTCTTTCTGCTGCGATGCCGGGCACAGGGGCATGAGCTGTTCACGCGCAACCCGGTCACCCATGCCCAAGCGCAAAACCTGGAGCGCATCCTCACGGAACTACAAGGGAAGGACAATGTGAAATTGAAGGAGCTGTACATGAAGGGCATTCAGCGCACCAGTTCCCCGGGTACGCGCGGGGCCGGCTTGGGCCTGATCGAAATGGTGCGCCGCGCCGGTGGGACACCACGTTGGAATTTTGACCCGCTGGACGTGGAACACGTCCTTTTCTCCTTGTTCCTGGAACTGGGGGAGCCTGACGTGCAAGCGGCCCGATCATTCCGGAACGACACGATCCTGCCGAGGCTTGTGGCGGAGCACGAAGTCTCGTTCTTCTATGCCGGGTTTTGGACTTCCGAGGTGGAGGCGGCCCTGATGGAACTGGCTGGTGTGGAGCGACCCGTGCGGGCCGATGCTTCGGCGGAGCGCGAGGCGAAATGGGCGCAACTGGAGAAGTTGGTCCTGCCGCATGTGCCCCAAGGCGGTCCGGTCGTGCTCGTCCTCCATGGGGACGAGCGCCCCGTTCTATCGATCGGGGGCCTGGTGGACCAAGCTTCGGCCGGGCAGCTGGGCGAGCGAGCGCGAGGTGCCGATTCGGGCATCAGCTTCGGTACCCCCCCGGAAGATGGCAGGGTCCTTGCGATGGTACACGTTCCGTGGTGATCACCACGGGTATTGGCAACCCGTTCGGCAAGGGGCAATGATCCGAACTCTTTGCGCGTACCATTCGTAACACCTGCAAATGCGTGAACTGATCCATAACCTTAGTAGTAGCCTGGCGGAGTTCGAAGCCTGGTTCGACCAGCGCTTTGGCTGGTTCTTTACCAATGGGATGAAGGATCGGGCATCCGAAAGCCGGGTACGTGAGGCTCGTTCGCAGGAGCCTACCGTTCCTACAACTTGATGCAGACGTTCTTCGCTTCGGTGAAGAAACGCAACGCTTCGGATCCGCCTTCCCGGCCCACCCCGCTCTGCTTCATGCCCCCAAAGGGCGTGCGCAAGTCGCGCAGCATCCAGCAGTTCACCCAAACGATGCCGCTTTTGAATTGACGTGCCAAGCGGTGCATGCGGTTGCCGTTGGATGTCCATAAAATACTGGCCAGGCCATAAGGAGTGCCGTTGGCAGCAGTCAGGGCCTCCTCTTCCGTATCAAAGGGCTGGATGGTGACCACCGGCCCGAAGATCTCTTCCTGATTGGTGCGGCATTGAGGGCCGAGCCCTTCGATCACCGTGGGTGCCAAGTACCAGCCCTCCGCCAACGGACCGTCCAGGATGATGCGCTCGCCGCCGCACAGGATCCGGCCACCCTCCTCCTTCGCCAGGGCGATATGGCCGAGCACCTTGTGCATGTGTGCTTCGCTCACCACCGCGCCGATATCGGTCCCTTCCTTGCCGGGGTCGCCCACACGCAACGCCTTCACCCGCTCGACGAACGCGTCGCGAAAGCGCTCGTACATGGAGCGTTCCACCAGGATGCGGGAGCCGCACAGACAGATCTGGCCTTGGTTGCTGAAGGACGAACGCACGGTTTCCGAGAGCACTTCCCCGAAGTCGCAATCGGCGAACACCACTACCGCGTTCTTGCCCCCCAGCTCCAAGCTCAGCTTCTTGAACATCGGCGCCGCCGTGGCCGCGATGTGTGCTCCCGTGGCAGTGCCGCCGGTAAAGGAAATGGCCGGGATGGCCGGGTGAGCCGTAATGGCAGCACCCACCTTGGGGCCGGTGCCCTGTACGATATTGAGCACGCCAGCGGGAAAACCGGCTTCGCTGCAGCGCTCGGCCAGCATCAGGGTGGTGTAGGGCGTGATCTCCGAGGGTTTGGCCACCACCGTGCATCCGCTGGCCAAGGCAGGGGCGATCTTCCAGGTGAACAAATAGAGCGGCAGGTTCCATGGGCTGATGCACCCCGCCACGCCCATCGGTTGCCGGTCGGTGTAGTTCACGGCCACATCATCGGTAATGTGTGCCTCGCTGTGCCAGTGCAGGATCGCCGTGGCGAAGAAGCGGAGGTTGGCGATGGCGCGGGGAATGTCCACATCCCGGGCCAGGCCTACGGGCTTGCCATTGTCGCGGCTTTCCGCTTGGGCGAAAAGCTCAAGGTCCCGTTCCACCAGGTCGGCCAAGCGCATCATCGCATCATGGCGGCCCTGTCGGCCCAGCGCGATCCAGCCGGGTAGCGCCTCCGTGGCGGCCTGTACCGCAAGCTCCACATCCTCCGCGGCACTGTCCGCGATGTGTGCGTAGACCGCGCCGCGCGCCGGGGCGTAGCCATCCAGCCATCCGCCACCGACGGCCGGTCGCAATTCGCCGTTGATGTAGTTGAGGACCTGTTCCATGGAACAAAAGTAGAGGGTCGTTCCCCGCAGCGTGTGTACAAGGGGGAGCTAAATGCCGCTTTACATTGGCGTGCCGGTTAAACATCGTTAACCGGCAATGCCCGATACCAGTGGGGCGAGTAGCTTTCAACCTGTATGGAGAAGCGTACGATCACGATACTGGTCGTGGCCATTAGCGTGGCCCTGCTCGGTCTGGTGTGGATACAGACGAAATGGGTAAAGGACACCCTGGTGCTCAAGGATGCGCAATTCAATGAGAGCATCGACAATGCCCTGGTAGCGGTAAGCGATCGCCTGGAGCGCGCCGAGGCACGCCAGAACCTGAGCCATTTGCCGGGAAGCGGTGTGAGCAACGCAATACGGACGGATCCCGGAACCGACGCTTCCGGCATGGTGGCGGCAGGGCTGAACGACGATACGTTGGATGAGCTTCTTCGCGGCATCCTCTCGGCGGGCATGTTCCGGGATATCCGTGAGCGGATCGATCCCCGATTGCTGGACTCCTTGATCACCGAGGAACTCCGACTGCGACATATCCAGTGCAATTTTGAGTACGGCATATTCAGCGAAACGGGTGAGGCCGTACTGCTGGGCCTGCCGGACCTTCGGGACTCGGGGGCGGTGCAGGCCAGTGCGCACCGCACGCAGCTGTTCAGGAATGACTGGCCGCAGGAACAGCGGACGGGCTCCACCTGGTGGCTTCACTTGAACGTGCCCGCAAGGCCCTCGGTGCTCCTGCGGAGCATGTGGCCCATGGTGGCGACATCCGCCGTTTTTTTGCTATTGATCGCGGTCATCTTCGGTTATACGGTAAGGACCATCCTCCGCCAAAAGCGCTTGGGCGACATCAAGAACGACCTGGTGAACAACCTCACGCATGAACTGAAAACACCGATCAGTACCATTTCACTGGCGTGCGAGGCACTGAACGATCCAGGCATTCCCAAGGACCCGGAACAGATCCGTATGTTCACGGGCATGATCCGCGATGAGAACAAGCGCTTGGGCATGCTGGTGGAAAGCGTACTGTTGAGCGCCGTGACCGATCAAGGCGGAATGCGACTGCGCACCACCGATGTGGACATGCATGCGCTGCTGGCGGAGGTGGTGCGCAATAGTGCATTGCAGGCCGAAAAGCGCGGAGGACGCATCACGTTCCAGCCGGGGGCGGAATTGGCGCATGTGCGCGGTGACCGCACACATCTTACCAGCATATTTTACAACCTCATCGATAATGCCGTGAAGTACTGCAGCGTTTCCCCCGTGGTACGCATCACCACCCGAAGCGATGCGCAAGTGCTCACCATCGAGGTGCGCGACAACGGCATTGGCATTCCACGCGCCGAGCAGAACAAAATATTCGATCGCCTGTACCGCGTGCCCACAGGCAACGTACACAACGTGAAGGGGTTCGGGCTGGGCCTAAGCTATGTGAAGTCCGTGGTGGAAAGGCACGGAGGCACCATTCGCGTGGAGAGCAATTCCGAGTGGTCCGAACAAGGAACCGGAAGTCGGTTCATCATTACCATACCTTATGAACATGGAGAGGAAGGCCAAACTACTGCTATGCGAGGATGACCCCAACCTGGGCACCCTGCTTGCCCAATACTTGCGAGCCAAGAACTACGATGTGGAGCTGCGCAAGGACGGTGCAGAAGGGCTGATGGCCTACGAAAAGGGCCAATTTGACCTGTTGCTGCTGGACATCATGATGCCGCTGAAGGACGGCTTCACGCTAGCGCGGGAGATCCGCAGGACGGACAGGGAAACCCCGATCATTTTCCTGAGTGCCAAGAACATGCGGCAGGATACGCTCACCGGTTTCGAGTGCGGTGCGGACGATTACCTCACCAAGCCCTTCAGCATGGAGGAGTTGCTCCTGCGGATCGATGCGGTGCTCCGCCGATCATGGGGCGCTGCCCCGCAGGAGGAGAGGCGGACCTCCTTCACCTTGGGGCGGTTCACCTTCGATGCGCGAAAGCAGGTCCTCACCGGCCCCAAGGGAGAGCGAAACCTGACCACCAAGGAGAATGACCTCCTGCACCTGCTCAGCGAGAATGCCAACTCCGTCCTGGAGAGGTCCACGGCCCTGCGCACCGTTTGGGGTGACGACAACTACTTCAACGGGAGGAGCATGGACGTGTACATCGCGAAGCTGCGCAAGTACTTGGCGGAGGACCCCGAAGTGGAGGTGGCCAATGTGCATGGCAAGGGGTTCAGGCTGGTGGTGCCCGACGAATGATCGGTCCGGACAGAACGAGGATCGGACGTTTTTTTGTTCGGGAACCTCGGTTTTTCGTGCATCTTTGCCGCCTACCCAACACCCAAAACCCAACAGATGAAGAACATCTACGCTACTCTGCTTACAACCTCAGCACTTTTGCTTGCCGGAAGCAGCATGGCCCAGAGCCATGGCAAGGCGGGCACGGATCAGTTGCAAACACTACGTCCGGCCCATGTCCGCGGCCAATTGGCAACCCACGGCAATGCCATGCGTGGTGGCGGTGCGCCAGCCAATGATGAATGCTCCGCAGCGCAAGCATTGACCTTGGTGCCCACGGCGGATTGTGGCACCTCAATGGTCACCGGCAATAACGGTACATCAACGATCTCCACCGGGGATCCGACCTGTGACACTTCTACCGATGGCTATCAGGACGTGTGGTACAGCTTCAATTCCGATACGAACTCAGTGGTCACTGTTAACATGGCCAATGTGGACGGAACGGATTGGGCTTTCACGGTGCAAACCACCTGTGATCCAGGTGCCGAGATCGCTTGCGAGATCAATCCTGCTGGACCTATCCAAGTGAACGTGACCCCGAACACGGATTACTACATCCGCGTATTTGCGAACACGGACTTCGGTGTAGGCGGAGAGTTCACTTTGTGCGTCAGCTTTGCAGCACAAGATCCCGCGCCCGTCAATGACGATTGCACCGGAGCTGTGAACCAGGACCTTGCCGCAGGCTCCTCCGTCACCTTCACCGGGGACAATACGGGAGCCACCACCGGTGCTGACAGCTTGGGTGCCACGCCTGCTGTCTGGGAAATGTTCACCACCACTGAATGCACGAATTTGGCAATCGCCTATTGCGGGACCACGCCAGCATTCGGAAATGCATTTGCCAACTTGTTCATTGGCTGCCCTTTCACGGACTTCGTCGCCAATAGTGGCTTTGATGCTACCTCGTGCACAGATGGCAATTACACCATTTTCTATACGGATGTCCCTGCCGGAACCTACTATTATCCAGTAATGATGGACCCCGCGAACGATGCGGTGGGTCCCTACACGATCACGGTGTCCGCCACAGCCTGCGCTACACCGCCCGCAAATGACGAGTGCGCCGGAGCTATTGAACTGACCCCAGCTACGGATTGTGTTCCGGTAGCCGGGACCACTGCCGGAGCGACCCAAAGCATGGATCCCATTCTTTGCAATGGCTACACCAGCCCGGATGCCAAGGATGTGTGGTATTCCTTCACCGCCACGGAAACGGAACACACCGTGATCATTGAAGGCATTGGAAATTTTGATGCCGTGATGGAGCTGTTCTCCGGAAGCTGTGCCGACCTTACTTCCATTGTTTGCGGAGACCCGACCTTTCCGAACCCGGATCCGGTCACCGAGGTGACTCCGCTGACCGGGTTGACTGTTGGTGTGACGTACTATCTCCGCGTGTATGACTATGCACATGGATCAACGGACCACAATTTCAACATCTGTATTACCACAGGTGTGCCGCCGGCCCAATACTGCGTGCCTACTCAGGCTGATCCCACTGATGGGGATTTCATTGCCAATGTGACGTTGGGTGCGATCAACAACACCACTGCCGGGGACAACAACTACGAGGACTACACAGCACAGAGCACCATGCTGGAGCAAGGTGGTTCATACACCCTCTCCATCACC
Organism: Flavobacteriales bacterium; assembly: GCA_019912395.1. Taxonomy (GTDB): domain Bacteria; phylum Bacteroidota; class Bacteroidia; order Flavobacteriales_F; family PHOS-HE28; genus PHOS-HE28. The sequence goes on along the minus strand of JAIOIH010000042.1, from coordinate 164,757 downwards.
AGCGGGACTTACGGTGAGGACTACTTCGCAGCATGGATCGACTACAATGTGGACACCACTTTCCAAGTCACGGAGAAGCTAGGAGAATTCGCGGGAACCACACCCGGAGAGTTGATCGCACTTTCATTCACCGTACCAGCCGATGCCACGTTGGGCACCACGCGCTTACGTGTTCGTTGCGCATGGGATGAAGCGAGCATGGATCCATGTGCGGAGTACTCCTTTGGCGAGATCGAGGACTACCACGTTGAGATCACCATCCCTACCGGTGTTCGTGAAGTGAACACCTTGGATATGAATGTGTACCCCAACCCCACCACCGGCGACGTTACCATCAGTGGTGCCGATCTGAGCGGATCGGTGGAATTCGAACTCACTGACATGACCGGCCGTGTAGTGTACAGCCATCAGCAGAGCATGAGCGCGGGCCGGCCCGTGACCTTGCCTTTGAACGGTAAACTGGCTCAAGGCACCTACACGTTGCGCCTCATCAGCGCTAACGGCATCAGCAGCCGCCCGGTGATGATCAAGTGATCATCAGCTCCCACTAACGCCGAGGGGCGGTCGCATTGCGGCCGCCCCTTGCTGCTTTCAGGAGGTCCTCTATGGTCTCCTTTAAATAGGGATTGGCATCACAAGCAACCGGTCCTGCCGCCATCCACGGGCAGGTTCACACCGGTGATGTATGCGGCAGATGGTCCGGCGAGAAAACAGATGGCATCGGCGGTCTCCTCCGGTCCGGCAAAGCGGCGCATGGGGATCTCATCCATCATTTCCTGTGCGGCGGCTTCTTCGGTCACCCCCATTTTACTGCTCCTGTTGCCGATGATCGCCTTCAACCGGCCCGTAGCGGTGGCACCGGGCAGCACGTTGTTCACGGTGATGTTGAAAGGTCCCAGCTCATTGGCCAAGGTCTTCGCCCATTGGGCCACGGCCCCACGCACGGTATTGCTCACGCCGAGGTTGGGCAGCGGCACCTTCACGCTGGTGCTGATCACGTTGATGATGCGGCCGTTGCGACGCTCCTTCATCCCGGGAACGATGGCAAGGACCAGCGATTGAAAGGCGAGCAGGTGCAAGCGGAAGGCATTCTCGTACGCCTCGATCGAAGCTTCGTGGGCAAGTCCGGGCGGCGGGCCGCCCGTGTTGTTCACCAGGATATCCACCGGGCCGTGTGCCTGCACATGCGCCGCAATGGTGACATCCAGTGCGGCGGTGTCCGCCATGTCGGTGGCGAGGAATAAGTGCTCTTGTCCCTTGGAAGTATCCAGTTCCGCCACGGCTTCCTGCAACTTGGCAGTATCGCGCGCCAACAGCGTGATCCGGGCGCCCAACCGTGCCATTTCCCGGGCCGTGGCATTTCCGATGCCTTGGGTGCCGCCACCGATAAGGGCATGAAGACCGTCCAATCGAATGTTCATGCAGCAAAGGTAGATGGGTGGCATGATGACGTTTGAACATCCCGCCAACGATCGATTCTGACCGGCATCAGCGAACCGTTCGGGAATATGTGCGTTCTTGTGATCCGAAGTTGCCTCGGTGGCTTGGACCCCTTGTTCAAGCCACCAATTGAACACCATGCTCATGAAAAGAACAAGACTTTTGATCTCCGCCTTCGCGGCTTTTTACTTCGTGATCTCCAGTGCCACGGTCCAAGCCCAAGACCCACCGCCAAATGACCATTGCGAGGATGTTACCCCCTTGCCCTTGGCCATTGACAGTGCCCTTGTCTTTACCGGAAACAATGAAGGAGCCACGATCGATGGCGACAATGAGCCCGGCTCCGGCTTGGACGCGTTCGGGGTACCCGTGGTATGGGTGGCCTTCACCACTGCGCAGTGCGCGGATGTGAGCATTGCGTTCTGTGGGTCAACTGCACCCTTTTTTGGTGACTATTTCTGGAATGCGGTCACACCCCAATGCCCAGCGGACGAACTCGTTGTGACACAGGATTACAACAACAATGAATGTGTGGATGGGCAGCCGGTGATGTACTACAGCGAACTCCCGGCAGGCACCTATTACTATCCCGTATGGTCGAGAGCAGATGAGGCGATCGGGGATTACGTGATCACCATCTCCGCCACGGCCTGTGCTTCCGCAGGCCCTCCCAATGATCTATGCACCGGTGCGCAACCCCATGCACTGGACATCGGTGATACGGTGACCATCACCGGCGACAACACGGGTGCCACGGATAACGATGGACTCGGCATCCCGGTGGTCTGGGAATCCTTCACACTGGCCCAGTGTGCGAACGTGACCGTGGACTATTGCGGCACCGCCCCCCCGTTCACCGTGAATTTCCACGGCATATATGCGGACTGCCCCGCCACCGCATTCATTGACACCACTGCGGGTGGCACCTGCCCGGACGGGAACAGGAGTGACACCTTCGAAGGCCTCGCTCCCGGCACGTACTGGATCCCTGTTGTGCTGGAAGCCGGTACTGCGGAGGGTGCCTACACCTTGAACGTCACGGCCACGGCCTGTGCCGGACCTGTAAACAATTTCTGCAACGGTGCCGAGCCAAATGACCTGGCCGTGGGCGATACCCTGGTGATCAATGGCGACAATACCGGAGCCACGGACAACGAGGGGCTGGGCTATGCCAGCGTGTGGGAATCCTTCACCATCACCGAATGCGCGGATGTGGAAGTAAGCTACTGCGGTACCGACCCCCTTTTCACCGCAGCTGCCATCCCGGGTATTTATGCCGAATGCCCGGCCATGGAGCTGATAGAGCCGGAGAACTACGGCGTTTGTGCCGACGGCAATCTGACCGCGAACTTCGAAGGCTTGGCCCCGGGCACATACTGGATCCCCGTGGTAATGGTACCGGATGATGCTGAAGGTGCCTATGCGATCAATGTGGCCGCCGTTGCATGCCCCACTGTGATCACCCCTCCAAATGATCTCTGCGATGCCATTATCCCGAATGGATTGTCACTGGGCGACACCTTGGTGCTCACCGGTGATAATACCGGCGCAACGGATAGCGAGGGGCTGGGCTATGCCAATGTATGGGAAGCATTCACTATCGCCGAGTGTGCCAACATAACGGTGGATTACTGCGGTACCGATCCCGCTTTCAGCGCTTATGCCATCGGCGTCTATGCCGATTGCCCCGCCACGCAGCTCATACCCGCAACAGCCGTGGATAGCTGTGCAAATGGGAACCTGGTCCAGATTTTCGAGGGCCTGCCCCCGGGCACCTATTGGATCCCTGTATTGATGGATACCGCCAGTGCGCTCGGCATGTACTCGGTCAATGTGATGGCCGTGGCCTGCGATACCGTGACCGGACCGGTGAACGACCTCTGCAGCAATGTGCTACCCAATGTGCTGGCCGTTGATGACACCCTAACGCTCAATGGAGATAACACCGGTGCCACGGATAGTGAGGGCTTGGGTTACGCCAATGTGTGGGAATCCATCACCCTTACGGAATGCGCCAGCGTAACACTGGACTACTGCAGTACGGATAGCACCTTCTCAACGTTTGCCATGGGCATCTACAGCGATTGCCCGGCCACGCAGTTGATCCAACCGAGCAGTACCGATACCTGCGCTTCGGGCAGCTTGATCCAGGTTTTCGACGAACTGGCAGCAGGCACCTATTGGATCCCCGTAATGATGGATACCGCCAGTGCAGTTGGCGTATACACGATCACCGCCACAGCCGTTGCCTGCGAACCCGTGGAACCTCCCGCGAACGACCTCTGCGCCGATGCTGCAAGCATCACCGTGGTTGCTCCTGATTCCTGCGCTACCGGCGCTGTGGTCGGCGACAACCTCAACGCCACCGGCAGCGGCGATATGCCCACCTGCGCTGATTCCGCTCAGAACTGGCAGGACGTATGGTACACGTTCAGCACGGGCGATGCCGATGAAGTGACGATCACATTGGAGGCCGGTACCATTGACGGTGCCGGCATGGAGGTTTTCGCAGCCTGCGGTGATAGCAGCATCGCCTGCTCCATCGACGGGGAGCCGATCGAACTCGCCGTGCTCACGGATTCCACCTACCATGTGCGGGTCTTCACCCAGGAGAATGGAACGGCAGGAACATTCGTGCTCTGCATCACATCGGACAACACCACCGGGGTGAGCCACATGGATCGCGGAACCGTTCAGGTGTACCCGAACCCGGGTACCGGTGACCTCACTTTCGTGCCTTCCGCATCGTGGACCAATGCGCAGGTCACCGTGCTGGACATGACGGGAAGGACCGTTCATGTGGAGCAGGCGAACCTGAAGGCAGGTGAAGCATACCAACTTTTAATGGCGGGAAAATTGAAGGCCGGTAACTACCTCTTCCATGTGACCAGCACTGAAGGCAGCAGCGCGGTGAAGCTCATGGTGAAGTAAAGGAGATACCACGCGCGATCAGATCAAGGGGGCGGTCGCGGAAGCGGCCGCCCCCTTGTTGTTCGGGGTCCGCGATTTTTATCCGCAGTTGTCGGTCCGTACTTTCGGGGATCGATCGAAACACCATGAGCATACGCCGCCCCTTCAACCTGATGCAATGGGTCACGGATAACCGGGACCTGCTGAAACCGCCCGTAGGCAACAAGAACCTCTACGTGGATGCCGGCGATTTCATCGTGATGGTGGTGGGTGGCCCGAACGCCCGCAAGGATTATCACTGGAACGAGACCGAGGAGCTTTTCCTGCAGTTGGAGGGCGGGATCGAGGTGGGCATCCAGGAGAACGGCAAGGCCGTGACCATCCCCATCAAGGAGGGCGAGATGTTCCTGTTGCCTGCCCGCACACCGCACCAGCCGAGGCGCGGTGCGGGAACGGTGGGCCTGGTGATAGAGGCCAAGCGCGCCGATCGCGAGATGAAGGACGGCCTGCTCTGGTTCTGCGAGAAGTGCAACCATAAGCTCCACGAGGATTATTTCGTGCTGAACGACATTGAGAAGGATTTCCTGCCCCGGTTCAGGAAGTTCTATGGAAGCAAGGAGTTGCGTACATGCGACAAGTGCGGGACCGTAATGGAGTCCGACCCCCGTTTCGTTTAGAACGCGTTGATGGCCGAGCTGTTCACGGTGGACATCCACACGCACATCCTGCCGCAGGACATCCCGGATTTCGGCAGGCGCTTCGGCTACGGGGGCTTCATTCACTTGGATCACCACAAGCCGGGTTGTGCACGGATGATGAAGGACGACCGCTTCTTTCGGGAGGTGGAAGCCAATCTGTGGGATCCCAAGGCTCGCCTGAGCGAGTGCGATCGGCACCATGTGCATGTGCAGGTGTTGAGCACCGTGCCCGTGATGTTCAGTTATTGGGCAAAACCCAAGGACACCTTGAACATGGCGATGTTCCTCAACGATCATATCGCGGGCATCGTGGATCAGTTTCCCAAACGCTTCATTGGCCTGGGAACCTTGCCCATGCAGGACATCGAACTCTCCATAAGGGAATTGGAGCGGTGCAAGCGGATCGGGCTGCGCGGGGTGCAGATAGGCACGCATGTGGAGGGACTGAACCTCGGCGAGCCCCGGCTCTTTCCTCTGTTCCAAGCCTGCGAGGAACTGGGCATGGCGGTGTTCGTGCATCCTTGGGACATGCTGGGCAAGGAGCGCACGGAGAAATACTGGTCACCGTGGTTGGTGGCCATGCCGGTGGAAACCACGCTGGCCATCACCAGCATGATCTTCAGCGGGCTGTTCCAAAAGCTTCCGAAACTGCGCGTCGCTTTCGCCCATGGTGGCGGTTCGTTCCCGGGTACGATCGGCCGCATCCAGCACGGTTTCGATGTACGACCGGATCTTTGTGCCGTGGACAACGCCGTTCCGCCCCGTGAACACTTGGGAAAATTCTGGTTGGACTCCCTGGTACACGATCCTGCGATGCTCCAGCACATCGTGAACCTCTGTGGCGCGGACAAAGTAGCGTTGGGCACGGACTATCCCTTCCCCCTCGGCGAGTTGGAGCCGGGCCAACTGGTCCGCTCCATGCCTTGGGATGACCGACAGAAGGAACAGGTCCTGAGCGGCGCGGCCCTGCAATGGCTCGACCTGGAACGCGGCGCGTTCACCTGATCAGGTTCACATGCCCGTATTCCGTGTGGGCGGTGCCGTTCGTTTCCGTGTAGTCCACCCGCCACACGTAGGTGTCGATCGGCGACTCCTTCCCCTTGTAGCTGCCATCCCAAGCGCCATCCAACCGGTCCGTGCTGAATACCTGTTCACCCCACCGGTTGAACACCAGCAAGCGGAACACGGAGACTTCGCTCGCCAGTGCGCGGAACCGGTCGTTCACCCCGTCTCCGTTCGGCGTGAAGGTGTTGGGCACGAACATGGTGCCCCGGAAGTAGATCGTGACCTCGTCGGTGGCCTTGCAGCCATTGTTGTCCGTGATCTCCACGACATAGGTGGTGGTGGAGATGGGCGAGGCGATCGGATGGGTGCACGTGCTGCAATTGAGCGAGGAGTCCGGGGACCACAGGAAGGTGCCGGTACCGTATGCACTGAGCAAGGTGCTTTCGCCGTAATCGATGCTGGTCTCATAACCGGCGGTGACGGTTGCGGGGGGAAAGAGGCCCACGGTAACCGTTGCTGAACCGGAGCAGCCCAGATCGTCGGAAACCGTGACGGTATGGCTTCCTGCAGTGGCCGGGTCCAGGACCAGGCTGTCGGTACCCGAGGACTGTGGCGACCATTGATAGAGGGTTCCTCCGGAAGCATGCAGCACCAAGCGGTCACCGGGGCACACGGTGGTGTCCGGCCAGGCGAGCGCACTCACAAAGTGGACGTCCACGAACGCGGAAGCACTGACCGTTCCACAGGCATTACCCAAATGGACGGTAAAGGTGGTAGGGACCGTCGGGGCTACCAGGGGATCGGGGATGGTGAGGTCCGTGATCCCCGGAAGGGCGTCCCAAGCGTAGGTATCGCCCCCTTGGGCCAGCAGTTGCACACCATCACCGAGGCATATCGCGGTATCGTTCAGCACCGGTACGGGGAGGCCTTCCTGTGTGTTCACCTGCATGGAATCCTCCACCAGGCAGCCTTCCGGCGTTGTTATCTGCACGTGGTAGGTGGTGGTGTCCAGCGGGGTGGCCAAGGGTGTGGCCGAACCGGGATCGTCCAGCGTGGCCGCAGGGGTCCAGCTGTACGTGCCTCCACCGCTGGCCGTCAACGGGGTGCTGCTTCCCAGACATACGGTGGTATCGTTCCCCGCCCCGATACCGGTGGGTGTGAAGATCAGGACCTCGACGCTCGCGGTGTCCGTGCCACAACTGTCCGTTACCAGCACCGTGTAGGTTGTATTTCCCGGTGGTTCCACCACGGGGTCCGGTACGAACAGGTCCGAAATGCCGGGTGCCGGCAGCCACTCGAAGGCATGTCCGCCATGGGCGTGCAGTTGCACGGTACCCCCTGGACAGACCGTAGCGACCGGATCGATGAAGGATGATCCCGGAAGGATGATCTGCACCTCGAGGTATGCGGTGTCATTGCTCGTACACACATCCTCGTCGCTCAGCACCAAACGCACCGTAAAGGTGCCCGGGGTCACATAGGTGTGCGTGGGCTCAAAGTCCAGGGTGTCCGTTCCATCGCCAAAATCCCAATCGAAAATGCTGCCACCCGTGCTCAAGTTGATGAAGGAGATGTTGGCACCGGGAAGGCAGGCATAGCTCGGGCCGTCCACGGCGATGTGCGCGGTGGGTTGCAGCAGGTCGAACTTGAACACGCCCAGGTTGCAGTTGAAGGAGCCGTTGGTCGCGGACCATGCGCCGGGACTGCTGGGGAAGTCATCGTTCCCGCCGCATCCCGCGCAGACCGCTTGGTAAACCGTGCCGTGCTTATCGAACCGCGAGGTTCCCCCATCGACATGCTCCGGGCTGGAGGAACCGCCTAGGAAAGTGGCGTAGTTCAACGCGGTCGCGTCCACCTCCAATACCATGAGGTAGAAATCGCTGCCGTCAGTAGTGGCTTGGAAAGCATCGGATGTAACCGTCAGCCCGTCCGTTGTGCTTGCGGCAGCTTGCGCGTTGTGGTTCACCACGCCTCCCCATCCACTGAAGTAGATCTGCCCGCAATCGCTGACCAGGAACGCGGATGGCGAAATGTCCTCATTGCCCGTGCCGCTTCCGATCACGGTGGACCATTCCGAGGTGGCCAGGTCGTTGCTGAACTTTTGGATGAACTGTGAGCTACCGGGGTTGCTGTACACGCCGGCGGATACTGGAAAGGCCCCGTGGGTTTGGCCTACCACATAAACCTTGTCAGCGATGTCCACCTGCACGAAATAGCTCTGGTCGAAGGAGGGTGTGCCGATGTAGGTGGAGGAGAGTACCTGTGTGAGACCGATGTTCCAGCAGGCCACGTAGCCGTCCGCTCCACCGCTATTGGTGGCTTGGAACGGCGTGCCGACCATGATGAGATCGGTGCTCGTGGTTCCGCCGGTGATGAAGACCTGGCCGTTGGAATCAAACTGGACGCCGTAGCCGCTGTCCTCCCCGGAACCGCCATAAAACGTGGCTTGCAGCGTGGAAAGCGCCGGGTTCATCCGGATGAGGTAGGCATCCTGCGTGCCACCTCCGAAGGTGGGCTGGGGCGCGTTGGCGCTCACCGGGATGTCCGTGCTCTGCGTGGAGGAGGCCACCACGGGCTGCTCGTTCCCGTCCAACGCGATCTCCCCGCGGAAGGCATCGCCATAGTTGTGGGTCAAGGGCAGCACATTGTTCAACCCGTCGTTGCCGGAACCTCCGATGTAGGTGGAAGCGATGAGCGCGGTGGCATCCGTGGAGAAGTGGGCCACGGCAATATCCGAACCGTTGGCATGGCCGTAGCCGTACCCGCCGGTCATGCCCACCCAGCCCAAGGGAAAACCGGATGAAATGGGTGTACCCCCATTGAAGGTCGGGTCGTACGCGCCAGGTGTGGTGGGGAAGTCGGGCGAGCCCGTGCTGGCCAGCAGGTAGAGCTCATCATTGCTGTTCACCACCAAGCTGTGCGGTGATTCGTTCTGATCGCCGCCGATGTAGGTGCTCCAGATCAGCGAGGTGCCGTCCGGCGCGAACTTGGTGAGGCCGATATCGATGGTGCCGCCATTGAAGGAGGGGTCCAGCACGCCCACCGTGGTGGGATAGCCCGTGGCAAACACGATGCCACCGCCATACAGATGCCCGGAGGCGTCATAGGTGGCGGTAAAGCCAAAGTTGTCCGCCGTGCTGCCGGAATAGCTTGCGAAGGTGAGCACCGGGTCGATCACCAAGGGAAGCGAGGGGTCGTAACCATCAGGCAGGTCGAAGGAGACATGGCTTCCCTCCAAGCGGTACGTGCAGCGCACGTTCCGGCGTCCGGAAGGCAGTTCCTGGTACGCTACCGGTGCTTCCTCGATCACCGTGCCCGCCGTGGTCCGCACGAACAGGCGGCCATTCTTCAGGTTCAGGTTTTCCTGCCCTTCAAAGTGCAGCCGCACAAGGGCCGGGTCCGCTCCGGCGGCCACAATAAAGTCATACTTCAGCCCGGAGTGGCCGTCCATGTGCAGGTCGATCCCGGAATACAACCCCTTCAGTGCCACCGTCCCGAAAACCGGGCATCGCGTGCCCCAATGGGCGGGATCGTTCCCGAGGAAGTAATTCTCATAAAAGGCCAGTGGTGAAGAGCCTTCCGGAACGGCCTGCTGCGCTCCCTCGAACGAAACACGAAAGGCATGGGCGCGCGGTGGGGTAGGTGGACCATCCTGTTCATGGCCATGCTGCTCCATCGGCCCTCCGGAGCGCAGGGAGTAGGTGAGGGCGTTGTGCTCCACGAAGAGCGCCCCTCCGGGTACCAAGGCGCGGTAGGCCACTTGTGCAGGCCACTGCCCGTTGTTCTGCGTGAACCGGGCCACGGGAGGATCGGCGGCCATCGAGGAAATGGCGGCGCAACAAAATGCTATGCAAAGCGATCGGCGCACGGTGCTGAACGGATTGTCCCGGTTTGGGGACCCCCAAGCTAAGACCTTTCAGGGGGGCGGGAGGTTGCTTGGGCGGTTCGTTGGCATGTTCCGCTTCGTTCTCTGCGGATTACGGGTTGCGCGTTTCGGCCACCGTTCCAGTTGAACATGTGACGGACCATTCCGAAAACCCGCCACGAACCAACCGGCCAATCAGCCAACAGGTAGCGAACATGACCACGCATCCTCCGTACCTTTGCCGCGTTGGTATTCACGGTGCCCAACATCCCATGAGCGACGCGATCAAGCACGAGTGCGGACTGGCCTTCATCCGCTTGCGGAAGCCGTTGGCCCATTACCGGGAGCGCCATGGAAGCGCACTCTACGGCCTCACCAAGTTGTATCTCCTCATGGAGAAGCAGCACAATCGCGGCCAGGACGGGGCCGGGGTGGCCACCATCAAGCTGGACCCTTTGCCTGGAACCAACTTCATCGATCGCGACCGCAGTACCTCCAAGGATGCCATCCAGCTGATCTTCGATCGCATCCATAAGGGCATCGGCGCGGCCCTTGCCGAGAACCCAAAGGCGGAACACGATGCCGCCTTGCTCAAGGAGACCGCACCTTATGTGGGCGAACTCCTGTTGGGCCATCTGCGTTACGCCACCTTCGGCCGTGATGAGCTGGAGAACTGCCACCCGCGCCGCCGCCTCAGCAACTGGATCACGCGCAACCTCGTGGTGGCCGGCAATTTCAACATGACCAACGTGGACGAGCTCTTCAGCCTGCTGGTGAGCATCGGTCAAACGCCCAAGGAACGCAGCGACACCATGACCGTGCTCGAGAAGATCGGACACTTCCTGGACATGGAGAACGAGCGGTTGCGCGGCATCCACCATCAACTCGGATACAACGACCGGCAGATCACCAAGATGATCGAGGAGAAGCTGGACGTGAAGAGCATTTTGCAGCAAAGCGCGATCGACTTCGACGGCGGTTACGCGCTGGCCGGCTTGATCGGCCATGGGGACGCTTTCGTACTGCGCGACCCCGCCGGTATCCGTCCCTGCTTCTGGTACGCCGATGATGAAGTGGTGGTGGCGGCCAGCGAACGCCCCGCGATCCAAACGGCCTTCGGGCTGAAGGTGGACCAAGTACGGGAACTGGAGCCGGGAAAAGCCCTGATCGTGAAGAAGGACGGCACGTTCGGTACCGTGGAGATCCTGCCACCGTTGGAAAAGCGCTCGTGCAGCTTCGAGCGCATCTACTTCAGCCGGGGCAGCGACATGGACGTGTACCGGGAGCGCATTGCACTGGGCCGTTCCGTGTGCCCGGCCATTCTCAAGGAGATCGACCACGACCTGGAGAACACGGTGTTCTCGTTCATCCCCAACACCGCCGAGGTGGCGTGCTACGGCATGATGAAGGAGATGGAGGACCAGCTGGACCGGCTGAAGGAACGCCGGATCATGGAGCTGGGCCCGAAGCCCGACCCTGCGAAGCTGCGGACCATCCTTTCGCTGCGCCCCCGATTGGAGAAGGTGGCGATCAAGGATGCGAAACTGCGCACCTTCATCAGCAATGAGAACTCGCGCGCGGACCTCGTGGCCCACGTGTACGACATCACCTACGGCTCGGTGCGCGCTGGTGTTGATTCACTGGTGGTGATCGACGACAGCATTGTGCGCGGCACCACCTTGAAGCAGAGCATTTTGAAGATGCTGGACCGACTGGAGCCGCGAAAGATCGTGGTGGTGAGCAGTGCTCCGCAGATCCGCTATCCTGATTGCTATGGCATCGACATGGCGAAGATGGGCGACCTCGCGGCCTTCCAAGCGGCCATTTCACTGCTGAAGGAGACCAAGCAGGAGAACATCATCGACGATGTGTACGACCGTTGCCTCGCCATGGTGGACAAGCCGATCACCGAGCAGGAGAACGTGGTGAAGGACATCTACCGGCCGTTCACCGCGGAGCAGATCAGCAAGCGCATCGGCGAACTGCTGACCTCGCCCGAGATCAAGGCCGAAGTGACCATCGTGTACCAAAGCATCGAGGGCCTGCACGCCGCCTGCCCGGGCCACACCGGCGACTGGTATTTCACCGGCGACTACCCCACGCCCGGCGGCAACCGCGTGGTGAACCGGGCCTTCATCAATTGGAGGCAGGGGAAGAACGTGCGGGCTTACTGAGGGTTTTTAACCGCCAAGACGCTAAGAACGCGAAGGGACCCTGCCTTCAGCCGACTGGCGCAACACATGCTTTGTCATCGCAAGGGGCGCAACGGAATACATTTCACACCTCGCTATCCGTTCTTCCTGATGGACAAGTATGCCGTAGGCATCGCGCCGTCGCCGAAGCGCTTTGGCGCAGGTGCCCTGACAACTGACAACTCACTCAGGCAATCCCAACGCTCTGCGGTAAGTCGAATCCGCCACGTCGTGTTGCGCCCAATACGGTTCCATCACCTGTTCCTTCAATCGTGCCGTGGTGGTGAGCGTGCGCACGTTGTCACCGAAACCGTCCGGGCGGGTTTCCTCCCAGCCGTAGATCACGTGCGGAAATGCGGTGCCAAAGTGGATCGAGACCGTGCGGTCCAGTGACGAGAATTGCATGTGGTACGTGCTCGTGTCGCCTTGTACATTGAGCTCCGCGTTCATCTTCACGGGCGTGATGGGCTTGTGCATCAGGCGCAGGTAGCTCAGCGTGGGCAGCATGTCCACCGTGCCTACAGGAAGCTTCTTCGGGTCGATGCGGACCTGTACCATGATGTCATCCTCAAGCGCTGTTTTTCCGATCGTGCCGTCCTTGTCGCCGTCCGCCTGGAAGTAGCTGCGCAGCTCGTATTTGTAACCATGGTCCCGGCGGTTCAACTGCATGAACAGTTGGCCGCACCAGTCCTGCGTAGTGTAGCTCACCTTCATTGGCGGCGTGCCGTCCACGGGGCTGAACGTGCTTGTCATCAGCGAGTAGTCATAGATGCCGGTGACGAATCGATCGATGCGGTTCAGCTTCAGCACGTTCGTCCTTGGCGCGTCGCCTTGGCCTTCATACTTCACTTGTGCGCTGTCGAGAACATCCTCCGTAACGAAGATGAGCACCGCATCGCCGTTGCGCAGTTCGCCGTACCGTGCCTGGGTGAGGGCATAGTGGTTCAATTCCGCCTTGCCTTGGTGCCAATAAGCGATGAACTCCGCAGAGGGGGGGGTACCCGCTAGCGTGTTGTTGTCCGCGTGTTTTTCCGAAGGGCCGGCGGAACACGTGGCGAACAGGAGGGTGACGACACCAACACCGATCACAAATGGCCAGGAGCGTTTCATGGTACGAAGATCGGGAAAGCGTTCCGGTCCTGACAGGTACTGATTTCACCGCCACGACGCAACGGACGCAACGAGAACGCAACGTTCTGAAGGGACGAACCGCCAAGGCGCTAAGAACACCAAGGGAACCCAATGAAATGCTTTATTACCGCGACGAGCGCCATGTGAACGCAACGTTCCGAGAGTGATCCCCATGGCGCGCCTTTCGTTGCGCTCGTTGCGGTCCAAACTCTTGCATATCGCCGACCAGCCGCATTCTTTGCGCACTTTGCGTCGTGGCGGTGGAAAACCGTGACACAACGCACACTCGCGCTCGTTCCTTGCCGGTAGCTTCGCGCAGCATTCCATGCGGCATTACCTCGACATTATCGTCAGCTCCTACACGGGTTATTGGAACTACCTCGTGCAGGAGATCTCACACTTGAGCTGGCACAACTACTTCTGGTGGTTGGTGGGGCTATCGCTCTTCGCGTGGACCGCGGAGATCCTCTTCCCCTGGCGCAAGGACCAGCCCCGCATCCGGCAGGATTTCTGGCTGGACGGCTTCTACATGTTCTTCAACTATTTCCTCTTTTCACTGATCGCGTACAACGCGGTGAGCAACGTGGCAGTGGATTTGTTCAACAGTGCCTTGGCGGCCATCGGCATCACCAACATCGTGGCCGTGGAGATCGGTAGCTGGCCCGAGTGGGCGCAGCTGCTCACGCTCTTTTTGGTGGCCGACTTCATCCACTGGAACGTTCACCGCATGCTGCACCGCGTGCCGTGGATGTGGAAGTTCCACAGGGTACACCACAGCGTGAAACAGATGGGCTTCGCCGCGCACCTGCGCTTTCACTGGATGGAGAACGTGTTCTACAAGAGCGCGCAGTACATCCCGCTCGCGATGATCGGCTTCGGCCTGAAGGACTTCTTCATTGTCCACATTTTTGCCACGGCGATAGGGCACCTCAATCACAGCAACCTCAACCTCAGCTACGGCCCATTGAAGTACGTGCTGAACAATCCCAGGATGCACATCTGGCACCACGTGAAGGAACTTCCCGCGGGCCGGAAATACGGCCTCAACTACGGCATTAGCCTCAGCCTGTGGGACTACCTCTTCGGAACCGCCGTGATCCCCTCCGACGGTCGCGACATCGAGCTGGGATTCCCCGGTGACGAGACCTTTCCGAAAACATTCATCAAACAGGTCGCCTTTCCTCCACGCAACCAATGAACCTCATCAACGATTGGAAGGTCCTGGTGCCCATGGCACTGCTGCTCGGCCTGATGCCATTTTTCCCCGAGCCGCACCTGTGGGGCAAATTGCGCTGGGTGGCCGGTGGCGCGCACGGCATGCAGGCGCTGGATTGGCTCGATCTCCTGTGGCACGGTTTTCCCATCATTCTGCTGGCGCGGTTGGGTGTTTTACGGGCGGTGGGGAAGAAGACCACAGAGTGAGAAAGTGCCGGGGTGCGAGCGTAGGATCATCAGCTAATCGACACATCAGCTAAACCAACATGATGTCCCCACTGATCAAAGCCGCACATCGCACCGCACTGGTATTGCTGCTACTGATCGCTACGGGAGCAGCGCAAGCCCAGCACGTGCAGGAGCCTGCGTACCAGGAGAAGTTGCAACACCTGCTCTCCGACAAAACGCCCGTGATCGATGTGCCGCAACTGGCCAAGGAGCCGAAAGTCGTGCTGTTGGATGCGCGATCCAAGGAAGAATACGACGTGAGCCACATTGCCAAGGCGCGCCGTGTGGGCTACGATGATTTCGACATTGCCAAGGTGAAGGACCTGCCAAAGGACGCGGCCATCGTGGTGTATTGCTCCGTGGGCTATCGCAGCGAGCGGGTAACGGAAAAACTGCTGAAGGCCGGCTACACCAGCGTGAGGAACCTCTACGGCGGCATCTTTGAATGGGTGAACACCGGCCACGCCGTGGTGGATGATGTCGGGAAGCCGACGAACCGTATCCACACGTACAACAAGAACTGGTCGCGTTGGGCGTTGAAGGGGGAGAAGGTCCATTAGCCTGAGTCCTGGGCCTTGGTCAGGTATGGATGGGAATGACGACTTACCCTCCGGAAGCATGCGAAGCGCTGTAGACATCTCGAAGAACTGGAAGCATGTGTTGATCGCATGTTTGATCTCCCCTGCGGTGGAAGCGCAGGTGGACGGCTTCAACAAGGGCGCGGGCAATATGGACGTGGTCACCTCCTTCAGTTATCAGAAGGGTTTGGACTACTACCTCGCCGATGGCAATGCGGGCATCGAACGAAACCAGCAGGCGGTCACCCTTTTTGCCGCACGCGGGATCACCGGGGAACTCGACCTGCAACTGAGCGTTCCGTTCATTTGGAACTCGACCGAAGCGGACTTTCAGGATGCATCGGCCTTCCTGAAATGGTTGCCCGTGAATACCGGGATCGGCAAGGGTAGGTTGGCCTTGGGTCCTGCCTTGGGCTATAGCCTGCCGCTAACGGATTATCAAACCGAGGGCGTCAATGCGATCGGTCAGCAAGCAACAGGCGTCATTCCAATGGGCGTGGTGCAGTACACGTGGGACAATGGCTGGTTCGCGAGCCTCGTCGGCGGGGAGGTATTCGCCTCGGACCCCACGCCGGACGCACTGATCGGAACCTTACGCTTCGGACATTTCAATAGCACGCATTTCTGGGAGATCTATGCGCAAGGGCAAAAGGCGGACGGTGGCAAGAACTATCGGGGTACCGGGGATCTAGCACCAACCAGCTTCAAGGAGTTGGGGGTTGACTTCCTGAAGGTCGGTGGGAAGTACTACAAGCTCGTTTGCCCCCGTATCGGGATAGTGGCGGAAGCGAACTATGTGCTCAGTGGTCGCAACGTGGACCAGGCCGTGATGGGCGCCCTCTCGGCGGTGATTCACTTCGGGAAGTAGTCCCGATCAGGGAGCGTCAAGATGCTTGACAGTACTCAACCGGTGTTGGCCTATACGCCGAATTGGGTGAGGTGATGGTCCAAGTGCTTGTAGAACATGTTGTTCCATTCCCGCGTGTTCAGCGGCCCGAAGGAACGTGACCCCTTGCCGTCGAAGTATGCCGCACCAAGCTGTTGGCATTGGTTGACGTACGCTATTAAGCGGGTCTTCTCCAGCTTGAAGCTCCTTCCATCCGAGATCAGGAATTGAGGTGCCGTGCGTGAATTCCGTGGATACGGTTTCTCCGAAACAACTGCGTTCTTCACGAACATCCTCACCACCAGCTTCATCAAGCCTCTCGGTTTCGGGTGCTTGTCGGTGAAGGCCATTTCGTACGTCACGTTGCAATGCGCCAGCATTTGCGCAGCGTCCATTTTGCCCCAATGGGGCTGCGCCTCAGGCGTTAGCTTTTCGATGCGCGAGACCACTTCATCCGAAACCGACTTGTTGAAGATGTCCTTCATGTGGTCCAGCTTGCAAGGGTGAACGCGCAGCCAAGATAGCGTCAGGACCGTGGCGATGGAGCGACAACAGGCTTGGCAGTTGAACAATACAAGCGCGCTATGCGTCATTCAATTATGCAGAACACAAAGAAGGATGAAAGCCCCTCAGCGGTGGCGAACCTCCCCGGTACCAGCACGTCGGAGGGAATAGCGCAAACAGCCACGGATCCGGCCCGACGCTTTCACGCCGTGCGGGCCCGCACCGTGGCCATCTGCGCACCGCTGAAAGTGGAGGACCATGTGGTGCAGCCGATCGTGGACGTATCACCGCCCAAGTGGCACCTTGGTCACACCACGTGGTTCTTTGAACAGTTCATTCTGAAGAACAGCGAGGAATACAAGCTGTTCAATGCGGACATGGCCTACCTGTTCAACAGCTATTACGAGACCGTGGGCAAGCGCGTGCTGCGCGCCGACCGTGGCAACATGACCCGCCCCACGTTGGAGGAAGTGCATGCGTATCGCGCACATGTGGACAAGGCGATGGACGCGTTCCTGGCCAGCGGAAATGCAAGCGAGGAACAACTGCGGATCCTGGAGCTCGGACTCAATCACGAGGAGCAGCACCAGGAATTACTGATGACGGACCTGAAGTATATCCTCGGCAATAATCCGCTGTTCCCCGTATACGACGACTTCACCGAAAGCGGCGCGGAGAAGACCAAGGGCGACTTCATCCCCATCAACGGCGGCTTGTACTCCATCGGATCCGAGGGTGAAGGCTTCAGCTTCGACAATGAGCATGCACGGCACCAAGTGTATGTGGAGGACTTCGCGATCAGCGACCGCTTGGTGACCAACGGTGAATTCCTGGCGTTCATGGACAATGGGGGCTACGCGGACTTCAACCATTGGCACAGCGATGGCTGGCAGTGGGTGCAGGACAACCACGTACAAGCCCCGATGTACTGGCACAAAGTGGATGGCGCGTGGCACTACTACACACTGAAGGGCTTGGCAGTGGTGGAGCCGAAGATGCCCTTGTGCCACATCTCCTTCTACGAGGCGTTCGCCTTCGCGGAATGGAGCGGGAAGCGCCTGCCGACGGAAGCGGAATGGGAGGTGGCGAACACGCGGTTCCAGTGGGGCCAGCGCTGGGAGTGGACGAACAGTGCATACCTGCCGTATCCGGGATACAAACGGGTTCCCGGTGCCCTGGGCGAATACAACGGTAAGTTCATGGTGAACCAGATGGTGCTGCGCGGAGCCTCGGTGGCCACGGCGCCGAACCATTCGCGCGCCTCGTATCGCAATTTTTTCCAGCCAAACCTGCGCTGGCAATACACCGGGATCCGGCTTGCGCGGGATGGATCAGAAAATTAGAAGATCAGAAGATCAGAAGATGAAGGACATCCTCGAACCCATATCCGCGGCGACGAAGGAATTCCGGGCGCACGTCCTCGCCGGGCTTGCCGGTACGCCGAAGAAGATCAGCTCGCGCTACTTCTACGATGCGGCGGGCGACAAGCTCTTCCAGCGGATCATGGCCTCGGAGGACTATTACGTCACGCGGGCCGAGGACGAGATCCTACGGGACCAAACGGATGCGGTGCTGGCGGCCTTGTTCAACGGGCATCAACGCTTTTCCCTCTTCGAGCTGGGGGCGGGCGATGGTGCGAAGACCAAGCATGTACTGAGGCGTGCGCTGGAGCAGGGCCGTGATCCCGTGTATCACCCGATCGATATTTCGAGGCATGTGCTGGATCAGCTTGGACAAGCGTTGAAGAAGGAACTTCCAACACTTCGCTACCAAGCGGAACAGGGCGAGTATTTTGAGGCCATCGAGCGCGGTTTCTCCGACCCCTCGGAAGCGAAGGCCGTGCTGTTCCTCGGCTCCAACATTGGCAACTTGGACCGCGCGCGCGCCATCGACCTGCTGAAAGGCGTGGCGAGGTACTTGGGTCCGAACGACCGGTTCCTCGTGGGGTTCGACCGGAAAAAGGACCCTGCGACCATTCTGCGCGCCTACAACGATAGCGAGGGCCACACACGCGAGTTCAACCTCAATCTGTTGCACCGGATCAATCGTGAACTCGGTGCGGACTTCAACGTGGAGCAGTTCATCCACACGCCCGTGTACGACCCCTCGAGCGGCCGAGCGCTCAGCTACCTCGTGAGCACTTGTGATCAGGACGTTCACATTCCGGGTGCAGAAGCCCCCGTTCATTTCAACGCTTGGGAAGCACTGCACACGGAGATCAGCCAGAAGTATGACAATGCGATGATCGAGGACCTCGCCACCCATTCCGGGCTTCGTATCACGGCACAATTCACGGACGGCAAGGGCTACTTCACCGACGTGGTCTTCGCGCGGACCGATCCGGAGCGCTAGGGCTTATCTCTCCATGGTGTTTCGGCCTAGTTCCGGACCCCCTCCACCAACCGTTCCACATCCGTCTCATTGTTGTAGAAGTGGACCCCGATGCGGATGCCCGCGCCACGCAACTAACTCTTGCCGGCCCGCGCCAACAGCTCGATCAACTTCGCATGTTGTGCGGCGATGTCCTTGAGTACGATCGCATTGTTTTCCATGATGTCACAAAGCCGGTTGAACAGCTCGGCGCTGATGCCTTGCTGGTTCTGTGTATGGATCACGTTGTAGCCGTTCGCCACCTTGTTCTCGTACATGTTCAGCACGGGCTGGTCCGCACGCAGCAATTCGTCCAAGCTCAGGTTATAGAAAACGGCCAATTTGTCCAGATCAACCGCAGTGAATGAGGTGTCGCCGCTCTCCTTCGCGCAATAGGCAGGCTGATGGATCCCAAGCACGTCGGCCACTTCCTTCTGGGTCAAGTTCCGTTCCTCCCGCAGTTGGCGGATCCGCATCGCAATTTGCTTTTTGTTCATCTGTACTGGAATAGGGCCGAAAGGTATCAGGGATGCCGATATGGTCATCGGCATCCCCGATAACGTGCCTTTTGCCCCTCATCCACATGTCGGTCGCGGCTATTTTCGTCGTACACCAACCCCTTTACCCCATGAAATACTCCGATACTCGTCTTACGCGGATGTTGAGGCTCGTGCTGTGCTACATTGCACTGATCTTGGGATTTGCAGGAATGGCACAGAAATCCTACGTGAACAAGGAATGGTCGGAAACCATCGGGCTACCGGATACGCTCAATTGGAGTGCCAGCGTCTTCGATTTCCAAGGCAACGTGATCATGGCCGGTAACACCATGACCGAGCCGGGGAATCCCGATGTGCTCATCAATAAATATGACCGGGACGGGGGGCTGATGTGGGAACGAACCTTCGATGGCGAGGCGCACGGACCAGATTACGGTGCAGCCGTGGCCACGGACAATTACGGGAATGCTTTCATCGCGGCAGCGACCACCTCGGTGAACGGCATGCAGGACATCGTCGTGCTCAAGTATGATGAGGAGGGCGATCTCGTTTGGCATAGCACATGGGACGGGGTATCGAACCTGATCGACGCCCCCACCAGCATCAAACTGGACCCGGCTGGCAATATCTACGTGGCCGGCATCACCTATTCCACCTTCAACAATGTGGATTACGTGCTGCTCAAATTCGATGCCTCAGGCAATTTGCTGTGGCACAGCAATTATGATCACAGCGGATCCATCGACATCGCCGTGGGATTGGAACTCAACGCGAACAACGACCCGGTCGTTAGCGGGGCCTCCTCGGCCACACCGGGCATTTGGGAATATGCCACAGTGGGCTACAACAAGATCAACGGGGGACAGACGGACGCACAACGCGTCTCCGTTCCCGGCGTCAGCATCAACAGCGCATTGGCGTTCACCAGGGATATCGACGGCCATTTCTTCCTCACCGGGTTCAGTGGTGAGGATGACGGCAGGGATATGCAGACCGTGAAGCTAACGGGCGGCTTTACGTTGGACTGGGCCCGGACATACGATGGTGATGCGAACAGGGCGGATGTGGGCAAGGCCATCGGCGTGGACCCGGAAGGGCAGGCCTATGTGGCCGGCTACAGCGACTTGGCGGAAGGCGGATCCCTGTTCATGACCGTCAAGTATGATGCGCAGGGAAACACCTTGTGGACCCGTGAATTCAAGCCCAAGGAACCGGAATACCGGGCAGAAGCCGAAAAGCTGGCCGTAACCCAGGACGGTGGGGTCTTGGTGGTAGGCACCGTGTTCAACGGGGAAACCAATGATTTCCTCACGGTAAAATATGCGGCCGACGGCAAGCAGGAATGGTACAAGTACTATGACGGGCTGAACGGTGATGACAAGGCCCTTGGCCTGATCGCCGTTGGCAAGGAGGCCTATGTGAGCGGCATCACCGGAGAAGGCCCCACAAAGACCTATTCCATGGTGAAATACCGGTATACCACCGTGAAGGACAGTGCAGTGGTGGATTCCAGCGGCACGCCGATCTGCATGGACCGGCAGTTGATCGTCAGCTTCAGGAAGCCTGTGGTCAACACTGAGTGGGTGGACAAGAAGGAAATCCAGTTCAGCACCTTGGACAAGGCCCTGGACCCGGCAACGGCGGATGTCGTCGCCCATAAGCTCAATATTTCCTCCGGCGGCAAGGTGCCGGTGTACAAGGTCTTCTTCGGGATGACCACGGCGGACAGTATTTCCATTTCCCGCTTGGGCGAGGAGGTGCCCATGCCGGAATTCTGGCGGGTACTGAAGATCGGCCTGCCCGAAGGCACCGATCTCCTTGCCGCCATCGACAGCTTAAATACCCTGAACCAGGAGATCACCTACGCTCAGGTGAACAACATTTACCAGCCCTATGACATTCCGAACGATCCCTTGCTGCACCGCCAACCGAGCTTGGTCCCCACAGCCTCTTATCCCAATGCAGACATCAATGTGGACCCCGCTTGGGACATTCAAACGGGAATTCCCGAAGTGAAGGTCGGCATCGTGGACGACATGGTCGAGGGCATCAATAGGGATGGTGCCTACAATGAAGCTGTGGAAGATCTTGGCGACCACGTTGCCGGTGGGTACGACTATGTTTGGAACGGATGGCAATATCAGTACCAAGAGTTCCATCCTTTTAGCGAACACGGAACCGCCTGTGCGGGAATTGTGGGTGCCATTCGGAACAATGGCATCGGCATTGCGGGCATTGCAGGCGGAACGGGTGCGCCCAACACGGGCTGTTCGCTGTATTCGGCTGGCATCGTGGACGGCTATGTCTACATGCAATTGGATGATATCGCACCGGCCATTGTGGATGCCTCCACCGATGGAGTCGGTTTTGACTGGATACCGGGTTGCAATATCCTCAACCTCAGTTGGGGCGCTGGGCCCAGGCCCGAAGCATTTTCCCCCGCCCTCATCCAGGCGGTGGTGAACGCGTACCACAACCAGTGCATGGTTGTGGCGGCGCGCGGGAACTCCGGGGACCCCGGCCCCTACGCTGTCACTTTCCCCAGTTGCTACGGGGGTACCTACTTGGACGAAAACGGTATCTTGAGCATCGGGGCCAGTGGGACCGATGGCCTCTCAATGACTTTCGCGAACGGGCCTTTCTACACGCAATACGGCAATGACATGGACCTGGTCGCGCCCGGTGCAACGCAGATAATTGCTTCCACAGTGGGCCATCATCCTACCAACTTCCCCTTATGTCAACCGGGTTTGCCCGCCTACTATGACTGCTTCCAGGGAACTTCTGCGGCGGCGCCCCACGCGGCCGGGGTGGCGGCCCTGATGATGAGCGAACACAACGTGCTGAGCGGTGCCGCTAACGACCTGGCACCGGAAGATGTGGAGCACATCATGGAATCCACGGCCACGGATGACCTGAACGGCCCCGGCACCTATGATGACCCCAATGGCTGGGGCAGGCTGAACGCCGGGGAGGCTGTGCGGCAAGTGGCATCACCCTATTGGGTTTTCCATTCCACGTCTGTGCATCCAGTGCCCACCACATTCCCCAGTGAGACGATCCACATCAATAGTTGGGTCAATGCCTGGAGCGGTTCATGGGACCTGCCCGCCGGAGACTACACGGCGGCCCGCACGGAAGTGCAGTTCTCCTATTCCAACACCTTCGGCCCCGACTACACCGTGTTGGATGTATGGAACCGTGAAAGTTCCACGCTCGGCATTTCCAACAATCCGAACGTGGATGGACGATACGATGCCAACTACATCTACAACATCGATCCAACCACAGCAACGGTGAACGTGACCGCCACCACCAATTGTTGGTATGTGATGGCGGATGCGAACGGGAACCCGGTGAACCAGTGGATCCCCGCACCGCCTCAAGACCTTATGACGGCTTACAGCGTCCATCTGCTGGGACCGGAGACCGGAGTTTCCGTGGAGGAGGTGTCCACTCCTTCGGATTTTTCCGTGTATCCCTCCCCGGCCAGCGACTTTGTCAACATCCGTCTCCCCGGAGGGCTTCCACCCAATACCACCCTGGACGTGCTGGATATCACCGGACGCATCGTGCTCCACAGGAAGGTGAACTCAGGCATGCAAACCTTGCAGATCGCCGTGGAAGGCTGGGCTGATGGCGTATACTGCCTCCGACTGAACCAAGGTAGCAGCATACGCAGTACCCGCTTCGTGAAACATTGAGGCCATGGTCAGCTTGCGCATTTCATTCTTCAGCTTCCTGTATGGGGCCTCAAGTACTTTGCTTCAAGCCCAAGCCCCCGGCTTGGAATGGCAGCGCTGCCTAGGGGGAAGCCAATATGAAATTAGCTGGGGCATTCAACCTGCTCAGGATGGTGGATATGCCGTCTTGGGCAGAACTGAATCCAACGATGGGGATGTATCCGAGAATCATGGCGGCAGGGATTTCTGGTTGGCAAAGCTTGATGACACAGGTTCGCTCCAGTGGCAGCGCTGTTACGGTGGAACGGGAAATGAAACGGCCAATAGCCTACTGGCCACCTCCGACGGAGGTTTTCTGCTGCTGGGCACTACAGGTTCCTTGGATGGCGATGTGACCTGCGGCGGTCCTCCACAACTGCGTGCTTGGGCATTGAAAGTGGATCTAGACGGTGCTCTGCAATGGCAGACTTGCCTGATAGGCGATCCGGGCGGTTCAAACCTGGGGGTGGGCTGTGCCGTGGAAACAGCGGATGGTGGTTACTTGGTCGTAGGGGGATCCTCCGCCAACGCAGGGGTCTGGCATGAGAACCATGGGCAAGGGGACTTCTTCGTTGTGAAACTGGACGGGTCGGGAGAGGTGCAATGGCTGCATTGCTATGGTGGTTCTGGATCGGATGTTGCCAGCACTGTTCGGGCAACCCCGGACGGCAATTTTGTGGTCGCAGGGATCACCGGTTCCACGGACGGCCAGATCACCACCGGCACCATTGGTCAGATCTGGGTGATCAAGATCGATCCAGAGGGGAACCTGCTGTGGAACCGCCGCATGGGGGGCAGCAATGGGCCGGACCTGGGCCAAGAGGTGCGCGACCTGGTGGTGAACCCGGACGGTTCCATCCTGATGGTCGGCACGGTCGGTGCGAACGACGGGGATATCAGCGGGAATCATGGAAGCTATGATGTGTGGCTGGTGGTGTTGGACAGCAGCGGAACGATCCTGCAGCAGCGTTGCTTTGGCGGCTCGGGATGGGATAACGCATGGGGAGGTGCAGCTACTGGCCAGGGCCGCTATGTGATCGCTGGGTATACCGATTCCGATGATGGCGACGTGAGCGGTAACCACGGCGGCGAGGATGCATGGGTGTTGATGGTGGACGCCAACCTGGACCTGCTTTGGCAAAAATGCCTTGGAGGTTCAGGAGCCGATGCGGCTTTCGCAATGGCCCGCACCTCATACGGTGAGACCATCATTTCGGGACATACGAACTCCAATGATGGCGACGTGAGCGGCTACCACGGCAATGATGACATCTGGGTGGCTAAGCTCGGCAGTGATATGGAGGTGGGCATGAATGAACTACGGGATGGGGATATGGAATTGTCCGTGCATCCCTCCCCGGCCAGCGACCAGGTCTTCATCAAGCTGCCGGAAGTGTTGCCTGCTGCCACAACCCTGGAGGCGTTTGACGTCACGGGTCGAAGGATCATGCACAGGCCAGTTGAGCCTGGAATTCGAGATATGCGGATACCTGTTGCAGCATGGGCCGATGGCATATACTGCCTGCGGCTGAACGCAGGGGCCGAAGTGCGCAGCGCACGTTTCATAAAACGATAGAGCTATGGTCAACTTGCGTGTTTTATTCATCGGCCTCCTATACGGGGCCACAAGTACCATGCTCCAGGCCCAAGCTCCTGCCATTGAGTGGCAGCGTTGCCTCGGAGGAAGCCTGTATGAGGAAAGCTGGGGCGTACAAGCCACCGCTGATGGAGGTTGTGCCGTATTGGGGAGCACAGCGTCCTACGATGGTGATGTCTCCGGCCAACATGGCCCCCCGGATTTTTGGTTGGTCAAACTCGATGCCATGGGCCAGATACAGTGGCAACGCTGTTACGGTGGCTCCGATGCCGATGTGGCAACCCGCCTGCTGGCCACCTCGGACGGGGGCTTCCTGATGCTGGGTTCCACAACGTCCGCGGACGGGGACATTGAATGCAATGGATTTTTCAGTCATGCTTGGGCACTTAAAGTGGACTCAATTGGCAACGTGCAGTGGCAGACCTGTCTGGCCGGTGATCTGGACGGTTCGGGCGCGGATATCGATCAGGCTGTGGAAACTGCGGACGGGGGCTACTTGGCCGTAGGGGGAACCTTCGCCAACGAAGGCATCTGGCAGGAGAACCACGGCCAATCCGATTACTTCGCTGCCAAGTTGGATGGCGGCGGTGTTGTTGAATGGCTCCACTGTTATGGGGGGTCCGGTCAAGATGAAGCTTGGGCAATAAAGGCCACGCCTGAAGGTGACCATGTGATCGCAGGTACGAGCGCCTCCACGGACGGGCAAGTCACCACCGGCAGTACGGGCCAAGTGTGGGTGATCAAGATCGATACCGAAGGTAACTTGCTGTGGAACCGCCGCATGGGCGGCAGCGGCGGACCGAACATGGATGATAGCGCGAAGGACTTGCTGGTGAACCCGGACGGCAGCATCCTGGTCGTGGGTTCCACTGCCTCGAACGACGGGGATGTCAGCGGGAACCACGGAAATTATGATGTTTGGTTGGTGCTGCTGGATAGTTCGGGAACGATCCAGCAACAGCGCTGCTTCGGCGGTACCGGCGAGGACCAAGCTTGGTCAGGAGCGGTCGCCGGCCAAGGCCGCTTTGTGGTCGCTGGTTACACGAAGTCCAACGATGGTGATGTGAGCGGCAACCACGGTGGCAACGGCCTGGACGCCTGGGTGCTCATGGTGGACGCGGACTTGGACCTGCTTTGGCAGAAATGTCTTGGCGGCTCAGGCGGTGACGATGCCTATGCCGTGGCCCGTAACCCCGCCGGTGAAATTTTCACCTCCGGGAAAACGTACTCTACTGATGGTGATGTCAGCGGTCTGCATTCGCCGGGTATCCAAGATATTTGGTTGGTCAAACTTTTCAGCGACCTGGATGCGGGCGTGGGTGAACTGCTTGGTGCCGGTCAACTTTCGACGTATCCCTCACCCGCTACGGACCGGGTAAATGTGGTGCTCCCCACCTATATGCAGGAACGAGCCACGCTGGAGGTACTGGATATCACCGGGCGCATCGTGCTGCAAAGGCCGGTTGAACCCGGCATGCGATCCTTGCAGATCGCCGTGGAGGGTTGGGCCAATGGCGTGTACTGCCTGGAGTTGCGCACCGGTGCCGGCACCGTCATCGGTCGCTTTGTGAAGCAATAGCCGCGCACAAGCTCCCTGCAGGTTGAGGGGTGATCCGTTTCCGGGTTCATCCCAGCGCCTTCACCAGCTTTTCAATATCCTCCTCATCATTATAGAAGTGGATTCCGATGCGGATGCCCGCGCCACGCAATTGTGCTTGAACTCCGGCCTCCCGCATTTTGGCCAGGCGATTCTCATCACCTTCGATCATGAGGATGCCCGCACGCGTTACCGGATCCCTTCCGTTGAGGATATGCACGCCTGCCTTATCAAGGCGCTGCACGGCCAGGTCGAAGAGCTGCTGCACGCGTTCCGCGATGGCCTCCGACCCCATCGCCGAGGCCCGTTGTACCGCATCACCCAAGCGTGCCAGTGCAAGGGGATCGAGATGACCCTCGGAAAGTGCACCGATCGCATCATAACCGTTGCGCTCCGAAAGCTCCTCGCGAACGGTTATTGACAGGTGGAAGAAGCCGTTCCCCATGCCCGCCAAGGGCCATTTGTAACCGCTGGTACCCAGGATGTCCACGGGTGCGTTGCGAAGGTCGATGGGAGCACTGCACCAGGACTGCGTGGCGTCCACCACGGACCATGCACCGTGCGCATGGCAGAGCTCGGAGAGCGCGCGGAGGTCGATGGTATGGCCGGTGGTCCATTGCACATGGCTGATGGCCACGAGCAGCGGGTGCTCCCGTTCCATGGCGGCAGCAAGTAGGTCCAGCGGGATCGTGCCATCAACGTTCGGCTGCACCATCACCACATCAAAATCGTTCCACCTGAACGGTCCGTGCAACGTGGGATAATCACCGCCCACCAACAGCACTTTCCTGCGGTGCTTCAGCATCGGCGCCAAGCGGGACATCCCGACGGTGAAGCTCTGTAACAGCACAATGCCCGCATCACTGCCGCCGACGTGTTTCGCTACCGTTCTTCCAACCTCGGCACGCCCGTGCACATGCCAATGAACATAGCGTGAAGAACCTTCGACCATCAAGCGCTTCTGCTCGGCTTGGGCGGCTTCCTCCGTGGAACCTGCGATCAACCCCAAGGAGGAGGTGTCCAGGTACGTGCCGTGCCCAAGTCCCGGATATTCGGAGCGGATCGCCTTCCAATCCGGAGAATTCTTCAGTTCCATGCTGCGAAGGTCGGGGAACTTCTGTCAACCTATCGGACCCACTCACCCTCGCATGCTCCAACCTTCTGCGCTATGCTTCGCCTGTTTTTCGCTGTGCCTCTGTGGTTCACACTCATCACTCATTCTTTAACCGGGTAACCACCTCAACGGTCTCGTGCAACGTGCGATGAACCGGGCAGCGGTCCGCGATCTCCATCAGGCGTTTGCGCTGGGCATCGTCCAGGTCGCCGTGCAGCTCCACCACGCGCTCGAAGCGATCGATCCTTCCGGTGGTGCCTTCCGCGCAGCTTTCGCAATCCTTCGCGTGGATCTTGCCGTGCTTCAGGTGAACGTAGGCCTCTTGAAGATCCCACATCTTCCGCTCGGCGTACATCTTCAGCGTCATTGCGGTGCAGGCGCCCAAAGCCGCGCTCAGCAGGTCGTAGGGTGAAGGGCCGTAGTTGTTCCCACCCACGCTTTCGGGTTCATCCGCCGTGAGGTGATGGCCACCGGCGAGGACCTGGGTGGTGTATTTCTCGTTCGCGATATGGACCACCACCGGCATGTCGCTCTGCAGTTCCTGTACCGGCTTTTCATGCTGCAAGTAGCGTTTCGACCATGCGGCGATCATGCTGCCGGCATAGTTCGAATCGGTGTTGTTGGTGAGCAAATGATCGGCACCATCCAGACTGAGAAAGCTCTTCGGCTGCCGTGCGGCCGTGAACAGCGCTGCGGCGTTCGCGATGCCGACCACCGCGTCCTGCGGGCTGTGCGCGATGAGGATGGGCTTGCGCAGGTCGCCGAGGATGCTCGAGAGGTCACGCTTTTCCAGGTCGTCCAGAAAACTCTTCGCAATGGTGAACGGCCTTCCGCCGATGTTGACCTCGGCATGCCCTTCCGCCTTGATCTTCTCCAGGTCCCCACTGAACAATTTCTTGATGTGCCCCACATCGCCCGGTGCGCCGATAGTTGCCACGGCCCTGATGTTCTCCGCCTCGGCACTCGCCACGATCGCCGCTGCGCCACCAAGCGAATGCCCGATGAGCAAAGCGGGTTCCATGTGCTCGGCCTTGAGGTAGGCCATGGCCGCGTGGAGGTCGGCCACGTTGCTGCTGAAGTTGGTCTCACTGAATTCACCATCGCTCTGCCCCAGACCGGTAAAGTCGAAACGCATCACGCCGAAACCCGCACCGGTGAGTGCGCGGCTGATGTTACGCACCGCATGGAGGTCCTTGCTGCAGGTGAAGCAGTGCGCGAAGAGCGCGAAGTGCAGTGGCTTGCGGTCCGCAGGTAGGTCGATGCGCGCGCTGAGGTTGGTACCCGTGGCGTTGGGAAAGGTGATCTTGGTGCTTTTCATGGTTCGATCAAGGTCTCTCGGGATCTCACGCAGAGGCGCGGAGGTGCAGAGAAATGCAAAGTTCCGCTGATCGCAGAGTACTCCGTGAACAAGGTCGGGATACTTCTTGTTCCTGACGGGGATAAAACAGCGCCGGATAGCTTTGCCCGCATGCGAACTGCGGCGGCGGCCATGGACAAGGGGAATTTCAACGAGTGGGTGCATGCGCACACTTCCGAGCTGTTGCGCTACGCCGCTTCCCGCGTGAAGGAGCCGGAGATTGCCGAGGACCTGGTGCAGCTCACCTTCATCGCTGCGTGGAACGGGCGTGAAAAATTCGCGCAGCAGAGCAGCCCGCGCACCTGGTTGTTCTCCATCCTGAAGAACAAGATCGCGGACCACTACCGCAAGGCCTACCGCGACCCGGTGGTGCATGGGTTGGAAGCACGGGATGTGGATCACTTCACCGCCGACGGTCGCTGGAGGGCCGAGCACATGCCCACGGAGTGGGACTTGGACGAGCAGGGAAGGGTCGAGCGATTGCAACGCTTTCTGGCGGAATGCCTGAAGAAATTACCACCCCATTGGCGTGCTGCCGTGGAGATGAAATACCTGAAGGAGAAGGATGCTGCGGCGATCTGTCAGGAGCTTGGCATCACCGCGACGAACTACTGGCAACAGATCCACCGGGCCAAAGTGAAGCTGCGCGAATGCATCAGCGCCCGGATGGCCTCGAACCCTGAACCGTGATATGGGACTCATGCAAGCACTCATGCTCTCGTGCCGAAAGGCCGCTGAGCTCGTCGAACGAAGATCCTTCGCCCCGCTTCCGCCGGTGGCCTCGGTCCAATTGTGGATGCATACCCGAATATGCCAGGGTTGCGGCGTTTACCAGCGGCAGAGCGGACTTCTTGACGCGTTCCTCGAACACCGGGAGGATGGACTTGTTCCCCAGCTGACGGAGGTGCTCGAAAAGCGCATCATCGATGCCGTACACACGGATATGACAGGAACCACATAGGACCCAAGAACAATGGCGAAGAAATATTATGACCCTGCGGACCTCGGCAAATTCGGTGACATCGCCGAGTTCCAAAAGCCATTGGCGGACAAATTCTTTGCTTGGTACGGCGAGGTCTTCAAGGAAGGTGCCCTTACCGCCAGGGAAAAATCACTGATCGCATTGGCCGTGGCGCATGGCGTACAATGCCCCTACTGCATCGATGCATATAGCACCGACGCATTGGAGAAGGGGTGCAGCGAGGCTCAAATGATGGAGGCCGTGCATGTGGCTGCGGCGATCCGCGGCGGCGCGACCCTGGTGCACGGCACCCAGATGATGAACCACGTAAAGGACCTTACCGGCGCATGAAGAGCCTTTTGGCGCAACATGCCTTGTTGAGCGCGACCTCCGAACAAAGGCGCGTGCTGGAGGACCCGGGTTCGGCACTGCCGTTCTTTTCGGACAAGATGGCCCGGAGCGGATCGCCCGAACTGCGCTCTTCCGAGCCGGAAGTGCTGCAGCTTAACCTCGGCCGCATGTGCAACCAGACCTGCGTGCATTGCCATGTGGATGCCGGACCTGACCGCAAGGAGCGCATGAGCCGCGAAGTGATGGAGGATTGCCTGCGCTCGTTGGACGCGCACCCCGTGGGTACCGTGGACCTCACCGGCGGTGCCCCGGAAATGCACCCGGAATTCCGTTGGTTCGTGGAGCGATTGAGCGAGAGGGGATGCCACATCATCGTGCGGTGCAACCTCACGATCATCCTGGCCAACAAGAAGTACCACGATCTGCCGGAATTCTACCGAAAGCACCGTGTGGAAGTGGTGAGCTCGCTCCCGTTCTACACCGCCGACCGCACCGATCGCCAACGCGGCAAGGGCGTGTTCGAGCATTCCATCGAAGCCCTGAAGATGCTGAACGCCGCAGGCTACGGCTTACCCGACAGCGACCTGGAGTTGAACCTGGTGTACAATCCGGCCGGGGCATTCCTGCCGGGATCGCAGGATGAACTGGAAAAGCAGTTCAAGAAAAGTTTGATGGCGGACCATGGGATCCACTTCCATAAGCTGTTCGCCATCACCAACCTGCCCATCAGCCGCTTTCTGGAATTCCTGGTGCGCACCGAGCGCTACGCGGAATACATGGAGCGCTTGGTGAACGCCTTCAATCCAGCCGCAGTGGCCGGGTTGATGTGCCGCAACATGATCTCCGTGTCGCACGACGGAAGCATATATGATTGTGACTTCAACCAGATGCTGGACCTGCCGCTCAGTGCCGGAATGCCACGCCATATCCGCGACCTGGCCCAGGCCAACGTGGCGGGCAGGGTGATCGTGACCGGTAGGCATTGCTACGGATGTACCGCCGGTGCGGGCAGTAGTTGTGGTGGATCGGTAACATGAGCGACAAACCCTTGCTCCTTGTGTTCCTGCGCGCCCCGGTGCTGGGAAAGGTGAAGACGCGCTTGGCCGCCACCATGGGGAAGGAACGGGCGCTCGAGGTCTACCAGTACTTGGTGCAGCACACCTTGGAACATGGTGCGGCCTTGGGCATTGATCGGCAGGCATGGTATGCCGATGATGTTCCCGATCCAGAGCCTTGCGCCGAATTGGGCTATACCGTTCACGTGCAAGAAGGCGGGGACCTCGGTGATCGCATGAAGCGTGCTTTCGGGTCGGGCTTTTCCAGCGGCCACGGCCCCATCATCATCATCGGTACCGACCTGCCGCAGCTTAGCACCGCACTGCTCCGTGAGGCGTACGAGGCATTGGAGAAGCACGATGCGGTGATCGGCCCTGCCAATGACGGCGGCTACTATCTCCTGGGGTTGCGAGAGCCGTGCGAGGAACTCTTCGGCGGGAAGGCCTGGAGCTCGGACAGTGTATTTGCACAGACCACGGATGACCTGCGTCGCTTGGGCCGCACGTGGCATGCTCTTCCCGTATTGATCGACATTGATACGGAGACCGACCTGAGGAAAGCAGGAATTCCGGGGAGCGATCGCTGGTAAACGCGGCACCGGTCCATCGGGGATCGGCGATCGGGAATGTCCTTTATTTCCCTGATGTTACCCCTTGGCGATCAGCTTCTTCCATTTCCTTGCCGCCCACCTTTGTGAAGGCTACCTTTGTGGCCGGGAATAGGCTTAGAATCAATCTAAATAGCCCTCGCGATCCACACCTGTCATGCTGAAGATCAACAACCTGCACGCCCGTATTGAAGGCAAGGATATAATGAAGGGCCTCGATCTGGAGGTGAAAGCCGGTGAGGTCCATGCCATCATGGGCCCGAACGGCAGCGGGAAAAGCACCTTGGCCAATGTGTTGGCCGGCCGCTCCGAATACGAGGTGACCGCCGGGACGGTGAGCTACTTCGGTGAGGACCTGCTGGAACTGGCACCGGAAGAGCGTGCTTGGAAGGGCATCTTCCTCGCCTTCCAATATCCCGTGGAGATCCCCGGGGTGAGCAACATGAACTTTCTGCGCACGGCCCTGAACGAGAAGCGCAAGGCGAACGGCGAGGCGGAATTGGGCGGCAAGGACTTTTTGGCGCTGGTGCGGGAGCGCGCCAAGCTGGTGGAAATGGATCCCGCGTTGATGACCCGCAACCTCAACGTCGGCTTCAGCGGCGGAGAGAAGAAGCGCAACGAGATCTTCCAGATGGCGATGCTCGAACCCAAGCTCGGCATCCTCGACGAGACCGACAGCGGCCTGGACATCGACGCACTGCGCATCGTAGCGGGCGGCGTGAACACCTTGCGCAGTGCCGACAGGGCCTTCATCGTGGTGACGCACTACCAGCGGCTGCTGGACTACATCATACCCGATGTGGTGCATGTGATGGCTGACGGCAAGATCATCAAGAGCGGGCCGAAGGAACTGGCGCTGGAGCTGGAGGAGAAAGGTTATGATTGGGTGAAAGGATGAGCCGATCAGATGATCAGAAAATGGAGCGCAGATGACGCAGATCAACGCTGATTTGATCCGATATAAATGAAATGCCATTGCCGCGTGCTTAAAGCCCAAAACGTACAGGTGCTTTGTGGCGAATTTCTCGCCACAAAGCACCTGTACAGCCGAGCCATGTTCTTCGCCGAAGTGTTTGCGAAGGAGAATGGCTCGACAATCCCAAAGCAATATTCATGAGCACCATAACGCTTTCCGATCCCAAAGCAGCAGTGCTCCCCTTGCTCGAGGGCAGCGCTTGGCCCGGTGCTGCGGAAGCCTTGCTGCTTGCGCAAGAACTGTCCATTCCGGACCGGCGGACCGAAGCGTGGAAATACACACGCGTAGGTAAGTTGTTCAGCAATGCATTCGTTGCGCCCGTTGCGCCCGTTGCGGTAACCCTTCCTGCTCGCCTTCCTTTTCCAACAACGCGCGTGGTGTTCGTCAACGGCCATTTCCGCCCGGACCTCAGCGACGACCTCAGGACGGACAAAGGCATTGTGATCGACAGCGTGAAACATCACCTCCACCACGGTCCGCTGAAGGAGCACTACGGAAGGATCGTGCCGATCGGCGACCGCCTTTTCACTGCGATGAACACGGCTTCGCCCACGGACGGTCTCATCATTTTGGGCGCCAAGGACGCGAAGACCGGCAAGCCGATCCACGTGCTGCGCATCACCGTTGGTTCGGAGAACGCGGAGCCGATGCTGATCCAGCCGCGCGATCTGTTCAAGCTGGATGCAGGCGCGGAAGTGGAGGTGATCGATGAGCACATCGCGATCGGCAGATCGTCCTCTTCCTTGGTGAACGGCGTTCGCGAGATCGTGGTCGGCGATGGTGCGAGCCTTACCCTGCATCTTTTGCAGAACGAGGACAACGGCCCAGCGGACATGAACATCGATGGTGTGACGATCGGCGCGAAGGGGCGCTTCAGCATCGACACCACCACGCTCTACGGCTCCCTGGTCCGCAACGAGCTGAACATTTCCCTCGATGGCCCCGAAGCCCATGCCGAACTGAACGGCGTGTACCTGTTGGACGGCAACGCGCACTGCGACAACCAAAGCTATATCGGCCACAACGTGCC
Source organism: Flavobacteriales bacterium (assembly GCA_019912395.1). Classification (GTDB taxonomy): domain Bacteria; phylum Bacteroidota; class Bacteroidia; order Flavobacteriales_F; family PHOS-HE28; genus PHOS-HE28. The sequence goes on along the minus strand of JAIOIH010000042.1, from coordinate 130,867 downwards.
CGATTGCACGAGCGATGAATTGTACAAGGGCATCGTGGCCGGGAAGGCCACGGGCGTTTTCGACGGAAAGGTCTTTGTGAAACAGGATGCCCAACGGACCCGTGCCTACCAGCGCAATGCGAACATCCTGCAAGGCGATGATGCGCGTGTATTCTCCAAGCCCGCGCTGGAGATCTACGCCGACGATGTGAAGTGCAGCCACGGATGCACCATCGGCCGCATGGACGAGCAAGCGATCTTCTATCTCCGGTCACGCGGTGTGAGCGAGGCGGAAGCGCGGCGCATGATGTCGCACGCCTTCATGGTGGATGTACTGGAGCGGATCGCGAACGAGGATTGGAGGAAGCACCTCGGAGGAATGATCGACGATAAGCTGGAGGAGCTATGATGAAGCGATACCACAAAGGACACGAAGGTCACGAAGAACACCGGCCGCCTTGTGCATTCGCCTTTGTGTCCTTTGCGGTATAAAACAATGACCAACTCAACCTCAGCGGTAAAGACTGTCTTCGACGTGGAGGAGATCCGTGCCCAGTTCCCCATTCTGAAGGTGCTGGTACACGGCAAGCCGCTGGTCTATCTGGACAATGCCGCCACGAGCCAGAAGCCGCGCCGCGTGATCAAGGCCGGGAGCGCGTACTACGCCACGATCAACGCGAACGTGCATCGCGGTGTGCATACGTTGAGCACATTGGCCACCGATGCGCAGGAGGCCGCACGCGAGACTGTCCGCGGCCACATCAATGCAAGGCACGCGCACGAAGTGATCTTCACCAGCGGCACCACGGCAAGCATCAATCTCGCCGCGAGCAGCCTTGGTCAGTTGTTGTTGAAACCCGGTGATGAAGTGCTGATCACCGGCATGGAGCATCACGCGAACATCGTTCCCTGGCAACTGGCCTGCGAACGATACGGAGCCACACTGAAAGTGATCCCGATCACGGAGAGTGGGGAATGGGAGATCAGTAGATCAGATGATCGGATGATCAGACAATTCACCGAGCACACGAAAGTGTTGGCCATCTCGCACGTTAGCAACACGCTCGGCACCATCAACCCCATAAAAGAACTGATCGCCGAAGCCAAGAAACACGGCGTCATCACCGTGGTGGACGGCGCCCAGGCCATCCCCCACATGCACGTGGATGTGCAGGACCTCGGCTGTGATCTCTACGCTTTCAGCGGACACAAGATGTACGCGCCCACCGGCATCGGTGTGCTCTACGGGCGCGAGGAACTGCTGGAGCAAATGCCCCCGTGGCAAGGCGGAGGCGAGATGATCGACCAAGTGACCTTCGCGAAGACGACCTACGCCAAGCTGCCCTTCAAGTTCGAGGCCGGCACGCCGCACATCGCGGGCATCATCGGGCTGGGCGAGGCGGTGCGTTGGTTGCAGGACTACGACATCGACGCGATGGCCGCGCACGAGCACACGCTGCTCGAACATGCGACGAAGGAACTGCGCACTGTCGAGGGACTGCGCATCATTGGAACCGCGAAGGAAAAAGTGGGCGTGATCAGCTTCGTCATTGAAGGGGTTCACCATTACGACCTCGGCACCTTGCTGGACCAACAAGGCATCGCCGTGCGCACAGGGCACCACTGCACGCAACCGTTGATGGAGCGCTTCGGCGTGAGCGGCACCACGCGGGCGAGCTTTGCACCGTTCAATACGATCGACGAAGTGGATGCGATGGTGGCCGCCGCCAAGAAGGCGGTGAAGATGCTGCGATGATGGACACGACACTTGAACAAGCCCAGCAAGAGATCGTGGACGAGTTCGCGATGCTCGGCGATTGGCAGGACCGCTACGAGCAATTGATCGAACTGGGCAAGGAGTTGCCGTTGATCGCTCCGGAACACAAGACCGATGAGAACCTTGTGCGCGGATGCCAGAGCCGTGTGTGGCTCACGGCGGAACCGGTGTCGCTTCTCGACTGCGCTCGAAGTGACACCGGTTCCTCCGGAACGACTGTCATCCATTTCACCGCGGACAGTGATGCGATGATCACCAAGGGGCTGGTGGCGTTGCTGGTGCGTGTGCTGAACGACCGGACACCGGAAGAGATCCTGGGCACACCGCTTACATTCATCGACCGCATCGGCCTGCGCGAACACCTTTCACCCAACCGAAGCAACGGTGTGGTGGCCATGCTGGACCAGATGAAACGGTATGCGCTGGTGTATTCTGCTAAAACATGAACGCAAAAGAGATTTACCGCCAAGACGCTAAGCACGCCAAGAAGGGGTTTGGGTTGGATTGCCTTTGCGCTCTTTGCGTCTTGGCGGTAAATAGCATTTCCCCATGACTGACGACGAGAAGAACCAACTGGAGGAGCGTGTGATCATGACGCTCAAGTCGATCTACGACCCGGAGATCCCCGTGGACATCTACGAGCTGGGCCTGATCTACGACGTGGTGGTGCGCGACGATGCCAGCATCTACATCAAGATGACCTTGACCAGTCCGGCATGCCCGGTTGCCGGCACCTTGCCCGGTGAGGTGGAGGATAAAGTGGCCGAGACCATGGGTGCCAACGGGGCCAAGGTGGAACTCACGTTCGAGCCTGCGTGGGACCGCAACATGATGAGCGAAGCGGCGCAGTTGGAGCTGGGGTTCATGTGATGTAATTCGCGGCGACGCAGAGGAACATGCAGGATCGCAACTTTTCGACCGCTGCCTTTCCGGGAAATCCCACAACACAACGATAACGGGACGAAGACCCATGAGCGACACAGGCCCGATCATCAACAAGGTCGCTTCCAGCGGCATCCAAACCCTGGACCTGGAGGAGCTGTATCCGCAAGGGGTGCGCACCGTCTTTGACATCGCTCCGCTGCTTTGGGAGGGCATCGCGCTGAAGGAAAAGGATTTTCGGACCTTCGTGAAAGACCATGATTGGGCGTGCTACGATGGCCACTTCGTCTCGGTGCATTGTACCGTGGACGCGATCATTCCCACTTGGGCATTCATGCTGATCGCCGCGCATCTGCAGCCGCACGCCCAGTTCGTATCGCAAGGTGATGCGGAGCAATTGGAGCGCGCGGTGTTCACCCGCTTTGTGCAGCAGCTGGACGTCGAACCCTTTCGCGGCGCACGGATCGTGTTGAAAGGATGTGGCAAGCTGCCGGTGCCGTTGAACGCCTACGTGGAGCTGACCGCCAAGCTGTTGCCCGTGGTGAAGAGCCTGATGTTCGGCGAGCCGTGCAGCACCGTACCGCTGTACAAGGCCCCGAAGCCATAGCCGTACCTTGGTCGGATGCGCCGCTTATACCTGCTATTTCCCATCCTTTTCTCCACTGCACTTTTTGCGCAGCAGGACAGCACCCAAGTGCCGAACAGCGAGAATGGCTGGTACCTCAGCCCGCGAGGAACCATTCGCATCCTCGTGATCTTCGCTGAGGTGGACTATGACAAGAACCCCGGAAAGGACCCGCAGCCCGAGGGGGCGGACCATTGGCAAAAGGGCGAGCTGCCCACCTGGAAGGATGACCTGTTCGATCCCTTTCCATTGACCGTTCCACAAGCCCAGGTCTCGCGCTACTATCATGAGATGAGCCTTGGCCAATTCACCGTGCTGGGGGATTACATCGACCAGGCGGTGGTCGTCCGCGAAAGCGAGCAACGAAGCATGCGCGATTGGAGCGGCATGGCATGGGAGGCCGCCAACAAGCTGGACTCGTTGCGTACCGCGCACGGCCTGTCCATCGATGATCTCGACCTGTGGACCGACGGTGGAAGGCCGGGCCTGCCCAAACAGAACGTGTCCGACCACCCGCACAGCTACGACCATGTGATGGTGATCTATCGCAACAGCAACGTCCTCACCCACGGGCAGGGCAGCACCGATGCGGGCAGCGCCGGCCTGCTCCATGGCCGTCCCAGCGATACGCAGAGCCGTTTCGGTGCGATGAACGGACTTCCCTTCGCCATTCTGAAGCACGAGTTCAACCACTTGCTGCTGGGCGGCAACAACTTCCACAGCGGTGGGGGGAACGCGCCCATTTTCACCGGTTATTTCATTCCGCAGCAAGGGGGATGGAGCTTGATGGGGGCCGCCAACAGCTCATTGCTCACTGCTGCTGCCTGGGACCGCGACAGGCTGGGCTGGCGGATGGAAGGAAGCCGGTTCCACATTCGCGCCCACGGCCTGGACGGCGTTGAGGTCAACGGCGACATTGATCCGTTGGCCGGTGATACGGGCATCTTCGTCCTGCACGATTTCATCACCGGAGGGGATGCGCTCCGCATCCGCATGCCCTTCCTTGAAGCGGATGAATATCCCCAATGGCTATGGCTGGAGAACCATCAGACGAAGGCGAGGAACGGTTGTGCGACGGATGTGTTCCACTATGAGGACTTATCCTGCGTGAAACCGGCCGTGCCGGGGATCTATGCGCAGATGCAAGTGGACAAGGAGAAGAAAACCGGTGACGGCATCTATGGCGGATATGCGGACTACCTGCGACCGGTGATGGCCAATGGCAACTTTGATCGCCGGTTGCGCGACGATACGATCATCTTCAAATGCCTCTGGCCCGGGCCGACCGAACCATACGTGGTGAAGGATGCGTGGGCGAATCCGCTGAGCGGGACACAGGACCAGGAGTTCCCGCTGTTCGACAAGGACAACGACGGCAAGATCTCGCGCAAGGAGGCCATCGTGCCCCGCGTAGGGATCTACAATGGCGAGATGGTGGACGATGCGGCCTATTTGGGAAGCTCGCGCCAAGTGTTCACGCCGCAAGGCAACCGCCGCATCGCCATGGGCACCAATCCGTCCAGTGCCAACATGCTCAGCTTGGCGTGCAATGTGACCGTGGAGCGGAACCGGGGGAAGAAGCCCGACAACCGCACGGTGTATCTGAACGGCATCAGTGTGGAGCTGTTGGAGCAGCGTGCCGATGGGGCCATCGTGCTCCATGTGCGCAGCGGTGATACGCGCCTCACGGAGGATGTGCGCTGGTGCGCGGACAGCATCGTGCTGCCCGCGCTCAAGGGGTACAAAGGCACCGCGCTCACGTTGGCGGGGGGAAGAACGTTGCAGGTGGACCGATCCGGAACGCCCACCCGCTTGGCGCAACAAGGTGAGAAGGAGGACGGGACGTTCTGGTTCAGCCCGCCCACGCAGTTCACCGTGGCAGCCGGTGCACGGATGGTGCTGGAGGCCAATGCGAAGCTCCAGTTGTTGAACAACTCGGTGATGCACCTGATGCCCGGTGCCGAGCTGGTGTTGGACCGGAAAGCAAAGCTGGATATCCAAGCCGGATCGCAATTGGTGCTGCATGGCAACGCATCGATGCAAGCGAGGGCCTGTGCGCTTCGCAAATTGCGGAAGAAGGAACGGATCGTGAACGCCCCGGAGTGAGGCTGCGATCAGGTCCGGAAGGCCATTTGCTTGTTGCGCCGCCACATTTCCCAGGCCATGAATGCGAGCAGCAGCAGGTATTCCACGGGGATCCACCAATAGGGTTGTTCATACGGAACGGTTCCGTAGGTGAGGTAGGTGGGCACGATCAACAGCGTCCACAGCAGGGGCCAGCGCCAACCGGTGAGCGCGGCGAGGGGCACCAGCGGCAGGATGTACCACGGCTGCACGGCCTGTGCACCGAAGAGGTAGATCGCCAAGAGCCACAGCATCGCCTCCGGCCACACCGTCCGGCGCGTTCGCCACAGCCGGAGGGTGTACGCCGCAAGCCCGATGAGCGTGATCGCGCTCAGCAGGCCGGTGCCCTTCACCAGGGCGTCACCGAGCAGGCGGCGGAGGCCTTCGAACAATGCGCCGTTGAATTCGAGCCAGCTCACATAGAGCTTCAGACTGCTGCCGAAATGCGCAAAGAACTCCGGTGTGTAGAATGGGATCCAGGAGGCCACGAAGACAAGGAGCGTGATGGTGAGGAAGCGGATGGAGCGCCGCCACCCGAGCTGCGAGGGGATCCATGCGAGAAAGATCAGGGGCCACAGCTTGGCCGCTGCGGCGATGGCGATGAGCACAGCCGCCGCAGCGTACCGCTTGTTGCGGAACAGATGGACCGCCCATAAACAAGGTGCGATCATCAACACTTCGCTGTGCAGGTTCACGGTGAATTCCATCAGCACCAACGGGTTCAGCGCGTAGAGGCCCACCTTCCGCACACGGTCCGGCGCGTCCTTCAGGAGCACGCCCAATGCACCGATCGTCGCCAGATCGAAGGCGACCGCCACGATGCGCAGTACGAGCGTGGCGTGCCATGCATCACCTTGGCCCAGCCCCGCCGCTATCATGAACACCAACTGCGCTACCGGCGGGTACACGGAATGGAAGTGCGGTGAATTCAGCTTCGCGAAGAGCGCCGGCGTGAAGACCTGCGGATGCAGGGCCAGCAATTCTGCCGGAGTGAAAGCGAACGGGGAAATGCCATGCACGGAGCACAGGCCGTCCCAGATGTAGCGGAACTGATCGTCGGTCCAAGTGATCGGTGCGAGGAACAGCAGTACCCGCAGCATGATCGCCGCGACCATGAGCTGCTTCCACGATAGCTTCGACTTGCGGTCCGCCCACAAATAGGCGGTGAATGCGGTGCTGAAGCCGAGCAGGAGTTGCAAGCTCTGCGAGCGCGACGGACCATGGCCCAGGAAAAGCACGGCGGCAGCAAGCAGCAGGAGCGGGGCGATGCGTTGAACGGCTCGCGTGCCCATCATGCAGCGGTGCGCAGCGAGTGCGCCACGGAGTACCAGCACACCAGCCCGAAGCCGAGCGCCAACATGATGTGGTAGGGCAACAGCCCGAGGTCGCCGGTGCGGAAGCCGATCGCGATGCCCCACACGGCATACGCCGCGATCGCGCCTTCCAGCACGGTGACGGGACTGATCGCGCTCTTCCAATACCCGTCATGGCGGATCGCCTGGCCACCGCCGCTGCCACCGAGCTTGGGCGTGCGCAAGAAAGGGGTGCGACGTCCCGCGTAGCCCTCGAGCACGGCAATGGCGTTGTGCAGCGAAAGGCCCATGCTCACGGAGAGGAACAACGGGAAGGTCCACAGGAAGCGCAGCGTGCCGCGCCAACCGGGCATGTCCTTGCGGTGGGCGATCCAATAAAAGACCACCAGCACGAGCAAGGCGAAGGTGAAGAGTATGGCGAGGTTGAACAGCATGTGCAGCTCGGGGTGGCTCTGCTTCACCAACAACACCGGTACGCTCAGCAAGGCCGTGCCGAGGATACAGACGAATACCGTGCTGTTCATCAGGTGGAAGAGCGCGTGTACCTTGGTGGGAACGGACAGCGAGGGATCGCGGAGCACGCTTGGCAGGTTCTTCACCACGCACTCCGCAGCGCCCTTGTTCCAGCGGTATTGCTGGGTTTTCAGCGCGTTCATGGCGGCGGGAAGTTCGGCCGGTGAGACCACGGACTCCAGGTAGTGGAACTGCCAACCCTTCAACTGTGCGCGGTAGCTCAGGTCGAGGTCCTCGGTGAGCGTGTCGGGTCGCCATCCGCCCGCATCCGTGATGCATGCCTTGCGCCAAACGCCCGCAGTGCCGTTGAAGTTGATGAAGCGGCCCATGGTGTTCCGCCCCACCTGTTCCACGGAAAAGTGCGCGTCCAGCCCGAAGGCTTGCAGGCGCGTGAGCAGATTGCTGTCGCGGTTGATGTGGCCCCAGCAGGTCTGTACCATGCCGATCCGCGGGTCGTTGAACCACGGGGCCACCGCTTGCAGCAGGTCCGCAGGCGGAAGGAAATCGGCATCGAACACGGCGATCAGTTCGCCCTTGGCGCGTTCCGTTCCGTAGGCCAACGCACCGGCCTTGAAGCCCGTGCGGTCCGGCCTGCGCACATGCGTGATGTCGATGCCCTGCGCTTGCCAATGGGCCACGCGCTCCGCAGCCAACCGGGTGGTCTCGTCCGTGCTGTCGTCCAGCACCTGCACCTCGAACCGATCGCGCGGCCAATCCATTTGCGCCACCTGGTCGATCAGCCGCTCCACCACGTGCCGCTCGTTGTACAGGGGCAATTGCACCGTCACCAACGGCCGCTTGCCGAAGATCGGTGGAGGCATCATTCGTACGTGATGTCGCTTGCGCAGATAGGCCCAAGTGAGCTGCAACTGCACCACGCTGAAGAGCAGGATGAAGCTCAGCAGCAGGCCGTAAACAATGAGCAGGGCGATGGCCATCAGCGGTATTTGATGATGGTGGTTATGATCTTCCAGCCCGCCAGCACCGAGCCTTTCACCGTGCCGCTGATCTTCGAGAACCCGATCCGCTTGCGATAGTCCACGGGCACTTCCACGATCCGTAGGCCCTGCTTGGCGGCCTTCAGTTGCATCTCCACCGTCCATCCGAAGGTACGGTCGCGCATGCCCATGGCCTGCAGCGCTTCCCAACGCACGGCGCGGAAGGGGCCGAGGTCGGTGTACTTCACACCGTAGAACAGCTTGAGCAAGCGCGTCGCTATCCAGTTCCCGAAGATCTGCTGGGGCATCATGCTGCCCGCATCGCGGTGGCCCAACGCACGGGAGCCGATCACGAAGTCGGCACGGCCTTCCACGATCGGTGCGACCACTTCCGTCATTTGCTCCGGGTTGTCGCTGTTGTCCGCGTCGATGAACGCCACGATGTCCGGCGGCGGCTCGTGCGAGGCCACCTGCGCGATGCCCTTCAGGCAGGCATTGCCGTAGCCGCGCATCGGCTGGTCCACCACGATGGCCCCTGCCGCCCGCGCCATCTCGCTGGTCTTGTCGCTGCTGGCGTTGTTCACCACCACGATGTGTCGCACCAATCCCTTCGGGATGTCGCCCACCACCAGGCCCACGGCCTCCTGCTCGTTGAAGGCGGGGATGATGACGTCGATGATCGGGGCGGACATTCGAGGGATTACCGGGAGTGCGGCCGGGGGTCAAGGATAATCGATCACCGCGGCACGGGCGCACGTGCGGGATCGTCGCTGGAGCTGGATGGAACTGACGGTCACGGGATCATTGGTGTCCGGGAAAAAAGCAAACAACTGCTGCGACCCCTTCTGGGTCGTTGAGCATTCATGTTCAAGTGCAACATGCTGTGCCCCCTCCGGGGTCATTAGCCTTGTGGCTGTTGGGTTTCGACTCCGAAGGGGCCACAGCCGGAGTTGATCTCCAGTTCCGAAAAGCAAGGTCTCATTTCATTGAACCTCAATTTCAACAGTGTGGACGGTTTGATCCGGCTACACCATTACCATTCCCCGGACACCGGTGGTCACGGAATCATGAATTACCATACCTCGCGGGGTCCGCATAGTGCCTGCTTGCCGACCAAGGATTGAAGCGTGGTCCAGCGATCATTGGTCATCAAGCACCTCATACTCATAGCCGTCGTACTCACCACCAAAGCGTTCGGCAAATCGGGATAGCAGATCGTATCGCGCCAAGAGGGTGTCCGTATCCACCACGTGGGTAGCGGACAGGATCAACCCCCACTTTTCCCCGTCTGCAGCGGGCCTCCACGAGTTCTGGACATCGTAGTCCATATCGAGCGCGGCAAGAATGAGGCGGTCCATGTCCTCCTTGTTCTTGAAGTAGAACCAGTGGGTCACGATGCGCTCCCGGTCGGGGTCGTCATTGCGCGATCGATCCAGGGCGCGCTCCTTATCGTCCATTCAGCGCAAGGTAGCGCCGGTCCTTCCGATCGCGATCGGATCGCTGCTCACCCGGCCGGAGACCTTGCCGTTCTCCAACTTCAGCACGCCCCGGGGGCACACCGCCGCGCAGATGCCGCAGCCCACGCAGCTGGAGCGGACGATGTTCTCGCCGCGTTGCGCGTAGCTGCGCACGTCGATGCCCATTTCGCAGTAGGTGCTGCAGTTGCCGCAGCTGATGCACTGCCCGCCGTTGGTGGTGATGCGGAAGCGCGAGAAGAAGCGCTGCTGCATGCCGAGGATCGCCGCCATGGGGCAACCGAAGCGGCACCATACGCGGCTGCCCATCAACGGATAAAAGCCCACGCCGATCACGCCGCTGAAGATGGAGCCGATCGCGAAGCCGTAGGTTTTCCGCAGCGGATAGCTCTGCACGAAGAAGATGTCGCCGCGACCCGTGAAGTAGGCCCACGCCGTGAAACCGATGAGCAGCACCGCGACGCCGATGCCGACGAAGCGGGCGGTCCGGTCGATCTCCTTCACCATGCCGGGCCGGATCAGCAGCACGGCGGCCACCGCACCGAGCACGATCACGATGATGCCGAGCAACATGCCGCGCGTCACCCAGAAGCCCTTCGCGCTGTCGCCACCGAGGTAGCTGTAGATCAGTGCGGCCGTCATCACCACCGCGAACACGAGCACCGCATGGATCACCCAACGCTCGATCCTCCACGCCTTCACGCTCTTGTCGCTGAGGTGCCGGAAGGGATCGCCGGCCGTTTCCGCGAGACCGCCGCAACCGCACACCCAGGAACAGTACCAGCGCTTGCCATGGAAGTAGGTGAGGATGGGGGAGATGATGAAGATCATCGCCACCCCGAAGAGCAGCATGAACAGGCCGAAGCCGCCCGCGTCGATCATGCCCTTCACGTTCCAATCATCGAAGAAGTAGTAGTTCAGCGGCCACATGTTCTTGAAGTCGTTGTAGGGCAGGCTGAGCCGCGCCAACAGCTCGGGGATGAGGAAGGCGAAGCCGAGCTGGAAGAACATCACCGAGCCGGTGCGCACCACTTGATACGTGTTGTGCCGGTATTTCAGGATGAACTTGACGCCCATGGAAAGGATGGCGACCGTGTAGATCGCGCCGTACACGAACCACTGCGAGGCGGGGTTGCCGCTGAGCAACCTGCTGAGCGGGTCGAAGAGCGCGATGATGCCGGTGTTGGCCTTGCCTTCCCCGGCGAGGCCGAGGTATTGCGGATAGAAATAGAGCACCACGTAGAAGCCGGTGAGCAGTACGCCGACGACCCATGCCGCCGCGCCGCGCGAGGTGAGGGCGGTCTGCCAAACGCCGTCGTTCCTGATGCCCGCCGGGCGGTGCGCATAGGAGCGCCACGCGTAGCCCAACGCACCAAGGGTGATCGCGAGCAGGGCCGAAGCAAGCCAAAGGCCGGCATGCGGAACCTGCTCCATCGGCAGGCTCATCAGCAAGGCGAGCACACCCAAGGCCGCCACCGCCAAGGCGGCTTTTTGCAAGCCGTCCAAGCTGCCGCTGTGGGGCGCTGCGAGCGAGAGGCTGTGATCCGGATGGCTCATGCGGTCGCGGTACTGCCTTGGCTGAACGACCTACGGATGGCGGGTTCAAAACGGTGGTGGAGTTCGGGGACGAATGCGGCCTCGTGCAGCTGCTCCACCACGTGGTCCACGGTGGCCTTTTCGCGCAGCCAGCGATCGAACACGTCATGCCGCAAGCGGAAGCCGAAGCTGTTCACGCCGTGCAGCACGCGGCTTTCCGCGTTCCACACCAGGTGCAGCGCGGACCGGCCGGCGGGGTGTTCCCAGTAATGCTCGGCCTCGCCATCCTGCAGTTCGTTGCGCACCCAGCCGTAGGTCTGGTATTCAATGTCGAAGAACTTCGCGCTGTTGAACCAGATGCCGGGATCGTACGCGGTGCGCTCGCCGGTGAGCGTGCGGGCCACGGTCTCGCCCATCAATCGCCCGGTGTACCACACTTGTTCGATGTTCTTGCGCTGCGGGTCGGGATGGGTGTGGAATTCCACGCAGTCGCCGATGGCGAATACATCCGCTGCGCTCGTTTCCAGGAACGCGTTCACGAGTACGCCCTTCCGCGTCCTGATGCCCGGGCTTTCCTTCAGCCAGTTGATGTTCGGGTGGACGCCCACGGCAAGCCCGACAAAGCCGCACTCGATGGCATCGCCGTTCGTCGTGCGAATGCCGCGCACACGCCCATCGGCACCGGCCAGCACTTCCCCCAGTTCCGTGTTGAAACGCAGCTCCACGCCGTGCTCGCGCATGTGCCGCGTGATCAGGTCCGCCTCGGGCCGGGGAAGGATCCCGCCCCAGAAACGGTCCTCGCGCACCAGCACGGTCACCGCGATGTTCCGCGTGCGCAGCATCTCCGCCATCTCCACGCCGATCAATCCGCCGCCCACGATCACCGCGCGCGAAAGGCCCTTGGTGTTCTCCTCCATCGCCTCCACGTCCTGCAAGCTGTACAGGCCCTGCACGCCGGGCAGGTCCTGTCCGGGCCAGCCGAACTTATTGCTCTCGCTGCCGGTGGCGATGATGAGTTTGTCGTAGGCGACCGCACTGCCATTGCTCAACATCACGGACTTTATTTCGGTGTCGATCCGCGCCACCGTGGCGTGCTCCAGATCGATCCGGTTCTTCGCCCAAAAGCCGTCCTCGTAGGGCTTGATGTCGCGGTAGCGCATGTGCCCCATGTACACGTACATCAGCGCCGTGCGGCTGAAGAAGTGCGCGCTTTCCTTGCCGATCACCGTGATCCGCGCATCGCTGCGTTTGCGGACGTGCCGTGCCGCCGTGATGCCGCTGATGCCGTTGCCGATGATGACGACCTTTTCCATGCTCATGCCCGATGTGCGAAATTTGTGCGGCGACGAAGCGTTCCTTTTTGGCTGTCGCAACCCGTGCAATGTACCTGACAACACGCCTCGCCTCGCGCTGGCCCGGGCGGCTGGTGCTCCCCCCTTCGGCGCGGCCGATCGTCAGGAAAACCAAACACGACCGACAAGCCGTGCGAAGCACGATGCGCAATTGGACCACGACCCTCCTCCTTTCGCTTGCCGCGATCAGCGGCCCGGTGGAAGCGTGCGCACAGGAACATCCGTTCCTCTCCGCGTACGCGTTGACGGAACTGCCGGACGGCGTCCTGGTCAATTGGACCATCCATGGCGGAAGCACCTGCGACGGCCAGGAAGTGCAGCGTTCCACGGACAGCCTCCACTTCTCGGTGGTCCACACCATCCAGGGCATCTGCGGAAGCCCGGATGCCTCCACGCCCTACACCTGGTTCGATCCCTCGCCGCCGGAGCTCAGCAGGGCATTCTACCGGTTGAAGTTGGGCTTCGATGGATACAGCTCGGTGAAATCCGTGTTCTTCGCGCAATTGAACGCAAGCGAGCAACGCTTCTTCCCGAACCCCGCTTCCAACGTGGCCACCCTGGTGGTGGATGCCAAACCGAACACCCCGCTGGACCTATCGGTGTTCGATGGGTCGGGGAGGCTGGTGGTACGCTTGACCGGAGTGAACGGGCCCACCGTGGACGTGCCCGTGCGGCAACTCCCGGCGGGGCTGTACACCTATCGGGTAAGCACCGTGGCGGGCCGCTCGTTCAGCGGGCGCTTCGCGAAGCGCTGAGGAAGGCCCCGATGATGCTCCGGCTCAGGAGACCTCCTTGGCCTGTATCTCCACGGTATTGGCGATCGGGGCGTTCTTCTTCACGCTCTCGATGCCGCCGTCACGCGAGGCTTCCGTGGTGTACACCTGGCTCGTGCCCACCACTTGCCCGTTGCCGGCCAACAGGTTGAACGATGCACCGGCATCCGTGGTCTTGCACTCGTAGTTGGCATCGTCGGATGCATTGGTCTTCACGCTCTCGATGCCGTTCAATGCCGAATCCTTGGCGGTGTAGCCTTGGCTGGCCAGAATGATCTCGCCGTTCCCGGCTTTCAGGCGAAAGCGGAATTGATCGGCCTTGTCGGTGTACAGTTCGAAGGTTGCCATCTGCTTTTTCGTTTATGGGTTTAAGGGATCGCGTCGATCGACAAGGTACAGTTCTCCATCGGACCCGGCTTTGGCCGTTGGGAGTTTTCAGGTTGGTATTTCCGCTGACAGCTTTGAGCGATGCACCAGCCGCAGCATGCTGGGCAATACGATCAGCAGCAGCGGCAACGCAAGGATGAATCCGCCGATGACGGCGATGGCCAATGGCCGATGCAGTTGTGCGCCCGCGCCGATGCCCAAGGCGATGGGCGAAAGCGCGGCAATGGCACCGAGGGCGGTCATCAGGTTCGGGCGCAGGCGTATGCCGATGGCGTTCGTGAGCGAATCGTCCACGCCCTGCTCCTTGCGGTCGTGCGCGTATTGTAGGTAGGTGAAGATGGCGTTCTCACCGATGATGCCGATGATCATGATGATGCCGGTGTAACTGCCCACGTTGAGCGGTGTGCCCGTGATGAAAAGCGCGAGGATGCAGCCGCAGACGCCGAACAGCGCGATGCCCAGCATCACCAGTGCTGCCCGCAGGTCGCGGAAGAAGAAGAGGAGCACGAGGAAGACGAGCAGGCTCGCGGAACCGAGGATCATCAACAGTTCATGGAAGCTGCGCTGCTGTTCCTGGAAGGCACCGCCGTAGGTGATGTGGTAGCCCTGCGGAAGCGCGATGTTCTTCCGGATGCCCGCTTGGATGTCCTTCATTACGCTGCCCAGGTCGCGACCGTTGAGGCGCGCCGTCACCGGCACCATGGGCTGCAGGTCCTCCCGCTCGATCTCCGCCTCGCCCGGCTTCACCTGGATGGAGGCCACCTGCGACACGGCGACCAAGCGTCCGCCCGGAAGGAAGATGCGCGCGTGATCAAGGTCGTTGAGCGAGGTGCTGGCGGCGTTCGGGTACACCATGCGCACGGGCGTCACCAGTTCGCGCTCGAAGACATTCCCGGCGGCAATGCCTTGCAATTGCAGGCTCAACTGCCCGTCGAGGTCCTGCGGTGAAAGGCCCCGACGCGCCAAGGCCTGGTCGTCCGCGCGCACATCCACCGCAGGCCCGGCGATCACGATGCCGTCGAACACGTCCGCGGTGCCTTGCACGCCTTCCACCACATGCGCTACTTGGCGCGCCAGCTCCTGCAGTTGGTGCTGGTCGTTGCCGAAGACCTTGATCTCGATGGGCTGTGTGCTGCTCATCAGGTCGCCGAGCATGTCGCCGATCACCTGCCCGAAGTCGATGCGCAGTGCCGGTTGTGAGGCCTCGAAGCGCTGACGGATATCGTCGATCACCTCGGTGCTGCTGCGCTTTCGGCCCTTCTTCAGCTGGATGAGGTAGTCGCCGTAGTTCGGCTCGGTGATGAAGAAGCCCATCTGCGTACCGGTGCGGCGGCTGTAGCTCGCGATCTCCGGCACTTGCCCGAAAGTCTTCTCGGCTTCGCGCAACATGCGGTCCGTCTCTTCCAGCGAGGTGCCCGGCGGCGAGCTGTAGTCCAGCACGATGGAGCCTTCGTCCATCTCCGGCAGGAAGCCCGTCGCCAGATGTCGCGCGGCCAACCACGCGGGGACGGCGATCAACGCCAGGAAGCAGAAACTCAGCACGGGCCGGCGTATGGACCAGCGCACCCAGTTGCCGCTCGTTTCCTTTTTCCGTTCCGGCGATGGAGCGGCCGGTCCGGCCCCGTCCTTGGTCCCTGTTGTTCGTTTTGACAACAGCAAGTAGACCACCGGAAGGCCGATCCAGGTAACAAGGAAGGAACAGGTCAAGGTGATGATCATCGTGTCCGCGAGCACCTTGAAATAGGCGCCGGCCACGCCGCTCAACAGCACGAAGGGGAGGAAGATGACAATGGTGCTGAGCGAGGAAGCCACCATCGCGGGCAGCAGAAAGTGCACGGATCCGCCGATGAGATCGCCGGTGGAGCGTCCCGGATATTCCTCGTGCGTGCGGTGGACCTGCTCGGTCACCACGATGGCATCGTCAATGACGAGCGCGATGGCCGCCGCCAGCGCGCCGAGCGTCATGATGTTGAGCGTGTGCCCCATCACGTGCATCACGACGAGCGACAGTGCAAGCGTGACCGGTATGGTGACGAGCAGCACCAAGCTGGAGCCCCATGAACGCAGGAAGATCATCGCCACCACGATGGCCAGCAGCAGTCCGATCCACAGACTGTCCTGCACACTGCGGATGGAATCGCGCACGAAATCGGCCTGCACGTAATACGGGGTGAGCTTCACGCCTGTGGGCAGCAGGCCGTTGTTCAGCTCCTTCACGCGCTGTTGCACACCGTCCGTGATGTCGATGAGGTTCGCATTGGGCTGCTTCACCACTGCCACCAGTACCGCTGAGGTGCCATTGGCATTGACCCGCGTGTAGGCCGGCTCCTCCTCCACGCTAACCTCGCTGATGTCGCCCAGCCGGACGATGCGCTTCCCATCGTTGGCGATCACCAGGTCCCGCAGCTCGTCCAAGGCGCCCACCGTCGCGTCCGTCACCGTGAGGTACATGCGATGGTTGGTGAAGAGCCAGCCATCGCTGCCGAGGAAATTGGTGCGGGCGAGTGCGGCGCTGATGGTATCCGGCACAATGTGCAGGGCGCTCATCACCTCGGGACGCAGCGTGATGCGGTACTCCTTCCTCCGCCCGCCGATGGTGCGCACATCGCTTACGCCCACCACCTGCGCGAGGTAGGGGCGCACGGTGTACTCGGCGATGAGGTTGAGCGCGATCGCGCTCTTGCCGCCGCCGCCGATCACATAGCCCATCACCGGCAGGATCGACGGGTCCATCTTCTCCACGGTGATGGTGGTGCCCGGCGGAAGCTCGTTGCGCACAGCGCCGGTGGCGGAGATGATCTGCTGTTTGGCGAGATCGATGTCCGCGTTCCAGTCCAGGAAGGCGCTGATCTCGCAACTGCCGCGACCGGTGACGCTTCGCACGGTCATCAGGCCCGGCACCCGTTTGATCGCGGACTCCAGCGGGCGCGTCACCGTCACCATCATCTTGCCCACCGGTTGCAGACCGCTGTCGGCGATCACCTTCACCTTCGGAAAGGTGACTTCCGGGAAAAGCGACGACTGCAACCGGGTGTAGGTGAAAAGGCCGCCCATCAGCACCACGGCCAACACCATGGTCACCGGGTTCTTGTAGCGGACGAAGAAGTCCTTCATCGGTCAATGTGTAACGACCACATTGGCGGTGTCCGAAAGTCCGTAGCCGCCGGTGAGCAGGAAGCGGTCGCCGGGGTCGAAGCGCGGTTTCAGCACTTCCACACTGTCCTGCGTTACGATGCCGCGCTTCACTGGCACCTTCACCGCTGTGCTGTCATTCGCCAGGCGCATCACCCAGAAGTGGGTCATCTCCTCGTTGCCAAGCACGGCGTTCGCGGGGAGTATCTGCGCGTCGGCATGGCGGTCCACGGTGAGACGCACGGTGCCTGCGAGGCCTTCGGGAAACACGCGCGAACCAGCTGGTTTCACCACAAAGCCTTGCGTTTGCGAAGCGCCGTCCATCATGGAAAGCCGTGTGGTGATCACGCCTTGCACGGTGCTGGAATCGGGCAGCAGGATCGTGCATGCGCTACCGATGCGTGCGTTGGCGTCCCGCTCATAGGGCACGTCCATCACGAAGACGGAACTGCTTGCGTCGGCGATCACGGCGAGTTGGTCGCCATCGCTCACGTAGTCGTTCTGCTGCTTGTCTATCTGCGTCACGATGCCGCTGGCGGGTGCATGGATGGTGATGGACCCGCCGATGCGGAAGCTGCTGTCGCGCGCGGCCATCGCGCCGAGCGCTTCGGCCTCCTTGGTGCGCAACACATACAAGGGATGTCCCGCCGAGACGTGATCGCCCAAGGCGATGAAGCTTCGCTCCACTCTTCCGGTGATGGTGGACCGCACGGCGTTCTTCCGCAGGAAACGCGCCGTGGCATTCAGCACCACGGTGCTTTCGATCGGGCCGTTCACCACATGCGTAATGGTGACCGGCGTGCGGCCTTCGGACTGGCCGGTGCCGGTCGCGTTGTTTCCCGCGCCGCATCCCGCAAGCGGAAGGCTTCCCACCAGCAATGCGGCCATCAATGCCACAACTGACGGAATGCACATGCCATGTGTTCTATGTGCGTCCATCTGCGTAACGCGCCGTCGCGAAGCGCTATGGCCGCACACAGTCTGTGGTTTTAGCATTTGCATTTTCTGTGGATCGTTGGATGGCATTCATCATTGCAGATGGATGAGCGCGTTGATGATGCGGGAACGGTCGGCTTCCGCTTGTATCAAGTCGGTGGTGGTGCGCGCGTGGTTTTCCAACGCGAGGAAAAGGTCCGTGAGGCGCACGAGCCCATGTTCCAGTTCCACGCGGTAAAGGTCGATGAGTTTCTCCTCGTCGGCGGATTGGTGTTGCGTTCCGGCGAGCAGGGAGTCGGCGTTGACCAAGGCCCGGGCAAGTTGTGCATGGCGTAAGGCGAGCTGGTCGGCGTAAAAATCCTGATAGGCCGTTCGGCTCTTTTCACGCAGGGCGATGCGGGCGTGTTGCGAACGGCGTTTGTTGCCATCGTAGATCGGCACGCTGAGGTTGAGGCCCGCACTGGCGCCGAAGCGGTTCGGCACAGCGCTGATGGCGACGGCATTCAGTCCGGCATCGCCCACGGCACTGAGCCGAGCGCGATAGTTCTGGTCCACTTGGCGGTCGGCGATGTCATTCGCGAGGCTGTCCACGGCGAACTGTTTGAGGTTGGGCGAGGCTGTAGGATCGAAGGCGACGGGCGGGGCCATCTCCAACGGGGCAAGCGCCACCAACGTAGTGTCCGCACTGCCGCAAAGCGTGTTCAACACCAGCAGGTCGTTCCGCAGAAGCGCCTTCGCCTTGCTCGCCGCGATGCGTTGCGCCTGCGCGTTCACCCGCAGGTTCATCACATCGACCTCCTGGTAGATCCCCTGCCCGGCCAAACGGGATAGCACGGACTCTTCCTCATCCAACAGGCGACTGCGCTGCTCAGCCGCGGCCAATGAGCGCTGGTCCGCGAAGGTGGTGATGTACTGGTCGGTGATACGTTGTCGCAAGTCCAGCAAGGCCGTTTCGGTGCCCAGTTGAATGGCGTTCCCGCGTAACGCCACCGAGTCCAAGGCCGTTTGCTTCCGACCACCGGTGAAGAGCGGAACGGACGCACCGACGACAGCGGAATACAGTCCACCATTGGTGATCGCGGGATCATAGCCCCAATGCGCTCCGTTCGGCGCGTAGAGGAACTGCCCGTTGCCGCCTACTTGCGGCCCATAAGCCGCGCGCACTTCGGAACTGTCCAAGGTCAACGCTGCGCGTCGGTAGGCCTGGTCTTTCAGCACAGGGCTGTTCGTCTCCGCCAGTTGCAGGTAGAAGTCCAGGCTACGCGACTGCGCATGGAGCAATGGCGTACTTGCAAAAAGCAATGCGACCAGGGCGGACCTGAACGCACCCGCCCCGAGACATCGTGCGATGTTCGGGGCGGGGTTCGCCAGCGTCATGTCCATCTGTTCAATTCACTGGCGCGGAGCTCAGTCGTTGTCGTTGTCTTTGTCACCTTCCTCCATCTTTTCCTTCAGCACTTTGCCATCGGCGGAGAAGACGACCTCCATGGATCTTTCACCCTTCTCCATGTCCACTTCGTAGGTCTGTCCCTTGGGGCTGTCCACGTGGGAGATATCGCCGAGCTTCTGATCCGCGTAATTCTGGGCAATGGAAGCACGTACGGGTCCGGGCAGGGCGGCCAACTTCAGGTCCTTCTCGGTCTCCATCCATTCGCCGGTGTTGCCGTAAGTGGCGCTCATCGATTCAGCACCTTGCTTGAAGTTCACCTCGTACTCGGTCTTCGTCTCCATTTCCCACTTGGCATGTTCGGCCTTCGGGAACTGCTTTGTGAACGCGGCCTTCACCGGTTGCGGCACATCGGCCTCGCTCACTTTTTGGCCGCAGGCACTGGCGCTGAGGGCCAGAATGGACAGGATCATCAATGGGATTTTCATGGGTCGTTCGCGTTGGTTCAATGCAAAGCAACCTCTTGATCCTGTCGAGATCCTGAAGTTGTGCGGGGGTAGCGGCCTCTCATACCACCTGGTCCGCCCGTCGGCTTGGTTCTGCATTCCAGCGTGCATGGTCATTGTTGGAATTACAGGGAACAAGACCTATTCAGTTGCCCCCCTGGCGCTCGCGTGTTTCGCGAGTACGGTTTTTTCTACGGCCTCGTATAGTTCGGACTCTGCATTCCAGCACTGATGGATCCGCATTGGGCGCAAAGGCAGCCCGAACCAATGCATCGATCCTGTGCGGATCTTGAACTTGACCTCCTCTACCCTCGCTTATCCCCTTACCGATGGAACCTGTATCCAATGTTCCATTCCAAGAATTCGGAGACATGCAACTGGTATGCGCGCAAGTTCATTCCGACGAAGAGCCAAGGCCTAATGGTTTGGCGGATCCCCAGCCGTTGGTAGAACACCGGGGTTTGCCCGCTTGCATTGGTCCGGGCCACATAGAAGGATGGCTGGACCAAGATCGAGGTCTTATTGATCACAAACTCATAGGATGGATAAATGCTGAGCTGCAATTTCTCATGGAACGGACTTCGCACTGTTTCGACCTCGCCGTTCGCCACGCTGACCTGGGCATCATGCGCTCCATTGTAATCCGCTGAAAATCCGACACCCAATTTGCTCTTGAAAGCGAAATGGCGCGAGACCGTGGCCTGGATCCCCACCGCCAAGTAATTCACGCCTTCGTATTTCTCGATCAGTTCCACGTTCAAACTGTCGTAGATCACATTCTGGGAACCACCGAATACCGCGATGTCCAGGTCCGTGGACGGGTGGAATACAGACCGATGGCCGGTGGATGGAGATACGGGCCCGTCCTTGTACAGGTCATAGCGCAGGCCGATCTCAGGTGCTATCATGTTCACCCCTTGGTTCGGCTTTCTTAGCGCACCGTTGGAATAATGGGTGACGTTGAACCCGGCGTTCGCGTACAGGCGATCGGTCACGGCAAAGGATGCTTGCACACCAAGGTCCACATAAGCGCTTTCCTTCGCACCGATGGATACGTTATCGGGGTTGTTCACCGGGTCGAACGGTTTCCAGTTGAACGCGAAACCGAGTGCGATCTCGTAATCAAGGGAGACCCTTCGCCAACGCTTGAACGGACCATTCAGAAAGCCGAACAAGGCGATGGGGGTGCCCAATTCATCGGATTCATTGAATTGCACCACATTCACCCCGAACCCGATCGTCGGGTGTGCGAAATGAAGCACCCAAGGCCGATCATCCAAGGTCTGCACACCGGCCTTTATGCTGATGCTATTGTACGAGCCAATGGATTCACCCTCCAGATTGCTTCCGCGAAGGAAGGAGTTCGTCGGGAAGACATACCCCGATCGGGCTGAAGGTTCAATGAACCAGTGGTTGATGTAGTCCGTCGTGTCCGCCCCACTTGTCTGTGCTATGGCGAACTGATCGAATTGCACGAAAAATGCAATGGCGACAAAGAGACGAGCTGTCGTTGGACAATAGAACATTGGCCCAAGAGTACAACGTGATCCCGTGTGGATCTTGCACGGATCCTCCTGTTGGCCCATACTACGACCCCGCCAGCTCTGTCGAACCCTCTTGCGACTGCCTTACCGTCAGATAAGCCACGGATGCAATGATCACAACGAAGAAGACAACATTTACTACGGCTGTGGAAATGCCAAGTCCACCATCTTTCGGGTCTTGTATGAGCAGATCGCCCAGTGAAGCGCCAATGGGCCGGGTAACGATGAACGCGATCCAGAATGCCAGAACGGAACTGATGGTCTTGAAGTAGTACAGCACACCGGCCAGTATGAAGATCGCGCCAAAGATGATCAGCGAGTACAGATAGCCCACGCTCAAGAATTCGGACACGGTATCGCCGACACCGGTACCCAATGCAAATGTGGTAAGGACGATGATCCAATAGAATTTTTCCCTGCTGTCATTGTTTATTTCATGAATGGAGAGGCTGTGCTCCTTCCTGTGCCAAAGGACGAATACCAGCACCATGGCGAGGGCGAAGACCACATCCAGGACCAGCAAGGAGACGCCCGTGCTTTCCACAAGGAGATCCGTGATCAACGTTCCTTCAATGCTCATCATTACGATCAATGACCAGTAAGAAGGTGGGAAATATCGCTTCTGCCTAAAGTTCCAAATGACGACCAAAAGGGTGATCACACCCATGAGGACCATTGTATATGATAAGCCAAGATTCAGGTTGACCGAAACATAATCCGCCGCCGTTTCGCCAACCGTTGTCGAAACTATTTTGACGACCCAGAACAGGATGCCAAGACTAGCGACCCTGTTTAATAGTTCCTTGTTCATGTTGATCCCTTTTTGGATCGGGCCAATCGGCTCGACCGAGGTAGGACAAAGCAACTTCTTGATCCTGTCGAGATCCTGAACTTGGACGAAAGTGGTCAGCCCTTATGGACGGAAAGCACATGCATCCCATTCTCAAAAGTGTACGCCGCAACAAGCCCGTTCCGCTCCGCGATCTCCTTCACCATGGAAAGGCCGAGACCTGCGGAAGCGCTGGACGGATCGCCCTTGGCGAAGCGCTCGAACAGCGTGGCGGGGTCCACGGGAAGCGCGTCGCCGCTGTTGCTAACGGTGATCGCATCGCGCTTGGTGGTGATGGTGATCGACCCGTCCTGCACATTATGCTGCACCGCATTGCGCAGCAGGTTGGACATGAGAATCTGCGCTTGCATGGGCGGTAGCTGGATCCCGCAGCGCTCCTCTTCGGTGATCTTCACAGAGAGACCTTGCTGCATGATCAGGTCCTTCAGCAATTCCAGTTCCTCACGGATGCTGCGCTTCCAGTCCACGTCCTCCGCAGGAGTTCCGCCTTCACCGATCTTGGCCAAGAGCAGCATGTCGGTGATGGTGCGGCCCATCCGTTCCGCGGCCGTGTACATGCCTTGGATCGCGTCGGCCTCGCGTTCGCCCATCGCGGGTGATTGGATCAGTTGGTCCAGCCTTCCACGCAGGATCGCGAGCGGCGTGCGCAGCTCGTGCGCGGCCTGTTCGGTAAAGCGCTTTTGCGCGGTGAAGTCCCGGCGCATGTTGGCCATCATGTCGTCCAGCGCACGCGTCATGCCGCGGAATTCATCCACGTTGGAACCAGCCAACGGGGGCGAAGGGCCGTCCGGGCGGAAGTACTCCATGACCAGCAGGTTCGCATAAAACGGCCGCCACAAGCGCGCGGAGAGCCAGCGGAAGAGCACCAGGGTACACAGCGTGAACAGCACCAGCACGGCGGCGATGCTGAGGGCGATGCCGAACACGAGCTCGTCCGTTTCCAATTGCGAGCGGCCTATGGTGATGGTCGCCGTGCTGCCGTCCGGCATCGTTGCGCGAAAGCGGCCCACCCGCCACGGGATGTCCTCTGCCTCCAGTATATTGTAGATCACGGTATCGGAGAACTGCACTTCCGCGACGGACCCGGGCGTGATGTGCACCAGCACGTCAGGCGCGGAAAAAGCCGCTATTGTTCCACCTGCACGCAACTGCTTTTGCAACAGCTCCGCATGGTTCTCCAACTGCTCCTCCACCTCCTGCGTCACCGTATGGCGCACCAGGCCATAGCCGATGCCCGTGCCCAGCACCACCATGGGGATGGCCAACAGGGCTTGGTACAGCGCGGTGCGTTGCAGCAGTTTCATGCGCGATCACTTAGGCGATAACCGATGCCGTAAACGGTCTTGATCAACTCCGCACCACCATGGTCCGCCAGCTTCTTCCGCAGGTTCTTGATGTGCGCATAGAGAAAGTCATCCCGATCCAAGCGTTCAGCAAGGTCACCCCAAACATGTTCCAAAATGGCGCTGCGCGAAAGCACGCGGTCCTTGTTCACCACAAGGAAAAGCAACAGGTCGAATTCCGTGACGGTCAAGTCCACGGGCACTCCATCCACTTCCACTAGTTTGTCTTCAGGGACCATTCGCAATTTCCCGACGGTGATCGCCGCGCTTCCTGCGGCCTGCTTGCGGCGCACCAGTGCCCGCAGCCGCGCCACGAGTTCCGGCAGGTGGAACGGCTTGGGCAGGTAATCATCGGCACCGAGGTCCAGGCCGAGCACCTTGTCGTCCAGCGAGCCCTTCGCGGAAATGATGATGATGCCGCTCGCGTTGTTCGCCTTGCGCATCGCGCGCACGATGTCCAGCCCGTTCCCCTTCGGAAGCGTGATGTCCACTAGCACGGCATCGTATGCATGCAGCTGCGCTTTCTCCATGGCGGAGGGAAAGTCATTCGCCGATTCCACCAAGTGGCCTTCGTCCTGCAAGTAGCCGCGAATGGAGCGCCGTAACTCCGCTTCGTCCTCGATGAGCAGCACTTTCATGGCTGCAAGCTATGTCGGTGATCCTGTTCGGATCCTGAAGAGAGAAGAGAGTGCCCCTAATGATCTTATCCGTTGCAGCACATCGGAACGACCAACATGGTCCTACCCCACGCTCCCCTCCAAGCTCACCGCAAGCAACTTCTGCGCCTCCACCGCGAATTCCATCGGCAGCTGGTTCAGCACGTCCTTGCAGTAGCCGTTCACGATCAGGGAGACCGCCTTCTCCGGCGGGATGCCGCGCTGGTTGAGGTAGAACAACTGGTCCTCGCCGATCTTGCTGGTGGTGGCTTCGTGCTCCACCATGGCGCTCGGGTTCTCGCTTTCGATGTAGGGGAAGGTGTGTGCGCCGCAGCGGTCGCCGAGCAGGAGTGAATCGCACTGGCTGAAGTTGCGCGCACCCTTGGCGCCCTTGCCGATCTTCACCAGGCCGCGATAGCTGTTGTTGCTCCGGCCGGCACTGATGCCCTTGCTGATGATGGTGCTCTTGGTGCCCTTGCCGATGTGGGTCATCTTGGTGCCCGTATCGGCCTGCTGCCTGAACTTGGTGAGGGCCACGCTGTAGAACTCGCCCACGCTGTTGTCGCCCTTCAGCACACAGCTGGGGTACTTCCACGTGATCGCGCTGCCGGTCTCCACCTGCGTCCAGCTGATCTTGCTGCGGTCCCCGAGACAGATCCCGCGCTTGGTGACGAAATTGTACACGCCGCCCACGCCGTCCGCGTCCCCGGGGTACCAGTTCTGCACGGTGCTGTACTTGATCTCGGCGTCCTTCATGGCGATCAGCTCCACCACTGCGGCGTGCATCTGGTTCTCGTCGCGCATGGGGGCCGTGCAGCCTTCGAGGTAGCTCACGTAGGCACCTTCGTCGGCGATCAACAGCGTGCGCTCGAACTGGCCCGTGTTGGCGGAATTGATGCGGAAGTAGGTGCTCAGTTCCATGGGGCAGCGCACGCCCGGCGGGATGTAGCAGAAGCTGCCGTCGCTGAACACCGCGCTGTTGAGCGCCGCGTAGAAATTGTCTCCCGGAGGCACCACGGTGCCCAGGTATTTGCGCACCAGGTCCGGGTGGTTCTGCACCGCGTCGCTGAAGCTGCTGAAGATGATGCCCTTCTCCTTGAGCGCCGACTGGAACGTGGTCTTCACGCTCACGCTGTCGAACACCACGTCCACGGCCACGCCGGCCAATCGCTTTTGCTCCTGGAGCGAAATGCCCAGCTTCTCAAAGGTCTTGATCAGCTCGGGATCGGCCTCGTCCAGGCTGTTGAGCGTGGGCTTCTTCTTGGGCGCGCTGTAGTAGTAGGCATCCTGGAAGTCCACGGCGGGATAGTTCACCAAGGCCCAGGTGGGCTCCACCATTTTCAGCCAGTTCCGGTACGCGGCCAAGCGCCACTCCAGCAGCCATTCCGGCTCGTTCTTCTTCGCGCTGATAAAGCGCACGGTGTCCTCGGAGAGCCCCTTGGGGGCCATCTCGCTCTCAATGTCCGTGACGAAGCCGAACTCGTATTCCTTGTTGGCTACTTCGTGGAGGATCTCGTTGCTGTCCTGTGCCATAAGCTCAATTCTTTACCGCAAAGACGCAAAGAGCGCAAAGTCTGAAGGCAGACAAGATGGATTTCTTGGCGTGCTTAGCGTCTTGGCGGTTTTCATTCGGGATTTCTCCGTGCCTCCGTGGTGAAATCAGATACTGAAGCTCTCCCCGCAGCCGCAGGTCCGGCTTGCATTGGGGTTCACGAACTGAAAGCCCTTGCCGTTGAGGCCGCCACTGAAGTCCAGCGTGGTGCCGAGCAGGTAGAGCAGGCTCTTCTTGTCCACCACCACCTTCACGCCGTTGTCCTCGAACACCTTGTCGCCGTCCTTCATGGTGTCGTCGAAGACCAGGTCGTAGGAGAGGCCGCTGCAGCCGCCGCCCTTTACGCCCACGCGCACGAAGTGCTGCGGCCCCCGGCCCTCCGTGCCGAGCAGCTTGGTGAATTCCTGTTTTGCCTCGTTGCTCACCTTGATCATGTTCTCCCTGCTATTTAGAAGTCGTCTAAATAATGGCCACAAAGGTACGAAGCATTGAAAGGTCGGACAATGCCCCGAGATCTTCCCCGGCAAGTGGCACATCGCCCCGGGGTTCCGGCCCGGCCCTTCAGGGGTAGGCCTTGGCCAAGCTGCGCAGCACGGAGGTCCAGTCCACCTTGCCGTGGTTGGTGCCCAGCCGCACCATCACCAGCTCCCGCGCCGGGTCCACGTAGATGTATTGCCCAAGGATCCCCTTGGCCTGGAAGTCCCCTTCCCGCGAGGGCAGCCACCATTGGTATTGGTAGTACCAGGCACTGCCGTTGGCGGTGTCCACGCGCGTGCTCCGGGCCACCCATTCCTTCGGGACCAGCTGCTTTCCCCGCCATTCACCCGCGTGCAGATAGAGCGAACCGAGCTTCGCGAAGTCCCGGGCCGGTGCGTTGATGCAGCAGAAGGTCTTCTCGATGCCGCCCTCCTTGCGGTCGATGCTCCAGGAGGCCGGGAATTCCATGCCCAAGGGCGCCCAGAGCTTGTCGTTGGCGTATGCCGTGATGGTGCGGGGGTCACCGGCCTTTTGCAATGCGCGCTCCAGCACCCAGCCGAGCAACTGGCTGCTCCCGCTCTGGTATTCAAAGTGCTCTCCCGGCGGACCCTTCAACTTCATCCTCGCCATGCTTTGGTACAGGCGACGCCCATAGTAGAAGGTGGCGGCATCGCCGAAAGGGTTCGAATAGCTCTCATTGAACTTCAGCCCGCTGGTCATTTGCAGCAGGTGTTCCACGGTCACCTTGCCGAAGCCGTTCTCGCGTAGTTCCGGAATGAGGTCCGTGACCGGTTGGTCCACGTCCGCGATCATCCCGTCCGCGATGGCGCAGCCGATCAGCATGCTCATCACCGACTTGGCCATGGAGAAGGACGTGTGCACATGCGCCGGGTCATGGCCCTTGAAGTAGCGCTCGTACAGGATGGTGTCCCGCTGGATCACCAGAAAAGCCACCGACCTGTACTTCTCCAGGAACGCATCGAATGCGAGCTCCTTTCCATCCGCAGTGATCGTGCGCGGTGCCTTTTCCGTGGCGGCCTCCGCGTAATGGAACGGCTCCGGTGAGGTCGGCAGGGGCCGTGAGGGGAACTTGCGGTGATCGTTGGTATCGGCAAAATTGTAGATGAAGAAGCGGCCCACCTTGCAACTGCCGAGCAGCAGGCAAGCAACGAGCAGTGCGGTGGCCTTCAGCGTGCGGTGGATCATCGCCGAAATGTAACCCGCGTCGCCGCCACGCGATGAGTACCAGCGAAGGATGGAACGCCGGGCGGCGCGAGCGTCATGGGGGCCGATGCGGATCGATCACAGAGGGCCACCCGTTCACTTGCCGGTCCAAGACCTCGCAGCGGTACCTTCGCACACACAAGAAAACCTTCGGACGGAAAGCCCTCCGCCACGTCGCCATGCTCAAACAATACCTCTCCCAGAAGCTCCAACAGAAGCTCAGCCCGCAGCAGATCCAGCTGATGAAGCTGTTGCAGGTGCCCACACTTGAGCTGGAACAGCGCATCAAGCAGGAGTTGGAGGAGAATCCCGCCCTGGAGGAGGGGGACGACCAGGAAGAGGAGGAGGTGCTCGCCGCGGAACAAGCGGCAAGCGATACGGAGGACGAACCGGAAACGAGCAACGAGGAGTTCGACCTCAGCGATTATTTCCAGGACGACGACACCCCGGACTACAAGCTGAGCGCCAAGAACCAGAGCGCGGACGACGAGGAGTACGAAATGCCGCTCACGGGCGGGACCACGTTCCAGGATGCCATGCGCACGCAACTTTCCCTGCGCAATGTCGATGAGCGCACCGAGCTCCTGGGCGAACACCTCATCGGCAATTTGGACGAGGACGGCTACCTGCGAAGAAGCCTGGACCAGATCGTGAACGACCTGGCCTTCACCGCGAACATCATGACCGATGAGGCGGAGCTGGGCAAGGCGCTCCATGAGGTGCAAACGCTCGATCCGGCCGGGGTGGCCGCACGCGACCTGCGTGAATGCCTCCTCCTGCAGCTGAACCGGATGCACAATGCCGTGGACGTGCTCACGGCCAAGGCCATCGTGGACAAGCATTTCGACGCGTTCACCAAGAAGCACTACGACCGCATCATGGAGCGCTTGGAGATCGACGAGGACGCGTTGCGCGATGCCATCGACGTGATCGTGCGCCTGAACCCCAAGCCCGGCAATACCGGCCGCGACACCACCAAGTCCGCGCAAGCGATCGTGCCCGATTTCGCCATCAACGCGGTGGACGGCCAATTGGAGCTTTCCCTGAACGGGCGCAATGCCCCGGAGCTGCGCGTGAGCCGCCAGTACCGCGACATGATCAAGGAGTACCAGCGCAACAAGAAGGACCCCAAGGCCAAGGACGCGCTGGTCTTCATCAAGCAGAAGCTCGATTCCGCCAAGTGGTTCATCGATGCGATCAAGCAGCGCCAGAACACGTTGCTGATCACCATGGAGGCCATCATGGAGCACCAGCGCGAGTTCTTCCTCACCGGCGACGAGACGAAGATGAAGCCGATGATCCTCAAGGACATCGCCGAGAAGGTGGGCATGGACATCAGCACGGTGAGCCGCGTGGCGAACAGCAAGTATGTGCAGACGGACCACGGCACCTACCTGTTGAAGTTCTTCTTCAGCGAGAGCCTGATGACGGACAGTGGCGAGGAGGTGAGCACGCGTGAGGTGAAGAAGATCCTGGAGGAAGCGATCCAAGCGGAGAACAAGCAGAACCCGCTGACGGACGACGAACTGACGAAGCTGTTGCGCGGCAAGGGCTACAACATCGCCCGCCGCACCGTGGCCAAGTACCGCGAGCAATTGAACATGCCGGTGGCGCGCTTGCGCAAGGAGCTTTGATGCACAGGGCGGCCCACCTTCTTTCCCTCCTGCTCCATCCGGTGTGGATGCCCACGCTCGCGCTGATCATCGCGTTCGGCATCGACCCGCACCTCACCTTCACGTTCACGCGCAATGGCCAGTGGGTGATCGTGGGGATGGTCTTCGTGATGACCGCGTTGTTCCCCGTGATGAGCATGTTCATGCTGTGGCGGAGCGGCGCGGTTACGGAGCTGGCCATGCCCGGACGCCTGGAGCGCATCGTGCCTTTCCTGCTTACGCTGATCTATTTCTGCATGGCCTACTACCTGCTTCGCAGAACGCCGAACTCCCCGGTTACGTTGGCGCTCTTTGCCGGCATCATCCTGTCGTTGGTGGCGGACCTCGTCATCACCCTGCGGTGGAAGATCAGCATGCATACCACGGGCATCGGGGGCATCCTCGGCATGCTTCTCGGCCTGATGTTCCTGCACGGCGCCCACGCTTGGTTCCTCCCGCTGATGTTCATCGTGGCCGGGGCATTGGGCACCGCACGCCTTCTCGTGACGGACCATACCCCCGCACAGGTCTACGCGGGCGCGCTGGTCGGTTTTGCGGGCACCTTCCTCTGCCTGATGTTCGGGATCTACTACTGAACCGCAGCCTTGCCGAGGGTCTGTTGCCAACGCCATGCATCGCGGAGCGCGTCCCCCAAGGTGAGCTCGGTACGCCAGCCCAGTACTTCGCTGCTCTTGGTGGTGTCCGCGTACATCGCCACTACGTCGCCCGCCCTGCGCGGCCCGATCACGTAAGGCACCTTCACGCCGTTCTCCGCCTCGAAGGTGTGTACGGCCTCCAGCACCGTGTTGCCGGTGCCGGTTCCGAGGTTGAACACATCACAGACCGGAGCCTTTTGCTTCGCGATCCATCGCAAGGCCAGCACGTGTGCCTTGGCCAGGTCCACCACGTGGATGTAGTCCCGGATGCACGAGCCATCGCGCGTGGGGTAATCATCCCCGAAAACGGTGAGCTTCTCGCGAATGCCCGCCGCTGCCTGGGTGATGAAGGGGATGAGGTTGTTCGGGACGCCGATGGGCAGTTCACCGATGATCCCCGACGGGTGCGCACCGATGGGGTTGAAATAGCGCAGGAGCACGGCGCGCAGCAAGGGGTCCGCGGCCGATGCATCGCGGAGCATCCGCTCGCACACCACCTTGGTGTAGCCATAGGGCGATGCAGCGGCACCGGTAGGTGAATTCTCCGTCACGGGTAGCTGGTCCGTATCCCCGTACACGGTGCAGGACGAGGAGAAGACGAGGTCCTTCACCCTGTGCTGTTCCATCACACGGAGCAGGGTGAAGAGGGAACCGATGTTGTTGGAATAGTACTTCAAGGGTTCGCGTACGCTTTCGCCCACGGCCTTGTCGGCGGCAAAGTGGATCACGCTGGAAGGCTTTTCCGCCTCGAACACCTTGTTCAGGGCCACCGCATCCCCGCAATCGATGCGATGGATCGGCAATTCCCGGCTGACGATCTTCTCCAGGCCCTTTAGCACCCGCTCCTCACTGTTGCGAAGGTCATCCACGATAACAGGTTCAAAACCGGCCTCCAGCAACTCCACGCACGTGTGCGAGCCGATGAAGCCCGCACCACCCGTAACGATCACTTTTTCCATGGTCCGCGAAAATAGGACAGTCCCGGTTGCCACGGACTTCGCATTTTAGCGGCCATGTTACCGGGACGAAACAGGGCGTCGCTGTTGTCCATCCTCCTGGTGATGCTCTTCTTCGCCATCGTCTCCGAGCGTTCCGTCCGGGACAGCGCCGGGGGCATCATCACCAGCGATGTACACGGCTATTACGGCTACCTGCACGCCATCTTCATCGGCCATGACCTGGGGAATGAACGCGTGCGGGCGGAGTACGTGAACGTGACGCCCAACGGTACGCTCAACAAGTATTTCGCCGGGGAGGCGGTCCTGCTCACCCCGTTCTTCCTGTCCGCGCACGCCGTCGTGAAGGCGACGGGCGGCGTGGCCGATGGCTACTCCCCGCCCTACGAGCATGCCATCGCCATTGCGGCCTTGGTCTATGCCCTGCTGGGCTTGCTTGCCCTGCGGGCGGTGCTCCTTCGCATGGGCGTTACGGACCGCAGTGCGGCCATACTGCTGTTGGTGCTCGGCTTCGGTACCCAGTTCGCGCAATACACCGCCATCCAGCCCGGCTGGTCCCACGTGTACTCCTTCTGTTTGTTCTCCATTTTCCTCCTGCTCACCCAGCGCATTGCGGACAGCCCGCGCACCCCGGTGATGATCGCGTGGGGTGCGGTGCTGGGCCTGATCGTGCTGGTGCGACCCGTGAACGGCTTGGTGCTGCTGGCCATTCCCGTGCTGCTGGGGAAGGGCACGCCCTTGTTCCTGCGCAGCTTCATCCAGCGCCCCGGAGCCATGGCGCTCACCGCGTTGGCCGGGCTCTGCGTGGTGGCCATCCAGCCGGCACTGTGGTACGCCCAAGTGGGTAGTTTCGTGGCATACGGTTACAAGGGCGAAGGCTTCACGTGGGGGAGGCCGGCCCTGTTCCAAGTGCTCCTTGGCGTCAGGCGTGGTTTGTTCCTGTGGACCCCGGTGCTGATCCCCGCTGCGCTGAGCGTGCTCCTGCTGTGGAAACATGATCGCTATCGCGCAATGGCCGCAGCGGTGTACTGGATGGTGATCACCTATGTGATCAGTAGCTGGTGGATCTGGTACTACGGAAGCGGCTTCGGATCGCGGGTGTACGTGGAACACTATACGGTGCTGATCCTCCCGTTGGCCGTGATGTTGGACCGCTGGACGGGCTGGCGCTTAAAAGCGGTGTTGGCCTTCCTCCTGGCCGCCACGGCCCTCCACCTGGCCCAGTTCTACCAGTACAACCACGACTTCCTGGACCGCGAATGCATGGACCGGAGGAAGTACGTGTACAGCTTCCTGCGCTTCGACAAGGAACACCAAGGCAGGCTGGGCGGGCGCTACGTGATCGCACCGTTCGCCCCCAACGGTTTGGACACCCTCGCCCATGTCCGCTGGGAAGTGGAACACCACGTACCCTATTGGAACGGGCGACGCATCCTTTTTGAACGGGCCTTCAGCCCATGGCATGTAGTGGCCTGTGATACCACGGACGAATTCGGCCCGAGCTTCGAGATGCCCGCGAAGGACCTGCCTGCGGGGCGCGCCCTTTATTTCGCGCTGGGCTTTGAACGCTATGTGTTCCGGGCAGGTGATACCCGTGGCATCACCGTGGTGGCCAGCTCCGAGAATGCCAATGGTGATATCAAGCAGTACGAATCCTTCCGCATGGAGCCGATGCCACCGGCCGGGGACAGCCTCTGGGAGCACATCGAATACCGCGTCTCGCTGCAGCCTTTGGCACCGGGCGAGAAGGTGAAGTTCTACTTCTGGAACCAGGACGGACAAGGCCGCTTCATGGCGGACGACCTGGACATGACCGTGATGGCCGCACGTCCGTATTGACCGCCGGGAAATGAGGTGGTGGGCCCAGCAGGATTTGAACCTGCGACCAACGGATTATGAGTCCGCTGCTCTGACCGCTGAGCTATAGGCCCGGTAATTGGCCGCGAAAGTAGCCGTTGGCAATGGACCGGCGATGCGGCTAGTTTCGCGCCCCATGGAACGATCGGTGCAATACGACACAATCCTGCTCGACCTGGGCGGGGTGCTCATTGATGTGGACTACCACGCGGCGGCACGCGCCTTTGCCCAACTCGGCTTCGGCGAGTTCAATGCGCTGTACAGCAAGGCCAAGCAGGACCACCTGTTCGATGGCTTCGAAACGGGTGCCATTACTCCTGCGGAATTCAGGATGAAGATCAGGGCGCTATACGGCAACCCCATTTCCGATGAGCAGATCGACCACTGCTGGAACGCCATGCTGGGCGGCATCCCGCAGGAGCGTATCGCCCTGGTGAAGCGCCTGAGGGAACACCATCAGGTGCTGCTGCTCAGCAACACCAACGCCATCCATGTGCCGGCGTTCGAGGCCATCGTGGCGCGGGAGAACGGCATCCGTGATTTCAAGGCACTGTTCGATGGTGCCTACTACAGTTGTGAACTGGGCATGCGCAAACCGGACCCCGGGATCTTCCGGTTCGTACTGGCAGCGCATGGCGCCGCAGCCGATCGGACCTTGTTCATCGACGACAGCATCCAGCATGTGGAAGGTGCGCGGAAGGCGGGCCTGCACGCGGAGCACCTTGAGCTGGGCAATGAGGACGTGGTAGCGCTGATCAAGCGCCTGGAACTGCTGGCCTGATCGCGGCCTTCCTCATGTTACCCCTGCATGAGGCTACTGCGGGAAGGCGGCTCAGTTGCCCATCATCTTCAACATGCTCAGCACGCGCATGGCCTCGGACTGGTTGTATTCCATGGCCAACTTGTTCGCGTTCACCGCGTCGATGATCGTGCCGATCCCGCAGAAGCCTACCGTCAACAGGAAAACCACGCCCATTGCTGTTTGGCCGATGACGAAGCGTTGGATGCCCGCAACGCCCAGCAATCCGATCAGCGCGAGCAACAGCATGGTCTGACCGTCCTTCCGATTGGTGGAGTACATGGTCACGAACTGCCGGGCTTGCGCATCGGAGAGACCGGCCATTGAATTCTGGATCATCATCAATTCCTCAGGACTCAGCCTGGGCAGCATCATCAGCAAGTCTTTCTGGTCCATGTTGGTGGTATTGGTGGTTGGATCGATCTACGCGCAAGACCGATCACCCTTCCGAGGATGACGGCGAGCACGGGAATGCCGAGCGGGTGATGGGCGAAGGACCCCGCCAGGTCCAAATGCAGGGCATCGTGGACGGCATGGCCCAATCCGCATCCCCAGCAGCGTTCGATCCCCATCCACTTGAACAGGCAGATCGATGGCCCCGGCATATCCCCGGCAAGGAACAATGCGATCAGGCCAAGGGTCCACAAGGTGACCTCGTTTGTGGCGAACCGGACCGCTTTCTTGAACATCCCCATGCCGTTTTGGCGAGGTGAAGATAGGTGCCCCCAACATTCAACAAGCCCATGTGCCGAACGGGCTCAGGGTCGCCCTTTTCGCTTCCTGGCCTTGGGCATCGGCAATGCCTCGGCCATGCCCAACAGTAAGCCCGGCAAGTGGTGGTCGCCGGTGATCAGTTCCTCGGGCACCAGGTAGTAGTCCTTCGAGCCGGGATAGGCGGGTGCCCGCTCGCAGCGATCTTCAAGCGCGGCGCTTTCGGGCATGATCTTCACCAAAAGCTGGTCGTCGCAAATGAAGCCTACGGTCTTGCCGTCCGCGTAGATGGCGAACTCGCCGAACATGGGCTTTACGCTGAAGCGCTCGGGGCGGCCCAGTTGGTCCAGGATGAAAGCGGCGGTTTCCTTGCTCGTGGCCATTACTCCGGGCGTATTTCCTGGCACAATTCCACCAGCGCCCCGTTCGCGCTCTTCGGATGGATGAAGCAGACCAGCTTGTTGTCGGCCCCCGGCTTGGGCTCCTCGTTCAGCAGGCTGAAGCCCTCGGCCTTCAACCGCGCCATTTCCGCCCGGATGTCCGCCACCTCGAAGGCGATGTGGTGGATCCCCTCCCCGCGCTTCTCGATCGCCTTGGCGATGGGACCGTCCGGACGGGTGCTTTCCAAAAGCTCGATCTTGTTCGGCCCCACTTGGAAGAAGGAGGTGATCACGCCTTCACTGGCCACCTCTTCCCGCTTGTACGACGGGCCGCCCAATAGCTTTTCATACAGGGCCTCCGCTTTTTCAAGGTCCCGCACGGCAATGCCGATGTGTTCAATTCGGATCATGGGGGAAAGTTACCGGAACGCAACGTCCGTTCAGCAAAAAGCCCCGCCGAAGCGAGGCCTTTCAATGTGCCGATGCGAGTTCAACGCTTGAGGAACGTGTCCCCCATCTTGTTGTCGAAGTTCAGGTAGTAAAGCCCCTTTTTCAGGTCGCTCACGTCGATGTCCGTGGAATAGCCGCGCTTCACGATGTTGCCGAACTGGTCATAGATCTCGTAAAGACTTCCACTGCTCATGTGCACGACCTTGTTGCTTTTGTCATAGGTCCAAGTGACCACCGGTACCGATGGGTCCGTGTAGGAGATGCTTTCGCTGAAGCGTGCGCGCTTGCTCATGTCCGTCTGCTTCACGCGGAAAATGTTCTCGCCGCTGTGGGGTACCACCTTGAAGGAGTATTCATGCTCCCCCGGAGTGCCGATCCCCATCACCTCGCCCACGCGTATCCATTTGTTCCAGCGCTTTTGCTGCACCACGAAGGGCAGTTCCCCGGTCTCGTTCGTGGTCACCCACGTGTAGGTGCCGTCCGGCGAGATCGATTGCTTCACGATATCGAAGGTGCTCTTCGGCTTCAGCACTTCCGGGTTGAGCACCTTGGGCGTGCAACCGTCCTTGTGCATGATCTTGATCGTCACCTTGTCTCCCACCTTCAAGTTGTAAACGGAAAGGTCCACCTCGAACGCGCTGGAATTGATCTCGTCGGTGGAGATCTTGTCGTTCACCGTCACTTGAAATACGCAAAACCCCACGCCAGCCTCGGAGAACGGGTTCTGGACGAAGATGTTCTTGCCTTGGTAATTACCGTCCAGCACAATGGTTCCCGCCTGTGCGAACAAGCCTGTGAGAAGGGTGCCAAGAAGGAACAGATGTCGGAACTTCAACATGACGGTCGGGTATGAAGGGTCGAAATATAACAAGAACCGGCGGGAGCTGCTGTTGGGTTTTCCCGTGAACAGGGAAAGAGCGTGTGTCAGGCCGGTTTTTTGGTGTGGACCGCGGATGCCATCCTCCGGATGTCCTCCAAGCTGAAAACGGTACCGTCCTTGGTGTCCTCTACCCGGAAGGAACGCCCGTCCGCCGTGACCCAACGCTCGAAATGATGGAAGACCAAGGCCGTATCGTCCGGGAATTCGGAGCGGTAGATGAGCAGTTCGGGGGTCTCCTCCACGATCGTGTTCCTTTTCAACAGGTCCCGTTCCAGATCGGCCTTGAGCCGGTCCCGGTCGGCGGGGGTTTCGGAGACCTCGATCGCAAATCGGTCTCCTGCACGAACCGCCAACTTGCCGATCTCATCCTTCCATAGCAGGGTTGGTTGCGGCATGCCAACTGGCATTTCCAACATCAAGGGTAGGTGGTATTCGGAGAGGTCCACCTGTGAAGCCATGCGGGCACTATCGGCAGCTGCGGCCATCTGCTTGGCGGCATCGGACTTGCCGTCGCCGCAGGCGCTCAACAACAGAACAAACGAGAGGCTAATGACGGAAAGGTATGCTTTCATGTGGCGAAAGTATACGTGCCAGCCCTCTACGAAGTTCAAGACTTGCTCAATGCACCACCTCGAAACGCAATGGCGCCTCCCACGGACGATCGGACCGCCGCAGGAAATAGATGCCCGGCGGCAGGCCGCGCACATCGATGCCATCGCCTTGTAGGACCGGGGATCCCACATGCCGCCCATCAATGGAATAAAGAGTCAGTGCCTCGCCCGCCACTGAACGGCCCAAGTGGAGCACATCGCTTACCGGGTTGGGCCACGCAAGCAAAGAAGTACGTGGAACCTCCGCCACTTGAGTGTTGAAGAATGGTGACAGCCCGTAGCTGCCAATGAACTCCACGGAACAATCCGGTTGAACGGAGAAGACCCAATGGTAAAATGCGCTGCACCCTGCGGGGCAATCCCCCCAACCAAATGAATATGTGAGCTCAATATGGTCGGTGTACACCGAATCGGTTATCCGGCTTCCATCTCCTCCGGAGCCATTGACCGAGGAATAGTGTACTCCGGGGATCTGCTCAAACAGGTCCAGCAATGGAAGAAGATTCCAATTCGTGCCCATGTTGAAGGCGATCACTTTGTGTGAATTGGAAGGCCAACCCCAGAGATTAAAATCCACCACGTCGTACTGCTGCATTAGCCCGTCCAAAATCGGCTCTCCGGTAGGGACGTTGCCCGCTTGAAGCTGCTGAACCCACGCCAAGGATGAATCGGCAGAGACCGTCAATGAACGCAATGGCATGATGGGGTAGATGTGGATATTCAGCAGGTCCACTACGGTGTCACGCTGCGGGGAGGTTGAATTGTACACGGCCACCAAAGCGCTCATGGCTGTTTGTGAAAATTCCGGGTTGATACCCACGGAATCCATCCAAGTGCTCCCGTTCTGAAAGGTCCGAGCGATCGCCATTCGGTCGGCGTCGTCCTGGTACATCGTCAATATGGAGTCCGGTGCTTCGCAGGGATAATCCTGCGCAAAAGAGGCCCAGTGAAAACCGAACAATACCAAGATGAATATCGAGAACCTCATGATCGTGGCTTTTACAGCCCGAAACTAACGAATGTGCTTGCGACGGGCGCTACCGTTCCTCGTTCTGTTCATGCGAGGGGCCGGGACCGACGGCTTATCCCCTCAGCTGTTGATGCTGCTCGAAGCGCTAATAGGTCACGCGTCAATACCTGGTCCCCTTTACAACCTTGGATCACTAAAGAAATCGGCCGTTGTCAGGTCGCGAATAGATCAGGGAGACGATCAAAACCCCATCAGGGTCGACACGATACACCCTCATCACGGTTCGATGAATGAGGCCCGAATGAAGTTCTGGACGCATGGGGAAGCTCAAAATCCACTGGGATACGGAGCCACGAGATCTTCAAGCTCACCCACCAAGTCCAAGAAGCGATCAGCAATGTGAACAGACCATCTTTGTTCCGTGGAATAGTGGATGTTGGCAAGGCCATCCAGCGCTTCAGCCGTCCGATCAACCCTTTTTGACGTGGCCGTAGTGCTTCCCCATCTCTTCAGAAGTCACTACCCGACCTGCGGCCGCATCCGCCAAACCACGGTCGATGGATGCTTTCTGTTCCGGGTTCAATTCCACATACCAATCTTTCGCCTCGTTCGCCTTTTTCAAGTTGAACAATGAGGTCACCATACCAGGGTCTTTCAACTGAGCTAACCATTCGATCAATTCCAACTTCATTGCTTCAGTGCCCATGGTTCCAAGTTCAGTGATGTAAAAGCAGGGAGCTTCAGTGTAGGAGTCGTGGGTCAGTTTGTCGCTGATCAAGCCGGTTACGTTCCTGCTTGGGTGCTTGGTGGATAGTGAATGGTGATTTGGAAACGCAGGGTGCTTCGTGGCCCGTCCGATCACCAATCACCATTTACCGATCGCAATTCTCCGTGCCTCCGCGGTGAAAAAACAAACCTCACTTCCCCACCACCACTCGCACCCCTTCACTATGTGAAGCAAACTCCGGCGCATACATGCACATTGCCGTGGTGATGCCGTTGCTGCAGTCGCCGGCATGGGAGACGCGCAGGTCGTATTGGAACACATAGGTGCCGGGCCGGATGTGGTCGAAGAAGAAGTCCGTGGCGGCATCGCGGGTGCTCTGGTAGTAGCCGAGACCGCCTTGGTATCTGTAGCCGCTCAGTGCCTCGGTCGGTTCCAGTCCGGCAGCCCGCAGGTCCTTCAGATGTACATGGTCCATGGCGCGGTCGGTGCGCAGCTCGATGCGAATGGTGAGCTTGTCGCCGGGCTTCAGCGCACGGGCCTTGTCCAAGGCGATGAGCTTCGGACCGGCATCGCCCGGCTCGTTCAACATCACCTGCTTCTTGATGCTGAACGGGCTTTCGGCGGAGGTCACCTTGTCCATCTGCTCGAAGTACTGCCAGTAGAGCGCGCCCCAGGCGGCACGGTCCGCGCTGGTGGTAACGGTGACATCGCCCATGGCGGGGGTGATCTTATCGGCGGCCCAGGTTTTTTGGAAGTAGCCCGTGCCGGCTTCCTGTTTCACGTTCGCGACCGTTGAGCCGCCCACGGTGATCACCGGCATGTCGGTGGGTTCCAACCAGTCGTCGCCGGTGAGCAATAGCGCGTAGCAGGCCTCTGCGGTGGCGGTGGTGGTCTTCCAATCGGTGGTCTGTTTCAACTTCAGCAGGTAGAGGCGCAACTCGTTCACCGCGTTCTCATTCTTGGCCACTTCGTGGAAGGCCTCGATCATCACCGCATGTGTTTCCGTGGGGAAATCCCACCAGTACCAGCCCGCGTTGAAGTTCTTCCAGTACATGCCGAGCGCCTCGCTGCGCGTGGCGCGTTCGCCGAGCGACTTCATGATGAGCTGCGCAGTGGTGTGATCGCCGAGACGGTCCATGGCGAGCGCTATCATCGCTTGTTCCTGCAAGCCGAAACCAAGCCACGTTTTAGCCAAGCGGGCCTTGTAGAATTCCACGGCGGTGTTGGTGGTGCCGTTGATGGGCCAGCGCGAAAAATAGCTGCGGGCGTAGAGGTATTGCACCGTGGAATGGCTTGGCGTGTACTCGTCGCGCTGCGCTTTCGTGGTGTGTTTCAGCAAGTCTTTGTAGTCCGTGTCCACATCGCTGTCCAACCACGCCACCGCGCGTTTCAGCATCACTTGTGTTTGTCCATCGGGGCGAAGGTCCGCTGCACCGAGATGCTCCAAATGCCCGAAGCCCGAGACGATCTTCTGCGTGACCCAGCGCGAGGGTCGCATCCCGCTGAACCAAGGCCACGCGCCGTTGCCGAGCTGTGCATCGCGCAATTGCTTCATTGCTTTGCCTTGCTCGGCGGCCATGCGCTGCATGTCGAACAGCAGCGCGATGCGTTGCTTGCTTTCCGTTTCGTTGCGGGCGTTCAGCACCCACGGCGTTTCCGCGAGCACGATGTTCTTCAGCTCGCTGTTCTTCTCCAGGTTGCTCAGGAAGGCCTCCTCGTTCCCGGGTCCCTTTGCGCTCCATTGCGCGAATACTTGCTTGATCGCCGGACGTTCATCCACGATGTGCGCGGCCAGGCTGTTCGCATAGAACCGACTGAACACCTGCTCCGAGCATTGGTGCGGGAATTCCATCAAGTACGGCAGCGCTTGCACGGCATACCACGCGGGGTTCGGCGTGAATTCCAGTTTCAGACTTTGGTTCCGCAACGTTGAACTGGTGTTGTTCTTCAGCTTTTCCAGCGTGAAGGTCTTCGTTCCCGCCTTGCTGATCGGCAGTGGAAGGCTCTCGGTCACCAGCACACGATCGGTGAGGATGGGCAGCGGCCTTTCCTCGGCATCGGTGAAGGCACCGGCCTTGGCGCTGATGCGCACGCTCACCGCGCTGATGCCTTCCGGCACGGTGATGTCCCATGCCACCACCGCGCTCGCGCCGGGGCCTGCTGTAAAGGAACGCGTGTTCTCCTGGATCCCGAATTTGCCGTTCACCGGCGCATTGGTGAACGGGTCGAAAAGCTCCAGCGTGGCCGTGCCTGTCGTCCCAGCAGGGTCACTCGAAGAGGACCCTGCGGCGACAGGCACTCCTCTGTCGTTCTCGACTGCGCTCGAACTGACAGAGGTGCCGACCACATTCACCTTGCTGGTCAACGTGATCTTGTCCCCTTCGCGCAAAAAGCGCGGCAGGTTCGGCACGACCATCAACGGCTTTTGCGTGATCACTTCCTTGGTGAACTGTGCCGTCTTGAGGTCCGTGGTGTGCGCGAGGCCCAGCAGTTTCCAACGCGTCAGCGCATCGGGCATGGTGAACTTCAGGACCACGCTTCCATCCTTGTCGGTGAGCAGGTCCGGAAGGAAGAAGGCCGTTTCGCGGAAGTCGGTGCGCGTGGCGGGAGGTGGGGCATCGGCTGGCCGGGTGGAAGAGGCTGAAGGAACTTCGCCAGTTTGGGCCGGGGAAGTGGGAATTCTGTTCAGCTCACCTCCACTATCTTCCTCGGCGATCCCGGCTTGAGCTGACATTTCCAGGTCCTTCATCCCTCCTCCGTTTCGGGCGAACTGAGCATTGTGCATTCCGCGCCTGTAATGGCTGTAATACATGGCGAAACCGTAGGTGCTCAGTTGCGGATATACATGCGCCGTGTCATCGGGAAAGGCGCGGTTTCCCCCAAACACTTGGCCGTTGCTGATGTTGAACGGCGCGAGCTGGCCCCAGCCGAGGCCGGAACTGTTCGTAGGCCAAACGGACATGTCCCACGCATGTGGCACGAAGTGGTCCAGTGAAGCATCGTACATGCCGGCGAGCAGTTGGGCGGCCACCTTCCCGCCCTTCGGCCCCGTGATCTTCAGCCGCCATTGCTCCTTCGCGCCGGGCAAGAGCTTATCACGGAAGGTGATCCATTCCACCTGCAACTCCTTGTTGCTCCACGGCACATCAATGTTGACATTTTCATTGTGCGAACGACCGCGCTCCACACTGATGAAATGCACGCTGAAGCCTCCGCGATCCGCTTCTTGGACGGACAACTCCACGCGCTGTTGTCCATCCTTCAACGTGAACCAGCGGCGTACGGCGATCACGCCTTCGCGCTCCACCTCCATCAGGATGTGCGCTTCCGGCAGTGCGCTGCTCACCAGCAGTACCGCCTTCCCACCGGGCTCGGCTTTTGACTTTACCGCTTCCACATGAAAGGCATCGCTCTCGAAACCGGTGTGCTGCACGGCGGGATCGTAGATCACCACTGTCCTCTTCGCGGTCACTTCCGCACTGTCGGCGTCCATGGCGCTCACCTCGACCAGATAGGTGCCCACGTCCCATTCTGCGATGCCCGGCAGTACCAGCTCCCTGCCGTTGGCCGCCCAGTTCTTCCGCTCCAGCACCACGGCTTCCTTCGGCCAATTCAGCGGATCGTTCTCGTCGGCGTAAACATCCTGCGGAAAACGTGCTGCATGATCCTCGCGCGAGATCACGTGGACATCCGGCCGTTCCCACAAGCGATCGCGCAGCGGCAACTTCGGCATCTGCAAGCGTGTGATGCGCACGTCCATCGGCACGTTCAGTGGGTTGCCGTCCAGATCCTGCACGCCCACCTTCAGGCTGTCCGTGGTGGAGCGATCGAGGCCATCGCCCACATCCAACGCGATGTTGATGCTGCGGTACCCCACGGAAATGCTCGTGTTGCCGCTTTGCGTTTCACCGTTCATATCCGTGATGCTGGCAACCACCGTGAAGGTGAACGTCGGATCGGCCTTCGGGGAAATGGCTTGATCGGCGGATGCCAGGAACTGAACGGCGAAGTTCCCGGAGGCATCCGTTTCCGCAACGCCGCTGGCTATTTCCGTGGACCTTCCCCACGGGATGAACGAGCGCCAAAAGGACCCGCACCACCACGGCATGCGCGCCGTCCGGGTAACGGTCCACTGTACCTGTGCGCCGTCCAACGGCACGCCCGCGTAGCTCTTCGCGAGGCCGTGTACCGTGGCCATGGCGTTCAACTTTGGCGCGGCTGCGTTCTTTCCCCCCACCGTGTCGCGTCTCGACTGCGCTCGAAGTGACAGGGCGGGGGGAAAGAGCACCTCGAAGGTGGGCCGCTTGTATTCCTCCACTTGGATACCGTGGCTGCCGTTCTTCTCTTCCAGGGTCATGCGGCCGGTGAGCGTTCCCGAGGGAGCGGTGAACTGGCCGTGGAACGAACCGAACGCGTCTGTGGTGACGGCCATGGAATCG
This sequence comes from Flavobacteriales bacterium, assembly GCA_019912395.1. Lineage (GTDB taxonomy): Bacteria > Bacteroidota > Bacteroidia > Flavobacteriales_F > PHOS-HE28 > PHOS-HE28. The sequence continues at coordinate 88,498 of JAIOIH010000042.1, read as the reverse complement.
ATCAACTCATGGTTCACGTCGAAGAATTTCACTTCGGTGGCATAGCCTGCTTTCACCGTTGTTTCCTTGCCGCGCTTTACCGTTACGATACCCTTGAACAGCACGGGCTGCCCGGGCCGGTAGATGGCGCGATCGGTGAAGAGGAAGGTGCGCAGGCTGTCCGTGAGCATCCTTTCGTTGCCGCGCCAGTAGTAATAGTTGCCGGGTGAGACGAGCTTGTCGGGGCCGTTGGTGATGGTCCAGCGCTGTTGGCCATGCAGTTGCTTGGTCACCGCAAGTTCCGCCATGCCGGCGTTGTCCGTCCTCGTCGCCCCGATATGCACATTGCGCGAGGTGCCGCTCATGTACACCTGCGCGGACAGTTCCGCCTCCGCATTGGCCACGGGAGCGCCCGTTTCGCGATCCATCACCAGCACGCTTGCGGCACCGGTGGAAGTTTGTCGCAGCGCCAATGCAAGCCGGGTCACTTGCACAGGCGTCACCACCATCATCGAATTCTCCGTGGGATCGGGTGAATCCATCACGAGCACGAGGTAGCTTCCCAGTGGGAGCGGCTCCACCGGTAACTCCGTGAGGTGCGTGTTCAGGTCGCCGTCATCGGGAAGCATTGCGGCCCATTCACGGACGGGAGGCGTGCGCAACAATCGCTTCAAGGTCTCTTGGCTCCGGTAGCCGCGACGGTTGCCTTCGCGATCATCGTCCTTCACTACGCGTAGCCATACCTGCCTCATGTTCGCGTAGGAAAGCGCGAGCTTGAAGGGCACATCGGGCGTCACGGCCTCTTCCAGTTGTACCCGCAAGACGGGCTGCGATAACTGGGCCAGCAATGCCTTTGCTCTTCTCGATGCGAAGGGCTCCTCCTGATGCGAGGCGATCTCACGACAGATGTCGGCGGCGGTCTTCTTCTCCCATTTCCAAGCGCTGTCCGGTGCGAGGCGTTGGTATTGCGCGGCCTGTTCCGCGTGCCACTGCGCGATGGCAAGCTGTACGGCGCTCTTCGCTTCGCCCATGAACAGCGCGGTGCTTTGGGCGGTGAGCGCTTGCAGGTAGAGGCTGTCCTTGCCGGGAAGCGTGCTGTTCTCCTTGGCGAAGGCCAAGCGTTCCAGCGTGAGGTCGGTCAACGCATCGGGCGTGGCATCATGCAAGTGCAATTGCGTGAGCCGCTGGTACAGCCGCAGGGACTGCCACTGCCATGCCGTGCTGTCGCGGTGCGCGAAGTTGGCTGAAGCGAATTCCGGTGCGGGGGAAAAGATGCCCGCATCATCCAATTGGAAACGCCAAGCCGGTTCAGCGAGCCGTGTTTCGCTATTGCGGAAGACCTCCAGTGCGCGATGCGCGAGCACATCGAAGATCGTCGGCCGTAACGAAGTATCGGCTTCGGCGTTCTCCAGCAAGGGGCCCAGCTCTCCGACCGGGAGCTTTTCCAGCTCCGTTGCCGGTTCCAGCGATGCGGTGTACCCTTCGATCACCTTCCGCATGAAGGTCGCTTGGTCCCAGGTGTCGGGGTCGTCCGTCGCTTCGGCCATGTTCGTGCGGTCCAGCACGCGCCAGCGTTGGCTTTGGTAGTAGCTCCACCACTGCTCCGCCACCACGCTTTGCAAGAGTTGCTTCAGCGGTGTTTGGCTTGTGGAAGCGGCGGAATCCAACTGTGCGATGGTCACCTTCCGATCGATGCCGGTGTTGCGTTGAAAGCGGCTTCGGTACATGTATGCGCGGAACGCGGTACGCCAATCCTGCGTCGCGTTCGCCTCGTTCAGGATCGCTTCCGTGGCGGTGAGCGCGCCGGCGTACTGGCCCATGTCGCTCAGCGAATCGATCTGCGCCCAACGCGGGTCCGGTGCGGGGTTCGGCATGGGGGTCGTCTTCTTCACAGTGGAACAGCCGAGCACCGCAGCGAGCGTGAGGCCGGTTGCGATGAGGATCTTGCGGGCATGTTGCATGGTCCGTCGCCACCATCCCTGAAAGGACCGGGCGTTGCCACAAAGTACGGGCATCATCGGGAAGCGGTACACGCAGGAAGGCGTTCCGTTCGATCCATCGCGCACGTTCACACCCCACCGGTGTTCCCTCATTGACGCAAATTGGCGCGGGTCGCTCCCTCCGGCTTTTCACGATCGCTAATTTCACCCCATGCGCAAGCTCTTCATCATCATCGCCTTCATTCTCCTTGTTCTCATCGGTGTGCTGGGCATCATTGATCATCGGGCCTTCTGGGCCTACGCCGTGGTGCTGCCCTTGATCGCATTGGGCATCTACAACATGGTGCAGCCCCGGCACACGATCCTGCGCAATTTCCCGGTGCTGGGCTATGCACGCTACATGTTCGAGTTCATCGCCCCGGAGATCCAGCAGTACTTCATCGAGCGCCATACCGACGGTAGGCCCTTCAGCCGCCAGCAGCGATCGCTGGTGTACCAACGGGCGAAGAACGTGGGGGACACGGTCCCGTTCGGCACCCAGCTGGACATCAACGCGGCGAACTACGAGGGCATCCGGCACTCCATCTACCCGAAGGAGGTGCCTGCCGATCCGCCTCGTGTAAAGATCGGTGGCGAGTTCTGCACGAAGCCCTACATGGCCTCGTTGCTCAACATCTCCGCGATGAGCTTCGGAGCGTTGAGCGACAGGGCCGTGCTGGCACTGAACACCGGTGCCCGCAAGGGGGGCTTCTATCACAATACCGGTGAGGGTGGCCTCAGCGAGCACCACCTCAAGCCGGGCGGCGACCTGGTGTGGCAGATCGGGACCGGATACTTCGGCTGCCGTACCAAGGACGGCGATTTCGATCCGGAACTCTTCCGTAGCAAGGTGGCCGAACATCACCAAGTGCGCATGATCGAGCTGAAGCTCTCCCAAGGCGCGAAGCCCGGCCATGGAGGCGTGCTGCCGGCGGTGAAGAATTCCGAGGAGATCGCACGCATCCGTCACATCGTGCCGCACACCACCGTGCTTTCGCCGCCGGGCCACAGTGCTTTCACCGATGGCGAGGGCCTGCTGCGCTTCATCGGCCAGCTGCGCGAACTCAGCGGTGGCCTGCCGGTGGGCTTCAAGCTCTGTATCGGACGGACGGAAGAGTTCACTGAACTCTGCGAAAAAATGGTCGGGACGGGCATGCGCCCGGACTTCATCACCGTGGACGGCGCCGAGGGAGGTACAGGCGCTTCACCCTTGGAGTTCACCGATTCCGTCGGCATGCCGATCGAGCCCGCCCTGATGTTCGTGCGACGCACTTTGGAGCGCTTCGGCCTGCACGGGGAGATCAAGATCATCGCCAGCGGCAAGGTGCTCACGGCCGCCAGCCTGATGAAGATGCTCGCCCTCGGTGCCGACCTCTGCAACAGCGCACGCGGATTCATGTTCTCGCTCGGATGCATCCAGGCGCTGCGGTGCAATACCAACGACTGCCCCACGGGCATCACCACGCAGGACCCCGCATTGGTACGCGGCATCGTGGTGAGCGAGAAATGCGAGCGCGTCTTCAACTTCCACCGCAACACGCTGCTTTCGTTGATGGAACTGTTGGCCGCCTGTGGGCTGGACAACGTGGATGATGTGAACATGAGCCACTTCATGCGAGGCGATGAGTTCGTGAAGTTGGCGGACCGCTATTTCCCTGACGGCTTGAACAAAGTGATGTATGCTTCGCCGGGGGGAGGGCGATGAGGGTGAGAGAGGGAGAGGGCTTTACACCACAGGGTCACAGAGACACAGAGAAACACAGGGAGGTGATCGGTGACTGGACCCGGCCACGAAGCTCCGTGCTTTTCCCAGTCGCTTATCACCGACCACCGATCACCCCAGCAGAATTTATTTGCGACTACCGGATCGATCCGTGACTAACGGACTCAAGACTTAACGGCTCACGACTGAAGGACATCAATGACGGCCCCAACTCCTTTCCTGCGGAAACTATTTGCGGCGTTGGCGGAATGCTGGGTGGATGTTTCCAGCCTTGAACTGGATCATCTCTGCTACCGCGTGGAAGATCTTGGGCGCTACAACTCATTGCGGAAGCAGCTTGATGAGGACGGTACGCTGCTCTCGGAAAACAACATCGGCGGAAGGCCGATTGCGTGCTATCGCCTGCACGTTCCGTTCCGGTATGATGGACGAAGCATCGATGTGCTGGAACTGCCTGCACCAAAGTCCGGAAGTCCCTATCCCGAAGGCTTTGAGCATGCCGAATTCGTGGTACGCGAGGATCTGCTGGCGTTCACGCAGCGGTATCCGAGGCTTGGTTGGGACCTGAGTGCATTGGCCAAGCCTGTCAATGCCGATGTACGCCTCCGATTTGAGGGTTTCAGTGTGAAGTTCCACCGGCGCTCGCTCGCATCCGTGATCGGGATGGAACGCTCCTCAACGTCGAAGAGGCCGTAGAACCTGTTCAGGATCTTAGTCGAAGCGTGCGTGATCCACCTCCGGGGCCAACTCCTTTCCGTCGAACAGGTGCGCCAACAAGTGCTCCGCGCACCATGGGGCCAGCATCACGCCGCGTGCGCCGAGGCCATTGATCACGGCCGTGACCGGCCCGGTCCTGCCCAAGATCGGGCGGCGATCGCGTGCTGTTGGACGCACACCGGCATTCTGCCCGACCACCTCGATCGGACCTTCCACCAGCGTCGCCAGTTTTCCCAGGAGCCAAGTGCGGGCCTCTTCCGTCGGACCTTCCCAAACGTCCGTCCATTTGAAGGTGGCCCCGACCCGGAACAGTTCTTCGCCCAAGGGCAGCAGACCGGCACTGCCGTGTACCATCCGGGTGAGGTGCATGTTCGGTATCCTGACGGTCAGTGTTTCGCCCTTCACCGGGACCAGCCCGGGATCGGTGGCGAAGGGGCCTGTGCAACGGACCAGCCAGCGGCCCTTCACTTCGCCGATGCGCACGCCATCCGGTACGGTCATGATCTCTTTTTCGTCCACATCGCGTTCGGTGAGCGCCCTGCTGGAAAGCAGATCCGCTCGCTGCGCATCGAGCAGCACGGGGATATCGAGCCATCCGGCACCGGTTACCGTGCCGTAGCCATGTGGCGCATTCAGCGGAGCCTTGTCGATCTCGGTCTCCGGCCTGCTGGCAATGAAGGGTGCGGTTCCCGGCTCCGCCATGGCGCGTTCCCACTGCTTCACCTCGTTCGGCGTCGGGAAGATCTTCACCAAGGGCCTCGAGTACCAGCAATGGACCCCCAGATGCTTCTCCCAATTGCCGTAGAACGCGCGTGTCAAGGACATCAGTTCCGCAGCTCGCCAACTTGGTACATCACGGCGCAGCACCACGGGGTTCACGGCACCACCGGCCGCCATCGAGGCATTGCCATCGCGCTTATGATCGAACACATGAACGGACAAACCGCGCAAACGGCAGCTTTCGGCCAGCGCTGCACCGGCGAGGCCGCGACCAAGAATGAGAATGTCCGTTTCAGTCGCCATGGTGCGCGAAGTTCGGGCCGATCGTACGCATCCGATCCGGATCGTTGAACTTCATCCTTGCATTCCAAGTGCTCCAGTGCCATGATCGTTCTTCCCGCGGCCTTTGCCGGTAAGCAGGGCTTTTCCCCATTGTATTGGCCGATACACCGATTCCACCGGCCTCTACATCGAAGCGTGAGCATCAAATGGTCGCCATTTCCATAATTTTCCGCGCTTCCTTCAACCCTTGATCCACCAGTACACCATGAACGCTCGCTCCGCCCTGTTTCCGTCGCTCCTGATCGTCGCAAGTATGGCGCAGGCCCAAACGAATTCCGACCCGTTGACCGAACGCCTGCCGGACGGGAAGTTCAAGATCTCCGTGGAACGGACGATCCCGGTGGAATTTCTCGGTGTCATCCAGCCTTTTACGCTTTGGGATAGCACAAGGCAGTTCACGAATGAGCAGGTGCGTGATGAGAATGGCGTGATCAGGGAGAATACGGAGACGGAAGAAGAGTCCGAAGGTCGTCGTGGCCATCCCCGGTTGGACCCCAACCCCCTGCCGCACGGCACGGACCCGGCATGGCAGACCGAACCGCCGAGCCATGGGTTCGACCGTGCCGTGGACCTCAGTGTCAACGGAATGGGGTATACCTCCGTGAGCCCGGCCGACCCCTGTTTGGCCGTGGGGTCGAACCATGTGATCCAAATGATCAACGGCTCCTCGGGCGCCTACTTCCGGATCTATGACAAGAATTTGGCTAACCCGGGTTCGCAGACCTACATGGACAATTTCGTGAATTCGATCGGGGGCATCTCTTCCTATTCGGGCCTTGGCGATCCGATCATCGTGTATGATGCCATGGCGGACCGATGGTTGATGTCCGAGTTTTCCAGCAGTGGGAACCGATTGATCGTGGCCATTTCAACGGGAGCCGATCCGACCGGGTCCTGGTATGCGTACAGCTATACGGCCACCAATTTCCCGGATTATCCGAAGTACGGGGTCTGGAACAATTGCTATGTGGTGACGACGAACGAGAACTCCCCGGCGATCTACGCCCTCCCTCGCGCCAATATGTTGGCCGGAACAGGTGGAACGGCCGTGCGCTTCACGATAAGTTCACTCGCCTCCATCGGGTTCCAAGCCGCAACGCCTGTAGGATTCGGCGGTGGTGCCCCGCCACCCACCGGAGCCCCGGCCATGTTCATGCGCATGGTGGATGATGCGTGGACCGCTGCGGCCGACGTGGACCGCCTGGAGCTCTGGGACATCAATTACAACGCCTCATCACCATCGAGCTCAACGATCACCGGTCCAACCTCGATCCCCACGGACGCGTTCGATTCCGACCTCTGCGGATATACCACGCTCAATTGCATCAACCAACCAGGCTCGCAGACCATGGACCCGATACGCGAGGTGCTCATGAACCAGATCTGCTACCGGAACCTGCAAAGCTTGGGATATGAGGCCCTGGTCTGTACCCATGCCGTGGACCTGAACAACACGGACAGGGCCTGCCCACGTTGGTATGAACTGCACCGCACTGGCGGAAGTGGAGGTGCTTGGGGCATCCATCAACAAGGCAGTTATTCACCGGATGCGAACGATCGTTGGATGTCGACGATCTCCATTAATGACAACGGCGACATCGGGCTCGCCTACAACATCGCAGGTACCACCGGTGGCAATGTTTATCCCGGCATCCGCTATACCGGACGCTTCCGCAACGACCCGTTGAACCAAATGACCTTCGCGGAAACCTCGATCGTGGCCGGCACCGCCAGCAACAGCGGCAACCGCTACGGCGACTATAATTCGCTGGCTGTCGATCCCGTGGACGGTAAGTCGTTCTATGGTACGGCCATGTACAACCCCGCATCATCCTGGGGAACACGCATGTTCAAGTTCTCGTTTCCCGTTGTCGGGTGCATACCACCGACCGTCTCGACAAGCTTCGTGGACAATTGCGGTGCGGGGAACTTCACCATAAGTGTCATCATCGGGTCGGACGGGGATGCAACCGACTATGACGTATACACCTCGGTCGATGGTGCCGGGCAGACCTTTAACAGTACCCGCGTACCGGGCACCCATGTCGTTGGCACCTATGCTTTCGGCACAAGCGTCGTGATCCAAGTGCGGCACAATGGCAACAGCGCTTGTGACCAAATCCTCGGTGCGGTATCCTCCATCGGCTCTTCCTGCTGTACGGCCCCCACGGCCACGGTCACTGCCACCTGTGCGGGCCTCACCAACTACAACGTGGGCGTGGACCTCTCCTCCATGGGCAGTGCGACCTCCATCGCCATCCGGATCGATCCCGATGCCTCCGGACCCAGCCTGCCCGTGACCGTGCAAACCGTAACAGCACCCGGCAACTATGGTCCTTTCGGGAATTACGCCAGTGGTTCACCGGTGAACGTGATCCTCGTACACAACCTGTTCCCCCAATGCTCGGTGGAAGTGGATGATCTCGTGAAGAACTGCAATTCGCCCGGTGCGGGCTGTGGAGCGTTCTCCATGAATACGGCAACGCCGATCGCCGATGTTGGGACCACGACAAGCCCCATTGCGGTGCCTTCACAAGGAGGTGCAACGCTCAGCGACCTGAATGTGTACGTGGACATCGCGCACACCTATTCCGCCGATCTCAGGATCTCACTGACCAGCCCGGCCTCAACCACTGTTCGCCTGATCAGTTCCGGACTGTGCGGAGGCAACAATGATATCCGGGCGGAGTTCGATGATTCGGGCGTGGACGGGCCCGTCGGGTCGGTCACCTGCCCGATCCACGATTATTTCGTGATCCCCGCGGAAGCCTTGAGCGCCTTCAACGGGCAACCGTTCGAAGGAACGTGGACCTTGAGCGTGCAGGACGTGGCGGGGCTGGATGTGGGCACCATCAATAGCTGGTGCTTGATCCCTTCGCTTTCCTCGCCGAACATCTCCGTTTCGTCCAAGGTCTTCCTGGAGGGCCCCTACAACAGTGGTACCGGGCTCATGAGCGACGCGCTCCGCTCGGCTTCCCTCATTCCGACCACCGAGCCCTACACGGCATTGGACAATCCGTACACGTATGTCGGAATGCCGGGCGCCGGTGGCACATTGGGCGCCGGTGTGCTGAGCGTTACCGGGAACAATGCCATCGTGGATTGGGTCGTTGTGGAGCTGCGCAATGCCGCGACACCTTCAAACGTGGATGCCAGTTGTGCTGCGCTTGTGCAACGTGATGGCGATGTGGTGGCCTTGGACGGTACTTCGCCCGTAAGCTTTGTCGCAGCTCCGGGCAGCTATTATGTGGCCGTCCGCCACCGGAACCATTTGGGCATGATGACCGCTTCAACGGTGGCGCTCTCCAGCGCGGCGGTCCCTGTGGATTTCACCACTTCCGCAACTCCCACTTATGGGACGCAGGCCCAGCTACAAGTGGGAAGCACATATATCATGTGGACGGGAGATGCCAATTTCAACCACAAGATCGCCTATACGGGTGCAGGAAACGACCGGGACCCCATCCTTACGCGCATTGCGAATATCTCGCCAAGTGCCACGGTCAGCGGCTATTTCATCGAGGACACGAACATGAACGGCATCGTGAGCTATACGGGAGGTGCCAATGACCGCGATGTGATCCTGGTGAACATCGGCGGCTCCTCGCCGAACGCCATTCGCAACGAGCAATTGCCATAGTTCCGCTTGCAGAGGGTGTGGTGCGACCGCTCAAGCCGCCAGTAAGCGCTCCATACGGTCCATCAGGTCGTCCGGGTCGAAGGGCTTCTGCAACAGGTCGTTCGCACCGGCACCCGTGATCGTGGTCCGCAGGTGCGGCAGCTCGTATGCAGTGATGATGAGCACGGGCGTGGTGATGCCCGCCGCGCGCAGGTCCTCCACCAGCGAAAGTCCGTCCAAATGGGGCAGGCCGAGGTCGATCAGCAGCAGGTCCACGGGTTCGTCCAGCATCATGCGCTGGAGTTCCCGTCCGTCCTTCAAGGTGGTCACGCGCCAATCCGACTCCATGGCGCGATGTGCGATAAGCGTACGGACCATCGCATCGTCCTCGACTAGCATGACATGTGGCATGGCACGTGGGTTTGCCCGTTCCTACGGATGCAGGGGCGGGGAGGTTCGCTTGAACCGGCCGCCGAGGCGCTGATAAAGAACAAGTCAAATAGAACAATCGGTAGTACACATCCGACGCATGCCCACCAGCATGCTCACACGGCGTTCAGGAAATCACATTCCCTGCGCCTCCATGGCTACTCACGCACACTCTCACTCACTCACCCTCTACAATCTACCGGTCACCAACTTCACGATGTCATGCCCGTTCACGGCAATGATCACCGTGAGCAGGAATACCATCCCCGCCATCTGTGCATACTCCAGCACCTTCTGGTTGGCCGGCCTGCGCGCCACGGCCTCGTACAGCAGGAACACCACATGGCCGCCGTCCAACGCGGGGATGGGAAGGATGTTCAGCACGGCCAGGGCCAAGGAGAGGAATGCCGTCATTTCCCAAAAGCGCTGCCATTCCCATTTGGGGCCGTATGCCTTGCTCATGGCGATCAAGCCACCCATCTGCTTCATGCCAGCGCTGCTCCCAAGCAGCTTGAATGAGGAGACATTGTCCTTCAGCCGCTGCCAGCCGTATTTGATCCCTGCGGGGATGCTGCCCAGAAAGCTGAATTCCTCCGTGGAGAACGTGAAATACTCCGAAGGGGAGCGCGGTTGCAGGCCCACGATGCCATTGGCATCCACGTCCACGGGCACCTCCACGGTATGTCCTTCCCGAAGCAGGGTCACGTGCACCCGGTCTCCTTTCCTGTCCTTCACCGCTTCCACGAAATCCTGGAAGTAGCGCGCCGGTTGGCCATCCACGCCCACGATGCGGTCACCCTTGCGGAAGCTGCCGGTCTTCTCCGCATTGTTGTCCGCCAGTACCGAATCCACATAGAACGGGAAGCGTGGGCTGAAGAGCACCTTGTCATTGCTTTCAAGGATCTGCTCTTGAATGTTGGCGCTCAGGTCGATCGTCTTCTTCTCCAATTCCCCGGTGGAGTCCTGGCGTTCCACGGTCACGTGGCGTGCCCCGTCAATGAGGATGGCCAAGGAAACGTCGCCGAGGGTCTTGGGATCGCGGCCTTCCACGTCCACGATCCGATCGCCGTCCTGAAAGCCCTCGCTCTTCATCAGCTGGCTGGGCGAAACGCCGTAGGTGAGGTTCTCCACGGGCAGGTATTCCCGGCCCCACACAAAGAGCACCATGGCGTAGATCGCAAAGCCCAGCAGGAGGTTCACGGTAACCCCGCCCACCATCACGATCAAGCGTTGCCACACGGGTTTGGCGCGGAACTCCCATGGCTCGGGCGGCTTCTTCATCCGCTCCTTCTGCTCGGTGTCCATGCTCTCGTCCACCATGCCGGCGATCTTCACATATCCGCCAAAGGGCAGGCAGCCAATGCCGTAAACGGTATCACCGATCTTCTTCTTTACCAAGGCGTATGGAGCATCGAAAAAGAGGAAGAACTTCTCCACGCGCATGCCGAAGAGCTTGGCGGGGAGGAAGTGACCGAACTCGTGCAGGGCCACCAGAATGGACAGGCCGAGGATCAGTTGTCCAGCGTAGATCAGGATCTCCATTGCGGTGAATTCATCGTCTCGTGCGCCGCGCGGCGGGTCTCCGTGTCGCTGGCCTCGAGTTCATCGAGCGTGGGTGAGGCCACAAAGGTCGCCTTTGCGAGGCGATCGGCCACCATGTCGCTCATTTCATGAAAACCGATGCGCTCTTGCAGAAAGGCCTCCACCGCCACCTCGTTCGCCGCGTTGAGCACGCAGGGGGCGTTGCCGCCGCGTTTCATCGCCTCCAGCGCGAGGCCGAGGTTAGGAAAGGCTTCCAAGTCCGGTGGCTCGAAGGTGAAGCTGGGGTATTTGGTGAAATCGAAGCGTGGCCAATTCGTCGCCAACCGCTGCGGGTAGGCCAATGCGTACTGGATCGGTAATTTCATGTCCGGCAGGCCGAGCTGGGCCTTCATGCTGCCGTCACGGAACTGCACCAGACTGTGGATGATGCTCTGCGGATGCACGATGATCTCCACCTGCTCCGGCTTCAGGTTGAAAAGCCACTTGGCCTCGATCGCCTCCAGGCCCTTGTTCATCAAACTCGCGCTGTCGATGGTGATCTTCGCGCCCATGTCCCAGTTGGGATGCTTCAAGGCTTGCGTCTTTGTCACGGTGGCGAGCTTTTCCCTTGTCCATCCTCGGAACGGGCCGCCACTGGCCGTCAGCACGATCTTCTCGATGGGGTTGTCCCACTCTCCGGCCAGGCATTGAAAGATGGCACTGTGCTCGCTGTCCACCGGATAGATGTTCACCGCTTTTTCACGTGCCCGTTTCGTCACCAATTCTCCCGCCACGACGAGCGTTTCCTTGTTGGCCAGGGCGATCAACTTGCCCGCCTCGATCGCGGCCATCGTAGGGCGCATGCCGGCATAGCCCACCATGGCGGTGAGCACCGTATCGATGCCGTCCATTTGCACCGCCTGCTCAATGGCTGCGGCACCTGCGAAGACCTTCACCCCGAGCGGGAACAGGGCATCGCGCACTTCGGCATAGCGGCTTTCGTCACCGATCACCACCGCGTTGGGGTTGAATTCCTTCGCCTGTGCGATCAGCAGTTCGGCGTTCTTCCCGGCGGTGAGCAGCTCCACCGTGAAATGCGCGGACTGGTCGCGGATCATGTCCAGCGCCTGCGTGCCGATGGAGCCGGTACTGCCGAGGATGGCGATGCGCTTGGGTTCGATCTCTGTGGCCACGGACGTTGGATTGGAGTGCGAAGTTCGGGGTTCCGAATGGAACGCGGATGACGCAGATCTAGCGGATCAACGCGGATCTAAGCATGGAATACTGATGCGTGCCTTTGGCACTACAGACGCGATCTTGGTATTGGAACGCTGATTACGCTGATTTAGCGAATTTCCGCTGATTTGGACCTATTGATCGAACGTGGATCTTCACGCCCGCTTTGCGGATGCTCTTCGCAACCGGTCATTGATCGCGGTGCCCAATCCTTCCTGTGGGAAGACCTCTGCAAGGATCACTTCGGCATCGCTGGCATCGAGACTGCGGAGTGCTGCGAAAAGGTGGCGAGCGGCTTCCGCGGGATCACCGGTGGGGGAGAGTACTTCGGTGCGCCAAGCGTCATGCTTTTCGGTGAACGCGATCACTGCGACGCGCTTTCCTGCGTGCTCCTTCAGCAGCGCTTGCACGTCGCCGATGTACACGGGCTTGCGCGGCGCGTAGTGGCTTTCCAGCATGCCGGGCGATGCGGGCAGCACCTGCTTTCGCGCCACGCCCACTTGCCCGATCACCGCTTCAATGTCCCCGACCGGCGTGCCCCCGGGGCGGTAGAGCACCCATTTGTCATGTCGAGCGTTAGCGTAGCGGGACTTCGCAGCACGCGGAGCGTGTGAGAAGTCGAGACGGGACAAATGGGCTTCCCAGCCGATGATGGTGCTTTCCACACCAATGGTACACGGGCCACCGTCGAGGATGTACTTGATCTTGCCACCGAGCTGGTCGGCTACATGCTGCGCCGTGGTGGGGCTTACGTAGCCGAAGGGGTTGGCACTGGGTGCGGCCAACGGGAACTCCAGTGAACGCAGCAGTTCCAGCGCAATGGGATGCGCGGGCATGCGCACTGCAACGGTGTCCAGTCCGCTGGTCACAAGGTCCGGCACGCGATCGGACTTCGGCAGCACCAGCGTCAACGGGCCGGGCCAGAATTCTTTCATCAACGCTTCAGCCTCCTTTCCGGTGTCATTTCGAGCGGTGTCATTTCGAGCGCAGTCGAGAAACGACACCACTTCCCGCATCTGTTCCATGCTATGCACATGCACGATCAATGGATCGAATGCAGGGCGCTGTTTCGCTTGGAAGATCTTCAGCACGGCCGATCCATCATAAGCGTTCGCCGCTAAGCCGTACACTGTTTCCGTGGGTATGGCCACCACTTCGCCTGCGCGAAGCAGTTCAGCCGCACGCCCAATATCCGTTCCGATGGTGGCTTTCACGCCGCAAAAGTCCACAATCGCCACCACTTCCCGACATGGCCGTGGCACGATCGCCATCCGTTCGGTGACAGAGGTCACAGGCTTCTCTTGTGGCCCGGATAATTTTGCGGGCCGATGCAGCATCCGCAGGGTTCTCCATGCCCGTGTGATCAGCAACCCCATTACCCGCCATAGCCTCATCACAGCATGACCAAACTCCTTGCATTCCTCCTCGCACCATCGTTGTTGCTGTTCGGTTGCTCCTCGGGGCAAACCCAAGATGTTGGCCATGGCAAGGCCAGCGGTGGCAGCCTTGTGATCAGCAAGCAATTGAACGCACAGGAGTTCCAGCAAAAGATCAAGGAACTGCCCAAGGCGACCTTGTTGGATGTGCGCACACCGCAGGAGTTCGCCAATGGCCACTTGGCACATGCGCTGAACTGGGATTGGAACAACAGAGAGTTCAAGAAGCAGGTCGCACAATTGGACAAGACCGAGCCGCTCCTGGTGTACTGCTTGAGCGGGGGACGTAGTGGTGCTGCGATGAAGGCGCTCGAAAGGAACGGTTTCCAGGAAGTGTATGAGCTGAAAGGAGGGATCATGAAATGGCGGAGTGCCGGACTACCGGAAACCACCGGGACCGCCACGGCAACAAGCGGCATGACCAAGGCCGAGTTTGATGCCCTTACCGCTAATGACAAAGTGGTGCTTGTGGACTTCTACGCGGATTGGTGCGCGCCCTGCAAGCGGATGAAGCCATACCTCGACGAGATCAGCAAGGATATGGCAGACAGAGTGGTCGTGGTGCGCATTGATGCAGATGCCAACTCCGAGCTCTGCAAAGCGATGGGTGTGGATGCACTGCCGGTTCTGCATGTGTACAAGAACAAGCAACTCACCTGGCAGAACACCGGCTATATCGGTAAGGAGCGGGTGGTTGCACAGCTGTAGGAGGTTGGGTTTAGATCGCCTATCGCACCAATCCTTCCACGTACTTCCGGTCGTTCGCTAACCTTGGTACCTTGCTTTGCGCGTCGTTCATGCCGCGTGCCTTCATCCATGCGGCGAAGCCACCGCGAGGTACGATCGTGATCACCAACGGTTGCAACACTTTACCGGTGATGAGGTCCTTGTAGTAAGGGTTCTTCTGCTGCAACGCGGAATCGATCGCAAGTGCGAAGCCGGACAGGTCCGCAGGCGGGGCGGCGAACTCGATGAACCATTCGTGGTAGGGTAGTCCGGCCGCAGGTGCGGGCTGCGGTGCCACGGTGAACTCGGACACTTCACACGGATGTGCGGCCACGGCTCTTTGCAGTGCGCCCTCCACTTCCTCCGCGATCACATGTTCGCCGAAGGCACTGGTGAAATGCTTGGTGCGGCCGGTGACCACAATGCGTGGTGGTTTCAGCGAAACGAACTTCACCGTGTCGCCGATCTCATAGCCCCAGAGGCCCGCATTGGTGTGCAGTACAAGTGCGTAGTTCACGCCCAGTTCAACTTCACCGATGGAAAGGCGTTGAGGTGCATCGGAACGCCCCAGCTGGCCACTGCCGCCTGACAACTGCACTTGCGGGATGAACTCATAGTAGATGCCGTTGTCCAGCACCAGCAGCATTCCTTCGCCGGGACGTTGGTCCTGGTAGGCAATGAAGCCTTCGCTGGCGGGGAAGAGCTCCACGCTGTCCACGGCACCGCCGATGAGCGCTTCCATGCGACTGCGATAGGGTTCGTAGTTCACACCTCCGTACACGAAAAGAGAGAAGTTGGGGAATACCTCCTTTACACTGGACTTGCCGGTGCGGGCCAGCAGGCGCTCAAAGTACATCTGCACCCAGGCAGGGATACCACTGATCAAGCGCAGGTCGGCGGACTTGGTTTCATCCACGATGGCTTCCACCTTGGTCTCCCAGTCCGGAATGCTGTTGGTGGCAAAGCTGGGCATGCGGTTCTTCAACAAGTAGCGGGGCACATGGTTGGCCACGATGCCGCTGAGCCTTCCGCTGGGCACGGCACCCTTGCGGTCCAGCACCGGGCTGCCTTGCAGAAAGATCATCTTGCCGTCCGTGAAGCTGGCGTTGCCCGTGCGGTCGATGTAGGCGAAGAGCGCACGGCGGGCGCTATCAATATGGTTGGGCAGACTTTCCTTGGTGATCGGAATGTATTTCGCGCCGCTGGTGGTGCCGCTGGTCTTGCACAAGTAAAGCGGCAGACCGGGCCAAAGCACGCCCCTTTCCCCTTTCACGACGCGGTCGATCCAGGGACGCAGGGCCTCGTAATCGCGGAGCGGCACGGCCTGAACCAAGCTGGCGTGGTCCGTCACCTTCCCCAATCCGTGCTCCTGTCCGAAGGCGGTGTGCTTTCCGGATGCGACGAGCTTTTGCAGTACCGCCTGCTGGGTGGCCACGGGTTGCATCGCGGCACGCATCGCACGGGCCGTGGCACGCCGCGCCAGGACCTTTGCTGCGAACGCTTTCAGCGACATCACTTGAAGCCGATGTATGTCTGCGGGTCCACGGCCTTTCCGCCGGACCAAAGTTCGAAGTGGAGGTGCGGCCCGCTGGTGAACTCGCCACTGTTACCCACGATGGCGATGGCCTCGCCCGCCTTTACAGGGTCGCCTGTCTTCCTCAGCAGCACGGCGTTGTGCTTGTACACGCTCACCAGATCGAGGCTGTGCTGCACCTGGATCACATAGCCGGCATCGCTGGTCCAACTGGCGAGGATCACCGTACCATCGAGGCAGGCTTTCACGGCCTCATCGGCCTTGGTGACGATATCGATGCCGAAATGCCCCTCGCTGGCATTGAAGGTGCTGGTGACCACGCCACGGATCGGTGGGAAGAACAGCAGGCCCGGCAGGCCGAGACGCTCCAAGGTGGCTGCCGTACCCGTGGCATGTACGCTGAAGGCCTCTTCGGCGCGAACCTTCTCCCGCATCAGACTGTCCGCCGTGGAGGGCTGAAGGTCCGCTGGGGCGGGTGCCTTTATCGTGGGCACGGTGAGGGTGATGCTATCGGCGGGCAAATTCCCGCTCAGCACGTTCCGCAGGTTATCGATGTAGGCATCCCGGATCGCCATGGCCTGGTCCAGCGAATCGGCGGTGACCATGGCGCGATAGGCATTGAACTTGACTTTCTGATCGGAGTATCCGGGGATGTACTCCTTCAGTGGCGTGAAGACGATAAGGGCGGAAACGAACAGCGCGTTCACGATGAAAAGCGCCACCGCCAGGAGGATCACATTGATCCGCGAAAGCCGGAAGCTGAAGCGCTCCTCGTACGTGGATTCATTGATGAGCACCGCGCGGTACTTGTTCCGCAGCTTGCGCATCAACTGCTTGCGCTTGGCCTTGCGTCGCTGGCTGTCGGAATTCCGGGGCTCGGTCATGGTACGGCGCAAAGGTGGGACTTGGCTGCCGCAGTTCCGCGTGGAAATTCCGCCACGGGCGAACGGGCGGGGTCCAAGGCGGCCATGCCTGCACGGCGGCTCCGGTATCTTCGCGCCGACCCGAACCCCATGGCCGAGCAGCTTGTGATCTCCGAGACCACGGACCGTGCAACCTTGTACACGGCACTGTTCCCGCAGGTGAAGGCGCTGTTGGCCGGTGAGAACGACCCCATTGCGGCGATGGCCAACTTCTGCGCAGCGGTACACCACGTCTTCCATTGGCATTGGGTGGGGTTCTATCGCGTTCAGGAAGGTCAGTTGGTGGTGGGTCCGTTCCAAGGCCCGATCGCCTGCAGCCCGATCGGCCACGGCAAGGGCGTTTGCGGCGTCGCATGGAAGGAGGCCCGCATCATCAACGTGCCGGACGTGGATGCGTTCCCGGGGCATATCGCATGCAGCGCCGCCAGCCGCAGCGAGATCGTGCTCCCCTTGCACGGCCGAGGCGGTGTGGTGTCCGCCGTGTTCGATGTGGACAGTGCAGTGCTCAACGACTTCAGGCCTGCGGATGAACGGGGACTGGCACAGCTCTGCAGCTTGATCGAGGCCATACTGCCATGAAAAGGAAGGTTTGGGGAGCATTTGCCGTTCTGCTGATGGCTGCCTGTGCGCAGGTGAGGGAGCCCCAAGGAGGTCCCAAGGACACGGAGCCCCCACGCCTGATCGGAGCCGAGCCCGCTGATGGCAGCATCCGGTTCACGGGTAAGCGGATCATACTGCACTTCGATGAACGGGTGAAGCTGGACCGCGTGCGGGAGCGACTCTTGGTTTCACCACCATTGCCCAAGGCCCCGGACGTAACGGTGAGCGGAGGCTCCGACGTGGTGATCACCTTGAACGCACCCTTGGCGGAGAACACTACCTACACCTTCAACATCGGGGAGGCCGTGAAGGACCTGAGCGAGGGGAACGCGGCGGCGGGCCTGTCATTTGTAGTGTCAACCGGAGATTACGTGGATAGCCTGTCCGTTGCCGGCAAGGTGTTGGATGCCTTCAGCGGGCTGCCTGCAGCGGAGGTGCTGGTCCTTCTCCACGATGCGAGCGATACGGGGAATGTGCGCACGGCACCACCGGCCTATTTCACCCGTACCTCGGCGGATGGAAGCTTCAAGCTGGCCCACCTCCGCAGTGGCCTCAAGCACCTAAGCGCCTTGAGGGATCGCAACGCCAATTATCGCTTCGACCTACCCAATGAGGAGATCGCCTTTCTCGATAGTGTGATCGATCCGAAGGATACCACGGAGCAGGAGCTCTTCCTGTTCCTGCCGGTGTCCGCCAGCCAGTTCGTCACCGGAGCGAACGTGCTGGATGACAGGGGGTGGCGCATGGTGATGGCACGCCGTGCCGGAGAACTCGCGCTCAGTTCCATCGACCGCCAAGGAGGGGAGCTTGCTTGGTGGCCGGAATACAGTTCGGAACGGGACACGGTGGTGTTCTGGCCTTCGGACACCACCCTGCTCAATGGGCAGCGGTTCATCCTCAGCGAGGGCGGTGTGGTGCTGGACACCTTGACCTACCGCGCCGTCGGCACCATGCCGTTCAATTTGACGGTAACGGCCGGCCGTGATCCGGTCTCGGGGGCCGTATGGCTCCGGACCACGCGTCCCGTGGCCAAGGTGGACACGGCACATCTGGAGTTGCGCGTGGATACCGTACTCACCCCGTTCATGGCGATCTTGGATAGCAACAGGCGACGTACCATCGGGGTTGATCTCCAGCTTCCCGACGGGAAGTCCGCATCGCTGGTGCTGTATCCCAAGGCCATCAAGGGGGTGATGGGCGGAACGAACGATACAACGCGGCTGAGCCTCGGGGCTCGTGATCCACGCTCTTTGGGAAAGTTGAAGGTGGAGCTCGCCGTCGATAGCGGTATCACCCTGCCAGGCCCGTTGGTGCTCCAATTATCCATGCCGCAGGGCCGAACGGCGCGGGAGGTCCGGCTGGACTCCCTTCCTGCGGGAGTACACTGGACGGACCTGCTCCCGGGCAGCTACGGGCTGAAACTGATCCAGGACCGGAATGGAGATGGGCGCTGGACAACGGGATCATACACCGCCCGGCAACAACCGGAGCGTGTATTCCTGGATCCCGATCCCGTGGTGATCCGTGCGGGATGGGCCGTGGAGAGATCGTGGGAGGTGATGGATCGACCTTGAATCGGTTCGTCGAAGGAATTGGGGTCCCTCGTTAGATCGAGGAAGTGGGCCGAAACAGCCTGATAATTGCTGAATTATCTTTATTGGCAAGGCTTTTGCTCTCACATGCGGCAATAATAAAATAGTTGACGGATAAATTTCGTCGACTAAATTTGCGTGTTCGTCGAATCGAACCTTCTGGCGTTGCGCCCGTAACAAGGCATCGAAAAAGATAAGCCGACCCGACCGTGAATCATCCCCGCATGCGTCCACTGCTCAGTGCTTTCCTGCTGTTCGTTGCGACTGCCGTATCGGCACAGTCGGAACACTTGGACACACGCGGACGGGAGTTCTGGCTGGGCTTCATGCAGAACGCATCGGGCACTCAACAGCTTTCGGTAAAGATCACCTCGGCACAGGCGACCACGGGTACCGTGAGCGTGCCCCTGGCCGGCTGGAGCACATCCTTCGCCGTGTCGGCGAACGGCGTTACTTCCGTGGCCATTCCCAACATTTACGAGGTTACCGGATCGGAAACGGTGCTGGACCGCGGTGTCCACATCACCTCGGTGGAACCCATCACCGTAACGGCGGTCAACTATCAGAACCAGACCACTGATGCGGCCCAGGTGCTCCCGGTTTCCGGCTTGGGCACGTCCTACCGGGTGGATGCACTGCCGGGAACGTCAACCTCATTTCCCAATGGCACCTACATCTTCCGCAGTGAATTCATGGTGGTGGCCACCCAGGACGGAACCACCATCAGCATCACGCCAACCACCACCACTACGGGGGGGCATGCACCGGGCGTTCCGTTCACCGTGGACCTGAACGCGGGGCAGGTCTTCCAGGTACAGGCGCTCAGTGGCCTTTCGGACCTCACCGGGACTGTGATCACCGGCACCGCGCAGAGCGGACCCTGCAGGCCGTTCGCCGTTTTCGGGGGAAGCATGTGCGCCGTGGTGAGCTGCGCGGCCTGTGACCACGTGAACGAACAGATGACCCCGGTGAATACGTGGGGAACCTCCTTCCACACCGTGCCATTGGGCAATTTGTCCGCTTGGGGCTATCGCGTTCTGGCGCACGAGGACAATACGTGGGTAACCATCGATAGTGGGGCGCCGGTACAACTGAACGCGGGGGAGACCCATCAGGTGCTCAATACGACCCAGGCCGTTTGCGTCACCAGTGACAAGCCGGTCAGTGTGACCCAAATGATGCAAGGAGCCACTTGCTCGGGCAGTGGTGACCCTTCGCTGCTTTTGCTTACACCGGACGACCGGATGAGCAATTCCGCACAGTTCACCACGCTCTTCTCCACCCAGGCCGTAATGGGCCATTTCGTCAGCGTGGTCACGCCCACGGGGGCCATCCCTCAACTCCAGTTGGACGGAAGCCCTGTTGCCCCGGCCTTGTTCACCACCTATTCCGCCTGTCCGGGCCTCTCCTACGCCAGCGTGTTCATCGCGGCGGGCACCCACCGGCTTTCATCACCAGCGGGATTCCTGGCGTACGCCTATGGCATGGCCACGGGAGAAAGCTACATGTACGGGATCTCCAACAACATGGAGGAACCCGTTGCGCAGGATTCGGTGATCTGCTCCTCCGGACCGATCACATTGAGCGCACCGATCGTGCTGACCAATGCCCAATGGACCATGGCCAGTGATCCCGGAACCGTCCTGGCCACGGGCAACAGTTACACGTTCACTCCGGACCACAACGATGTTTACCGTGTTGACGGGGAACTCTCGCCAAGTGGCTGCACAAAACATTTCGAATTCCAAGTGGGCCTGCCCGTGGAGCCCCAATTGGACCTCAACGTGAACGGTTCCACCACCACTACGGTCTGCCAGTTCACCTCCGTGCAGCTTGGTACGGGGGCCATCCCCGATGCGCAATGGTTCGACCTGAACTGGAGCCCTTCGGCGCAGTTGTCCGATCCCTCCATTCCCGACCCGGTCGCATACCCGAGCCAGGATACATGGTACAAGCTGCAGGTGACAAGCCCCGTGGGTTGCGGTAGCGCGGTGGACAGCGTCCTCGTGCAGGTCCACCCCAGTAACATCTTCGCCATCCGTACTTCCGCATCGGATGATTCCATCTGTGCCGGGAACACCACCACCCTGCATGCCGAGGTGGAGCGCGTGCTCTTCGCCGATGCCTTCGAAGGAGCGTGGGCCCCGTGGTGGGAGAGCATTCAGGGGGCAAGCATCAGCGATGCCTGTGGCTCGGTGACCGGTGAGGCCTTGTACTTCAACGGAAATGGCACGCGCAGCGCGATCGCGCCTCCCATCGACCTCAGCAATGGAGGTGTCGCTCATTTCACCCTGAAGATCGCTTCCGGCGCAGCTCCCTGCGATGATGCCGACCCCGGGGAGGACGTGGTGCTGGAGTACAGTACGGACGGGCTTGCATGGAACATCCTGGAAACCTTGCACGAGAATGCCTATCCCGCCTTCACTTCATTGGATGTCGCCATTCCCGCACTGGGTGTCGGCGGGAATGCCGTGCGGTTGCGGTGGAGGCAACTGGCGCATTCCGGTGCCGGTCAGGACAATTGGTCCATGGACAACGTGCTCATCACACGCTATGAGGACCCCGTGGGACAGTTGACCTGGACACCGGCCGCCACCTTGAGCAATGCCGGCATCGCCATGCCCATCGCGACACCCACGAGTGATACTTGGTACCTGGCTGAAGTGGTCAATGCTTCCGGCTGCACGTATACGGACTCCGTGCTGGTGCAGGTGGCCCCTTCCTTCAGCATCCAACCGATCAACGATACGGTGCGCTGTGATGCAGCGGGTATCCAGTTGCATGCACAAGCCACTTCCGGCTCGGGGATCGCCTGGTCGTGGGCACCGGTCACCGGACTCAGTTCCACCACCATCGCCGACCCGGTCGCCTCCCCATCAGCCACCACTACCTACACGGTACACGCCACGAATTCATGGGGTTGCACGGCCACCGAACAGGTCTCGGTGGGCGTGAACCAGTTGAGCTCCGTAACCACCTCCTCCAGCGATGCCACCATTTGCCATGACGGAACGGTGGAGCTTTCCGCAGCGGTGAACTCCACGGGACCGTACACCCTAGCCTGGTCGCCTTCCAGCGTGGTCGCCAACCCTTCCGCGGCCACCACACTGGCCACGCCTACGGACACCACCGACTTCATCTGCACGGTCACCGATACCCAGACCGGTTGTTTGCGCACATCCAGCACTACGGTGAACGTGAACCCGGCCTATACCGTGGCCCTGACCTCCGACACTACCGTGTGCTCCGCGCTCGGCATGCAATTGCAAGCGAACCATAATCTCGCTCCTCCCTACCAAGTGGCGTGGACCCCAGCGGGACACTTGAATGCGGATAACATCCTGGCGCCCACCATCCTGGTGGATACCACCACCACTTATGTAGTCACCCTAACCGACCAGAACGGGTGCAGTATCATGGACTCCACTACCATTAGCGTGGCCTTCGACAATCTGATCACGCCGGTGAACATGAGCACCTGTGCGGGGCAGCAGCTGGTACTTGATGCGGGCTTCCCGGGCTCCTCCTACGAGTGGAACACCAATGCCACCACCCAGGCCATCACCGTGAACCAGCCAGGCCAGTACACCGTTACCATTACCGATAGCCAGGCCTGCCAAGCGATCAAGACTTTTTACGCCAGCTTCAACCCGCTCCCGGTTGTGGACCTCGGCCCCGATCTCGCGGTATGCGGCCAGATGAACCACGTGCTTGATGCGGGCAATGCAGGCAACAGCGTGCTTTGGAGCACGGGTGCCACCACTTCCCAGATCACGGTGAACGCCACGGGGACGTACGGCGTAACGGTGACCACACCACAAGGCTGCCAGGCCGCGGATGAGGTGCTGATCGCGCTCAACCCTGCACCGCTGGACATGTTGCAGGATGTGACGGTCTGCGAGGAGTCACAGCCCACGCTGGATGCCGGCAATCCAGGAAGCACCTATCTGTGGAGTACGGGCGAGACCACACAAAGCATCCATCCCAGCGCAAGCGGGACCTATTCAGTAACCGTGACCACGTCACAGAACTGCAGTGAAACCTTCGATGCGGAGGTCACCCTGATGCCACGCGTGCTGGTGGCCTTGGGACCGGACCAGGAACATTGCGAGGGCACCCCGGTCCAGTTGAACGCCGGAACAGCTCCCCTGGACTATGCATGGAATACGGGCCATACCACGGCACTATTGGACATCGATACAAGCGGCACCTATATCGCGACGGTCACGAACGGGTATTGCACGGCCTCCGATACCGTTGTGGTGATCTTCCATCCCGGGCCGGTGGACGATCTGAACGATATCACGGCCTGCACCGGGCAGCCCATCACCTTTGATGCGGGCAATCCAGGGGCGACGTATGCGTGGAGCAACGGCCAAAGCGCACAGGCGATCACGGTAAGTACGCAGGGCCAGTACAACGTCACCGTTACGAATGCCTTTGGCTGTGAGGCCGCCTTCGATGCAACGGCCACCTTCGTGGACCCGCCTTCCGTGGACCTCGGACCGGACACGGTACTGTGCGCAGGCGAGTGGATCACGCTGGATGCCGGTAATCCCGGCAATACCTATGCCTGGAGCACCGGGGCCACGACGCGCACGATCGTTGCGGGCAGCACGGGGGAGTACATGGTCGAGGTGAACAATGGGCATTGCACCACGTCGGACGAGGTGAGGGTGATCTTCAACCCGACCCCCGACCGCATCCCAACGCACCAGTATTTCACCTGCCTGGATGAGGACCCGCATTTCGTGGAGATCGATGCAGGCAATCCGGGCAGCACGTTCGTGTGGGATGATGGTCAGGCCTCGCAAATGATCCGGGCCACTACCTACGGCTGGAGAAGTGTAGCCATCACCAATGCTTTCGGCTGCTCCCTGGCGGACAGTGCGCTGGTGAACGAGTTTTGCCGACCGACGATCTTCATCCCCAATACCTTCACCCCGAACGGTGATGGGCGTAACGATATCTGGCTTCCCGTGGGAAACAACATCGGCGAGTATGAGATGTACGTCTTCGACCGCTGGGGCGGGGTGATCTTCCATTCCATGGACGTGAATACGGGTTGGGATGGTACGGTGGGCGGACAACAGATGCCGAATGACATCTATGCTTTCCGGGTGGTGTACCGCCTTGTGGAAAGCACTGACGGCCACCTCGGATTCGAGCAGACCAAGCTGGGCCACGTGCAAGTGCTCCGCTGATCAGACCTTCAGCTCGAAGTCGTCCGTTTCCATCCCCACCGGGAATTTTATACGGAAGTCCTGCAATGCTGCGGCATCGAACATTGCATGTGCGATGCAGTCTGTTGCCGGTTTGCACGATGCCATCACCTGCCCCTTCGGATCGACCGCCATGCTGTCACCGGTGTAGTGGATGCCTTTGCCGTCCATGCCCACCCGGTTCACGCCCACCACATGGCACTGGTTCTCGATGGCACGTGCGATCAGCAGTTGGCTCCACGCAAAGCTCCGTGCTTCGGGCCAGTTGGCCACGTAGAGTACAGCGTCATAATCCCCACGGTTGCGGGCAAAAACGGGGAAGCGCAGGTCAAAGCAGATCTGCAACAGCACGCGCCATCCGCGCCATTCCACCACTACGCGTTCCTTGCCGGCGGTGAAGTGGTCCGTCTCGTTCGCGAAGCGGAACAGGTGTCGCTTGTCATAGTGCGTCACGTTGCCGCCAGGTGTGATGAAGAGGCCGCGATTGAAGACATTGCCGCCTTCCGAGATGATCACACTGCCATAGATCGCGGCATCCGTACTCGCTGCTTGCACCTTCATCCAGTGCACTGTCGGGCCGTCCATCGTCTCGGCCAAGGCGGTGTTCATCGTGAAGCCGGTTGTGAACATCTCGGGTAGAACGATCAGGTCCGTTTTGCCTCTCAATCCGTCGAGCTTCCCGGAAAACAGTGTGCGGTTGGCCGCTGCATCCTCCCAATGGAGCATGCTCTGCACCAATGTCGTCCTTAGATCGCGCATAGTTTTTCAATGGCGTTGTCCAATGTTTCGTCCTGCTTCGCGAAGCAGAACCGGAGCAGGCGCTGGCCCGAAGGCGGATCCTTGTAGAAGGGGCTTAAAGGTATCGCAGCCACGCCGTGCTCAGTGGCCAAACGCTTCGCGAAAGCGAGGTCGGGCTCATCGCTGACCTTGCTGTAGTCCGCCAGTTGGAAATAGCTGCCCTCGCACGGCAATGGCTCGAATAGCGAAGCCCGAAGACCGATGAGGAAACGGTCTCGCTTGGCTTGAAAGAATGTGGGAAGTTGTTCGTAGTGTAATGGGTCCTTCAGGTATTCCGCCAACGCATATTGCGCCGGGGTGTTTACACTGAACACGTTGAACTGATGCACTTTTCGGAACTCGGTCATCAGCGCCTTCGGGGCCAGCACATAGCCCGTTTTCCAGCCGGTGATGTGGAACACCTTCCCGAAGCTCAACACGATGAACGCGCGTTCACGCAATTCCGGATAGCGGATGGAAGAAGCATGTTTCTCACCGTCGAACACGATATGCTCGTAGACCTCATCGCTCAGCAAAAGAATGTCCGTGCCGCGCAGCAGGTCCGCGATGGCGCGCATGTCCGCATCCCGCAGGATCCCGCCACTGGGGTTGTGCGGCGTGTTGATCATGAGTAATCGTGTGCGCGGCGTAATGGCATTTTTCACCGCTTCAGCATCGAAGCGCATATTGGCATCGAGCGGCACATGCACCGGAGTTCCCCCGAAGAGTTCGACGCTCGGCGCATAGCAGTCGTATGCGGGATCGATGATGATCACCTCATCGCCCGGCCGCACCACTGCCGCCACAATGGTGAAGATGCCTTGGGTGGCACCAGCGGTCACGGTCACCTCTTGCTCCGGATCATAGGCAAAGCCGTAGAGCGCTTCCGCCTTCGCCGCGATGGCCTCGCGCAAGGGCATGATACCGGGCATCGGAGCATACTGGTTGTGCCCCGCTTTGATGGCGGTATGCACCAACTCGCCCAGCGTCTCATCGATCGGGAAATCCGGAAAACCTTGGCTGAGGTTGATGGCGCCACACTCCTGCGCCAGCTTGCTCATCACGGAAAAGATCGTGGTACCTACTTGCGGGAGCTTGCTGTGGAGTTCCATGGGCATGGGCCGAAGCTATGAAGCGAACGGTGCATGAGCATGGTAACCGATCGAGGGGTTGGTGGCCAAAGCGGGCGTGAATAGGAGGTTGGCTCCTCAGTAGTTCCGGTTGCTGCTCGAAACATCAGCAGATCGGATCACTCCTTCGACAACTCCGCCCCCAAGTACTCCCGGTTCAACCGTGCGATGTTCTCCAGCGAGATGTCCTTCGGGCACTCGATCTCGCACGCACCGATGTTTGTGCAGTTGCCAAAGCCTTCGGTGTCCATTTGCTCCACCATGTTCAGGGCGCGCGTCTTTGCTTCGGGGCGGCCTTGGGGCAGCAGGGCGTACTGGCTCACCTTGGCGGCCACGAAGAGCATGGCCGAACTGTTCGGACAGGCAGCCACGCATGCCCCGCAGCCGATGCAGGCCGCCGCATCAAAAGCCTTATCAGAGTCCAGCTTGGGGATGGGCTGGGCGTTGGCATCCACCAGATTGCCCATGGTGTTCACGCTCACGAAGCCGCCAGCAGCCTGTATGCGGTCGAACGCGCCGCGGTCCACTACAAGGTCCTTGATCACCGGGAAGGCTCCGGCGCGCCATGGCTCCACATGGATCACATCGCCGTCCTTGAACTTGCGCATGTGCAACTGGCAGGTGGTGATGTGGCGGCTTGGGCCGTGTGGACGCCCATCGATGAACAGACTGCAGGCTCCGCAGATGCCTTCACGGCAGTCATGGTCGAACGCAATGGGCTGCTGTCCTTCGCGCACCAGCTTATCGTTGAGCACGTCGAGCATTTCGAGGAAGGACATGTCCTCGGAGACGTCGCTGACGGGGTAATCCACCATGGCGCCTTTGGCGTCCGGGCCAGCCTGCCTCCAGATCTTGAGTGTGAGTTTCATGGTAATGGTGATTTGTAGCTGGTGATTGGTGATTGGACGGTCCGATCAGCAGCTGTGGCGCGTGCGAGGGTGTGAGTATCGGAGGATTTCACGCGGTGGTGATCTGTTGCTGTTGATCGTTGAATAGTGCTCAAGCACCTATCGCTGGCCACGGTCTTTTCGTAATTGTTCGTATCGTGCTTCGATCTTCGCCATCATTTTGGATAGCATCTTTGCGATGATCGTTAGCTCTGAAGTGAGAGGTGCTGTATCCAAATGTTGCTGTGGGAAGAGCCGCTTGGACAATTCGATCTGCGTTTCGAGTTCATAGAGTGATCCGCGTGTGATCCGCAGGTAGCTGAGGAATTGACGGTCGCTACTGGTTCCGCGCCCCCATCCTTCCGCGATGTTCGAGGGCATCGATGTGGAAGCCCTGCGCACCTGACTGATCAAATTGAAGCGTTCGTCAATAGGCAGTTGCGCGGTGAACTCATACACGGCCACAGTGACATCCATGGAGCGTTGCCAAATGACAAGGTCACGGTAATTGGTGATAGTGCCATACCCCTCCGCAGGGTCTTCCGCCGTGCAGAGGTCATTGAAAATATCCAATCGTTCCTGGCTCATCTATCAGTGCTTTGATCTGTGTTTGTCGCCTCAACGGCATTTCACCAATCACTAATCACCATTCACCAATCACTACTTGTAACTCCTCTGCGACAATTTCAACGCCTCGAACTTCAACTCCTCCTTGTGCATCACGTCCTTGCCCGGTTCGCCGGTCCACTCCCACGCAGCTACGTAAGCGAAGTTCTCATCGTCGCGTAGGGCTTCGCCCTCTTCGGTCTGGTATTCCTCCCGGAAGTGGCCGCCGCAGCTTTCGTTGCGGTTCAATGCATCCTTGCACATCAGCTCGCCCAACTCCAGGAAGTCGGCTACGCGACCGGCTTTTTCAAGCTCTTGGTTCAGCTCGTTCGGCTTGCCAGGTACGCGGACGTTGGCCCAGAAATCATCGCGGATCTTGCGGATCTCCTCGATGCCCTCCTGCAGTCCTTTCGCGTTGCGTGCCATGCCGCACTTCTCCCACATCACCTTGCCGAGGCGCTTGTGGAAGTGGTCCACCGGTTCGGAGCCCTTGGTGTTGAAGAATTTATCGATGCGCTCACGCACGGACTTCTCGGCTTCCACGAATTCAGCGGTGTCGGTCTTGATCGGGCCCGTGCGGATATCCGATGCGACGTAATCAGCGATGGTGTAGGGCAGAATGAAGTAGCCGTCCGCCAAGCCTTGCATCAAGGCCGATGCGCCGAGTCGGTTCGCGCCGTGGTCGCTGAAGTTGGCCTCACCGAGCACATACATGCCGGGCACGGTGCTCTGCAGGTTGTAGTCCACCCACAGGCCGCCCATGGTGTAGTGGACCGCAGGGTAGATCTTCATGGCGTGCACGTAGGGGTTTTCACCCACGATGTTTTCGTACATGTCGAAGAGGTTGCCGTATTTCTCGCTCACCACCTTCATGCCCAGCTCGCGGATCTTCTCTGGTGATGGGTTCTCGACGTGGTGGACGTTCGCCTCCATCTTGCCGTAACGCTCGATCGCGGAAGCGAAGTCCAGGTAGACGGCCTCGCCGGTCCTGTTCACGCCGAAGCCGGCATCGCAGCGCTCCTTGGCGGCGCGGCTGGCCACGTCGCGCGGTACGAGATTGCCGAAGCTGGGGTAGCGGCGCTCGAGGTAGTAGTCGCGGTCATCCTCGGCGATGTCGCTTCCTTTTTTCTTGCCTTCCTGGATCGCCTTGGCATCCTCCAATTTCTTCGGCACCCAGATGCGGCCGTCGTTGCGGAGGCTCTCGCTCATCAGTGTGAGCTTGCTCTGGTGGTCACCGCTCACGGGAATGCAGGTGGGGTGGATCTGCGTGTAGCACGGATTGGCCATGTAGGCGCCGCGCTTGTGGGCCTTCCAAGCGGCGGTGACGTTGCTGCCCATGGCGTTGGTGCTGAGGAAGAACACGTTCCCGTATCCGCCCGTGCAGAGCAGCACGGCATGCGCACCATGGCGTTCCAGTTCGCCGGTCACGAGGTTACGGGCGATGATGCCGCGCGCCTTGCCTTCCACCACCACCAGGTCCAGCATCTCGTGCCGGTCGTACATCTTCACCTTGCCCTTGCCCACTTGGCGCATCAGGGCGCTGTACGCACCGAGGAGCAACTGTTGTCCCGTTTGTCCGCGAGCATAGAAGGTGCGGCTCACCTGTGCGCCACCGAAGGAGCGGTTGTCCAGCAGTCCACCGTAGTCACGAGCGAAAGGCACACCTTGCGCCACGCACTGATCGATGATGCTGGCACTGACCTCGGCCAAGCGCCAAGTGTTCGCTTCACGCGAGCGGTAGTCGCCGCCTTTCAGCGTATCATAGAACAAGCGATATACGGAGTCGCCGTCATTCGGATAGTTCTTCGCGGCGTTGATGCCGCCCTGTGCGGCAATGCTGTGTGCGCGACGCGAACTGTCCTGGTAGCAGAAGGACTTCACGTTGTAGCCCATCTCCGCCAGCGAAGCTGCTGCGGATGCGCCTGCGAGCCCGGTGCCCACGACGATGATGTCGATGCTGCGTTTGTTGGCCGGGTTCACCAAACGGATGTGGTCCTTGTGCTCGCTCCATTTCCTTTCGATCGGACCGGCGGGGACTTTGGCGTCGAGGATGCTCATGAGTGTAAAATGTGTTGCGGGTTACGAGTTGGCGGGTTTCGGGTTGGGTTGTGCGGGTGCAACTCGTAACGCGGAACACGCCAACCCGTAACAGAAGAGGTATCTCCGGGAGTTATCCATTGTCATTTGATCCAGCCTAGATACATGCTCACGGGCATGGCGGCGAAGAGCACAGGAACGATGATGGAAAAGGCAGCACCGCAGAATGCGATGAAGCCATTGTATTTGCGGTGATTGAGCCCCAAGGACTGGAACGCGCTCTTGAACCCGTGAAGCAGGTGCCAGAACAGTGAGAAGCAGCCCAGTACATAGACCACTACCACTGCGGGATTGGAGAAGACCTGCACCATCAGGGCGAAGAGATTCTCGCGACCGGCAGCATCCGATCCGTAGGGTTCAAGACTACCCACAATGTTGCGGCTGGGTACCCAGAAATGCCACAGGTGGACAATGAGGAACAAGAGGATCAGCGTTCCAAGGATGCCCATGCTGCGCGAATACCACTTGCTGTTCGCGTTGTGCTTGGCGAAGGCGTAGTCCACCGGACGGGCCGCGCGGTTCTGTCTCCACAGCATCAAGCCGTCCACTACGTGCAGGATCAAGCCCGCGAACAGAACGAGTTCCACGGTGCGGATGATCAGGTTGGTGCCCATGAAATGCGCCCACTCGTTGAAGGTGATGCCGCCATCATTGAAGAAGATCATGGCGTTGATCGTAGCGTGAGCGACCAGGAAGCCGATAAGGAAAAGGCCCGTCAGGGCCATCCAGTACTTCTTGATCAGGGAGGAGCCGAAGAGTCCTTGTCGTGCCATGCGGTGTGTTTGGCGGGATGAATGCCGCCGATTGGTCCGCCGCAAAAGTAGGTGCGGGGAAGGAGGGCTGAAAACGGCCTCTAGGATACCGGTTATCCGGAATGGTTCTTCATTGGAAAGTGCCGGACATGCCGCTATGACCCAAGCCTTCAAGATGTACGGCGCGGATCATTGTGGATCACGCGCCAGGGTCTCCTTGGCTCGTGAACCAGAGGACTACATTCGGCCTCCTTCATGTTGAAACAGGCTCTCCGAACCGCAGGCCGGGTGCTCGGCGCATTCATCGCACTCACCGCACTCTACTTCTTGGCGGCTTTCGTTCTTTCACGCATCCCGGTCGCTGCGGAGCAGGCGGGAGCGAACGCTGTCACCGCCTACATCCTCTCGAACGGTGTCCACACGGACATTGTGGTCCCCGTGCGAACGGAACAGATGGATTGGAGCAAGCTCGTGCCGTACCGCAATACGATCGGGCAGGACAGTTCCGCTGCGTGGGTCGGCTTCGGCTGGGGCGACAAGGGCTTCTATCTCGAGACACCCACTTGGGGCGATCTCACGCTCCGGGTGGCATTCAACGCGGTATGCGGACTGGGCACTTCCGCCATGCATGCCACTTTCCACCAGCAACTCACGGAAGGCGACCAGTGCAAGCGCATCACACTAAGCGCGGAGCAATATGCCCGCTTGGTCGCCTACCTCCAAAAGGGCTTCGCCTACGATGCCGGGGGAAGGACCATCCATATCGGCACCCATGCGAATTATGGCTTGACGGATGCCTTTTATGACGGCGTGGGCCGCTACAACCTCTTTCGCACCTGCAATACCTGGACGAACGATGCGCTGAAAGCCTGCGGCCAGAAGGCATGTTGGTGGACCCCTTTTGATACAGGGATCTTCCGGCAGTACCGGTGAATGGAGTGAGCAGCGGGTGTGGCTGGTTATCTTTGCCACCCTTCAAAAATGGCCATGGACAAGCGTTTCCCGCAGTACGATGAGTTGGACCTACCGCAAGTAGCGGCGGATATCCTGAAGCAGTGGGAGGCCGAGGACACCTTCGGCCAGAGCCTGGAGCTGCGCAAGGACGCGCCACCTTTCGTGTTCTACGAAGGGCCTCCCAGCGCCAACGGCCTGCCGGGCATCCACCACGTGATGGCCCGCACGATCAAGGACATCTTCTGCCGCTTCCAAACGCAGCAGGGTAGACGAGTGGACCGCAAGGCCGGCTGGGACACGCACGGGCTACCCGTGGAACTCGGGGTGGAAAAGGAGCTCGGCATCACCAAGGAGGACATCGGCAAGAGCATCTCCGTGGAGGACTACAATCGTAAGTGCAAAGAGGCGGTAATGCGCTACACCGACGTATGGAACGACCTCACCAAGCGCATCGGGTTCTGGCTCGACATGGAGCACCCGTACGTGACCTACAAGACCTCCTACATCGAAAGCGTGTGGTGGTTGCTGAAGCAGCTGCACGAGCGGGACCTCATCTACAAGGGATACACCATCCAACCGTTCTCGCCTGCGGCCGGCACGGGCCTCAGCAGCCACGAGCTCAACCAACCCGGCACCTACAAGCCGATGAAGGACACCACAGCGGTGGCGATGTTCAAGGTGAAGCAGGATGAGAACAGCGAGTTCCTGTTCACCGATGCTTTTGGGGACGTGTTCATCCTCGCATGGACCACCACGCCGTGGACGCTTCCCAGCAATACCGCCCTCACCGTCGGTCCGAAGCTGGAATATGTGCGGATCAAGACCTTCAACCCCTACACGCACGAACCCAACACCGTAGTGCTGGCGAAGACGAGACTGGGGGCCTACTTCAACGAGAAGAACAAGGTCCGACATTCGTCGGACGGATCCTTCGACGATTACAAGCGTGACGGGAAGAACATTCCTTGGAGGCTCGACGGTGAGTTCCATGGCCACCAGTTGGAAGGCATCCGCTACGAGCAACTGCTGGATTTCGCGCAACCCGATGATGGCGACGCCTTCAAGGTGATCGGCGGCGATTTCGTGACCACAGAGGACGGCACTGGCGTGGTACACACCGCCCCCAGCTTTGGCGCGGACGACATGCGCGTGGCCCGTCAGCACGGCATCGGATCGCTCACGCTGGTGGACATGCAAGGCCGATTCACCAAGGAGATGGGCGCCTTCGCCGGGAAGTACGTCAAGAATGAATACTACCCCGATGGCACCGCGCCGGAGAAGAGCGTGGACGTGGAACTTGCCATCCTCCTGAAGGAGAGGGGCCGCGCCTTCAAGGTGGAGAAGTACGAGCACAATTACCCGCATTGCTGGAGGACCGATAAGCCCATTCTCTACTATCCGTTGGACAGTTGGTTCGTGCGCAGCACCGCCAAGAAGGAGCGCATGGTGGAGCTGAACAAGACCATCACCTGGAAGCCGGAAAGCACCGGCACGGGCCGCTTCGGCAACTGGCTGGAGAACCTGCAGGACTGGAACCTCAGCCGCAGCCGCTACTGGGGTATTCCGCTGCCCATCTGGCGCACTGCGGACGGCGACGAGGAGCTCTGCGTCGGCACATTGGCGCAGTTGAAAACGGAGATCGCCCGGGCGATCAAAGCGGGCGTGATGACCGAGGACCCGCTAAAGGATTTCGATCCCGAAAACCCTTCCGCCGTGCAATACGATGCCATCGATCTGCACAAACCCTACGTGGACCGTATCACGCTCGTAAGCCCCGGCGGCAAGCCGATGAAGCGCGAGAGCGACCTCATCGACGTGTGGTTCGACAGTGGCAGCATGCCCTACGCGCAATGGGGCTTGGACTACCAGAAGTTGAAGTCGGGCGATCCACGTCCCTTCAACGCGCCCTTCGATGTGAGCTATCCGGCGGACTTCATCGCCGAGGGCGTGGACCAAACGCGCGGCTGGTTCTACACCATGCACGCCATCAGCACGCTGGTGTTCGACCAGGTGTCGTACAAGGCCGTAGTGAGCAATGGCTTGGTACTGGACAAGAACGGCCAGAAGATGAGCAAGCGCCTCGGCAATGCCGTGGACCCGTTCACCACGCTGGACAAGTACGGAGCGGATGCCGTGCGCTGGTACATGATCAGCAATGCACAACCCTGGGACAACCTGAAGTTCGATGCCGAGGGCATCACCGAGGTGCAGCGCAAATTCTTCCGCGCGCTCTTCAACACCTACGGCTTCTTCGCGCTCTACGCCAACATCGACAGCTTCGACCCCGCCCTTGTCGTTCTCGACTGCGCTCGAACTGACAAAGGCGGGGGTGATGCCCGCACCGAAATGGACCGCTGGGTGCTCTCCCGCTTGAACAGCCTTCTCGTAGAGGTGCAGGAGGCCTACGACAGCTATGAGCCCACCCAGGCTGCTCGCGTTATCCAGGATTTCGTGGTGGAGGACCTCAGCAACTGGTACGTCCGACTGAACCGTCGCCGATTCTGGAAAGGCGAGCCCCTCGGCTCCGCTCGGGGCACGGACAAATTGGCGGCCTTCCAAACGCTGCACCGCTGCCTCGAAGTGGTGGCCATGCTCAGTGCACCCGTCGCGCCGTTCTTCAGCGACCGGCTCTATCGCGACCTGACCGGTAAAAGTGTCCATCTCAGCGATTGGCCGAAGGCGGATACGGCCTTGATCGACACCGTGCTGGAAAAGCGCACGGCATTGGCACAAAGGCTGACGTCATTGGTGCTTTCGATCCGGAAGAAGGAGGGCCATCGCGTGCGCCAGCCGCTGCGCAAGATGATGGTCCCTGTGCTTGGAGAGGCCATGCGCAGCGACCTCGATGCCATCCGCAACCTGATGCTCAGCGAGGTGAACGTGAAGGAATTGGTGATGCTCGACCCTAGCGAGAGCAAGCTTACCAAGAGGATCAAGCCCGATTTCAAGAAGCTCGGTGCGCGCCTTGGAAAGCGTATGAAAGCTGCTGCTTCCGCCATCAATGGCTTTGATCAGGAACGCATTGCTGAACTGGAACGAGAGGGCCGAATTTTGTTGGATATCGATGGTGAACCGCTGGAGATCCTCTTGGAGGAAGTGGACATTTCCGCTGAGGACGTGCCTGGCCTGAGCG
This sequence comes from Flavobacteriales bacterium, assembly GCA_019912395.1. Classification (GTDB taxonomy): domain Bacteria; phylum Bacteroidota; class Bacteroidia; order Flavobacteriales_F; family PHOS-HE28; genus PHOS-HE28. Next base: position 53,864 of record JAIOIH010000042.1, on the reverse strand, counting down.
TGGCCAGTGAGGGCGGGCTCACCGTAGCCGTTGATATCGAGCTGGACGATGAATTGCTCCAGGAAGGCATGGCCCGGGAACTGGTGAGCCGTATCCAAACCCTCCGGAAAGAAAGCGGATTGGAAGTGACGGACCGGATCCAATTGCACATTCAGCGCAATGGCGGAGGATCGTTTGAGCTTGCGGTGAAGGCACATGCCGCACACATTCTTGCGGAAACACTGGCGCTGACCCCTGAGAACCAGTTACTTGTGTCGGAATTGGACCCCGCTTTCGGCACACCCGTGGAAGTGGAACTGGAAGGGGCAGGGAAGTGCTTGCTGGCCTTGGCCAAAGCGGTTCAGTGAGCCTGAAAATTGACTATATTCGCGGACCAATTCAAAAAGGGTCCTGCAATGGCGAAGAAAAAGCCCACTTCCAAACCAGCCCCCAAGGCGGCTGCCAAGAAGCCCGTGAAGAAAGCGAGCGTGAAAAAAGCCGTTGCAAAGGCCCCGATCAAGAAAGCGGTGGCCAAGAAGGCTGCCGTGAAAAAGCCTGCACCGGCCAAGAAGGCCGCCGTGAAAAAGGCCGCCCCGGCCAGAAAGGCCAAACCAGCCCCGAAAGTGGCGAAGAAAGCAACCAAGATCGTGAAGAAGACGACAGTGAAGCCCGCAACCAAGAAGGTTGTGGCCAAGAAAGCGGCTACCAAGTCGGTTGCAAAACCGGTGAAGAAGGTCGCTGCCAAATCCGTTGGGAAAGCCATCGCGAAGCCGACCAAGAAGGTGGTGGCGAAGAAACCGGCCACCAAGCCCGCTGCAAAACCAGTGAAGAAAGCTGCCGCAAAGCCGGTGGCTGCCCCGGTCAAAAAGGCTGCTACTGCAAAGCCTGCTACCAAGGCCACCCCGGCCCCCAAGCCGAAGGCGCGGAAGCGCGCCAAGCGGGTACCGGAACCCAAGGCACCGGCGAAGCCATTGGTCACCCAAGGCGTGGGACCCAGCATGCCCCGCGTAACGCCCATGGTGAAGAAGCAGGTGAGCACCCTGGAGGCCGGAGACAAGGACCGCTACACCGACCAGGAACTGGATGAGTTCCGCGGTATCATCAACGCCAAGTTGGAGGAAGCCCGCAAGGACTACGACCTGCTGAAGCAAACCTTGGCCAACACGGACAATAACGGCACGGAGGACACCAGCCCGTCGTTCAAGATGATCGAGGACGGCAGCGAGACCCTTGGTCGGGAAGAAACCGCACAGCTCGCCGGTCGCCAGGAGAAGTTCATCAAGCACTTGGAGGATGCCCTGCTGCGCATTCGGAACAAGACCTACGGCATCTGCCGCGTCACCGGTAAGCTTATCAGCAAGGAGCGTTTGCGCTTGGTACCCCATGCTACACTGAGCATCGAGGCCAAGCAGCAAATGAGCAACTGACCACGGCCCCGTCCCTTCGGTGAAGCGCTCCATCCTGATCATACTGGCGGTCCTCGTGGCCGACCAAGCCCTGAAGTTCTGGGTGAAAACCGGGTTCTTCCTCGGGGAGTCCATCCCGCTGTTCGGGGAAGGACATGATTGGGCCTATCTCCAGTTCGTGGAGAACAAAGGCATGGCCTTCGGCCTCGAATTCGGTGGAGAAGCCGGAAAAATGGCGCTCACCATTTTCCGGATGGTGGCGCTGGTGGGCATTGGGTACCTGCTTTGGAAAGCCGTAAAGGATAAACGGAGCTCCCCCATGACCGTAAGCTTGGCACTGGTGTTCGCAGGGGCCTTGGGCAATATCATCGACAGCGCATGCTACGGGCTCATCTTCGATGCCAGCACACCGTTCCGGAAGGCCGTGCTGTTCCCGCCAGAGGGAGGTTATGCCCCTTTCTTGCATGGAGCAGTAGTTGACATGTTCTACTTTCCGGTGCTCCATGGGCGCTTCCCACAATGGCTTCCCATTTGGGGCGGCGAAGAATATGAGTTCTTCCGGCCCGTGTTCAACATTGCGGATGCCGCCATCAGCGTGGGCATTGTATCGCTGATCCTGGTGCAACGACATGAGGACAGGCGGTCCCGCCGTGCGGAAGTAACCGCATCACCGGAAGCCGGGCCCGGTCAGCCGTTAACGGAAACGCCGGGTGAGCAGTCCGGTGGACTATAAGGTTAACCGGATGCCGAAGTTGGCCAGAAGACCTGTTCCCACCGTGTTGTCCAGTTCAGGGCTTCCCTGAATGAGCAGTTGGGGCCGCAGTTCATAGGAAAGGTGCATTTGCTTCCAAAAGGGATGTTTCCGCGATAGGGTGAAGTCGATCCCGAAGGGGAAGTAGGCCGCAGTCCACCAGCCGTTTCCGCCCTTGAAGGTCTCGTAGCTGCTTTTTCGGACGCCTCCTTGCGGGGAATAGGCGTAGGGCCCCTCGGCTGCACCAACACCGTTGTAATGCTCCAAATCCACATAGGTCCTGGCATTGAAGCTGGGACCTCCCATTACGCCGACCCCAACGTACAGGCTCCATCTTCCGGTAGTACTCCAGGCCAGAGAGGCATCCAGACCGATCCGTTCCGCCTTGGTGCTGATGAAATAGGTGCTCCCATGAACGGAATCCACAAGGAACTGTTCGCCGGTGGCCGTAGAGACGAGGGTATCGTACGGCGTGCGTATCGAATGCTGCAAAATGGCTTGCCGTTCATTCCAACCGGCGTGTATAAAACCCAGACGGAGCTCAGGGCCGCGACGGTCTTCCTTGCTGAAAGGCAAGAGGCCAATGGACATCACGAAGCAGAAGGTTTCCTGCTGCTGGTCCCACGGAACCATCGAATAGTCCGCCACGCTTTCCGGGTCCAACGGGACCAATTGGAGCACATCGCTTTTTAGTAGATCTGGCTGATCGATAATGTTCGGCCCGAAGCCGATGGAAATGGAATGGACCGTTTGGGCCTGTATGGTGGTGAAGGCAACAGCGCAGACCAGGAATACGGGTAAGTGGATCTTCATACGGGAATGATGTGGGCCGTAAAGGGAACGGTCGGCGATCATGCTTGTTGGGCCTGCTGGATGCTCTTCCGGACCAGCAGCTCCGCGATCTGGACGGCATTGGTGGCTGCTCCTTTCCGCAGGTTGTCCGCCACCACCCACATGTTCAGCGTGTTGGCCTGGCTCTCATCACGGCGCAGTCGCCCCACGAATACCGCGTCCTTGCCATGGGCATGCAAAGGCATGGGGTAGGCATCCATCTCCGGGGAATCCACCACTTCAATTCCGGGAGCTTCACCCAACAGCATGCGTATTTCGGCCATGGTGAAATCGTTCGCGAATTGCACGTTCACCGCTTCACTATGGCCACCGGTCACCGGTACGCGGACGGCTGTGGCGGTGACCTGGATGGCCGGGTCGAGGATCTTCTTGGTCTCCCAGGTCAGTTTCATTTCCTCCTTGGTGTAGCCGTTGTCCAGGAACTCGTCGCACCGTGCCAATACGTTGCCTTCGATCCGGAAGGGATACGCGCGCTCCCCTTCGCGGCCTTGGCGTTCATTCTCCAGCTGCTGCACGGCCTTCATGCCGGTGCCGGTAACGCTCTGATAGGTGCTCACCACCACCCGCTGTACCGTAAAGCGGGCGTGCAGCGGGGCGAGGGCCATCACCAATTGAATGGTGCTGCAGTTGGGGTTGGCAATGATACCTCCCTTGGAGAAGTCCGCAGCATCCACTAGGGCGCCGTTGATCTCCGGTACGATGAGCAGCTTGCTTTCGTCCATTCGCCAGGCGCTGCTGTTGTCGATCACGATGGTGCCCGCGTCCGCGAACTTCGGGGCCCATTCCAGGGAGGTGCCACCCCCGGCTGAGAACAACGCCAGGTCAGGTTTGGCCTGTACTGCATCAGCCATGCCGATCACGGGAATATCACGTCCGTTGAAGCGCACCAGCTTGCCGATGCTTTCTGCGCTGGCCACGGGAAGCACGGTGTCCAACAAGTGTCCCATGCGCTCCTCCAGCACCTTCAACATCACCCCGCCCACCATGCCGGTGGCACCCACTACCGCAACCTTCATTTCCGCAATTACTTTGTCAGCCTTACAAAACTACTACCTTTCCTTCCTTGACACGCCCCATGCTCCACGCCCTTCGCCCTTTGCAACCCTTGGTTGCCGCGCTTCTCATCGGCCTATCCACGCAAGCCCAGTTCTCGGATGATTTCAGCGATGGCGACTTCACCACCGATCCCGCGTGGAGCGGCGATGATGCGCTCTTCACCGTGGATGCCGGGCAGCTTCGTTCGAACACCGGTACGCTTGCGGCTGCCACTACGTACTATCTGAGCACTCCATCCACACTTGCCGCGAACGCACAGTGGGAGTTCTTCGTGAATCTCAAGTTTTCCACCTCAGGCGTAAATTATGTGGACGTGTATCTGATGAGCGATGTGCAGGACCTTAGCACGCCCGCCAACGGATATTTCGTGCGCATCGGGGAGACCGCTGACCATGTGGTGCTGAACAAGATGACCGGGGGAACTGCCAACCTGCTCGTGGCCAGCCCGGACGGGATCATAAACAGCAGCACCGACAATCCTTTCCGCATTAAGGTGACGCGTGATGCCTCGGACCAGTGGATCCTGTTCTACGATGACGGCGCCACCGGTGCGTACACCAATGCGGGCGTGGCGACTGACGGCAGCATTACCACCAGCAGCTACTTCGGTGTGCGCATTACCCAAAGCACTGCGTCCACAGTGGTGAACAACCACTTCTTCGATGACTTCTCCGCCGGCCCGATCATCCTGGACACCACACCACCCGTCATCGTTTCGGCCACTGCCACGGACGACCAGCATGTGGACCTGCTCTTCGATGAGCCGGTGGACCAGGCTTCCGCGGAAGCAGTCGGCAACTACGCGCTCAGTCCGTCCAACAGTGTTGCCACCGCCGCTTTGGACGGCACGAACCCCGCCCTGGTACATTTTGCACTGGCCTCGCCCATGACAAATGGCACCACCTATACGGTAACCGTGAACGGCGTGCAGGACCTGGCGGGCAATGCCATTGCGAACGGCACCATGAACTTCACGTATGCGGTCTTCGGGGTTGCGCAACCCGGCGACGTCATCATCAACGAACTGATGGCCGACCCGGACCCGGTGGTGGGCCTGCCGAACGCGGAGTTCGTGGAGCTCTTCAATACCACCACGGACCAGTTCTTTGACCTCACCGGATGGAAGATCACCGACGGTAGCTCCACCGGCACATTGCCCGCGGTACAGATCCCTCCGGGCGGGTTTGTGATCCTTGCCGGGACCACGAATGCGCCGCTGTTCAGTGGTTTTGGTAATGCGGTGGGCGTTCCATCCTTCCCTTCATTGAACAATAGCGGTGATCCCATGGAACTCTGGAATGCGGCGGGGATGACGATCGATGCCGTGCAATATTCGGATACATGGTACCACGATCCGGCCAAGGCCGACGGCGGTTGGACCTTGGAGCGGATGGACCCGTTCACGCCCTGCTCCAGCGCCGCCAATTGGACAGCCTCCAACGCAGCCCTCGGTGGAACACCGGGTACCCAGAACAGTGTCTTCGCCATTCTCACGGATACCATTCCCCCAACGATCGCGCAGGTGTTCGTGATCGACAGCGTCACCGTGGACGTGCTTTTCAGCGAAAACATGGATCAAGGCACATTGCTTTCCGGGGACTACAACATCGAGCCGGCCAGCGGTATTTCCAACGTGTCGATCGTTGCTCTTGACAGGGTGCGCATAAGGCTGGCCGTAGAACTGGTGGCAGGAGAGCTGCAAACGATCACCATCACCGATGTGCGGGACTGCCCGGGTAATTTGATCGCAGGGGGGAACACGGCGACCTTCGCGCTGCCGGAACCCATTGAGGCGGGAGACGTGGTGATCAATGAAGTGCTCTACGACCCGCGTGGAAGCGGCAGTGATTTCATCGAGCTCTACAATCGTTCACAGAAGGTGGTGAGCCTGGCCGGCCTGCAGTTGTCCAACATCAATGCGGACCAGCGCTTGATCACTGCCGATGCCTGGTTGTTGTTACCCGGTCAGTACGTGGCCATCGCCAGCGATCCCGCCAACGTCCTTTCAAACTATCCATTGGGCCGCGCGGACCGGATGCTGCAGATGTCATTGCCTACCTTCAACAACGGCAGTGGCAGGGTGGTGTTCCTCGGCGCATCCGGCGATACGCTCGACTTGTTCAACTACAGCGACGACCTCCAGTTCGCCCTGCTGAAGAGCGTTGATGGCGTGAGCCTCGAACGTGTGGACCCCGACCGGCCCACCAGCGACAACAGCAACTGGCACAGCGCTGCGGAAGCAGTGAACTTCGCCACACCGGGCTACCAGAACTCCCAGTACGCACCCGCACCCGAGGCCAAAGGTGCGATCACGATCGATCCGGCTATCTTCTCTCCGGACAACGACGGTTACCAGGACCTGCTCACCATCACCTATGAATTAGATGAGCCGGGCTTTGTGGGCACCATGAAGGTCTTCGATCTCGCGGGCCGCGAAGTGCGCACGCTGATGAACAACGAGCTGCTCGGCACCAGCGGTTCAGTTTCCTGGGATGGAATGATGGAAGGCAGCGACCTTGCACGCATCGGGCCCTACGTTATCTACATGGAGGCCTATGACCTGGCGGGGAATGTGGAGAAGTTCCGGAAGTCGGTGGTGCTGGCGCACAGGCTCTGAGGGAAAGGCGCACCCGGTGGTATACCGCAACGGTTGCGCAACGTTCAAAAAAGTATTGGCCGTTGCGATACCCTGGATTGGTGACCTCTCCTCGCCCACAATGAATTTCAGGCGTGGCGTTGTATTCCGTTGCGGTCGTTTCGGTAAAACAAATCATCACCCCGCATACGACCGTTCCGGCACCGGGATCGGCTCCTTCTCGCAGTGCTTGGGGTCCTTCACCTTGGTGGGATGGGTGGCGTGGTACTCGAACTCGTGCCGGAAGTGGCGGATGGAGGCGGCCACGGGCCATGCGGCGGCATCGCCGAAGGGGCAGATGGTGTTGCCCTCGATGCGCCGCTGCACATCCCACAGCAGGTCGATGTCATCCGTGCGCGCCAAGCCGTGCTCGAAGCGGTAGAGGATCTTCTCCATCCAGCCGGTGCCTTCGCGGCAGGGGCTGCACTGGCCACAGCTCTCGTGGTGGTAGAAGCGCGAATGGTTCCATGTGCTGCGCACGATGCAGGCCGTGTCGTTGAAGACGTAGAAGCCGCCCGAGCCGAGCATGCTCCCGGTCTGGAAGCCACCGTCGCTGAGGCTTTCGTAGGTCATCAGGCGCGTCTCGAACTTCGCCGTGCGGAAAAGCAGTTCAGCCGGCAGGATGGGTACGGAGGATCCTCCAGGGATGCAGGCCTTCAAGGGTCTTCCGCCGCTGACACCACCGCAGTATTCATCGCTCATCAGGAACTCTTCCACGGGGATGCCCAGTTCGATCTCATACACACCGGGCCTGTTCACGTGGCCGCCCGCGCTGATCAGCTTGGTGCCGGTGCTCCGGCCGACGCCGATCTTGGCGTACTCCTCTCCCCCCTCGTTCACGATGGGCACCACCGCGCAGATCGTCTCCACGTTATTCACCACCGTGGGCCGCTGCCACAGACCCTTCACCGCCGGGAATGGCGGCTTGATCCGCGGGTTGCCGCGCTTGCCTTCAAGGCTTTCGAGCAGCGCCGTTTCCTCCCCGCAGATGTACGCACCGGCACCCATGTGTACGAAGACATCAAGGTCGAAGCCGCTGCCGAGGATGTTCTTTCCGAGCCAGCCGGCAGCGTAGGCTTCGGCAATGGCCTGCTCCAGGATGCGCGCGATATGGAAGTACTCGCCGCGGATGTAGATGTACGAGGTGTTCGCGCCCATGGCGAAGCAGCTCGGGATGATCCCCTCGATCAGCAGGTGGGGGATGCGCTCCATGAGATAGCGGTCCTTGAAGGTGCCGGGCTCGCTCTCGTCCGCGTTCACCACCAAATAGCGGGGTACGCCCTCGGGCTTTGCGAGGAAGCTCCACTTCATGCCCGCAGGGAAGCCCGCACCGCCACGACCCCGCAGGCCGCTCTTCTTCACTTCCTCCAAAACAGCTTCAGGGGACATCGTCCTCAATGCCTTCTCCACGCTGCGATAGCCGCCGTTGGCGCGGTAGGCCTCCAGTCCACGGATCCCGGGCTTGTCAATATGCTCAAGCAGAAGCTGTCGTCCCATCAACGGTCTGTGTAATTGTTGCGCTTGGGTTCCCCACGCAGCTTCTCGATCAAGGAGTCCACCTTCTCGATCGTGAGGTGCTCGTGGTATTTGGCTCCGCATTGCAGCATCGGCGCGGTGCCGCAACTGCCCAGGCATTCCACGGCCTTCAGGGTGAACATGCCATCCGGTGTAGTGCCGCCGGGTTCGATGCCCAAGCGCGATCCGATGTGCGCAATGATGTCGTCGCTGCCACGCAACATGCAGGGCACCGTCCGGCATACTTCCAGCACATGCTTGCCCACGGGGTGCAGGTTGAACATGCTGTAGAAGGTGGCCACCTCATAGACCTCGATGTACTGGATCTTCAGCAGGTCGGCCACTGCGTTCATCGCGTGTACGCTGAGCCAGCCATCGTTCTCCGCCTGCGCGATGTGCAGGATCGGGATCAGCGCGCTCTTGCTGAATTCCGCAGGATAGCGTCCCAGTATCGTGCGGCATTCCGAAAGGGCATCTTCGCTGAACGCGAAAGGCGCGATACCGTCGGTGGTGGTGTGTGGTTTGGTGGCGTGTTCCATCAGGCGTCAAGTTCACCGGCGATCACGTTCAGGCTGCTCATGGTAAGGATGGCGTCGCTGAGCATGCCCCCTTTGATGATCTCCGGGAAGGCTTGGTAATAGATGAAGCAGGGGCGGCGGAAATGGACGCGGAACGGGTTGCGGCCCCCGTCGCTGACGATGTAGAAGCCGAGCTCGCCGTTGCCGCCTTCCACGCAGTGGTAGACCTCGCCTACCGGTATCTCCGTCTCGCCCATCACGATCTTGAAGTGGTAGATCAGGGCCTCCATGTCGTTGTAGACCTCCTGCTTCGGCGGCAGCACCCAATCGGGTACATCGGCATGGTAGGTGGTCTTGTCAGCGATCTTGTCGATCTTTTCAAGTGCTTGACGGATAATGGAAATGCTCTGGCGCATCTCCTCCTGGCGCACGGTGAAGCGGTCATAGACATCGCCGCTCTTGCCGACGGGGATCTTGAAATCAAAGTCCTCGTAACTGCTGTAGGGGTCGGCCACGCGCACGTCGTAATCCACACCGGCCGCACGCAGGTTGGGCCCGGTGAAACCGTATGCCAAGGCGCGCTCGGCGCTGATGGGGCCGCAGTTGATGCACCGGTCCATGAACACCCGGTTGCGCACCAGTAGCTTGTCGAACTCGTCCAATGCGGCGGGCAGTTCCTTGATGATGGCGCGGGTACGCTCCCAGGCGAGATCGCTGAAGTTGCGCTCGAACCCGCCGATGCGGCCCATGTTGGTGGTAAGGCGCGCGCCGCAGATCTCCTCGTAGATCTCGTAGATGCGTTCGCGCCACTGGTAATAGTAGAGAAAGGGCGTGGTGGCCCCCGCGTCCTGGCTGATGATGGTGTTGCAGATGATATGGTCGGTGATCCGCGACAGCTCCATGATGATCACGCGCATGTAGTCCACGCGCTTGGGCAGGTCGATGCCGAGCAGCTTCTCCACCGCCATGAGCCAGCCGAAGTTGTTGATCGGCGCACTGCAGTAGTTCATCCGGTCGGTGAGCGTGGTGATCTGGTAGAACGGCCGGCGTTCGGCGATCTTTTCAAAAGCCCGGTGGATGTAGCCGATCGTCTGCTCGGTGTCGAGGATGATCTCCCCGTCCAAGGTGAGCACGTTCTGGAATATACCGTGCGTGGCCGGGTGGGTGGGACCGAGATTGAGCGTGGTGAGCTCGTTCAGGCCTTTGCCTTCCACATGATCCTCTTTCCAAAGATCGGGGCGTGCCATGGTATCGCTCATCGTCCGAAAAAGGTATCGTTCTTGTCCTCGCGCGTGGGGTCCTCCAAGGGGTAATCCTTGCGCATGGGGAACGCCGGGAAATCCTCCATGTTCAAGATCCGTTTCATGTTCGGGTGGCCGACGAAATCGATCCCGAAGAAATCCCATGTTTCACGCTCCATCCAGTTCGCGGTGGGCCATAGGTCGGTGACCGTGGGCAGTTCAGCCTCCTTCAAGGATACATGCGTCTTCACACGGATGCGGTGCCCGTTGCGCATGCTGTGCAGGAAGTACACCGCCCCCAGCTCCAGTTCCAGTCCGGGGAAGTGCATGCCGCACATCGAGGTGAGGAAGTTGAAGTCCAGCTCGTTGCGGAGGAAGGCGAGGGTCTCATGGACCTTCTCCTTCGCCACCACGAAGCACATCGTATCGTACAAACGCTCGTGGGTGAAGCCGTCCGCGCCGAGCTGCTCGGTGAGCCGGTCGATCGCAAGTTGATCGCGTTCTGCGTTGATGGTGAATGCTGGCACGGCTCAGTCGATCTTGTACTTGGTGAGGAGGTCTTCGTATTCCTTGCTGTAGCGGCGACGCAGGCTTTCGTTCTGGGCCAGTTCCTGGATCTTCAGGATGCCGTCGATCACCTGTTCGGGCCGGGGCGGGCAACCGGGAATGTAGACGTCCACGGGGATCACGCGGTCGATGCCCTGGAGCACGCTGTAACTGTCGAATATGCCGCCGCTGCTGGCACACGCGCCCATGCTGAGCACCCATTTCGGTTCAGCCATCTGGGTGTACACCTCGCGGAGCACCGGCCCCATCTTTTTGGCGATGGTGCCCATCACCATCAGCAGGTCGCTTTGGCGCGGGCTGAAGCTGAGGCGCTCCATGCCGAAGCGGCTGAGGTCGTAGTGCGAGCTCATGGTGCTCATGAACTCGATGCCGCAGCAGCTCGTGGCGAAGGGCAACGGCCAGAGGCTGTTCTTGCGGGCCAGGCCGATGGCCTTGTCCATGCTGGTGGTGAAGAAGCCCGTGCCCATGGTTCCGGGAGGCGGTTCCACGATGGTGGGCTTTTCCCGTTTTTGGGTGGGGGCCAGGTGGTCTTTTTTCTCGCTCATTTTGCGCTACGAAGGAAAGGGAGTACGGGAGATGGGGCCATCGTCCTTATTCCCACTTCAGGGCACCCTTCTTGATCACATAGAAGAAACCCGCCAATACAAAGCTCAGGAATACCATCATCTCCATCAAGCCGAACCAGCCCAGTGCCTTGAAGTTCACCGCCCAGGGATAGAGGAAGATGATCTCCACATCGAAGAGCACAAAAAGAATGGCGATGAGGAAGTACTTCACCGAGAAGGGTGCGCGGGCATTGCCTTGTTGTTCGATGCCGCATTCGAAGCTGGCTTCCTTGTGCTTGCCTCCGCGCTTCGGTCCGATCCATGCAGCCGCGCCCAAAGCCACGCCCACAAAGCTTGCGGCGATGATCACCTGGATGATCACCGGGAGAAAGTCCTGCGGGGTGCCCATGTATTGTTCAATTTCCGTGCGAACCTACGGGTGCGCGGCGGACCGTGCAAAGGTAAGGGCCGGGCACGTTGTTCCTGACCAAGGAAAGCGCTTGCGTTTTTCGCGAGCCGGAGTGCCGTAGGGATGTCCCATGGCCCGTGCGCGCGTTTTTCGCGGGTGCGTTCGCATGTGTCCGCCCCTGGCGGGTTCCGGTGGATCCCAGCCACTCAAGAGCATCGTACGCAAGCGAGCAGCTCACTTCCGTTCCCAAACCTCCACCTTCAGGTCGTCCACGTGCCAAGGGCCACCGTGCTCGTTCCAGATGTACACCTTCAGGTTGTCCTTCGTTGATCGTACCTCCGGCGTGAGGTAATCCATGGTGATCGGTACCCACGCATTTCTCGTACCCGGGGGGATCTTCCATTCGCAGGTGCGGTACTGGTAGGTCTCGCCATCGTGGTGGAAGGTCATTACCATCACCGGTGGCGGCGCATCGGGGATGCTGTCGCCTACCCAAAGACGTGCAGTGGCGCGCAGCCAAGCATGGTCCTTCTTGGTCAGCTGGGAAAAGGGCACGTCCGGCCCGGGTGTCCATGGCACTTCGGCGGTAAAGCTGAAACGGCTGTCCGGTTGGTCATCGAAGGTGTAATGGCAGAGCTCGTGCCCGGTGTACCGCGCCTCATCGGTAAAGTGTTCCTCCGAAGCGGCGGAGCGTTCCACCATCAACAGGTTTTCCGCGCCTTCGGGTATGCTGGTTCGACCGAAGATCGCCCAGTAGTAGCCCTTGGTGATACGGTCCTTGGGCAGGATGCGCCGTTGCCATTGCCAGGTTTGGAAGAGGTTGAGCAAGACAAGCAACCCGATCAGCAGGCCTGTGGGCCATCGCAGCGCTTTTCGCTGATGGATCCACTGCAGGGCGAGCCCCAGAGGGATGGCCAGGACCACATAGGCCGGCACTAATGAGCGTGAGCTGAAGGAACCGCCGGCGTACCACCAGCAGCTCCACGCTGAGATCACCCAGAGATCCACGAGGAGAAAGACGAGCATTGCCCAGAATGCTTCGCGATGATGCCGCCACAACAAGGGCAAGCCCGCAATGGCGAAGAGCATCAACGGGGTGTACAGGAGCCAGCCTTTGCGGTAACTGAAGAGAAAGTCGGTGATGTGCGGTGGCAGGAAGTCAAAGCCTTCACCCGGGTTCACGTAGGAGTAGAAGATCCAGTCACCGGTGACGGCGTGCCAATAGAACAGTTGTGGAGAGGCCGCCGCGATGAACGCCAATGCCGCCAATGCAACATGGCCCACATGGGACCTCAACAGCCCCCATTTTCGCTTCCAGCCATGGGCACCTGCCGGAAGCCAGAGCAAGGGGATCAAGACACAGATGCCTTCCGAGGGCCGCACGAGGGTGATCAACCCGGCCGTGGCACCAAGGAGCAATGCACTGCGAAGCCTGGGCTTTTCGTGCCATTGGATCGTGGCCCACAGCAGCAATGCGTAAAGCAGAAGAAGCGGTGTGTGCGTCAGCAGCGTACCGTCCCACGCGGTGAGCTGCAGGTAGTTCGTACCGAGGACGATCAGTGCGATCAATAACGCGGCCCAGGTATCGCTGAAGAAATGCAGCAGCACCCTGCGCAGGACGAACAGGCCCAACATTGCATAGAGCAAGCATCCGAAGGCAATGATGAACTGATAGGGAGGAGAGAAGCCATCCGCTGGATATCCAAGCAACGGAGCGGCTATTTGTGCGATGAAGAAGAATGGTGCGTACAACACCGCCATGCCCGCACTGTACTTGATCACGCGCTTGCCATCCGGACCGTCCACCAGCTGATAGAGCGTGGCGGAGGGCTCGTAACGGGTCATCACCTCGTCCAACCAAGCATGGTCCTCCAAGGCAATGTCGTGATGGATGAAGGTGGCCGGCAGATAGAGGTAGTACCCGAAGACATCCCAGGTGAGCGCTTGGCGCGGGGGGGCAGAGGAGCGAAGCACCAGCAACGTGGCACAGCAGAGCAACACGGCGTAAAATGAGCGGCGACCCATGCGGCAATTTAGATCCTGAAGCACGCGCTCGCGTTTTTCGCGAGTACGAATGCGTCGCTCTGCCCCTGGCAGTTTCAATGCTCCACTTTTTCCGAGGAGATGATACTGTCCACCACGTACACGGTATGGCCGCGCCAGGGCAATGCACCGAGGTATTCCTTGTAGTGCAGGGTGAACTGGTCGCCGCTGCGGGCCATCAGCTCTTCCGCAATACGCTTGTTCCCGACGGAGAATTCGAACTCGTATGAGTTCAGGGAAGCACCCTGTGCGCGGATGCCGGTCTGGATCAGCTTGCCCTCGTAGGTCTTGAAGAGGATGCCCTTCTTGACCACATAGTTCAATTGTCCGGCCTTGGCCCCTTCACCAAACACCCAGAAATAGCGGAACCAGCCCGCGATCAGCAGGATGATGAACAAGACCAACAGGACCTTCGAGTACCACTTCATGAATGCGAAAGGTATTGCGTATCGGGCGTCTTGCGGTAGATCAATGGGCAGCGTGCCGTGCTCACCCACAGTGCTCGGTACCACCCTGTACCGGCCGGCGGTAGTTCAATGCGCAGTCCTCAAGGAATCTTGAGCTCGAAATTCTCCAGGAACTTCGTGGTGTACTCCCCGGCACGGAACTTCTCGTTCCGCAGGAGCTGCAAATGAAAGGGAATGCTGGTGTGTACGCCTTCGATCACGTATTCGCTCAGCGCACGCTCCATCTTGGCCAACGCCTCCTCGCGCGTCTGTGCGCTCACGATCAGCTTGCCGATCATGCTGTCGTAGTTCGGCGGGATGGTGTAGCCCGCATAAACGTGCGTATCAATGCGCACACCGTGGCCACCTGGGCTGTGATAGCTCTGGATCTTGCCCGGGCTGGGGCGGAAATCGTTGAAGGGGTCCTCCGCGTTGATCCGGCACTGGATGCTGTGGCGCGTGGGCTCGTAGTTGAGTCCGCTGATGGGGATGCCGGATGCGATCTTGATCTGCTCCCGCACCAGGTCGAAGTCGATCACCTCCTCGGTGATGGTGTGCTCCACCTGGATCCGCGTGTTCATCTCCATGAAGTAGAAGTTCCGGTCCTTGTCCACCAGGAATTCCACGGTGCCCACACCCTCGTAGTTCACGCTGGCCGCAGCCTTGATGGCGGCCTCGCCCATCTTCTTCCGCAGTGCCTTGGTCATGAAGGGACTTGGCGTCTCCTCCACGAGTTTTTGGTGGCGGCGCTGGATGCTGCAGTCGCGCTCGCTCATGTGGCAGAAGGTACCGTACTGGTCCCCCGCGATCTGGATCTCGATGTGGCGTGGTTCCAGGATGTACTTCTCCATGTACATGCCGGCGTTGCCGAAGGCGGCCCCTGCCTCTTGGCTGGCTTTCTCGAAGGCTTCCTCGAACTCTTCCTCCTTCCATACCAGGCGCATCCCCTTGCCACCACCACCGGCAGTGGCCTTCAGGATCACCGGATAGCCGATCTTCTTGGCCTCCTTTTTCGCTACATCGAGGTCCGTGACCAAGCCCTCCGTGCCGGGCACGCAAGGCACGCCGGCGGCGATCATGGTGCTCTTGGCCGTGGCCTTGTCGCCCATGGCCTCGATCTGTTCGGGCAACGCACCGATGAACTTGATGCCGTGTTCCTGGCAGATCCTGCTGAACTTGGCGTTCTCACTGAGGAAGCCATATCCCGGATGGATGGCATCGGCATTGGTGATCTCCGCCGCCGCAATGATGCGGCTCATGTTCAGGTAACTGTCCTTGCTGGGCGGGGGACCGATGCAGACGGCCTCGTCCGCGAAGCGCACGTGCAGGCTCTCCCGGTCGGCGGTGCTGTACACGGCCACCGTCTTGATGCCCATCTCGCGGGCGGTACGGATCACCCGGAGAGCGATCTCGCCGCGGTTGGCTATGAGGATCTTCTTGAACATGGGGAGGAAGAGAATTGGCCGCGGAGACGCCGTGGCGCGGAGAATGCAAAATGCGGGGAAGTGGACATCGTGTATGCGATCGCCACCTTCATGTTCTTCTCTGTGTCCCTGTGCCTCTGTGGTGAAAGTCTACGAGGGATCCACCAGGAACAACGGCTGGTCGTACTCCACCGGCTTGGCATCGTCCACCAGCACTTTTACGATCTTGCCGCTCACCTCGCTCTCGATCTCGTTGAAGAGCTTCATGGCCTCGATGATGCAAATGGTCTTGCCCGGCTTGATCTCGTCGCCCACGTTCACGAAGATCGGCTTGCCCGGCCCGGCGGCGCGATAGAAGGTGCCGATCATCGGTGATTTGATGGTGATGTACTTGCTGTCCGCTGCAGGAGCGGGAGCAGCAGCGGCGGGCACTTGGGCTGCCGGGGCCGGAGCAGGGGCAGGCAAAGGCGCAGGAGCGTACTGCGGCTGTGCGTACACCTGCACGGGAGTCTCCTTCTTACTGGCCGCCTTGATGGTGATCTTGAAGTCCTTCTGCTCGATCTCCACCTCGCTTACACCGCTTTTCGCAACGAATTTGATCAGGTCCTGGATCTGGGTGATGTTCATGGGTTCCATGGAATGGGTTCCGGCCTCGGAGGGCCAAGGTAGAAAAGTCGGTGGTTCAGGAGCCGTAGGCCCATTTGAGATAGATCGCACCCCAAGTAAAGCCCCCTCCGAACGCGGAGAGGATCAGGTTGTCCCCCTTTTTCAATCGGCTCTCCCACTCCCACAGGCAGAGGGGAATGGTGCCGGAGGTGGTGTTGCCGTACTTCTGGATGTTCAGCATCACCTTGCTATCGTCAAGCCCCATGCGATGGGCCGTGGCGTCGATGATGCGCTTGTTCGCCTGGTGCGGCACCAGCCAGGCCACATCGTCGCTGGAGAGCTTGTTCCGCTCCATGATCTCCGCGCTTACATCGGCCATGTTGGTCACCGCGAACTTGAACACCGCCTTGCCCTCCTGGTGTACGAAATGCTCCTTGGCCTCCACGGTCCTGATGCTCGCCGGGCGCATGGAACCGCCGGCCTTCTGATGAAGGAACTCGCAACCGCTGCCGTCGGACCGCAGAATGCTGTCCACCACGCCCAGTCCCTCGGTGTTCGGCTCCAGCAGCACCGCCCCGCCGCCATCCCCGAATATGATGCAGGTGGACCGGTCCGTGTAGTCGATGATGCTGCTCATCTTGTCCGCACCCACCACCACCACCTTCCTGCACTTACCGGTCTCAATGAACTGCGATCCAGTCACCAGCCCATAGAGGAAACCGGAACAGGCGGCATTGAGGTCGAAGCCCCAGGCGTTCTTCGCCCCGGCCTTGTCGCAGATGATGTTCGCCGAGGCGGGGAATTGCATGTCAGGGGTCACCGTGCAGCAGATCAACAGGTCGATCTCCATGGGGTCGATGCCGCGTTTGGCGCAAAGGCCCTTCACGGCCTCCACGGCCATCACGCTCACCCCCTGGTCCTTGCCTTTCAGTATTCGGCGCTCCTTGATGCCGGTGCGCTCGGTGATCCACGCGTCGTTGGTATCCACCATCGTTTCCAGGATGGCATTGGTCAGGACGAACTCGGGAACGTATCCGTGTACGGCGGTGATCGCGGCTGTGGTGTTCATGGTCGGGATGCCCGCTTTGCCTCAGTCGGGGACTTTATGGCGCAAGATGGTCACTGGAACGCTTGGTGGATATGCTGGTGCAATTTGCTTTCCACCACTTTACGGGTGAAAAGCACCATGTTCTTCACCGTATGCGCGTTGCTGATGCCGTGCCCGATGATCACGCATCCGTCCACTCCGAGCACCGGTGTACCGCCGTAGTTCTGATAATCGAATCGTTCCAGGAAGGGGTCATTGCCAACTCGGTTCTTCACCAGCTCATGGAAACCCTCCAGGGCCTTCAACACCACGTTTCCCGTGAATCCGTCGCACACCACCACGTCCGCCTTGTCATGGAAAAGATCGCGACCCTCCACATTGCCGATGAAGTTGAAGCGCTCGGTGCCTTTCATCAGTGCGTGGGCCGCAAGGGTGAGTGCATTGCCCTTCTTCTCCTCTTCACCAATGCTCAACAAGCCAACCTTCGGGCGGGGGATCCCATAGACGTGCTTGGCGAAGAGCGAGCCGAGCAGGCCGAACTGGAAAAGCACCTCAGGTTTGCAATCCGCATTGGCACCCACGTCCACCAGCAGGCCGAAACTGCCGTCCTCCTTGGGAAGGATGCTGGTGATGCAGGGGCGCAGCACGCCGGGCGAGGGTTTCATCACCATTACGCTGCCCACCAGCATGGCACCGGTGTTGCCCGTGCTGGCGAAGGCGTCCAGTTCGCCCTGCTTCAGCAGCCGGAAGCCGATCGCGATACTGCTCTCAGGCTTGGCTGCCAAGGCCTTGGTGGCATGATCGCTCATGGTGATATCGTCCCGACTGGGAACGATATCGAAACGGGCGGCATCAGCGCCCTCCGCGCTCAAACCTTCGCGGATCGTGTGCTCATCACCGATCAGCACAAGGCGTACCTCCTCCGGCAGCTCCTTTACGGCCTGCACGGAGGCACGAATGGGCACCAGCGGACCGTGGTCGCTGCCCATGATGTCCACACCTATCCTCATGCGAGGTTCCGGGGACGTCACGTGCGGGTTTACTCTTCGGAAGCCTTGGTGGCCACCACCTTCCCGCGGTACATCAGGTCATCGCCCACCTTGTAGGCGCGGTGGCGAAGATGCGTCTCACCAGTGGTGCCGCAGGTGCTCAGCGTGGGTGTGCCCGCCACTTGGTGCGTGCGGCGCTTCGCAGTGCGGGTTTTCGAGTGTCGGCGTTTCGGATTTGGCATGGTCTAGGGGCTATGAAAGCGTTCAAGCGGTCTTGTTCCTCAATTTGTTCAACACGGCCCAGCGCGGGTCCGGTGTGGGTTCATGGTGTATTTGCACCTTTTCCAGGGCAACCTCCACTTCAGGGTCGCACAGGCCGGGGGCATGGACGTGCCGAATGGGCAGGTGCAGGCTGATGCACTCGAAAATGTAGTGCGTCAGGTTGATCTCATGCGCGCCCGGATCGATGCTCACCAGCTCGTCGTCATCGGTCTCGTTCTCGGCGGAGAGCTTGAAGATCTGCCGTTGGTCGCCCTTGATCGGCTGTTCCATCGGCGCGTTGCAGTGGTCGCACAGCATATTGATGTGGCCGTCCACATGGATCAACGTTACCAGCAGATGGCTGCTCTTCTCCAATCTCACATGCATGCTCGCCTCCCCGCCCAGGAATTCCTCCACGCCGGTGGCGGTGAAAAAGGCCGGCCCCAGCACGAAGTCAAACTCGTGTGTGCCGTCCTTCAAGCCGCTGAAGGCGATGGTATGTTCTGATAGCGCTTCCATCGGGAAGGGTCCTTTTCCGGAAAGGACCGGCAAATGTACGGAGATCCGGGGTATGTGCGATCAAACCACCAATTCGAAAGACGCAATTTGGCCCGGCCCATTCATGGGGTGCCACGGCCGATGCCCCGCTACCCCGGGCACGATGCGGCCGAACCCGGTGTGCGAGCATCGGCGCGAACGAGCGGAAGCCCACACGGAACGTAGCGGGGGTGCCTCCCATAGTGGGGCTGTTCGAAGACGCGCGACCACGGATACCCGTGATGCGGGGAACGTCCGGCCTTCAGGCTTCCGTCAGCCTAGCGCTGCTTCCTTTCCTTCTCCCGCTTCTGTGGCTGCAACGGGTTGGCCGTCATGGCCTTGTAGGCTTCCCGACTCCGCAGGATATCGCAGGCCAGCCATACCGCATGGCGGAACGAACCCTCATCGGCGACGCCCTTTCCCGCAATATCGAGGCCCGTGCCGTGGTCGGGGCTGGTGCGTACGATGGGCAGGCCGGCGGTGTAGTTCACCCCATGGCCGAAGCTGAGCGCCTTGAACGGGGCGAGGCCCTGGTCGTGGTACATGGCCAGCACGCCATCGAAGTGGGTGTAGCTGCCGCTTCCGAAGAAGCCGTCAGCGGGAAATGGACCCATGGCGAGGATACCCTCCTCGTTGAGCTTGCGCACTGCGGGCAGGATGCGCTCCTTGTCCTCGCTGCCAAGGGTGCCGCTGTCCCCGGCGTGCGGGTTGAGGCCCAGGATGGCGATCTTGGGGCCGTTGATCCCAAAATCACGTTCCAGGCTTTGGTGCATCAGGCGGGCCTTTATCAGGATCCGTTCCGTGGTGACGGCATTGGCCACGTCCTTCAGGGGGATGTGCCCCGTAACGGTGCCCACGCGCAAGTTCTCGCTCACCAGGAGCATCAGCACCTCGGCATCCCCGCCGGCCATGTGGGCCAGGAATTCCGTGTGGCCGGGAAAAGCGAAGCCCGCCTGCTCCATGCTGTGCTTGTCGATGGGGGCGGTCACCAGCACGTCCACCTTGCCGGCGCTCAGGTCCTGGGCTGCGGCTTCCAGGCTCTGGATGGCATAGCTGGCCGCTGTGCCCGAGGGTACGCCGGGCTCAATGGGTGCTTCATCCTCCCAGACATGCACCACGTTCAATTTTTTCGGTATGGCATCCTGCGCGTTCGCGATGCCGTTCACCTGCATTTGCTCACCACCGCCCATGTACTTGCGATGGACGCTGACAGCCTTGGCGCCGCAGTACAGCACCGGGGTGATCTCCTGCAACAACCGCGAGTCCTCGAAGGTTTTCAAGATCACCTCAAGGCCGATACCGTTGAGGTCTCCGCAACTGATGCCCACACGCACTGGTCCTTCGGTCATGGTCAGGTGGTCACTTGGCCGATGCCCGGCGCTTGATGAATTCGAACAACAGGCGCACCCCTACTCCGGAGCCGCCCTTGGTGCGGTAATGGTCGCGTTTGTCCAGGAAAGAGGGACCCGCGATGTCGAGGTGGATGAAGGGTTTGGTGGTATAGCGCGCCAGGAACTTCCCGGCGGTGATCTGGCCTGCCAGCGGACCGCCGATGTTCTTCATATCGGCGATATCGCTCTTGATCTCCTCCCCGTATTCATCCCAGAAAGGCATGCGGGCCACGCGCTCATATGTGGAGTCGGCAGCCTCGTGAAGCAGGGCGAACTGCTGTTCCGTGGCGGTGCCCATGGTCACGGTGCCGTAGGTGCCGATGGCCCGGGATGCAGCCCCGGTGAGGGTGGCAATGGTGAAGATGGTCTCGGCATCGTAGCGTTCGCCGTAGCTGAGCGCATCGGCCAGGATCAAGCGACCTTCCGCGTCGGAGTTGAGGTTTTCCACGGTGAGGCCGCTGTGCATCTTCAGTACATCGCCGGGGGCGAAGGCCCTTCCACCGGGGCGGTTATCCGTGGATGGCACCAAGGCCACCACATGCACGGGGAGCTTGCGCTTGGCCACGGCGGTGATCGCTCCGATCACCGCGGCGGCGCCTGCCATGTCGCATTTCATCGCGTCCATGCTGTTGGGCGTGGGCTTCAGGCTGAGGCCACCGGTGTCATACACCACGCCTTTGCCCACCAGCACCACCGGCTTCTTGTTCACCGCGCCTTTCGGCTTCCATTCCATTACGATGAACACTGGCGGATCGATGCTGCCTTGGTTCACCGCGAGCAGGCCGCCCATCTTTTCAGCTTCTATCTGCTTCTTGTTCATCACCTTAGTGGTGAAGCCGGCACTTTTCCCGAGCTTCTGCGCTGCTTGGCCAAGCTGCACGGCGCTGAGGTGCGAAACGGGTTCGTTCACCAGGTCGCGGGCGGTGAGGTTGGCCTCGCATACGTCCAGCAATTCCTGCAGGGCCGGGGCCTTCACTTCCGTAGCGATCAGCCCCAGCTTTTTCAAGGTGCGTGGCTGGTCGCCCGTTTTGTGGCGGTTGAAGGTATATGCGCCCAAGGTGGCGCCTTCAAGCAAGGCCAAGGTGAGCGCGGGATCACCCTGCAAGCTCACTGCCTGTGCCTCTTCCCGCTTGGTCGCGATCAGCTTCAGGGCCATGGCGTTGCCGGCCTGTCGGGCGCGCTCCAATTGCTGGGAGGTGCTCCCCTTGCGCACTTGGTGTACCATCACCAGGCGGCCACTGATGTCGCAGGTGGCCATCAGCGGCTCGTCCTTCAACTGTTCCAGAAGGTATTGGTGGTCGTTGCGCTCCAGGCCGATGCCCCGCAATTGGGCGTTGTCGGTCAGGATCACCAAGAGATCCTTGGCACCGGAAACACGAGTGGTCTTGGTGATCTGAAGCATGGCCTTGAACGGGTTATGTGGTGGGCAAAAGAGAGGCCGAAGATAACTTCCCCAAGTGGCGCACCTGCCCGTCCCTTGATCATATCGCGATGGGCGGAGCCCGCAATTCCAGCGGAACGCACCGGCCAACGGTACCTCTCGATCATGCAACGGTATCCAATGCCACAACTACAAGCCCCGAAATTCACGTACTTTGTAGCAACTATGAACGGCTTTCTCCGCGCTCTTGTGGCATGCGTCCTGCTGGCCCTTGCCTTTACGGCACGTGCCACCCACAATGAAGCGGGTGAAATTCTGGTGTGCCATGTGGGCAGTGACAGCGGCTTGACTTACGAGGTCACCATCATCACCTACACCAACCCCAACTCCCAAGCGGACCGGCCGGAGTTCATCTTGGATTGGGGCGATGGAACACCGTTGGACACCATACAAAGGGATTCAGCAACACCGGTAGTTGTGGCGGGGATCAGCACCCAGCGGAACCTCTACATCCACCAGCACGTCTATCCCGGTCCGGGCGTTTATCTCCTGCAGTACATCGACCCCAACCGCGTGGCCGATGTGGTGAACATTCCCGGCTCGGTGAACGTGCCGATGTGCGTGCAGACCCAGCTGGTGATCAGCGTGGCGGGCAACAATTGCAGCCCCCGTTTCCTCAATCCGCCCATCCAGAACGCCTGCCTTGGCCAACTATGGGTGCATAACCCGGGCGCCTACGATACCGATGGGGACAGCCTTTCATTCGAAACGGTGGTCTGCTTGGGGGGCGACCTGAACGGGGATGGCTTTGGCGATCCGATCCCCGGGTACCAGTTCCCGAACCAGGTGATGCCCGGAGCGAACAACCAGTATTCCATCGATCCCGTTACCGGCACCATTACTTGGGATGCCCCGCAACAATCCGGGATCTACAACATCGCTTTCATCGTGCGCGAATGGCGCCTGATCAACGGGCATTGGGTCAGCATCGGCTGGGTGGAGCGCGACATGCAGGTGATCGTGGGGCCATGCAACAACAGACCGCCCGTGATCGCGGAGGTGAACGACACCTGCGTGGAGGCGGGCACCT
Organism: Flavobacteriales bacterium; assembly: GCA_019912395.1. Lineage (GTDB taxonomy): Bacteria > Bacteroidota > Bacteroidia > Flavobacteriales_F > PHOS-HE28 > PHOS-HE28. The sequence goes on along the minus strand of JAIOIH010000042.1, from coordinate 31,174 downwards.
TGCTCACCTTCAGCGTGCAGGCCACGGACCCCGATGCCGGACAGACCATCACGCTGGATGCCCTTGGAGGGCCGTTCCAAGTAACCAGTTCTCCGGCGATCTTCAATTCCTCCCCTTCCCAGAACATCGTTTTTGGCACCTTCGGGTGGAATACCAACTGCTCCCACGTCAGGCAACAGCCCTACCAAGTGGTCTTCACTGCACGCGACAATTACAACGTGGTGCAGTTGCAGGATTACGAAACGATGTTCATCACCGTGGTGGCACCGGCCCCGCAGAACCCAACGGCAACGCCGGACGGTGGTGTGATGCAACTGGCGTGGGACGCGAGCGTATGCTCCAATGCCAACGGCTATCGCATCTATCGCAGGCAGGGTTCCTTCGGCTTTGTACACGGGCCTTGTGAGACGGGCGTTCCGGCCTACACGGGCTACCAATACATCGGGAGCACAACCGGAGTGAACAGTACGTCCTATACCGATGCCGGTCTGGCCTTCGGGATCACCTATTGCTACATGGTGGTGGCCACCTTCGCGGATGGCGCCCAGAGCTACGCCAGCGAGGAATTCTGCAACCTGCTGCAGCGCGATGTACCCATCATGACGCACGTGAGCGTGGGCATAACGGACAACAGCGCCGGGGAGGATACCATACGCTGGAGCAATGCCTTCGATCTGGACACTGCGCAATTCCCCGGCCCGTATCTCTTCAAGCTCTACCGTGGCGATGGCCTTTCCACAGCCAACCAGTTGATCCATACAAGTTCCACATCGCCGTACCTCGCCCATCCCGACACGACCTTTTTGGATCAAGGACTGGATACCCGTACCACCGGACATGCCTACCGCGTGGATCTGTACGGCGACAATGGCAATACGCTGGTCGGACCGAGCAATACGGCGTCCAGCCTGTTCCTTGTACCCGAACCCAACGACGAGCAGGTCACCCTGCACATCACGCATGCAACGCCATGGATCAACACGCAATTCGATGTGTACCGGCAGATCGGCGGGGTGTTCACCTTTATCGGAAGCACCACCACGCCGGAATATGTTGATACCGGCCTGGTGAACGGCGAGGAGTACTGCTACTACGTGAAGGCCTACGGCGCGTATGATGATCCGGCCATCATTTCGCCGCTGATCAACTTCAGCCAAGAGACCTGTACAGTACCCGTGGATCTCACGCCGCCGTGCCCACCCACGCTTACCATCGTGAACGATTGCGAGATCCCGTTGAACACGCTCACGTGGAACAACCCCAACAACAGCTGCGCGAATGATACCTGGCGCTACAACATCTACTTCACCGACAGCTTGGGTGGCGACATGGAGCTGATCCATACCATCACCGGCGCGGAGGATACCACCTTCAACCATACCGATGGCAGTTCGGTGGCCGGCTGTTACGTGGTCACCGCGATCGATACCGTGGGCAACGAGAGCGACTTCAGCAACCAGGTGTGCGGTGACAATTGTCCGGAATACACCTTGCCGAACGTCTTTTCGCCGAACAGCGATCGTGTGAACGACTTTTTCATCCCCTTCCCCTACCGGGGCGTGAAGGAGATCGACCTGCAGGTCTTCAATCGTTGGGGACAGGTGATCTTCACCACGCAGGATCCCGAGATCAAGTGGAACGGCACCTTGAACAATGAGGGCGAGCCCGTGCCGGACGGCGTGTACTTCTACGTCTGCAAGGTCTTCTTCAAGCGGCTGGAAGGCACCGTGCCGGAAGTGCTGAAAGGCTATGTTCACCTCCTCGGAGGCAACCACGCGCAGCAGAATTGATGTTCACCGGTATCGTGGAGGAAGTGGGCGAGGTGGTGGAAGTGAACACTGCTGGCAGCAACACCGATCTTGTTATCAAAGCGCGCATGGCACCGGACCTGCGCGTTGACCAGAGCGTTTCGCACAACGGCGTCTGCCTCACGGTGACGGAAGTGCTGGATGACCGCTTCCTCGTAACGGCCGTGGAAGAGACCCGGCAACGCAGCAATCTCGGTGCGCTCAAGGCCGGGGATGGCGTGAACCTGGAGCGCAGCCTGCGCATCGGCGACCGCCTCGATGGACACATGGTGCAAGGCCATGTGGACACCCTGGTGACGTGTACCGGAGTGGAGGAGCGCGACGGGAGTTGGTGGTTCACGTTCGCCTTGCCAAAAAGAAGCGAGCTGTTGGTGGATAAGGGTTCCGTATGCCTGAACGGCGTGAGCCTCACCATCGCGGCGCTCGAAGGATCTTCCTTCAGCGTAGCAGTGATCCCCTACACCTACGCGCATACCACGTTCCGATCGCTGATGCCCGGCGATCCGGTGAACGTGGAGTTCGATGTGATCGGCAAGTACGTTGCTCGCATGTTGGCGGGGCTGATCACTCCTTGACGAAGCGCGCCCGCAGCGGCCCCGAAGGCCCTCGCAATTCCAGCAGGTAGCTGCCGTGGGAAAGCTCCGAGATGTCCAGGCTGCCGGCTCTGGGGTTCGCGCTCATCACCACCCGGCCCAGCGCATCGAGCACGCGTGCGCTCAGCATTGGGAACGAAGCAGGCACGTTCCACGTGATCCGGTCCTTGGCGGGGTTGGGGAAGAGGACCAAGGCGGAACGATCAGCACCGAGGTCCGCCACGGAGGTGGTGAAGTTCTGGGCGCTGATCAGCCAGCGATCCGGGTCGAAGGCCACCGTATCCACGGCGAAAGGCAGGTGGAAGTAGAAGAGCTGGTCGTTGCTGGTGTTGTCCAATACTACCGTGCTGTCCATGCCGCCAGCGCTGAAGCGCAAGGGCACGGGCAGTTCGAAGAAGTCCACCGATGGGTGAGAGGTGACCTGGGAAAGCGAGACGGTGACCACCCCGGCAGCATCCTGCGACCAGATGGTGGTGTAAGAGGGATAGCCTTCACCCGTGAACCAATCCGCCAAAAAGCCGGTGAGGTCCAGTCCTGAAGTGGCTTCCAAATGAGCTTGCAGATCGGCGGTGGTGGCCGAGCCGTAGGCCAGGTCGGGGTCCTCCAAATAATTGCGGACGCCTTGGTAGAATGCGCTATCCCCACAAACCCAGCGGAGCATGTGGATCACCATCGCTCCCTTGTTGTAGGTGAGCCTGCTGCTGAACAGCCGCCCGATGTTGTTCGTGTCCGGGCAGAACACACTTCCATCCGGTTGGCTGGTGACGCTGAGGATCTTGTCCCGCTTCCAGATGTTCCAGGAGTTGGGGGAGAAGTGTTCGTAGGCCAAGCCGCTGAGGTAGGTGGCGAATCCTTCGTTCAGCCAGATATCGGCCCAGCTGCCGCAGGTCACCTTGTCGCCGAACCACTGGTGGGCCAGCTCATGGGCCATGATCTCGGGATGGAATGAACCCATGAAGCTCATGGTCTGGTGCTCCATGCCGCCGCCCCAGCCGAATTGCGCGTGACCGTATTTCTCGTTGGCGAACGGGTAGGGCCCGAAGAGCTGGTCGAAGAATGTGATCCGCGGCAGCAGGTAGGTCGCTGCACCGGAGACCAAATTGAAGTCCTCCGGGTAGGCATAGCTCAGCATCAGCAGGCTGTCCGTGCTCAACTGGGCGTATTGCTCATCCACCTGGTAGTTGGTCACCGCCGTGGCGATGAGGTAATGGGCGATCGGGTGGCGATGCCGCCAATGCCACGTAATGTGATCGCCCAAGGTGTCGGGGGCCATCAACAGGCCATTGCCGGCAACGCGGTAGCTGTCGGGCGAAGTGACATACGTATCGAGGGAGTCGATCTTGTCATTGAGGTCTTGCTTGCACGGCCACCAATCCTTCGCACCGTAGGGTTCGCTCAACGTCCACAACGCGGGCACGCCCGCATGGGTATCGGTCTCGAAGCTCCCAAAGCCGGTATTCGGCGGCACCCCGTGGTAGGTCACCGTTACGGAATCCAGTTGGCCGGCAGGGACGGTGGTCGGCAAGGTGATCACCAGTTGGTCGTTGGTGCCGTGGGTAAAGGAGAGCGCACTGCCGTTCCGGGTGACGGCATCCACCATCAGGCTGTCGCTCAGGTCGAAGAGCAGTTCGTCCAGGTCCGTAGTGGCGGTGAACCACGAGGTGACCGAGCCGCTGATGTAACGGACTGCTGGGTCCAGCTCCCACGCGCAGCGCAGGTATTTCATGTCGAAGCCGCGCGTGGCGGGTCCACTGCTTCGGGCAGCATCCAACAGCGGGCGATGCTGTTCATTGCGGGCGATCTGTTGGATGATCTCGGGGTCGTAGTCGGTCTGGGAGAGGACCGGGAGGGTGGCCAGGATCAAGGCTGCAAAAGGGAGGGAGCGCATGGGACGCAAGGTACAATGTGGCGCTGACCTAATGCGTGGAAATGCAATTCGGATCGGCGGATCTCCCGGCCCATTGAAGCGGCGATCCGTTCTGGGATCCCATGCCTAGTACAACTGGGAAGCAATGGCGCGCACCGCCTCCGACCGGCCCATGGTATAAAAGTGCAGGCTGGGCACGTTGCGCGCCTGTAGTTCCCTGGCCTGCTGCACCGTCCACTCGATCCCCAATGCTTTCACGGCCTCGTCCGTGGTGCATTTCACCAGCTCGAGGGCGTAATCGTCCGGCAGGTCGATCTTGAAGGTCTTCGGGATGAAGGACACGTGCCGGAGATTGGTCAATGGCTTGAGGCCGGGAATGATGGGAACGGTGATCCCTTCCTTCCGGCAGCGTTCCACAAAATCAAAATACCGCGTGTTGTCGAAGAACATCTGCGTCACCAGATAGTCGGCTCCGGCATCCACCTTGCGTTTCAGGTAGGCGATATCGGTTGCCAAGTTCAGGGCTTCGGCATGTTTCTCGGGGTAACACGCCGCACCGATGCAGAGGTTGGTGGGTGCTGCTTCCTGCTCTTCATCGTACAGGTATTTGCCCCGGTTCAGTCCGGCGATCTGGTGGATCAGATGCTCGGCGTACATGTGCCCGTCCCGTTCCGGGATGAAGTGGGGCTCGCTCTTGATCGGGTCGCCGCGCAGGGCGAGCACGTTATCGATGCCCAGGAAATTGAGCTCGATCAAGGCATCCTCGGTATCCTCGCGACTAAAGCCGCCACAGATCAGGTGAGGCACGGTATCCACGTCGTACTTGGCCTTGATCATGGCGCAAATGCCCACCGTGCCGGGGCGCTTCCGCAGGCGGATCTTTTGCAGCAGGCCCTGCCCGCGCTCCTTGTAGATCACCTCCTCGCGGTGGTAGGTCACGTTCACGAAGCTCGGCTTGAACTCCATCAACGGATCGATACCGGCATAGATGGAACGGATGTCCTTGCCCTTCAACGGGGGAAGCACCTCGAACGAGAACAGGGTGCGCTTGCTTTGGCGCAGGTGGTCGATGACCTTCATGGATGGGTCCGGATGGACGGAAGCCCCGACCAGCGGGGCTTCCGTCGTTTGGTTTGCCTGGGATGCCTCAGCGCAGCAAGGTCACGTGGCCCGTGAATTCCTTGCCCGTGTTGAGCTTCAGGACGTAATAGTAGGTGCCGTCCGGCGTGTCCTTGGAAGGACGCCAAGTGTTCTTGTAGTTCGTACTGGTGAACACCTCTTGGCCCCAGCGGTTGAACACGGAAAGTGCCGTGTTCGGGTAGTACTGCGCACCCTCGAACACCAGGGCATCGTTGTGCCCATCGCCATTGGGACTGAACACATTGGGGATGATGATCTCCGTGGGGATCACGATCTGGGTATACGTGTAGGCGTGCGTACAGCCGTCCGCCGTGGTCACCGTGAGGGTGATCGGATAGGTGCCCGGTGTGTCGAAGGTCAGCGTGAACTCGGTACCGGAACCGCCGCCCAGGGAGTCCGTGCTCCACGACCAGTTCACGATGTTGCCGCCATTTCCGTTGGAGTGATCGGTGTAGATCACCGTGGTACCGGGGAATACATCACCTCCGGGATCGCCGGTGAAGAAGGCCGTGGGCGTGTTCGCGCTCAGCACGTTCACCGGGGCGGAGGTGCCCTCGCAGCCGAACTCGTTGGTCACCGTAACGCTGTACGTCCCCGTACCTACGCTGATGGTAGAGTCTTGGCTGCCGTTGCTCCACGCATAGCCATCATAGGTCTCCGTGGTGAAAAGCGTGGCAGGGTCACCGCCGCAGTTGAACATAACGCCGTCGATCACCGGGCTGGGTGAGGGGGCTTCATGCACCACGATCGAGTTGGACACCAGGATGCAGGCACCGGTGCTGGCCTCCACGTAGTAGGTGCCTGGGCCTACCAGCACGGTTTCGCCATTGAAACCGTTGGCCCATACGTAATGCTCATATCCACCCGTGGCGGTGAGCAGTACGCCTTGGCCTGCGCAGGCGATCGTGTCGCCCGTGATCACCGGGGGGGGGGCCGGTGTGTAGAAGACGCGGAACACCACGGATACCGTGGATGTCAAGGGTGGTAATCCGTCATCGGTGGCGGTGTAGGTGATCACGTGGTAGCCGGTATCGGATACCAAGGGAATGAACTGGAGGTTCAGGTTGACCGTGTTCGCAGGGCTGGTGTTCGTTTCGGTGATCACCGCGTTCAACGGTGGCACGATGGAGTAGCTCGCGGTGGTCAATTGGTCCGGTTCGGGTGAAAGGAAGTTCACGTCCAGGTTCACCAGTTCGTTCACGCAAATGTTCACCGTGTCGCAGAGGGAGGTGCCGCTGGCGATCGGTGGAATGTTCTGGGTGCTCACGGCAGTGGTGAAGACGAAATTCTTGTTGTCCAACCAACTGATGCCATCATTCGCCCCGAAGGGTCCGTCGTAATCGGTGCCCGCATGATCGAAACGGCCAAACTGGATATAGTCAATACCGTTCCCCCGGTTGGCACCCACCGTGGCCGGTACGCCACCAAAGCCGTTCACGCCTTGTGAAGCGGAGCCCGTGGTCCATTCCATTTCCCGGTAGCAGAAGGATACCGTACTGCCGAGGCCCACATCGGTGTTGGTTCCGTCGCTGATGATCAGTTGGAATGAATTGAGCTTGTCGGTCTGCTGGTTGTAATACCCCACATCCACCCAGTTCACATAAAGCGCGTTCGGGGTGAGCTTGTACATCACGGTACCCCCACCGTTCCGGGTATCCACATCCGCCCAGAAGGGAGCTACCATCTTGAAGTTGCTGTTCGGAAAGGCTTGGGAGGAATACGTGCCGAAGGCGGTTTGGAAGGAAACGTTGCCGTTGTTGTTCACATAGCACGTATTGTACAGGTCCCCATAAAGATCGAACTGAAAGGGCAGGGTGATCTGCGCGGATGATCCGTCATCATTCGGTTGAAGGGCGAGCGTGTACGTATCGTCCGGATCGATCCAGCAATTGCAATTGCCACCGGTGCCACCTCCACCGCCCTTTGCTTGGTTCACCGCTTGCACCTTGGGCGGAGGAAGGGTGGAGTAGGTCACGTTGTATTCAGCAGGCAGCGTACCGTGCAGCTTCATATCCTGGTACTCGTCCACTGAAAGTTGCACTCCTTGCGCCTGCACGGATCCAAGCGTGGCACTGGCCAGTAAAAGGGTCGTCAAGATCGTCTTCATCGGTGGGTAGGGATGGGGAGCCATGGCAGGGTTGCGTCTAAATGGGTTGGCCAAGATAATCCCGGCGCACAGATCTTGTGTCCGGAACGGGTAACTTTCACGATCTTGGTCGAATGGAGGTCAATGGGTTGTGTGTGTTCGGGGTTGGCATCATTTCAGGAGCGTGACCGTGCCGAAGTGATCGATCTTATCAGCGGCATAAAGGGGCCTGAACGTCAATCGCCAAACATAAATGCCGGTGGCCGTGTGCCCGCCGTGCAGGCCGCTTCCATCCCAACCCCGGTTCGGATCGGTGCTTTCGAACAAGAGCTGGCCCCAGCGGTCAAAGATGCGCAGGTGGTAGTCCTCCGGCGCCATGTCGGCGGTTACAGGCAGGAAGATGTCGTTCACTCCGTTGCCGTCCGGAGTAAATGCCTTGGGTACCCATAGGTTAGCCACCAGGATGGGAATGGTGTCGCAGAGGGTATCCGCGCAACCGTAGCGATCGGCCACGGAGAGGCAGACGAGGTATTCATCGGCGATCTTGTCAGGGAAGGTGTATGCCGTTTGCATCCCGCTCGGAGCCGACCCATCGGGAAAGGTCCAGTGGAAGTCCACCGCATGGGGGTCGGTGGCCGTGAAGACCAGCCTGCTGTTCCCGGCGATCCCCGGGTCCGGAGTGTACGTGAACGTGGCCTTCGGGGCGGGGTCCACCAGTACCGCGCCGGGCGCGATCAGTTGGTCCGTGCAACCTTGCGGTGTGGTTACCCTGAGTTTCACATGATACCATCCGGCCTCGGCGTAGGTGTGGGTGAACGTGCCGCAGGCATGCACGGTGTCGGTGCCGTCACCAAGGTCCCAAACGCAGGGTCCGCCCACGTAGATGGGGTCCGTGGTATTGGTGAAGGTCACTTCCAAGGGATTGCAGCCACTGTCCGGCTCGGCGGTGAAGGAGATCACCGGCAACGGATCGATATGAACGTTTACCACGGCGGTGTCCGAACGATGCGCGCAGGCACCGGGACCAATGGTGACATACATGTAATCACCGGAATGTTCCAGGCTGGGGTCCAGTATTCCGTTGTCCAGCAGGGAGCTGTCCGGAGCGAGCCAGTGGCCGCCGGTGTCCGGGCTCCCGCCGAGCAACGGGAAGAGCGGGGTGTTGCCCCCGTTGGCACAGATCACCAGGGAACTGTCCAGCCCAGCTTGCGGTAGCGGGTCCACGTTGACCGTAAGGATCGCGCTCTGGTCCGGGCATGGGGGTATGGCAGCCACGGTGTAGGTGTACAAGCCGATAGCCCCGGTGGCCGGGTCGAAGAGGTCGGGCACCGTAATGCCTGCCACATCGGTCCATTTCCCGGTGGCGTCCGGGGTCCCGCCCAATCGGGTCCGCATGCTGAAGGGGGCGGCATCCACGCAGAGCACAATGGAGCTGTCCGCACCCGCGTCCACGGCCTGCGGGATCGCCACGGAGATGAAGGCCGTGTCGTTGGGGCAAGGAGCCGTACCGTCCACGATGTATTGGAAGATGCCCGGCTGGGCCGTTGCGGGGTCGAGCGTTCCAGTGAAGACGGTGCCCCCCGGAACCATCCACGCACCCCCGCTTTGCGGTGAATCAGGGATCTTCAGGAAGAGGTTGTCCGGGTTATCCCAGGAGCAATAGGCCAATGCGGTGTCGCCACCCGCGTGTGCGTGGGGTACGTTGGTTATGGTGGCGACACCCGTGGCGGAGCACGATGTTCCGATGCCCACTTCATAGGTGTATTCGCCATCCATGTCCTCCCCGGGAATGAAGATGTTGGTGTGGCTGGAGCCGTCCGGTGCGATCCAATCGCCACCTGCCGGTGCGTTGCCACCCAGTACGGTGAGCATGTCGAACGGTACGGCATTGTCGCAGACGAGCAAGCTGTCGGAGACCAGTTGAGGTGATGGAAGCACATGGACCACGATGTGCAGGGTGGACGTGAGCGGAGGGCTGCCATTATCAGCTCCCTCGAAGTACACGTCGTGGTAGCCGGTATCCGCTATGCTGGGGGTGAACTGGGTGGTGATGGAGGCGTTCAACCCCGAGATGGAATCAACCACGGTATAATTGCTCAAGGTGTTGCTGTAGGAGGAAGGTACGGTGATCTGGTCGGGTTCCGGGGAGAGGAATTCCACGCTGAGCTGGGTGGTCTGGTCCGTGCATACGGTGAGCGAGTCGCACACCGATTGGCCGGTGACCACGGGAGGTACATTGCCGGTGGTGACCGAGGTGGAGAAGGTGAAGTATTTGTCCGAGAGCCAACTGATTCCGCTCGGCGCTCCGAAAGGTCCGTTGTAGTCCATCCCGGCATGGTCGAACCGTCCGAACTGTATATAATTGATGCCATCACCCTTGTTGGCACCCACGGTTGCGGGGGTGCCTCCGAACCCATTGCTGCCTCCGGAGGCACTGCCCGTGGTCCATTCCATGGTGCCGTAGCAGAATGAAACGTTCGCTCCATTGGGTACGATGGGGTCGGTACCATTGGTGATGATCACCTGGAAGGAGTTCAACTTGTCCGTTTGTTGATTGTAATACCCCACGCGTGTCCAATTCACGTACATGGCCGTGGGGGTCACCTTGTATTGCACGATGTTCTGGCCGACCCCGCCGCCGCGCAGGTCCACGTCCGCCCAAAATGGGGCTACCATGGTCGGCCCGGTGGTCGGGAATGCGGAAGAACTGTAAGTGCCGATGTAATTATTGAAGGAAACACTACCGTTGATGTTGATGTACGCAACGGTAAAGGTTTGGCCATAGAGGTAAAAGCCGAACGGCAGGTTGATCGGTCCATAAGAGCCATCATCCCCGTTGCCCCATCCACTGGCGTTCCATTCCGTGTTGTTGTTGATCGTGGTATAACTCGCATCCGGGGTCACCCAACAATCGCAGGTAGCAGCGCCTCCGCGGGAGTTGTCATCCTCTGCTGGTTGTTGGGAAGGATGCGTGGGTCCGGGCTGGCCGGGGGTCATGAACTGGGCTTTCCAAGCATCATAGTCCGCTGCATTGTTGAACACAGGTGGGTCCTGTGCAACCAATGAAGTTGCAAATGCCACGGTGAAAAGCAGCGATACGTATCGAAGGACCTTCATTTCATTCATCGGAATAGTCGTACCACTTCGCTTTCCATGCGCGTGCGGCCCTCCTTGTCGGTAAGCAGGACCACGCAGCGGTAGTAGCCTTCCTCGGCGATGTTGCCGTTGGGAAGCCGACCATCCCACATGTTGGCCAGATCATTGGAGCGGAAAACGAGCGCACCACCCTTGGCCGTGAACACCCGCACATCCACCTTCTCATAGTCCCGGGCCACGATCTTCAATACGTCGTTCACCCCATCCTCCTGCGGACTGAAAACGTTGGGGATCAGGACCGTGCTCGCATGCTCGTTCCGGAACGGATCCTCTTCGGATCGTTCGTTGTTGGTGGAGCCGGGGGGAGGTGCTACTGTCGCTTCCTCCTTAGAAGCTCCTTCGGTAACCTTGGGCATTTCCATGTCCGTACCGTGCGTCGCTGGGCCTTCCACCGGGGTGGTTTCCTGCTTTGGAATAGGTGCTTCGGAGGGGGCTGCGGGCTTCACCACCGGAGTCTCTTGGTCGGCCGTGGAAGAGGACGCCTTCGGAGTTGCAGGTTCGGATCTTTCCACAGCCTTGGGTTCGGGAGTGGTTTCCACAGCTTCCACCGATCCCGACTTCACCGGGGCAGTGGGAACCACGGCCTTCTCCGGTGTTGGCTGCACCAGCTCCTTTCTTTTTTCCGGTGTTTCCGGGACGGGTGCGGGGTTTACGGAAACCGGTTCGTTCGTCGTAGCGGGGGAAGCCACCACCGCAACGTGGGTTCTTTCCACAGCGGGCACATCGGGCCCAGCCTTGTTGTGGTTCCACAGGAACACTCCGGCCGTAATGGCCACGGCGGCCACACCGGCTGTGATCCAACCGGTGCTGAAGGAGGCTCCCGGTACGGTGCCCTGCATCAGCTGCCCGCTGATGTTCGTCCATGCGGATGGGTCCACGTCGGCTTCGTGCCCGTTGAACTTGTCCTGCATGGTTTCGCGGAGACTTTCACCGCTGGCATTCGCGGCCAGTTGGCCGCTCACCTGTTCCCATGCGCCGGGAGGCACGTTCATCTCGTGGCCGGTGAAGCGCTCGCGGAGCAGGTCTGTCAGTTGATCGCCCATGTTCAATGACCGTACATATTGGCCGTTTCCTTCGGAAGCAATTTGCGCAGGTAGGCCCGCGCCTTCATGAATTGTGACTTGGAGGTGTTCTCCGAGATCCCCAGCATCTCCCCGATCTCCTTGTGCGGATAACCCTCGATCGCGAACAGGTTGAACACTGTGCGGTAGCCCGGTGGCAGCGCCTGGATCAAGTCCATCAGTTCATCGGTGCTCAGGGCACTGATGGCCTGGCTGTCCGTGGCGTGGAGGTGCTCGGCCTCGGTAAGGTCCAAGCTGTGCTCAAAGGGTTTGTTCCTTCGGATCTGGTCCAAGGCCGTGTTCACCATCGTGCGTGCGATCCAACCGCCCAGCGGGCCATCACCCCGGAAATGGTCCATTTTCTGGAACACCTTCACGAAACCGTCCTGCAGGATGTCCTGGGCCTGTTCTCGATCGGGTGCGTAACGCATGCAGATGCTCATCATTTTGCGCGCATGGGCCTGATAGAGCGCCTTTTGGGCGATCGGGTCACCCTTGAGGCAGCCGGCTACCATTTGCTCATCAGTCATTGCCTTGCTTGCGCTATGATGCAGATCCGGGGCGGAAAGTTGCCCCAGGCTGAGTTGAAGGTAAGCCAAAGGTCCGGAAAATGGTGAAGCAGCCACTCACGACACGCGGGCAACTGCGCCCGGAGGCAGTCGCTCGCGTGTCGCGAGAGACTGCTTGGCATGTGCGACCTTCGCACCATGATCCTGCCGCCTTCGCTTCGTCCGGGCGATACCATCGCCATTATTCCAACGGCCCGCGCCATCACTGCCGAAGAGCTCCAAGCGGGCATCGCCATTGCGGAAAGCTGGAAACTGAAGGTGAAGCTGGGGGCCGGTGTGGGGCGGAAGTGCTTCCAACAGGCCGGCACGGCCCAGGAGCGTGCCGACGACCTGCGATCGGCCTTGATGGATGATCAGGTAAAGGCGATCTGGTGCGCCCGCGGCGGCTATGGCACCGTTCACCTTCTGGAATTATTGGACCTGTCCATCCTGCGGGACCATCCGAAATGGATCGTCGGCTTCAGCGATGTCACCGTGCTGCATTCGGCCCTGCACCGGCTGGGGGTGTGCTCCCTCCACGCCCAGATGCCGTTCAACATCTCCGGCAAGAGCGAAGCCTCCCTCTCCACATTGAAAGCCGCGCTGTTCGGCCAGCCAGCGGCCATCACCAGGCCGGTGGCCGGAACCCATCCCTTGGACCGCCAGGGCTCCGGGGAAGGCCTGCTGGTGGGGGGGAATGTCTCCATCCTGTACGCCCTGCGGGGCACTCCCTACGACCTGGATACCACGGGCAAGGTCCTTTTCATCGAGGACCTCGACGAACTGCTCTACCATGCGGACCGCATGGTGATGAACCTGAAGCTCGGCGGACTTTTCAACGACCTGGCCGGGCTGGTGGTGGGCACCATGACCGACATGCACGACAAGAACCCCGCAGATCCCTTCGGCCATACCGCGGAGGCCATCATCGCCCGGGCCGTGGCGGGCAAGTCCTATCCCGTGTGCTACAATTTCCCGGCCGGCCACATCACCGACAACCGGGCCTTGATTTTGGGCCAAAGAACAAAGCTCAGCGTGACCCCCGAGGGTACAACGCTGAGCTTTGCCAGTGGATCTCCGGCCTGACCGGTCGCTGTTCTAGTTCCGCTCGAATTTCGTGAACCCTGCTGGGATCTCGAACAGGTCGGACTTCTGCGAACCGCGGGCCACCTTCGTCACTTCCAGGAGGCTGATCTCGCTGCCGTCCATCTTTTGCTCCATGCCCAACATGGGGAAGACCCCCTTGGCACCATCTATCTTCAGGAAGAACAGGGCCTGTTCATCCTTGCGATTGAGCGTTTTCAGCATGGGAATGAAGAAATCGAAGGCATCCTGTGCCACCCAGTAGGTGAGGATCCGGTCCTCGGACGGGCTCTTCACCACCCATTTCTCGCACTTGTAACCGGCCATGTCCTTCATTTCACCGGTCTTCTTCACATCCACCTTGATCTCCTTGGGCAGGCGCATGTTGGGCACGTCCATGTACAGCTTGCGGTCGGGGCTCAGCGCGGTCACCGTGTTATCGTGGTTGTCCACCAGCATGATGCCCTGCACATTGCCCCGGGAGCTGAGCTCCTCGATCCTTACATGATCACCTTTGACGTAGTACTTGTAGTTGGTGACCACAGGTCCGGTGGTCTTGGTGAACTCGATGGTGCCTTCGAAACTTTGGGCTTGGAGAGCCGCTGCGGCGGCGAGCATGCTGCCAACAAGGGCAAATGAGCGGAACGATCTCTGCATGGGTTTAATTTTCAAACGGTGGCTGATGGCGAAAGATGATGAACTTTGACCCTTCCAACGGGTGGGGACGATCACGGGTTACGCACAAATGAACGTTGGTTTCCATGGCTCAACACAATAGGACCGGAGAACAGGGCGAGCAGTTGGCGTGCCAGTGGCTGGAAGCCAAGGGCTTTTCCATACTGCACCGAAACTGGCGCCATGGCCGAGACGAGATCGACATCGTGGCCCGCGATGGCCGCTTTTTGGTGGTGGTGGAAGTGAAGACCCGCAACACGGCACGCTGGGGCGAACCCGAACTGGCCGTGGGCACGGCCAAGCGCCGCAACCTGATGCGCGCCGCCACCGAACTGGTACACAGCATTCCCGAGGACCTGGAACTGCGCTTCGACGTGGTCAGCATTACGCATACGCCGGCAGGACCCGAGGTCCTGCACATCCCCGACGCATTTTACCCCACGTTATGAGCAAGCGCACGAACGACCGTTCCCCGCGAGGTGAACGCCCCTCACGAGGAAGCAAGGGGCCCGGCCCGAAAGGAACACGCAGGCCCGGAAACCGTCCTCCGAGAAAAGGAGAGGATGACGAACCGGCACGGGGTCGAGGCAAAGGGACGGCCCGACCAGCCCGCGATCGTGATGATCGCCCTGCCTCAGGCGAGGGCAGAGGAACCGGCCCGCGCCGGGCCGCTGGCCCCAAAGGCCCAGGAAGGGAGGAGCGTCCAGGCTCCTCGCGGGGACCGCGCAGGGACGAACGCGCTGCTGCACCTCGGGGTTCCGGTACCGGCAAGCCGACAAAGCCGTGGAAGACGCAGAGCCGCGATGAGCGCACCTTCCGTGAGGGCGATCCGTTGACACGCCGCCCCTTCCGCCGGGGAGAGCGCAGCAACCGCTTCAGCCTGCCGAACCCCGCCAACGAGGGCCTGATCCGCTTGAACAAATACCTCGCCCAAGCCGGTGTGGGCAGCCGTCGCGAAGCCGATGTGCTGATCACCAGCGGAGCGGTCACCGTGAACGGTAAGGTGGTGACCGAACTGGGCACCAAGGTGAAGCCGGAGGATGTCATCCACTTCGGCGGGCAAAAGTTGAGCGTGGAACAGAAGCGCTACGTGCTGCTGAACAAGCCCAAGGATACCATCACCACCACCGACGATCCGCAGGACCGCCACACGGTGATGTCATTGATCGCCAAGGCAGGTCCCGAGCGCCTCTACCCGGTGGGGCGGTTGGACCGCCACACCACCGGCGTATTGCTCCTCACCAATGATGGCGACCTGGCCAAGAAGCTCACGCATCCCAGCCATGGAGCGCAGAAGCTCTACCATGCAACCCTCGATCGCTCCCTGACCGTGGACGAGCTGCACAAGCTGGTGGAGGGCATACAACTGGATGACGGCCCCGCCAGTGCCGATGAGGCCAGCTTTGTGGGGGCCTCCAAGCGAGAGGTGGGCCTGTTGATCCACATGGGCCGCAACCGCATCGTGCGGCGCATGTTCCAAGCCCTCGGTGCCGAGGTGGTGAAGCTGGACCGCGTGATGTTCGCCGGATTGACCAAGAAGGATATCGGACGCGGACATTGGCGCCACCTTACCGAGAAGGAGGTTACTTGGCTTAAGCAGATGAAGGACGCGCCGAAGAGTACCCGGAACGAGCGGGGTGGGCGCAGGACGCGTCTGTCCCAGGGGAGTGAGTGAGCCGGGTTTCCGCGCTGATCAACGGTAAAGCCGTTCATCCTCCATGGGTGGCACATAGCTTTGTGCCATGTTCGTTCACCGGATCGCACAGGGCCTGACGGGCTTGGTAATTGGAACCCTGGTGATGACGGGCTGTACCCCGCCACCAGCCACCGTAGCGCCCTTGGCGGGTTCGGCATGGACCACGATCCATGGGGAAAAGCTCACGATGAAGGAGATGATGGGCACCGCCGGAACCGTGTTCATCACCTTGGACCCGGAATGCCCGTTCTGCCAGATGTATACCCATACCATCAGTGCTATCGCGGCCAAGTATGCCGGGCAAGGTGTGAATGTGGTGGGCCTGTATCCGGGGCATTTCATGCAGTTGGAGGAAGTGCTCCCGTTCTCCGCCGATGCGGGTTTCGAGTTCCCGCAAGTGATGGATGATCAATGCAAGCTCTCTCTCGCATTGCAGGCGCGGGTGACGCCGGAATGCTTCCTGACCGATGCGAACGGTACAGTGGTCTATCGGGGTGCGGTGGATGACCGGGCCGTGCGCCAAGGACAAAAGAAATACCAGGCCCAACAGCACCATTTGGCCCATGCGATCGAGGCTTTCCTGACCACAGGAGAACCGCAGCAGGAAGTTGTGGCCGTGGGGTGCATTGTTGAATGCGAGGAGTGATGCGGAGCAACACCTGCCGGCTGCTCGAACCATGGTCACCCCTCCTGTTCTTCGGCGCGCTGATCGCGTGTTTCACGGCATGTACGGATACAGGCCGCACCGGAGAGGGATCGGTTCATGAGATACGGATACCCGGCATGCCGGACACGGTGACCTTCGCGGAGGTCGCACCCATCATTCGCGCCAATTGCATGCCTTGCCATCGTGAAGGGCAGGCGGGGCCGTTCCCCTTGGTGAGCTACACCGATATGCGGCGCAAGGCCAGGACCATACGCAAGATGGTGGTGAACCGGTGGATGCCACCGTGGCCCGCGGATACCGCGTACAGCCATTTTCTGGGAGAGCGTGCGCTGAATGCACGACAGATCGCCACGATCGCGAAATGGGTGGACCAAGGCAGCGCGATCGGTGACACAACAAACCTTCCACCAATGCCTACGGCAAAGGATGCCACCATGTCCGGAACTCATCCCGGGAACCGGGAGCCGGACGCCGTGGTGTGGCTGCCCGATACCTTCCACATCCCCGGCGACAATCGCGACCGTTTCATCATCGCCAAGGCCCCGTTCGAGCTGCCGCGCGATACCTTCCTGAGCGTCGTGGAATTCGTACCCGGCAACAGGCAGGGTGTACACCACATGAACGGCGCGATGATCTCCTATGCCGAAGGTGCCAAGCAGGATGTCCATACCGGGGCGGCCTACATCGATGCGGACAGCACGCAGAGCCTGGATGCGTATGGTGACCTGCTGCTTCAGAACGATGACGGGACATGGCCGCTGATGACACCGAACATGGTGAACTACCTCCCGGGGCTTTCCCCGCCGATCTATCCGCCCGGCATCGGGGGCTATCGAATTCCACGCAAGGGCGCCTTTCTGGTGAACACGCTGCACTACGGACCGAGCATGCGCGATACCATGGATCGCTCCCGCTTCAACCTCTGGTTCAGCAGCACCCCACCGGGGCGACCGATGAAGGAACTCCAGCTCGGCACCCTCGGCATGAGCCCGGTGATCCCCGATCTGGTGATCCCACCGGACACGGTGATCACCTTCCGCACCAGCCTGCGGATCCCGGCGGACATCAGCGTGCTCACGCTCAATCCCCACATGCACTTGCTGGGCAAGTCGTTCCTGGCATTCGCGCTCACCCCTTCCGGTGATACCATCCCGCTGGTCCGGATCAAGGAATGGGACTTCCGCTGGCAATACGCCTACACGTTCCCAACCATGTTGCACGTGCCGAGGAATTCGGTGATCCATGTGGTGGCGGTGTTCGACAACACACGGGCCAATCGCAACAATCCCTACGACCCTCCGCGTATGGCGCAGGCGCCCGTAGGGGTACACATGCGCACCACGGATGAAATGCTCCAGTTCTTCGTGAACTACGTGGACCATCGGCCGGGGGACGAGAAGATCAGCCTGGATCCCCATGGTGAAAAGTGACTGGTGAATGGCGGCTAGTGATTGGGGCCCCCGCTCAAGTCCCGGGGGCATTTCCGAAGGGATAGCTCCATTGAAGCGTTTCAACTTTCAGCCTTCGCCTTTCAGCATTCAACAAACCTCAGCCCTGCGCCAATGGCTTCGGTTTCACCGCACGGGTATTCAGTCTGCGTTGCCGCCATCCGTTGAGGGAGATGCAGGCCAGGATCAATCCGATGCCGATATAGGAGCCCGGATGCATCCGTTCGCTTTCCGGCCAGATCATCAACGCGATCAGGATGGTGTACACGGGCTCCAGGTTCACAGTGAGGATCACAGTGAACGGGGTAAGCTGTTTCAGGACGTGGATACCGGCGGTGAAGGCGAACGTGGTACAGACCAGGCCAAGCACCAAGTGCCCGATAAGGTCATTCGAGGACATCTTCCAGATCGGTATGGGCAGATCCCCTGCCCAAGCCAGCCACAACCCCAGCACCACCAGAGCGGTCAACAGTTCGTAAAAACCGATGCGCATGGCGTCCCCACGTTGCACCAGTTCACCATTTAATACATTGAAAACGGCGCTGAGCAGTGCGCTCAATGTACCCAACATGATCCCTTCGCGGTACTCCGTTTCCAGGCCGAAGATCAGCAGCAGTGCAGCAATGATCACCGCTCCCAGGCCCAGCTCAAAACCGCTTATCCTGCGCTTGGTCCAGAAGGGCGTGATCATGGCCGTGAAGAAGGTGCTGGTGCTCAGGCAAGCCACGGCAACCGAGGCACTGCCCCGCTTGATCGCCAGGTAAAACGTGATCCAATGCGCCAGGATGATCAGGCCGGTGAACATGTATCGGCCCAGGTCCGGCGTGCGCGGCGAAAGGGAACGTCGCATCCAAAGGGCCACCACGAACAGCCCCGCACAGGCTATGGCGCAGCGGATGTAGACGATGTGCAGCGCGCTCTGATCGATCCACTTTCCCAGGATGCCCGTCCAGCCCCAGATGAACACCGTGAGGTGCAGGAGGATCAGCGCATTGGTACGGAGCTTGGGGTCCGGAGCTACCCTTGCCGATGAGGCGTGCTGGGACATGCTGTTGCTTTGGCTCCGGTCATCGAATGTTCCGCAGCTTTTCCTGCAGGTCGTTCACCACCTGCTGCTGCCGGTCCACCTCGTTCTGCTTCGCAACCTGGTCCTCCTCGTTCTTCTTGATCGCCCATTGAAGGTCCTCCACCTTCTTCTCCATGGCTTGCGAGGTCTTCACCGCACGGGTGACCCGGCTCACCATTTTCCGCTGGTCCCTTAACCGATCCTTCTCCAACTGGGCCTGCTCCGTGCTATCGATCCCGGCCTCGCGCACTGGCTCCGCCAGCCCTTTCAGTTGTCCTTCCAGTTCCTGTTTATCGCGTTCGGCCTGTTCGCCGCGCTGTTGTGCCTTCAGGATCCCGTTCTCGGCACGCTGGTTCTCACGCTTCAACATGTCGAGCTGGCGTGTCAGGTTCTCCAGAACACGCGTTGCCCGGTCCAACTCTGCTTGGGCCAGTTGCCTCCGCAGGATCACGGTGCGTTGCTGTACCCATTCCGTGCAGCCTGTCAATTCGCGTTCCGGTGAGTCCGGGCCAACGAAGCCACTGGTGGTGAGGAATGCGATATGCGCGGTGGCGAACAGGGCTCCCTTGGGCTTTTCCACAGCGATGAAGATCCTGATCGTATCGGCGGAAGCCGAAGGAATGCGGGCGGTTGCACCGATCAATTCCTTCTTGTTGGTCACCTTCGCGCTGATGCTCTTCAATTCGTTCCGCCAGAAGGTCGTGACCTCGCTCTCGCTTGCATTCTCGAAGGTCGCATCCAACGTGGGATGCACGCCGCTGCTGAACTGGTACGCGCTGACGCCCGGAACCGATTGGGCGTGGAGGTTGACCGCGCCGAGAAGGAACGGGATCAATGCCAAAACGAAGGCGAACCCTAGCGGGATGGCCTCGCCCGATGCACGTGATGCTGTGGTGGTCCCCTTCATTCCTCATCAACGCGTGTTACGCCACCGCTGAGGATGAACTTCATCACTTCGGCGGCCTTGGCATCGATCGGTGTCACGCACGATACGGGCACAATGAACAAGCGACCGCTCCAAGCAAAACTATAGGGGACATACACCGCCACATGGTCCGCTCCAACACCAATGTGGCGGAGGTCTTCCTGTGTGAGAAACCCCAGCTGCCCCAGTCCGGAACCGTCCAATGGCGTGATCAATACCGGCCGGTCGAACTTCTTCTTGCTGCCCACAAGGCCTTCCATCAGATCCTTCAACGCATCGTAAACGGTCTTCAGGAATGGCACGCGGCGCAGGATGTCCTCGAAGATCTCCGCCATGCGCTGGTAGAAGAAGGTGGAACCCAGCCAGCCGATGAGAACGATGCTGGTGAGCACGATCACAACGCCCAGACCGGGAATGTCCACTTGCACGATCTGGTCCAGCCACCTCAGCGCTTCAAAAGCCACTATGGCGATCACTGCCACAGGGACGATAAGCAGCAAGCCGCGGAAGAAATAGCCCAGCAGCAGGCGGCCTATGTTCCTTTTATCCTTCATGCGGCGAAGTTATTGTGGTTGCACGTTGCGCTCCACGAGGTCTACTATTTGTCAGGGTTGATCCGGCATACCGGGCACGGATCATCGGTGATCGGGATCCCCCAATTCCGCTTGCACCTTTTTCGGCAGCGAGGCCACCACCAGCGCATAGCTGTGGTCCAGCAGTTCACGGATCAAGGCATCCTTCACGCTGCCGTCAGTGGCGACGGAATTCCAATGGACCTTGCTCATGTGCCAGCCCGGCGTGATGCCTTCATGATGTTCGCGCAGTTCAATGGCCCGTTCCGGATCGCACTTCAGGTTGACCATGGCGAAGGAGTTCAGGTCCGTGAGCGCGAACATCTTGCCCTTCACCTTGAAGACCAATGTATCCGGTCCGAAGGGCGTTTCTTCCGTGGTGCCGGGCTTTTCCAGGCAGAGCTCGCGGAATATTTCGATGTTCATGTCAATGGGGCATATAGCACGGGCCGGCTCGGTGCTGCATCGTTGATGAAGTGCGGAACCTGCAGTTCCAACAGGTACTCGCCGTCCTTCACCTCGTTGGGTACGAAGATCATTTCCGTGATCGTGCGGCTGAGGTCCGTGCTGCGCGGATGGTCCCAGAACGCGTGATGCGCCGCCAGTTTTCCGTCATCGCGCTCGCGGTCCACGCTCGGCAGGTCCAACAAAAGGTGTTTCACACCGATGCTGCGCAACCAAGCGCAGGCCTCGGCCTCGATATAGGGCGGATTAGTGCCGGTCCATTGCCGTGTAAGCTTGTCCGGCTCATTGGGCCATGTGCGGATCACCAAAGCCTCCGGAGCACGATCGTTCACGGTGCTTCGTAGCAACCCCAAGGTGACCACCCGGTCAAGGCCTTCCGCAGTGCGCCGCTCCTCGGGCAGTACGCTGATCAGCTGCGCGGTGAACCAGTAGCGTTGGAAGATGTTCCCCACGGGATGCACGAGCCGGGCGATGTGGCCAACGCTCTCGGTATGTGTGCCGTTGCCGTGCGGGTTGAAGGCCACGTCCCGGAAGTTGACCGGTCCTCCTTCCTGCACGGAATAGATCTTCTCGCCAGCCTGCACCGGCGTGAATGCGGGCGGACCCACGTGCCAAGCGCGCGGACCCGGGCTCTTCGCATCCAAGGGAATGGACAGGTCGATGGGGGCATTGAGCGCGATGCGCCACGTGCGACCTTGGTGGGTGATCTCTGCGATCATGGTCCGGGAATGAAGAGATCCGAAGCAATGCGGTCGGCGAAGTTCCTGCCTTTCGGTGTCAGGATCATACGACCGTCGCGGACCTCGATCTCATCCAGCGCAAGATAGCGTTCAATGGCCTTGGCATTCATCGTGCGGAAATCCTCGCCCAGTTGCGAGAGTTCCACACCCCAGATGGTGCGCAGGCCGGTGAACAGGCGTTCATTGATGCGTTGCACCGGGGTGAGGTTTTCTTCCTCCCAGAACCGCTCACCCTTTTCCACGCCCATGGCATAGCGCACATTGTTGGCCACGTTCCAGCGGCGCCGGTCGCCATTGAACGAATGGGCCGAAGGTCCGATGCCGAGGTAGGGCACGCCCTGCCAGTAGCTTGTATTGTGCTTCGCGAAATGGCCCTCCTTGCCGAAGTTGCTGATCTCGTACTGCACCAATCCGGCCTTCGCCACCCGCGCGATCCCATGTTCGAACTGCGCGGCCTGCTCCTCATCATTCGCCGGAACGATGCGCCCCGTTTGCACCTGCTTGTGCAGGACCGTGCGCGATTCCACCGTGAGGCAGTAGGCCGAAAGATGAGGCAGACCATGGTCCAGCGCGATGGTGAGCTGTTCGTCCCATTCCGCCAGCACCATGCCCGGCAGCCCGTAGATCAGGTCGATGGTCCAACTGGCAAAACCGGCCTCTGCAACCTGTTTGATCGCCTCGAGTGATTGCGCCGCATTGTGCGCACGGCCCATCCACTGTAGCCGCTCTTCCCGGAAGCTCTGCACGCCCAAGCTCACGCGGGTGATGCCGATGTCGCGCCACGCCGCCAGCACTGCCTCCGAAATATCATCCGGATTGGCCTCAATAGTGATCTCCGCATCGGATTCAACAGTGGTAAGAGAACGAGCTTCTTCAAGCAAGGTGCGGAGCTCCTGCGGAGAAAGTAAGCTGGGTGTGCCACCGCCGAAATAGATGGAACCCAATGCAGCGCCGTTGAGTTCAGCGATGCGCGAGCGGAGTTCGGCCGCCATCGCCGCCAGCACCCGATCCTTCGTTGCCAATGAAGTGCTGAAGTGGAAGTCGCAATACACGCAGGCCTTGCGACAGAACGGGATATGGAAATAGAGGCCAGCCAAAGGACAGAGGATGCACTCGCGGCTCGTGAGCGCTCGCTCTGCAAAGGTCGGATGAAATCAACCTGGTCAAGCATTACTCGCCTTCCCTCTGGATAGCGCTCGCGTGTCGCGAGTACCCCAATTCCCATACCTTCATCCGATGTCTGAACGTCGAAAAGCGAACGTCCAAGGCGCAGCCTATTTCGTGACCATCACCGTTCTCGGATGGGTGGATGTGTTCACACGCAAAGTGCTTGCAGATGAGCTGATCAAGAACATTCAGTATTGCCAACGCAACAAAGGACTCCGGGTCTTTGCTTATGTGATCATGTCAAATCACGTTCACATGATCGTGCAAAGGGAAGGCGGAACCCTTGCCGAATGGATTCGTGACTTCAAAAGCTTCACTGCGAAACGGATCATCCACTTGATCGAGACGCATCCCGACGAGAGCAGAAGGGACTGGCTCTCGCCCTATTTCCGGGAACAGGGAAAACTTACGGCCCAAAGCAGGGAGTATGCGTTCTGGGCGAAGACCAACCATCCGATTGAACTCTATACGCAACCAGTCTTTGACCAGAAGGTCAATTACATCCATAATAACCCTGTGGTTGCTGGCATTGTTGCGGAACCGGAACATTATTTGCCCAGCAGCGCGCACCCGGAACAGCCGCTCAAATTGAACGGGTACGATCCGTGACAGGCTATTCCGGGGTGGGCTGGCACTCGCGACACGCGAGCGCCAGCCCGCGATAGCAAGCGCTCGCGTGTCGCGAGTGCTTGATGCCCTCACACCCGCAACGAGATCCTGAACGTCGTCCCTTTGCCAATAGCTGAGCGCTTCACGAAGATCTTGCCCTTGTGGTAGGTTTCCATGATCCGCTTGGTGAGCGATAGGCCCAGGCCCCAGCCGCGCTTCTTGGTGGTGAATCCCGGTTGGAACACGGTTTTCATCTGAGCGCTCGGTATGCCTTTCCCTGTATCGGTCACATCCACATGCACTTCATTGCCGTCCTTCTCGGTGGTGATGGTGATGCTGCCTTCCCCTTCCATGGCATCCACAGCGTTGCGGATCAAGTTCTCCAGGACCCAGCTGAAGAGCGCGCGGTTCAACGGGACCGTGAGCTCGGGATCAGCAGGTGGAACCACTTCGAACTTCACGCGAGCAGGTAGCCGCGGCCGGAGGTATTGCACCGTGTCCCGAAGCGTTTGGTCAATGTTCTCAGGTACAAGGTCGGGCGTGGAGCCGATCTTGCTGAAGCGCTCGGTGATCATCTCCAAGCGTCCCACGTCCTTGCGCATTTCCGTGACGGCAGCGGGATCGGCGCCACCTTCATGCAGGAGTTCCATCCACGCCATCAACGAGCTGAGCGGCGTGCCGAGCTGGTGCGCGGTCTCCTTGGCCATGCCCACCCACACCTGGTTCTGCTCCGCATTGCGGAAGAGGCTGAACAGCGCGTAGCTCACCAGCAGGAACAGTCCGATGATGATCAGTTGCACGTACGGGAAGTAGCGCAACTGCGTGATCACGCGGCTTTCCTCGTAGAAGATGTAGTTGCGGCCGCGCCCGGCCAAGGAGACCTCGATGGGCTGATTGGCCTGGGTCATCGCGTTGATCCGGCTTGCCAGCTTCACGGGGTCCCCAACGATCTCCGCATCGATGTTGCTGTGCTCGATCACTTGCGTGCGCGTGCTGTCCGTGTAGATCACCGGTACAGCTGCGGTGTTCATCACGGTCTCGCTTATGAAGCTGCGGATGATGTTGTCCATCACTTGGGCAAGCTCAGTGACGATGCGAGAATCAGTGTAGTGCAAGTATTGTTTATGGTCGCCGAAGAGGGTGATGGGAATTGGCTCATGCACGGCATCCATCCGCAGCACCTCGGCACGCAGGGAATCCGGGTTGTCCGCGATTCGAGGATCCAAGTTGCGGTGACTTGCCGTGGGGCGTCCCTTTTCATCGGTGATGATCACCGGGATGGTGGTGTTGTCGCTCACCACCTTGAGGTAGAAGCTGAGGTCGTTCACGTCGTCGCTGGCTAAATGGACCTGCGCATCCGCCCACAGTTCCACGCGCTTGCGTTCCTCTTCGCGGAGCCGGTGGAAGAGGGAGTCGGTGTAGTTCACCAATTGCGCACGGTTGCGGACGGCCTCCGCCCACAACTCCACCTTGCGACGCTCTTCCTGCCGCACCTTGTTCACGATCCGGCTGCTGTACCACAGCGAGGCGCCCACGATGGTCATGGCCACCAGTGCGAGCACGAGTTTCCAGCGTTGTTTCCGGGAGTAGAGGTTCATAATTCCGCGTGCAAGTTCGGGTTTATGGAACGCAGATGACGCAGATGGAGCGGATCGTCGCTGATTGGGTTTTATTGCAGCCGTTGCCCTTCAGATCTGCGCTTATCTGCTTTATCAGCGGTATCAGCGTTCTATCCAACACACCTTCACTCCAAGCCGATGATCACCGGAGGCTCATCCTTTTCACCTTTCTGCAGGAGGCGGCCCAAGCCCTTTTTCGGTTTGGGTGCCGGTGGAGGTGGACTGGCCGCTGGTTCCCCGAAGTCCACGGTGACCTTGCCTTGTTGCGGTGCGGGTGTTGCGGCGGAAGCGGTCTTGTCGCCCGTTACGATACCCTTGAGGATGCCCTTCAACTGCGCGGTCTCCTCTTTCATGCGCTCCTTGCGGCGCGCGGCGGCCATGGCTCCGTCGTTGGCGAACTGAAGGTTGTCGGTGGTGCCGTACATGTGCAGGAAGATCCGAAGGCCGGTGCCATCGTCAATGATCGGTCCGAACTCGTCTCCCGCGCTTTGTGCCGTGCGGAACAGGTCGCCCAGGCGAAAGTTCAGGTGATCGTCCACTTCACCATCGAAACCATGGGTGCCGCTCACTTCAAGGTCCATCACCGAGCTGCTCACCGTCATCAGCGGCAGGTGTACCGCGCGGTCCTTGATCTCAATGCGGTTCTCCAGCCTTGCGAAGGTGACGTGCTTCAGTTGTTTCCGAAGGGCATCGGTGTCCACGAAAGCGGCGGTTAGCTTGTTCTGGTGCAGGTAGTCGGCCACCTGCATCAGGGAGGCATGGCCGTTGAGCTCGCCATTCAACAGGGTGATATCGGCCACGCAATGCAGCTTGTCCTGGTCCAGGCTGAAATCCGGGCGTAGGGGTGCGGTGAACGTGAGCTGCGCATCCCCATGGCCCTTTACATGTGCCGAGGTGATGAAGCTCTGCCCGAAGTTCCGGAACTCCGCGAACAACGTGGTCACATTGATGCCCTTGAGGTCGGCCGTGATGGCCATCGGGTAGGCGGGGGAAGGCCGGGCATCCAGCTTCAGGCTTCCGTTCACGGTGCCTTCCGCCGTGCGGAAGCGGAGCGGCTCAAGTGCGAGCCGTTGGCCATCCATCCGCAGATTGCAGGTGATATCCTTGGCATGGAACTCTTCCATTTTCAGCTCTCCGATAGCAGCCTGGAGATCCAGGTCGATCTGCGCCGGCAGGGTGAATGCGTAGGCAGTTCCTGCTTTAGCGGTTGTGGTGGATGGCTTCGTAGTTGGCTTACTTTCCAGCAAGGAGGCCAGATCGATCGATGGTGAACTTCCCTTGGCTTCGATGGTGAGCCGCTGATCCTTGAAGAGCGCATAGGGCATCAGGTTGCGCAGCCTGCCGGTAAGTTCCATGGCATTGCCCTGCAGATCGAAGCGGAGCCCATGCACCAAGGCATCGTTTCCTTCCAGCGCCAGCTCGGCGTTAAGCTCCGAGACGCGATGCCGCAAGCCCTTCATCTTCAAGCTGGCATCCTTCAGCTTCACGCTACCGGTGATGGCCAAGCCATGCAGGTCCGCCGCCTTGAAATCCTCCACATCGCGAAGCCTTCCTTGTATGTGGGCCTGGGCCTTCATGTTGCCAGTGACCTGCTCCAAGGTGTCCAGGCCCACGAAGCGGATGAGGTCGGCGAGGCCGAGGTCGGCATGAAAGTCCGCGATGAGCTTGGCGTTCTTCAGTCCGGTGAGTTCCATGGTGCCACCGACCGGGCCGGAAGGTGAGCTGGCGGAGAAATGCTTTACCAAGAGCTTGCTCGGCGCCCACTTTGGCGTGAAGTCGGCGGAAAATTCACCTTGCACCTTGCGGAATACCGTGCCCGAAGCGAGCTCCGTAAAGCGGCCATCCCGCAACTTCATGCCCATGGAGAGCGAAGGTCCGGGTGCTTCCAGCGGCCCGGCGTAGTGTATGGCGAGGTCTGCAGTGCCGGCCATGCCATACCGCCGCATGGTCCTGCGCAAATTCTCCGGGAGCAACTGCACCACGCTGGCGAGGTCCAGTCCAAAGCCATTGGCACGCAATTCCAGCATGTCACCGGGTTTTCCGGGCATGATGGACATGGTCACGTTCAACGGGGTCTTTCCAAAGAGCAATTCTCCCTTTTCAATGTGGAATCCGTTGGTTTCGCTGCCGAAGACCATGGAAAGGTTCACCACGGCCTTGCGATCGGCGAGGAGTACTCCATCCTTGTCGTTCCAGTGGCGCAACCAGAGGTCGCCCTTGGTGGTAAGCGTGGAGCGGACATCGCGGAAGCGACCACTTAGCGAGAGCTTGTTGCTGTTGAAGGCGACGTCCAGCGCGGAACGGTCATCGCGGAAGCGACCGGCAAGCCCATCGAAGGTCACGCGGCGCAGGGCGATGTCTGAGCCGCCCCCGCCAGCAGTGGCACTCGTGTCGGCTTTCCACACTTCCCAGTTGCCATTGCCAGTGGCATCCAGCCCCGGATAGAGTTTCACGCCCGTGCCGTGAAGTTCGCGCACGGTATGGTCACCGGTGAACAAGGAGAACAAGCTGAATTCGAGGTAGAGGTCCTTGGCATAGAGCAGGGTGTCCGGCTCTTTTCCATCGGTGCGTACCTCCTGCATGTAGGCATCGCGAATGCGCAGGGAGGCCTGCGGGAAGCGCTTGATCAATGTGAGCTCGATGCCGTTCTGGTGCAGCGGTGCTGTGAGGTGGGTGTTCAGTTCCGCCACCAGCTTGGCCTTCACTTCATCCTGGAAGAAGTAGGCGATCAAGGACAACGCCAGCAGGACCACGGCAACGGTGGCCATGGCGATCAGCACGAAGCGGCGAAGCAGGCGTAGCATGGGCAAGGTCGAAAATTACCGGGATGCGGCGCTGGGCGGGAGCATATCGGCCGTGGATCGTCCACAGTTGACTGTTGACCATGAACGCGAAATCCGTGCCGGAAGTGTGGGTGCAGGTCAAGGGGTCGGCAGCGGCCGAGCGCCAACCGCACGGATGATCGCTTGACCGAGAAAGTGGCAGGAGTCGGCTACCAACAGGGGGAAAGGAAAGCTCGCCCAACCCCGACCTTTGCACCATGAGACGGATCGGGATCGTGTTGGCCATGCTGGCGCTCGCGCTATTGGTGTTCTTCATCACCCGCGAGGCGTATCGCCCTGCGGCGTCGGACGAACATGTCTCCAGCACGGTGTTGCTCGAACGCATTCGTCCTGTGCTGAAGCTGATCACCGTGGAAGGCGAGTTCAGCGAGCTGTACAATTACCGCAACGCCGAAGCACCCTTCGACTGGCTGAAGAAGTTCCAACCGTTCCAGAAATGGGCCATCCTGCGGGTGACAGGCAAGGCCAGTGTGGGCTACGACCTGGAGGGTCTGAGGCTCGACTTCAACGATGCGGACCACACGGTGAGCCTTGTTTCCATGGGCCGGCCGCAACTGTTGTCACTGGAGCATGATGTGGACTATTTCGATCTGGAGGCGGGTTCGTTCACATCCTTCACTGCTTCGGACCATAGTAAGATCAATGCGCAGGCCAAGGATCTGATGCGCCAAGCTGTGGAACAAAGCGGGCTTTTCGAAGCGGCCGAAATGCGGCGGGAGGAGCTGCTGCCCGTATTGCGTTCCATTGTGGAAAGTGCCGGATGGACACTGACCACACCCACTTTGGAAGACGCCCCGAATCAGCTGATGCCGCAGTGAAACGTACGGAACGGGAACACCCCCTCTTACTTTCGTGGCCCCCATGTCCAGCTTGAATAAGATCTCGCCCTCCACCTACTGCCCCTCGCTCACGCGCTACGAGCGCTGGCGCACGCGTACCGTGATGGTGGGTGATGTGGGCATCGGCGGCGCCAACCCCATCCGGGTGCAGAGCATGACCACCACGGACACCATGGACACTGCGGGCACGGTGGCGCAGAGCATCCGAATGATCGATGCCGGCTGCGAACTGGTCCGCATCACGGCCCCCAGCAAGAACGAGGCGGAGAACCTCGCGGAGATCAAAAAGCAGCTGCACGCGAAGGGCTATCGCACACCGCTAGTGGCCGACATCCACTTCACGCCGAACGCTGCGGAGATCGCCGCGCGCATCGTGGAGAAGGTCCGCGTGAACCCGGGCAATTACGCTGATAAGAAGAAGTTCGACGTGCGGGAATACACCGATGCCCAATACAACGACGAACTGGAGCGCATCCGGAAACGGTTCCTGCCTTTGGTGAAGATCTGCAAGGAGGAAGGCACCGCCATGCGGATCGGCACGAACCATGGTTCGCTCAGCGATCGCATCCTGAACCGCTACGGCGACACGCCGCTGGGTATGGTGGAAAGCGCCTTCGAGTTCCTTCGCATTTGCCGCGATGAGAATTACCACGATATCGTGCTGAGCATGAAGGCCAGCAATACCCAGGTGATGGTGCAGGCCTACCGGCTGCTCGTCCACAAGATGATGGAGCTGGGCTGGGATTATCCGCTGCACTTGGGCGTTACAGAGGCCGGCGATGGCGAGGACGGCCGCGTGAAAAGCGCCGTGGGCATTGGCGCCCTGCTGGAGGACGGCTTGGGCGACACCATCCGCGTATCACTGACCGAGGAGCCCGAAGCGGAGATCCCTGTGGCGGAGGAATTGGTAGCGCGCTATCCGCGGAAGGACCATGCTGCGATCCCGCCAGTGGCGCAGGTGCCGATCGATCCATTCAGCTATGCGCGAAGGCGGACCCGGGAAACGCTCAACATCGGTGCGCGCCATGTCCCCGTGGTGATCGCCGACATGAGCAACAAGACGGCGATCACGCCTGCTTCCTTCTTCGCTTGGGGCTACCGCTACAGCGTACCGAACGACAAATGGAACCTTGCGGACCAAGCCTGCGACTATGCCTTCATCGGCAAGAACAGCATCGACTTTGCCATACCCGGCACATTGGGCATCATTCAGGACCATGCTACGTGGTTGAAGGACCGGGCCAAACCACGGCACTATCCCTTCATCACCACCAACGACTACCGCGCCGGGGTGGAGCAGCACGACGAGTTCAATCTGGTCTATGCCACGCTCCCGGACCATGATGCCGCCTTGATCGAAAAGCTCCGGAATGATCCCACGGCCGTGCTGTTGATCGACACCGACAACGCGCACGGCATGGCCGAGCAGCGTCGGCTGATCTTCGAATTGATGGAAGCGGATTGCGAGGTGCCGGTGATCCTCGGGCGTGCCTACGGTGACGTAAGCCGCGAGCAACTGGTGCTCCATAGCAGCACGGATATCGGTCCGCTCTTCCTGGACGGCATGGGCGATGGCATCTTCATCGCTGACGAGTCCCGGCATACGCCGGGAGGTGGCCGGGAAGACCTCGTCTGTCGCACCGCTTTCGGCATCCTCCAAGCCACGCGTACCCGCATCAGCAAGACCGAGTACATCAGCTGTCCGAGCTGCGGACGCACGCTCTTCGACCTGCAGGAGACCACGGCCAAGATCCGCGCACGCACCAGCCATTTGAAAGGTGTCAAGATCGGCATCATGGGCTGCATCGTGAACGGCCCCGGGGAGATGGCCGACGCCGATTACGGCTACGTGGGCACGGGTGCCGGCGTGATCACCTTGTACAAGGAAAAGGAAGTCGTGAAGCGCAATGTTCCAGCGGAAAAAGCGGTGGATGAATTGATCGAATTGATCAAGCAGGGCGGTGATTGGGTGGAGATGGAGTGATCTCAGGATACCTCAAAGTCCCGGTCAGCGCTTGCAGCGCGGAACCAAGCGAGGTCGGCGCTTTTAGCGCCATAGGATGCCCCTTTGTTACCGAGAACAGCTCAGCACTTTCGTTATGGGATTTCTTTTTACGTGATCTGCATGGAGTTTTCATCCTGCGCTGCAAGCGCGGGCGGGCAATCGAGAATTCAAGATCTCAGCCATATATCATCTGATAAGTTATTGAGTCGGCATTGAAGTGTTGACATTTCAGGCGGCATATTTCACGCACTCTTTTTGGAAGAAGGCAACGACCTCTTCCGGGTTGCGTTGCAAGTGCTTCAAGTGGGCTGAAGCCACCTTCTCCATTTGGCCCTTTCTGCGTGCTGGCGCGTGCGTGTGTAAGCTTCCCCTGATCAGGTACGCGGATTGTTAAAGGTCGGCATTTCGCCGGGATGTTGGTTTGGTCGTTCCTCGATCTTTGCTGTGCCGGTGATAACGGAAGCAGGCACTGCTGGAGAGCAACCTGCCAGGGATA
>JAIOIH010000041.1 GCA_019912395.1 Flavobacteriales bacterium | reverse complement strand
AACCCTGGGGAGCGTGTGACCCAACGCAGCCAAAACCGGCCAAAAGGCTCGGTCAAAGGCTGCAAAACGAAACCGATCGAACCATGATCAGATCATCGATCGACCTAGCAACCCAAGTGAACCGGTACTTCGTGGTACCCTTAGGAGAACTTCAGCCGATTCCCGAAAATGGAGTATTCTTCCACTGGGCGGATTTTTTCACCATCTTGCAAGCCTTCCATTGCACTGCCATGAGCGAGATCAACAGGATCATCAGGGGGCGTAAGCTTACCAAGTACCGCGAGTTACGCGACCTTACCAAAGAGGACATGGCGACCAGGCTGGGCGTAAGTCCCAACACATACGGTCGCTACGAGAAGGGCGAATTCGAACCCAAGGTGGATCAGTGGGAAAAGATGGCTGATATCCTGAATGTGCCGTGGATGCCCTGGAGAAAGCGACCGATGCCGTCATTCAGTGGGAAAAGATGGCTGATATCCTGAATGTGCCAGTTGAAGAGTTACTGAAGACGGAGCCGATCGTGATCAACATGACCAATAGCCATGGGCCTAACGTGTCCGGGACTAATAATCACAATTTCCCGACGGAATTACTTGGCAAGTTCACCGAACAGTTTGAGGCCCGTTTTACAGCCTTGGAACGATCGAATGAGCGCTTCATGGATATGATCGAGAAGTTGATCAAAACGAAAGGGTGAGTGAGGCTTCGTACGGATTGTGCTCCGTCCGCTTCAGCTTTCCCGTTTCAGCCTTCAAATAAACTTGTCCCCAAGATCCCTGGTCAGCTCCTGCACAATGCCCTTGATCTTCTGTTCGTCGTGCTTGCGGCACACCAAGAGGGCATCCGGCGTGCTCACCACAATGAAATCCTCCAGGCCTTGCAGCACCACCAAGCGATCGTCCTGCACGTGGACCATGTTGTTCCTGCCATCGTACACGCGGACGGTCCTGCTGGTGCCCGCGTTGGCGTTGGCATCCTTCGGGAGCTGGGCATAGAGGCTGCCCCAGGTGCCGAGGTCGCTCCAGCCGAAATCACCGGCCACCACGTAGACGTTGTCGGCCTTTTCCAGGATGCCGTAGTCGATGCTGATGCTCTCGCAGGTGCCGTAGACCTTCGCGATGAAGTCCGCTTCCGCCGGAGTGCCGTACGCGGCTTCGCCGGTGCTGAAGAGCGCTTCCATTTCCGGCAGGTGCTTGCCGAACGCCTTGCGGATGCTGGTCAACGACCAAATGAAAATGCCGCTGTTCCACAGGTATTCGCCACTGTCCAGGAACTGCTGGGCCTTGGCGTGGTCCGGCTTCTCGGTGAAGTTCTTCACGCGCTTCACCTCGGGCCGCCCGGCCGGGCCTTGCGCGCTGAACTGGATGTAGCCGTAGCCGGTATCGGGGCGGTCCGGGGTGATGCCCAAGGTCACGAGGCAATCCTCGGCGGCAGCCTGCTCCAGGGCGATATGCATCCGTGCCTGGAATTCCTTTTCATCGGTCACCAAATGATCGCTGGGCGCGGTGATGATGAGCGCCTTGGGGTCGCGCTTGGCGATGGCATGGTTGGCGTAGGCGATGCAGGGCGCGGTGTTGCGGCGGTCGGGTTCAAGCAGGACCTGTTCGGGCCTCAGCGCCGGCAATTGCCCATGGACAAGCGCTGCGTACTGTGCATTGGTCACCACGTAGATGTTCTCCGGGGGGCAGAGGGCGGCAAAGCGATCGAAGGTCTGCTGGATCAGGGTGCGCCCGTGACCGAGGAAATCAAGGAATTGCTTGGGGTGCGCGGTGCGGCTCATGGGCCAGAAGCGGCTTCCGATACCACCGGCCATGATGATGCAATAGGTATGTGGATTGTTCATTGCCTGATGGGTGGGGCAACCGTCAGGATGCGCGACGTGCGGCCAAGGGTTGCTCCAAATGGACCTCTGCAGTGGGATCGATCAAATAGATACGGCGGTTATTGAGGCAGCGGCAGCGATAACGCTTGCGCAATTGGCGCCCTTTCACGAAGAGCTTCGCATTGAAGCGGAACACGGTATGCTCATCGAGCTCCTCCAGAAAGGGTCTCGGGTCCGGGTCGTACCGGCGGAGCACGCGCATCAGCCCGTGGTCGGTGCAGCTGCTGCTGGGTGCATCGGCCAGGTGCAGGGTGAGGTTGCGGAGCACGTCGGCAGGGAAGATCTCGCGGCTCAGAAAGGGCCGCATGAGGCGCTTGTACTCGGCCTTCCACTCGGCACCGTGCGGCTCGTGCCTTCGGTATTTCTGAAAGGTGGCATAGTGGGCGAACTCATGCACAAGGACCACCAGGAACGCATAGCGGTTGAGGTCCTCATTGATCGATATGCGGTGCCGCTGTGTTCGGGTGGCCACCCGGTAGTCGCCGAGCTTCGTGGTGCGCGGCGGACTGATGCGAACGAGCACGGGATTCCGCCTCAGCCAATTGGCCACCACCGGCCAGGCACTGCGCGGCAAGTGCGCCTGCAGGCGCAGGATGTCAGTGGTGGGCGGCATGGGTGAAGGTGACAAGGTCGTGGTTCGGGGCGACATGCTCCACCCGGTACTCTTTATTTTGGCTTTTGGGCACGGCGTTCCACTTGGGGCAATCGCATCCCTTTTTCTTGCGGGGTGAGGCACCATAGCGGGGATGCGAGGCACAACCGGCGAGCAGGATCAAGGTCCCGAACATAAAGATCAAGGGTCGGATGTGAAAAAGATGCGTTTGGGACATACCGGGCCGCCGGTGGCGGGTGGTTCGCAAAGGTAACGGACCGCCCATCCCTGCAAAAGGAACGGTGAAAGTTTTAGCGAATATCCTGATGGCCTACTTTAGCCGGTCTTTTTTCAAACCATGGCACTCCTGTTCCATATCGGCCGGTATTTCATGCTCATGGCGGAGGTTTTCTCCAAGCCGGAGCGGCTGAGCATCTACTGGAAGCGGACCTTGGAGGAGATGGACCTGCTGGGGATCAAGAGCTTGGGTATTGTATCCCTGCTCTCCCTCTTCATGGGTGCGGTGATCACCATCCAGACCAAAACGAACATTGATTCGCCGTTGATCCCCCAGTACGTGGTGGGCTTCACGGTGCGCCAAAGCACCATTCTCGAGTTCAGTCCCACCATCATCTCCTTGATCTTGGCGGGCAAAGTGGGTTCCACGATAGCAGCCGAGATCGGCTCGATGCGCGTTCGGGAACAGATCGATGCCCTGGATATCATGGGGGTGAACTCGGCCGGTTACCTGATCCTTCCGAAGATCATCGCCACGGCCTTGATCAACCCATTCCTGATCATCATCAGCATGTTCCTGAGCATCTTCGGCGGTTGGCTGGCCGGCACGCTCACCGGGATCATCAGCTCGGCCGATTACATCGCGGGGATCCAATATGATTTCGACCCCTACATCATCACCTACGCGTTGATCAAAACGGTGGTCTTCGCGGTCATTATCGCCACCGTCTCCGCCTATCAGGGGTATTACACCATCGGTGGCACGCGCGAGGTGGGCATCAGCAGCACCAAGGCCGTGGTGTACAGCGATGTGGTGATCCTGATCATGAACTACCTCCTTACCCAATTGCTGCTGCTATGATCGAGGTGCGGAACTTGAGCAAGAGCTTCGGCACCGTGGAGGTGCTGCAGGACATCAACGCCACCTTCGCCAAAGGCAAGGTGAACCAGATCATCGGCAAGAGCGGCAGCGGCAAGAGCGTACTGGCCAAGTGCATCGTGGGCCTGTACGTGCCCACCAAGGGGCAGGTGTTCTATGATGGGCGGTCCTTTCATGAAATGGCCAAGGAGGAAAAGCGGCAACTGCGGCAGGAGATCGGGATGTTGTTCCAGAGCAGCGCCCTGTTCGATTCGCTCACGGTGATGGAGAACGTGATGTTCCCCTTGAAGATGTTCGCCACGAAGAGCGAACGCGAGATGCGGGACCGGGCGCTGTTCTGCCTCAAACGCGTGAAGATCGAGGGGAAAGGGAATAAATACCCTGCTGAGATCAGTGGGGGCATGCAAAAGCGGGTGGGCATCGCACGGGCCATTGCCATGAACCCGAAGTACCTGTTCGTGGACGAGCCCAATAGCGGGCTGGACCCCCAGACCAGCATTGTGATCGATGAGCTGATCCAGGAGATCACCGTGGAATATGACACCACCACCATCGTGATCACCCACGACATGAACTCGGTGATGGGCATTGCGGACGAGATCTTCTTCATCCACAACAAGAAACTCTGGTGGCAAGGCACGCGCCCCGAACTGCTCAATAGTGGGAACAAGGAGCTGAACGATTTCATCTTTGCGGGCAGCCTCATGCGGGAGGTGCAGAAAGCGATGAAGTCCGGATAAGGGCGATGATCGATCCCCTTGTCCGGACTTCCTTCGTCTCCCGGCCAGCCTGAAGGGCTACGCCTCCAACGGCTGCTCGGTGTACTCTTCGATCGGCGGACAGCTGCAGACCAGGTTCCGGTCGCCGTAGGCATTGTCCACCCGGCTCACGGCAGGCCAGTATTTCCAGGCCCGGATGCCGGGCACGGGATAAGCGGCCTGTTCGCGGCCGTAGCCGTGGTTCCACTGGTCGGCGATCACTTCCTCGGCCGTGTGGGGCGCCATCTTCAGCGGGTTGTCCGCCTTGTCCGATTTGCCGTCCACAATGTCCTTGATCTCCTGGCGGATGGTGGTCATGGCCTCCACGAAGCGGTCCAGTTCGGCCTTGTTCTCACTTTCGGTAGGCTCCACCATCAATGTGCCTGCAACGGGAAAGCTCACGGTGGGTGCATGGAATCCGTAGTCCATCAAGCGTTTGGCAATGTCCTCCACCTCCACGCCGGCGGTGCGTTTGAACTCGCGGCAGTCGAGGATCATCTCGTGCGCCACCATGCCCATGTCGCCCTTGTAAAGAATGGGGTATTCACCTTCAAGCTTGGCCTTGAGGTAGTTGGCGTTGAGGATCGCATAGCGGGTTGCGTCGGTCAGGCCGCTATCACCGAGCATCTTGATGTAGGCATAGCTGATCAGCAGGATCAAGGCGCTGCCATAAGGGGATGAGCTGACGGCGGGGATCGCTTGTTCGCCGCCGGTGACCACCATGGAGTGGCCGGGCAGGAACGGCTTGAGCTTTTCGTTCACGCAGATCGGCCCTACGCCGGGGCCACCGCCGCCATGCGGAATGGCGAAGGTCTTGTGCAGGTTGAGGTGACACACGTCGGCACCTACCTCACCGGGGGAGGTCAGGCCGGTCTGGGCATTCATGTTGGCGCCGTCCATGTAGACCAGTCCTCCGTTGGCATGCACCGTGTCGATCACCTCCTTTACCGCGGCCTCGTACACGCCGTGGGTGCTGGGGTAGGTGATCATCAGGCAGGCCAGATTGTCCTTGTGCTTCTCCGCCTTGGCTTTCAGGTCGGTCACGTCCACTTGACCGCGCTCGTCGGCCTTCACCACCACCACCTTCATGCCGGCCATTACGGCACTGGCGGGGTTGGTGCCGTGTGCACTGCTGGGGATCAGGGCGATATCGCGGTGCTGTTCGTTCCGCGAGGCATGGTAGGCACGGATGGTGAGGAGGCCGGTGTATTCACCCTGCGCGCCGCTGTTGGGCTGCAGGCTGGTGGCGCTCAGTCCGGTCAGGTCGGCCAGTGCATTCTCCAGGCCCTTGATCAGCGTTTGGTATCCACCGGCCTGTTCCACCGGCACGAAGGGGTGCAGGCTGGCCCATTCCGGCCACATCAGCGGGATCAGGGTGGTGGCGGCATTCAACTTCATGGTACAGGAACCCAATGGGATCATACCGTGTACCAACGAGAAATCCTTGTTCTCCAAGCGCTTCAGGTAACGCATCAGCTCGGTCTCCGTGTGATGGGAGTTGAAGACAGGATGGGTGAGGTACTCGGAAGTGCGCTGCAGCTCCTTCGGTATGGCCATGCCCGTTCCGTTCGCTGAGGTGGCGGTGCCGGCCTTCTTGCCGCAGGCCTCGGCCAGGGCATCCAGCAGGTCCTGCACATCGGAGGTGCCCACCGTTTCGTCCAAGGCGATGCCGATCAGATCCTCGCGGTACGACAGGTTGATGGAACGGGCCTCCATGGCGGAGCGGACCTTTGGGGCCGTGACGCCCGCCGGGAGGGTCAACGTAATGGTGTCGAAATAGGTGGTGTTGCGCATGCCATAGCCCATGGCCATCGCACCTTCGGCCAGTTGTTGAGCATACCCATGCGTACGCTTCGCGATCTCCTTCAGCCCTTCGGGGCCGTGGTAGACCGCGTAGGAGGAGGCCATCACCGCGAGCAGGGCCTGGGCCGTGCAGATGTTGCTGGTGGCCTTGTCCCGGCGGATGTGCTGCTCCCGGGTCTGCAAGGCCATGCGCAGGCCTTGGCGTCCGCGGCGGTCCTTGCTCACCCCGATGATGCGGCCGGGGATCAAGCGCTTGAACTCCTCGGAGGTGCTGAAGAAACCGGCATGTGGGCCACCGTAGCCCATGGGTACGCCGAAGCGCTGGCTGTTGCCTACGCAAACATCGGCACCCCACTCGCCCGGCGGGGTGAGCAGTGTGAGTGCGAGCAGGTCGGTACATACGGCCACCCTGATGTCCGCGGCCTTGGCATTGGTCACCACCTCGCGGTAGTCGTGTACGGTACCGTCCATGGCGGGATACTGCACGGCCAGGCCGAAGCAATGGTCGGGGATGGGGTCGGTGAGCACATTGCCCAGCACCAGTTCAATGCCCAATGGCTCCGCACGGGTGCGCAGCACATCAATGTTCTGTGGAAGCAGCTTGCCATCCACGAAGAAACCGTTGCAATGTTCGTTCTCCTTCTTGCGTTCGTTGTAGAACATGAGCATGGCCTCGGCGATGGCCGTGGCCTCATCCAGCAAGGAGGCGTTTGCGATGGGCAATCCGGTCAGGTCGCCCACCACGGTCTGGAAGGTCAGCAGGGCCTCCAATCGCCCTTGGCTGATCTCGGACTGGTAGGGTGTGTAGGCCGTGTACCATCCGGGATTCTCGAAGATGTTCCGCCGGATGGGCGAGGGGGTGACGGTTCCGCTATAGCCCAGCCCGATGTAACTGCGGAACACCTTGTTGCGCATGCCCAGCTCGCGCATGTGGTCCAATTGCTCGGATTCGCTGAGGGCCGCCCCGATGTTCAGCGGTTTGGTGGAGCGGATGCTGTCCGGCAGGGTGCGCTCGATCAAGGCATCGAGCGAAGGTTGGCCGATGGCTTGCAGCATGGACGCGGTCTCGTGCGCGTCGGGTCCGATGTGACGTTCTTGGTAGGAAGAGGATGCCATGATGGGTTCGGGGGCTTGAAGTGGCGGCAAAGATATTGGGGGGTGAGCAGGAACAGTTGTCCGTTGTCAGTTGTCAGGTGGGGATCGCGAGTTCCGTGCCTGGAGGCCGTGCCGTGCAGCACCGATCCTTTCTCGTGAAAAAGGGCACTGGTCCGCCCGAACGGAAAGGATGCGAGGGCCTCGAAGACCAGAAGAACTGAACACGAACACCTGACAACGAACAGCACACAACCACCTCAATCCACTCCAACCCAAAAGGATTTCCCCCGCTTTGCCCCAACTTCGCCGACCCGATGCGCCTCCTGCTGTTCCTCTCCCTCACGCTTTGCCTGGCCCCTGTTCGCGCCCAGGACAAGATAAACCTGATGAACGGACAGGTGCTGGAGGGGAAAGTGATCGGGCAGAGCAGCTTGGAGATCCGCTATCTCGTACCCGGAAAGCACAAGCGGGTGGAGCGGGCGGAGCCCACCAGCAGCGTGTTCAGCGTCACCGACAGCCTTGGTCACGAGAAGGTCTGGTACTTCATGGACACCCTGTTCGGCAACACGTACACGGTGCCCCAGATGCGCTGGTTCATTGAAGGGGAACGCGATGCGCGCAAAGGCTACAAGCCCATACTGCCCATGCTGGGCGGCTTCGCGCTGGGGGCGGGGCTTACCATGGCCCTGGACCTGGAGGTGAACTCCTTGATCCTTCCCCCGGTCTATGCGGGAGCCATGGCCTGGCCACGCGTTTATGTGACCCGTGGCTCCATCACGGACCCGAACATGGAAGGCGATCCCATTTACGCCACGGGCTACAGCGCTGTCGGGCGGCCCAAGCGCGTGGTGAGGAGCCTGCTCTCCACCACGGTGGGCGTGCTGGTGGGCCTGGCCATGAACCGGTACGTGATCGATCCCGCCCGGAATCCTTGAGCCATGAAGGGAGA
The DNA here is from genome assembly GCA_019912395.1 of Flavobacteriales bacterium. Lineage (GTDB taxonomy): Bacteria > Bacteroidota > Bacteroidia > Flavobacteriales_F > PHOS-HE28 > PHOS-HE28. The sequence goes on along the minus strand of JAIOIH010000041.1, from coordinate 12,379 downwards.
GGTCCGGCATCCGGTCTTGCGCTGGCTGATCTTCGGGCACCTGTGGGTAGCCATTGCCGTGGCGGCACAGATCCTGTGGACGGCGTTGTTCCTGCATGAAGGAGGGATGGCGAGGCGCTATGCCCTGGCGGCTTTTCTGGGCGCCTTCGCGGCTTATGGCGTTACGCGGCTTGCCCGCACAAGCGGCCCCGAGGCCATGGAATACGAGAACCTGAAATGGTACCAGGCGAACAAGTGGACCATGTTCGTGCTGGTGGGAATGGCCGGGGCTGCGGCCTTTGTGCTGATGTGGCCCTTGTGGCCGATCATGTGGCGGATGATGATCCCGGCAGTGGTGCTCACCTTCTTCTATGTCACCCCGTTCACCTCATCCAACGGCCGGGGCATCGGGCTGCGTACGGTGCCCTTCCTGAAGGCCGTGTTGATCGCCGTGATCTGGGCCATCGTGGCGGTGGCCATCCCGTTGCGAATGGATACCGAACACCATTCCCTCTCGACCATCATCGCCCTTAGCTGCATGCGCGTACCGTTGATCCTCGCCTTGGCCATCCTGTTCGACATCCGCGACCAGCCCAGCGATGATCCCGCCCTGCGCACGGTGCCCATCGTGTTCGGCACCAACGGCGCGAAGGCCATTGCCCTGTTCTTCCTGCTCTGCTCCGCCGCGTTCGAGGTGCTGTTCCTGCGCGGTCTCGGATACATCACGGCTTCCTGGACCATCCTCGCCGGTTATGCGTTCGGCGCGATCCTCACCATGCGTGCCAAGCCGCAGCGCGACCCGGTCTACTACGGCATCCTCGTGGACGGCGTGATGATCGCCATACCGCTGTGCGTGTGGGTAGGGGTGATAGTGGGGTAGGATTTCACCGCCAAGACGCAGAGCACGCCAAGAAGAATGTGGGCGGCTTCTTCCTGTACAACTTGGCGCGCTTGGCGTCTTGGTAGTGAATAAAAAACAGACTGTCCGCTACATTCGCGGCACTCCATGAACCTCCCCGAGAACACGATCACCTCCGCCCGCCAATGGGACACCGGGGATCCGCTTCGCTCCTTCCGCAGTGAATTCCGCATTCCGAAGCATAACGGCTCCGATGTGGTCTATTTCACCGGCAATTCGCTCGGCCTGCAGCCTACCGGCGCTGAAGCCGCACTGAAGCAGGAGCTGGAGGATTGGGCGCGATTCGGCGTGGAAGGCCACTTCGAGGCGAAGCATCCGTGGTACAGCTACCACGAGTTGCTCACCGATGGCGCGGCCAAGGTGGTGGGAGCTCGCAACGAGGAGGTGGTGATGATGAACCAGCTCACGAGCAACCTGCATTTCCTGCTCGTCAGCTTCTACCGCCCGAAGGGAAAGCGCGTGAAGATCCTCACCGAACAACGGCCCTTCCCCAGCGACACATACGCACTGGCTTCGCAGATCGCCTTTCACGGCCTCGATCCCAAACAGCATCTGGTGGAGGTGCAGCCACGCAACGGCGAGCACACGTTGCGCACGGAGGACATTCTCGCCAAGATCAATGAGCTGGGTGAGGAACTGGCCCTGGTGCTGATCGGTGGCGTGCAGTTCTACACCGGTCAGGCTTTCGCGATGGAGCACATTACCGCGAAAGCTCATGAAGTGGGTGCCCTCGCGGGCTTCGACTTGGCACACGCCGCGGGCAATATCCCCGTGCAACTGCACGACTGGAACGTGGACTTTGCCTGTTGGTGTACCTACAAATACCTCAATAGTGGTCCGGGCAGCGTGGGAGGCGCGTTCATCCATCAGCGCCATCTGCAGGCCGACCTGCCGCGCTTCGCAGGCTGGTGGGGACACGATAAGACCACGCGTTTCCAAATGGGCTCCGAGTTCAGCCCGATGCACACGGCGGAAGGCTGGCAAGTGAGCAATGCGGGCGTGTTCAACATGGCCATCCACCGGGTGGCGCTTGAGCAGTTCGGTCGCGCGGGCATGCAGCGTCTGCGTGCGAAGGCAGTGCAGCTCACGGGCTATGCGGAAGCCATCATCAACGAGATCAACGAGAAGCATAACGTGCGTTTGGAGATCATTACACCGAGCGATCCGGAGCAGCGCGGATGCCAGTTGTCCATCTTCGCACACGGCATGGGTAAGGACCTGTTTGACACCCTCACCGCGCAAGGCATCTCCTTGGATTGGCGCGAACCCCATGTGATCCGTATGGCACCTGTGCCGATGTACAATTCGTTCGAGGACGTCTGGCGGTTCGGGGAAGCATTGGAAACACAAATAGGGAAAAGGTGAATAGGGGATGGGGAATGGTGAATAGAAGCCCAGTCGAGGATCCGTGCCACACCGATCCCCAGCCACCAATCACCAGTCACTAATCACCGATCACCACTCACCACGATTCGGATCTGCGTAAATCATAACCATCAGCGGCATCTGCGTTCCATCTACCCAACATGAAGAACATCACCATCGTCGGCGGCGGGTTGGTCGGCAGCCTGCTCGCCGTGCTCGTGGCCAAGCGCGGCCACAAAGTGGATGTCTACGAACGCCGCAGCGACCCTCGTACGGCCGAGCAATACGCGGGCCGATCGATCAACCTCGTGGTGAGCCATCGCGGTTGGACTGCGTTGAAAGCCGCCGGTATCCATGAGCGCATCCTCGAGATCACCGTGCCCGTGTATGCGCGCATGACGCATGACCCCCAGGGTAGGACCAACCGCCTTCCGTACAGCATCGATAACAAGGCCATCTACTCCGTAAGCCGTGGGGAACTGAACAACCGCCTGCTTTCCGAAGCGGAGCAAATACCGGGTGTGACCTTGCACTTCGGCCATCGCTGCATGGATGTGGACCTGGACCATGCGAGTTGCGTCTTCAGCCGGAAAGGAGAGGAGCCGAAGACGGTGAAGGCCGATGTGGTGCTGGGCTGCGACGGCGCGTTCAGCGCCGTGCGCGCCAAGATGCAGTATGGCCGCTTCAACTACAGCCAGGAGTACATCGAGCACGATTACAAGGAGATCGCCTTCCCCGCAGCACCGGACGGCAGCCCGCTGATGGATCCGCATTGCCTGCATATCTGGCCGCGTCGATACTACATGCTGATGGGCCTCGCGAACCAGGACGGCGGCTTCACCGGCACGCTCTTCATGCCCCACAACGCAGGCCCCGAAGCGCCCGACGCCGGCTTCGACAAGGTGCGCACCGAGGCCGGGGCGGACCGCTTTTTGAAGACCCACTTCCCGGACGCCTACGCGATCATCCCGGACATGACGCAGCAGTACCTGCGGCATCCACAAAGCAATCTTGTGATCGTGCGCTGCAGTCCATGGACCCACGCTGACAAGGCCGCGCTCTTCGGCGATGCCGCCCACGCCATGGTGCCTTTCTATGGCGAGGGCATGAACGCCGGATACGAGGATTGCAAGGTGCTGAACGACTTGCTCGACGAGCACGGCGACGACAACTGGGGCGCAGTGCTGCACGCCTACGATGAACAGCGGGTCGCCAATGGCCACGCCATCGCGGACCTCAGTCTGCGCAACTTCACGGAGATGCGCGACCTCGTCGCCGACCCGCGCTGGATCCTCCGCAAGAAGATCGAGGGCCGCCTGCAGGCCAAGCACCCGGACCAATGGCTCCCACTGTACAGCCAAGTGAAATTCACCAACATCCCATACGTGGATGCCCTGCGCGAAGGCCAACGCCACGACCGCATCATGGAGGAAGTGCTCGCCATGCCCGGCATTGAGGCCATGTGGGAAAGCGAGGAAGTGGAGCGGAAGGTTTTGGAACTGCTGGAGTCCACTACTTGAGATTGATCGCTGGCATTCCCTAACTTTGAACGAAGACCGGAACCAATGACGACCGCTGCGCTCAAAGCCAAATTGAAAGAAGAGATCGAGAAGGAGACCGATAGCGGTATCTTGAAAACGATCGAGCAACTTCTGCAAAGTGAAACCCGTGCAGAACGGGACAAGCGCAGGCTCCTTCTGGTTGCGCTTTCCAGTGAGAAGGACATGGAGGAAGGAAGGACGATGACCATGGAGCAGGCTAAGTTGAAGTTGGCCGGGTCCATAGAGCAACACCGTTCCGAACGGGATCGGAAGGCCAAGGGTGCATGAGGTTGGTCATGACCGAGTCTGCTTGGCGCAGCTTGGATCAAGCCATCTACGTTTTAAGCGTCCGATGGGACGATCGGGTCGTTGACCGAATTGTCACTGAGATCTGGGAACATATCGATATTGTTCTTCAGTATCCATTGGGCGGACAGTTGGAAGAAGACCTTGCCGAATTGGGGAGGCAGCATCGTCGCATGGTCTGTGGTCACTTCAAGATCATCTACTTTGTTGAAGGAGAAGACCTTTATGTCACCGATATCTTCGATAGCCGCCAGGACCCGGGGAAGATGAAGGGTTGACCGCCCTTCACAACCCCCCGTTGACACTTCCCGGCTACTTCCCACGTTTCAACACCATGCCCCGTATTTCCTTTGGAGCGATGATCCGTGCTCTTTCCATTGCCTGTGCCCTGCTTTTTGCGGGTTCCCTCTGTGCGCAAGGGATCTATGGCCGCAAGAAGCCGGAGATCTTCCCCACGGACGGCAAGATGCGGCGCGGTGGGTTCTACTTCGCACCGGGCATCACCTACGCATTGCCACGCTTCAAGGACAAGGAGGAGACGGTCTTCAGCAATGCCGACACCACGTACACCGCGCTCTTCGACCCGAACGGAAAGATCGGGCTCTACCTCGAAGCGGGCTGGTTCATTTCCACCAAGGACCCGATCATTCTGGACTACTGGGATTTCGGGCTCGCCTACAAGCAATTGAAGGGCACCGAGGACTTCACGGGCACCCTGGCGCGCGGTGACAGCATTGGCTACTTGGCCGGGGATGGTGCCTTCAACGACCGGCACCTCACCCTGCATGCCAACGCCAACAAGCTTTTCCAAACGCGGGACTACCAGTTCATCCAACTCAGCCTCGGTGCCAATGTGGACTGGCGCTTCAGTACTGCACATGACTACACGGCCGACTTCACCGCGCTCAACCGCTGGGCCTTCCCCCCGGACCTGGTCGGCCAGGTACATGTCAAGTTGGGCTACGGCTTCAAGATCACCCAGCAGCTGATGATCATCCCCGCCATCGAAACACCGGTCTTCAGCATCGCGCCCGAGAACGACGGCAACTTCGGCAAAATGCAATGGTTCAGCAGCACCTACCGGCCGTTGATCCTCAGCGTGCGCTTCCTCTTCCTGCGCTATCCCAAGGGCTTCGACTGTGTGCCGGTGAAGCAGAATCGCTTTGAGAAGAGCAAGGTGGTGAACCCGAGCTACGAGCGGCGGTAGAACTGGCAAAAGGACAGAGCCATCCCTTTCGGGACCATCTGGTGGGCCAAAAGAAGCTTCGCGTTCAATTGAGCTTCTCCGCAAAGGCGATGATATGCCCGTCCATGTCCGCGAAGTAGCAAACCTTGTCGCCCCAATCCCGGTCTTCTATGGGGCTGATGGGCGTTGCCCCGCATTTCAGCGCATTCTCATGCTCAAACTGGATGTTCTCGACGTGGAAATACAGCTCGCATCTCGGTATGCCATTGCCTTCATCCGGATGTGGTGTTTTGTCCTTCAGGATCTTGGCAATGCCCTTGTTCGGCATGAGGCCCAACTTGCAGCGGTCGGACAGGTTGAATTCGGTCATCCCGGGAACGTTCAGGTCCGGGGCTTGCCGAAATAGCGCCGTGTAGAAAGCGGTGCTCGCCTGTTGGTCGCTTACGTAGAGGATGGTTTCGATATGTCGGATCTGCTTCATTCGTTGAGCATGATGATCACCTTGTTGCCGTGCTAGTAGTGAGGCAGCGACTTTGAGATATCGATGGTTTCTTTCACTTTTATTGGATCGCCCCAATAACGATAGGCATAATATGCCCCATTGTTCATTTTGGGGTTGTTTCGCGTATCGGATAGTTGTATGTAAATGTTTTGAAGCTTGTCATAGTTAACAGCTTGCCCAGCCGTGGGGTCGAATCTTACCCATCCGTATTCATGTGTGTAAGCTTCCGCCCATGCATGCCTTGGGGTGAAATCGTATTCAGTTGTAAACCCGAACACTCTGCGTGCCGGGATGTTATTTGCTCGACATAGCGCTACGAATAAGGCTGAAAATTCAGAACAATCACCGCCTTTTGTCCTCAGCGCAAAAAGAGCACCATGCTCATCCCAATTGAATCCGGTATATTTTAATTCCTTCTTGGTGAAATTGAAGATGTTTTTTATGGTCTTTAGTCTGGTTTGTGCGGTCAGGCGATCTGCGGTTGACTTTACTAACGCTGAGTCGCTTTCAATGAATTGCTCGCTATGGAGATATTGTTCAAGGGAAGTGTCCGCTGGTAGAATTGCTTGTTCAGATCTTGCGGTCCTGAGGTCGAATTGGGATATTTCCAGAGTAACGTCAATGGCGATCACGGGCTTTTTGGAAATGGAATCAATGGTAAATTGAGCAAACTGAGATCCATTTTCATGAAAGACCGTATCCGGCTGTGGCTTGTATTCGACCTTGATCACTTTTTGGGCGTATTCAATTGATACAGGTGGCACGAACGTAAACACGACCTTATTGGTTTTCCCCGTTGAAGAGAACGCATAGTTCAGCTTTAATTCAGCCGTTCGCTTGTTTTGGGAGAAACAAATAGTGCTGAACAACAAGAGGCAAATTGCCAATGCGGTGCCTTTCATTTTCTAAAGGTTCGCCAGGGTCTACGCCGGTCCGGGATTGTTATGGGTATGAAGCTTGGTTGTAGTGCTCGGGTCCTGAGTGGACAAGTTCTGCGATCTCGTTACGTAAACCTACAGCCATCCTCACCCCCGAACAAAAGGATTCATCCTTCTTTCTTCCCCAATGGTCGTTTCCGGGCCGTGGCCGCTGTACACTATGATGTCATCGCCCAAAGGGTATAAAATCTCCCGAATGCTCTTCAACAGCGTATCCATATCACCGCCGGGCAGGTCGGTGCGACCGATGCTGCGGTGGAAGAGCACGTCGCCACCGACGATGAAGCGCCGCCTTGGATTGTAGAAGGCCACATGGCCGGGGGCGTGGCCGGGCACGAACAGCACGTCCAGATGCTCATCGCCCAAGGGGATCACCTGCCCTTCCTCCAGGAAGTCTTTCGGGGCGGGTACGGGATCGCAATTCACGCCGAACATGGCTCCGGACTGCTCCGCCATTCCCAGGATCGGCAGGTCGTTCTTGTGTACTTCCGGTAGCAGTCCGTAGCGCTCCTTCACCCATGCACAGCCCATCACATGGTCGATGTGGGCGTGGGTGAGCACAAGACGGACCGGCAGAATGCCGTTGTCCTCCAACCACACCTCCAGCTCCCGTTGCTCGTTCCTGTTGGAGCATCCGGGGTCGATGATGATACCTTCCCCTGCTGCGTGCAGCACGTAGGTGTTTTCCTGAAATGGATTGAAGGTGAATTTTTGGACGTGCATGCCGACGGAAAAAACGTGAACTTCGCAACTCTTTCCACAAAAGTAGCCCGCACCCGCCGTGAACCGCCTGATCCGCTTCCTGTTCGTACCGCTCGCGGCGCTTTTCGCCGTGGATGGCAGCGCCCAGTTCTACAACGGCAGCCAGCAGCGGTTCGGCAAGAACCGCGTGCAGTACAAGGATTTTCTCTGGCAGAGCTACCGCTTCCCGGAGATCGAGACCTACTTCTACAAGGAGGGGCGCGATGTGGCGAAATACGTCTCCATCAGCGCCATGCGGAACAAGAAGGACCTGGAGAAGTTCTTCGACTACACCATCGATGAACGCGTGCAGTTCGTGGTGTACAACTCGCAAAGCGATTTTCGCCAGAGCAACATCGGCATTGCGGACGATGAGCAGTACAACATCGGTGGCGTGACGCGGATCGTGGGCACCAAGGTCTTCGTGTACAACGAAGGCGATCGGGCGCTGCTGGACCGTCAGGTGCGTTCCGGCGTGGCCCAAGTGATCCTGGACCAGATGATGTTCGGTGGCAATTGGCGCCAGGTACTGAAGAACAGTGCGATGATGAACCTGCCGGCATGGTATACCAAGGGCTTGGTGGGCTATGCTTCAGGCCCATGGAACGCGGCGGATGAGGGGCGTGTGCGCGATGGGGTGCTCAGCGGTCGCTATGCCAAGTTCAACCGCCTGGAAGGGAAGGATGCGGAACTGGCCGGACAAGCCCTTTGGAGCTACGTGGCGGATGTCTACGGACCGGCGGTGATCCCCAATATCCTCTACATGACGCGGGTGAGCCGCAACCCGGACAGCGGTTTCATGTATGTGCTGGGCGTGTCCTTGAAGACCTTGACCGAGGAATGCTTTGGGCATTACCGGGCACAGTTCACCGAACAGGACCGCCAGCGGAAGGAGATCACGCTGACCGAACTGCCGGTGAAGACGCGCAAGGCGCGCACCTATTCGCAGTTCAAGCTCAGTCCGGACGGTCGCCATGCGGCATGGGTGAGCAATGAACTGGGGCAGTACAAGGTGTGGTTGTACGATTTCGGCACGAAGAAGGTGAAGAAGATCGCCAAGGGTGAGAAGAAGATCGACCGGATCATCGACACCAGTTACCCGGTACTGGCCTGGCATCCCACGGGCACGGCGCTCACCTGGACCACCGAGCGGAAGGGAGAGCTCTTTCTGAACACCTTCACCGTAGACGATGGGAAGACCACGCGGAAGCCGGTGTTCATGCTGAACAAGATCCTCAGCATGGCGTACAGCCCCGATGGACGGAACATGGTCTTCAGCGGTGTGCGTGACGGGCGCACGGACCTCTACCTGTACTATGTGATCGGCAACAGGCAGGAGCAGCTCACGGACGACCAGTTCGATGACCTGGACCCGGCCTTCGCCGACGCAGGGCGCTCCATCATCTTCAGCAGCGACCGCATGGACGATACCCTTCGCGCCAATGCGGAACCGATGTGGATGGAGAATTCAAAGGACATCTTCCGGTATGACCTGGAGGGAAGAAGCAACGTGCTGACCCGACTGACGAACACGCCGGGCGTGAATGAGCGCCAACCGGCCATGTACGACAGCACGGGCTACACCTGGCTCAGCGATGCGAACAAACTGCAGGACCGCTGGGTGGCCCAATATGATAGCGTGGTAAGCGCCGTGGACACCATTATCCATTACCGCTACTTTACGGTGGCCGAGCGCGTGTCGGACAACAAACGGGGCATTCTGGAGCAGGATGTGGTCGCCTCGCGAGGGCGGTTTTCCCAACTGGTCTATCGCGAAGGCCGGTATCACTTCCACATCGGCACTACAGCCGACAGGGACCAAGCGGGGGAAGGCGATGGGGGAGCGACACCCAACGGGCGGAAGGAAAGGGCGGCGGGATCAGTGACGGACGACATGAGCACGGTGGTGAAGGTGGATGTTCAACTTCCAGCCGACACCGGGATGAACGCGGTGGACATCCGCAATTACCGGTTCAGCGATGAGGCAGCCGCTCCGGAACGGAAGGATAATGCCCGGGGAACGGATGAAGTGCCGGTGATCGGCATGCCGGCCGTGCCGCAGGACACCACGAAGGTCACCACCCTGAAATTCCCCGAGCAGCGCAACTACAATGTGAATTTTGCCACGGACGAGGTCCTGACGCAGTTGGACAATAGCTATGATTCCGAGTTCTACCAGCCCCTGGTGGGTCCTGAGGCATTGAACCCGGGCCTCAGCGGCCTGATGCGCATGGCCATCAGCGACCTGTTCGAGGATTACAAGATCGTCGGCGGCTTCCGCTTGGCGTTGGACCTGAACAACAACGCGTACATGCTCAAGTTCTCCAACCTGCGCCGCCGCTTGGACAAGGAGATCATCGTTCAGCGACAGGCCACACAAGGCTACAGCAACCTGGGCGTAGTGAAGTTGCACACGCATTCGGCCACCTATCGGGTATCCTGGCCGTTCAACGAGCTGACTTCCTTGCGCGGCTCCGTATCCTTCCGGCACGACCGGTACGTGACACAAAGCATCGACCAATTCTCCTTGGCGGAACCGAACGTGAGCGACCAGACCGCGAGCGCAAAGCTGGAATACGTGTACGACAGCAGCCGGCCGCGCGGGCTCAATCTGTATACCGGCTGGAAGGCGAAAGCATTCGGGGAATATTACAAGCAACCGGACGGTCCGAAAACGGACATGCAGGTGATCGGCTTCGACATCCGCAACGGGCTGAGCATCCACCGGGAGCTCACTTGGGTGAACCGCTTGGCCGGTTCCGCTGCGCTGGGCAGCCGCAAGGTGGTCTTCTTCATGGGCGGTGTGGACAATTGGCTTTTCGCCAAGACGGATAACAGCATCCCGATCGACTTCTCGCAGAACTACTACTACCAAAGCCTGGCGGTGCCCATGCGCGGCTTTTACTACAACGCGCGCAACGGCAATGCCTTCGCCGTGCTGAACTCGGAACTGCGCCTGCCCCTCTTCCGCTACCTCTTCGATGGGCCCATGCGCAGCGACTTCCTGCAAAACTTCCAGATCGTGGCCTTTGGCGATGCCGGTACGGCTTGGACCGGTAACGATCCCTATTCCGAGGACAATTTCTTCAACCGGCAAGTGATCCAGCGGAACCCGCTCACCATCACCATCCGCAATCAGCGTGAACCCATCATTTACGGCTACGGCTTCGGATTGCGGGCACGGCTGCTCGGTTACTTCATGCGGGGCGACTGGGCGTGGGGCGTGGAGGACGGTGTGATCCAGAAAGGGATCTTCCAATTCTCCCTCAGCTTGGATATTTGACCCATGGCGGAAGCAAGGGCGCGTTCCATCACACCGGAACGGATCAAGGCACTGGTACAGGCGGGCCATATGGAGGCGGTGGCCGTACGGCGGCACTTGCACGCCCATCCGGAACTGAGCTTCCGGGAACATGCCACGGCAGCCTACCTCGCGAAGCGCTTGGAGGCGCTGGGTATCGAGGTGCGCAAGGGCATTGCGGGGACCGGTGTTATCGGCGTGGTGCACGGGGTAGGCCCCGGCAGAGTGGTCTCTCTGCGGGCGGATATCGATGCCTTGCCGATAGAGGAGACCAACGAACTGCCGTACCGCTCAACGAACCCGGGCGTAATGCACGCCTGCGGCCACGATGCGCATACCGCCATGGTGCTGGCGGCCGGACGCATCCTGCACGGACTGCGGCAGGAGTGGAGCGGTACGGTGCTGCTGCTCTTCCAGCCGGGTGAGGAGAAGATCCCCGGCGGGGCCTCGTTGGTGTTGAAGGAGGGTGCGCTGGAGCATCCCGCTCCGGAAGCCATCATCGGCCAGCACGTCACGCCCGAACTGGAGGTGGGCAAGGTGGGATTCCATGCAGGGCCGTTCATGGCCAGCAGCGACGAGCTTTACGTTACCGTGAAGGGAAAGGGGGGGCATGCGGCGCAACCGGAAAAGCTGGTGGACCCGATCATGATCGCGGCGCATCTGTTGATCCAACTGAAGGAGAAGTTCGAGGCATACCGAAAGGACCGGTCCTTGGTGCTGGGCTTTGGGAAAGTGATCGCCGACGGAGCCACCAACGTAGTGCCCAATGAAGTGCTGATCGCCGGCACGTTGCGCACGTTCGATGAGGACCTGCGTACCGAATTGCATGGGTGGCTGCCGCAATGGGCGCAGGAGATCTGCAAGGCCCACGGTGGCATGTGCGAATTCGAAGTGCGGCGCGGTTATCCCGTGCTGGTGAACGATCACGCCTTGACGGAGCGGATCCGTGCGGCCGCAGTGGAACTTCTTGGACCGGACCAGGTGGTGGAGATGCCCCGGCGCATGGGCAGTGAGGATTTTGCCTTTTACACACAGGTGCTGCCGGGCTGTTTTTACCGCCTCGGTACCGGCAATCCGAAGAAGGGCCCGGCCAAGGGCCTGCACACGCCGGATTTCAATATCGCGGAGGAGGCCATGGCCATTGGCGTTGGCGTGATGGCGTGGGGAGTGTTGGCGGAGCTCCGTTCCTAGTTGTCAGTTGTCCGGATTTCTCAATGGAGGGCGAGGTCCTCGGCAGCTGTCCCTTCCGAGGTCGTTCAGCATAAGCGTTGTCCGGTGTTGATCGTCCAGGGGCCAAGTCCTGGATAGCATTGACCGGTTATTGAGCTGAATTCAACTCGTTCGGTCCAGTAGCACCCCCCTTCGGCTGGTCCGGGGCGGCGCATGCACGGGCGGCCCCAGGGCTTCCCGGTAGGCCCCAAAAGGAAATGCGGCCAAACGCATTGAACGCCGGGCCGCACTCCTGTGCTTGCCTGAATATATTGACCGCTCGGAGGTTACATGTCAACTCCCCAAACCTAGATAAAAATGGCACGAAGAGACCAAGTGAAGGGGGAAGTTGCAGAACGTCAAATGCGCTACTTCAGCGAAGAATTCAAACG
>JAIOIH010000040.1 GCA_019912395.1 Flavobacteriales bacterium | reverse complement strand
GGATAAAGTTCGGGCATCGCAATGGAAGTGCCGGTCGACCTGGACTAAAGATGAGGCCACAAGGCAAGCAACTGTGCAGGAAGCTGGTTCGGCGGGGCTGATCCTTCAGGTACGCCCACCACCCTGGTCCTTCGCGGGCACGTCGGCAGCCTGACAACTGACAGCGGACAACTTAAGCCCGCTCCAACACCGCCTTCAGGAAGTGCGCGGTGTGCCCCTTGCCGCTCTTCACCAACTCCTCCGGCGTGCCTTCAAAAACAATGGAGCCACCCGCATCACCGGCTTCCGGGCCGAGGTCGATCAGGTGGTCCGCACAGGCGATCACCTCCAGGTTGTGCTCGATCACCAGCACGCTGTGGCCGTTCTCGATCAAGGCGTTCAGGGCCTTCAGCAGTTTGGCGATGTCGTGGAAGTGCAGGCCGGTGGTGGGCTCGTCGAAGATGAAGAGCGTGGGCTGCGCATCGTGGCCTTTCCCCAGGAAGGAGGCGAGTTTGATCCGCTGGGCCTCGCCGCCGGAGAGCGTGCTGCTGCTCTGGCCGAGCTTCACATAACCGAGGCCGGTTTCCTGCAGGGGCAGCAGTTTCTCCACGATCCGCTTCACGGCATTGTGCTTGTCCGTGTGGCCTTGGAAGAAGTCCAGTGCGTCGTCCACGGTGAGGTCCAGCAGGTCCGACACATCCTTGCCTTGGAACTTCACGTCGAGGATCTCCTCCTTGAAGCGCTTCCCGTGGCAGGCCTCGCAGCGCAGGTTGATGTCCGCCATGAACTGCATCTCGATGTGTACCTCGCCTTCACCTTGGCACACTTCGCATCGGCCGCCGTCCACGTTGAAGCTGAAATAGGCCGGCTTGTACCCGCGGATCTTGGAGGCCTCCTGCTCGCTGAAGAGCTGCCGAATGTCATCCCACGCTTTCACATAGGTCACCGGGTTGCTGCGCGAGGATCGGCCGATGGGGTTCTGGTCCACCATTTCCACGGCTTGCACGCGGGGGATGTCGCCGGTCAATTCCTTGAACTCGCCGGGCCGTTCGCCACCGCCCCCTTCGATCTCGCGGCGCAGGGCGGGATGGAGGATGCGCTTCACCAAGGTGGTCTTTCCGCTGCCGCTTACGCCGGTGACCACCGTGAGCATGTTCAGCGGGAAGGCCACGTCGATGCCCTTCAGGTTGTTCTCGTGCGCACCCTTCACCGTGATGTGGTCCTTCACCGGCCGGCGGCGCGCGGGCTGCGCGATCTTCTTCCTTCCGGTGAGGTACTTGGCGGTGAGGCCGTCGCTCTCCATCAATTGCTCGTGCGTGCCGCTGAACACCACCTCGCCGCCGTGGGTGCCGGCCTCCGGCCCCATGTCGATGATGTGGTCCGCCGCACGCATCACCTCCTCGTCGTGCTCCACCACGATCACCGTGTTGCCGAGGTCGCGGAGCTGCTTCAGGACGTCGATCAAGCGGTGCGTGTCGCGCGGGTGCAGGCCGATGCTCGGCTCGTCCAGGATGTACATGCTGCCCACGAGGCTGCTGCCGAGCGAAGTGGCCAGGTCGATGCGTTGGGTCTCGCCGCCGCTGAGGGTGTTGCTGCGCCGGTCCAGGGTGAGGTAGCCCACGCCCACTTCATCGAGGTAGCGCAGGCGGTTCACGATCTCCTTCAGCAAACGCTCGGCGATCTTGCGATCGGCTGGGGAGAGGTCGATCGTGCTGAAGAAGGCCAGGCATTCGGTAATGGGCAGGCGCACCAGCTCGGTGATGTCGCGCCCCGCCACCTTTACGTGCCGGGTCTCCGGCTTCAGGCGGCTGCCATGGCATAGGGTGCAGGTGGTCTTTCCGCGGTAGCGGCTGGCCAGCACCCGGTATTGGATCTTGTAGCTCTTCTGCTCGCAGTACTGGAAGAAGGCATCGATGCCGTGTACGCCCTTCGCGCCGTTCCACAGCAGGTGGCGCTGGGCGTCGCTCAGCTCGCGATAGGGGCGATGGACGGGGAAGTCGTGCTTCGCGGCGTCCCGGATGAAATCACGCTTCCACTCGCTCAGTTTCTCGCCGCGCCAGGGGGCCACGCATTCATCGTAGAGGGAGAGGCTCTTGTCCGGGATCACCAGGTCGGCGTCGATGCCGATGATGTTGCCATAGCCTTCGCAACGCGGGCAGGCACCCACGGGGTCGTTGAAGCTGAAGAGGTTCGGCGAGGGCTCCTCGAAGGTGATGCCGTCCATCTCAAAGCGGTCGCTGAAGCGGCGTTCCACGGGGTTGCCCTGCTCGTCCTCGCCCAGCAGTGTGCATTCGCCCTGGCCCTCGAAGAAGGCGGCCTCGGCGCTGTCGGCCACGCGGCTTTCGGTCTCCTCATTGCCGGGATCCACGGTGATGCGATCCAGTACCAGGCTCCACGGTCCGTCGGCCAGTTTCTTGGCGATCAGCAGGTCCTCGATGCGTTGCACGGCGCTACCGTCATGCACGCGGGCGAAGCCTTGCTGTTGCAGCACGTCCAGGTGTTCGCGCAGCGATCGTCCTTCGGGGAGATGGATGGGGCTCATCAGCAGCACGGTGCTGTCCTTGGGGAAGCTGTTCGCCCCGGCCACCACGTCCTCGATGGTATCGCGTTTCACCTCGAGGCCGGTGATGGGGCTGAAGGTGTGGCCCACGCGGGCGAAGAGCAGCTTGAGATGGTCGTACACCTCGGTGCTGGTGCCCACGGTGCTGCGCGGATTGCTCGTCATCACCTTCTGCTCGATGGCGATGGCGGGGCTGATGCCGGTGATGCGGTCCACGTCCGGCTTCTCCAATCGCCCCAGGAACTGGCGGGCGTAACTGCTGAGGCTCACCACGTACCGGCGCTGGCCCTCGGCGTAGAGCGTATCGAAGGCCAGGGAGCTCTTGCCGCTGCCGCTGAGCCCGGTGATCACCACGAGCTTGCCACGGGGTATGTCCACGCTCACGTTCTTCAGGTTGTGAACGCGGGCACCCTGCACACTGATCACTCCGGAAGCGCGGGGCCTGCCACTTGACCGCCCGTTGGTGGCGGCTTGCTTGGGTCCGGCCGGGGCCGGGATGCTATGTGAAGGCTTGGACAAAGGGGGCGCAAAATTACAGTGCAGCGAATCGGTTTGGATCCAGGCACGTATATTTGGCCATGCGGATTTAGGTCTACTTGCACAATAGACCGCCCTCGGGCAACGTTCAAGGAACACCACACGTCTGCATTCAGTTCACCCCCCTCCCCATTGTGGGAGCCCGAAAAACCAAAACGGACAGCGCATAGCAAGACCTCTACACCGAAGTGCTCTTTATTCTCCTTCGGACCTAAACGGGAAAAGGTCATGCTGTCCAAGTCACTTTCAGATATTGAGCTCGTACGCCATTACATCGATGGCGACGAGCACGCGTTCGAGATCTTACTGCTTCGGCACAAGCGTAAGGTGTGGTCCCATATCTTCCTGATGGTCAGGGACAAGGAGATCACCGAGGACCTCTTCCAGGAGGCCTTCATCAAGGTGGTGCACCACTTGAAGGCGGGCAAGTACAACGAGGAGGGCAAGTTCCTGCCTTGGGTGATGCGCATCGCCCACAACTTGGTGATCGACCATTTCCGGCGGAAGAAGAAGATGCCCATGGTGCGGAGCAACGACGACTATGACGTCTTCGCCACGCATTCCCAGCCGGACAAGAACGTGGAGGAGCGGATCGTGAACGCCCAGATCGATGCCGATGTGAGGAAGCTGATCGACAGGCTGCCGCCCGAGCAGAAGGAGGTGGTGGTGATGCGCACCTATTTGGGCATGAGCTTCAAGGAGATCGCCGAGCACACCGACGTGAGCATCAATACGGCCTTGGGGCGCATGCGCTACGCCCTGATCAATATGCGCAGACTGATCAAGCAGCACGGCATGCAGCTTGAACGGGCCTGATCCCTACGCGTGAGGGATCCCGCCCCAGGAACGTCGGCCCGTAAGCCGGCGTTCGTGTTTTGGTGCATCCTGCCACCGCGGTCCCCACCTCAAAGGCTCCATCAAGGTCTCCGCCTCGGGACCTTGATGCCGACCAAGGAATTCCTCCGCCATGCAATATGCGCTGATGCCCCGGCGTTCTAAGCGCAAATCCACGGACATGGCACACTCTACACTTCGGAGACCTTCCCGCAACCGCGTTGAAATGCCCGTTCTATCAGGCCCCCGGCCAGCTACCATCAATGCCATCCTCAACTACAGCAAGGCCTTGAAGGTGGTGAAGGTGCCCCCGATAGGCCAAGTGGACGTGGTGTTGAACTAAGTCCGGTGGCTGGTGGTCGGTGACCAGTGCGGTCTCCGGTCACCCGATCTTGGACCACTGTTCACCAACCCCTGGTTCAGCGGAACATCTCCTTTCGTCCGATCTCCTTGCAGATGGGGCACTTCAGCGGGTCGTGTCCCTTCGCGGGGCAGTATTCCCGCCCGAAGTAGATGATCTGCAGGTGCAGGACGTTCCAGGTCTCCATCGGGAAGAGGCGCTTGAGGTCGGTTTCGGTGCGCTCCACGCTCTTCCCCGTGCTCAACCCCCAGCGCCAAGCCAGCCGGTGTATGTGCGTATCCACGGGGAAGGCCGGCACGCCGAACGCCTGCGACATCACCACGCTCGCCGTCTTGTGGCCCACGCTGGGCAAGGCCTCCAGCTCTTCAAAGGTGTTCGGCACCTGGCCGTTGTGGTCCCGCAGGATGATCTCCGAAAGCCCGTGGATGCCCTTGCTCTTGGTGGGTGAAAGCCCGCACGGCTTGATGATCTCCCGGATCTCCTCCACCTCCAGCGCTACCATCTGCTTCGGTGTCCTGGCCTTGGCGAAGAGCAGCGGCGTGATCTCGTTCACCCTCTTGTCCGTGCATTGCGCGCTGAGCACCACGGCCACCAGCAACGTATAGGGGTCCACGTGGTCCAGCGGGATCGCGGGCAGCGGATAGAGGCTGTTCAGCGTTTTCGCCACGAATTCGGCCTTCTCTTTCTTGGTCATGGGCGCACAAAGGTGCGGGAGGAATGAGGAACGGGACGAAAGGACCATCGGGTCTTGGAACCTGTTCAGCTTCCTAGGGCCACGCCTTACCACACAACACGCTAGGAGAGGAACCACGGATGGACCGTGCTATCGGCAGGCGCGGATCTTCACGGATAGGCAGCCGAACGTAGATCCGTATGCATCCGTGTTATTCCGTGGTTCAACACCGATAGGACGTAACGCCCACAGGACGTTGAGGCTTGTCCGCGATAGGGTACCAAGCCATGCTTCCGCCCTCACCGGGCGCTAAAGACCCATAGCCCGTATCACTTTCGCAAGGTCTCTCCCGGGAATACTTCCGGAAAACAGGAATCCTGCGGCCGGATTCCCAAGGAGCCGGCGAACTTGCGATGCCCACATCCGCACATTCGTTCATTCCATTTACTTTGTGTGATCATCCCCAAAACAGCTCGGCACATGAACAATGCAATGCGGAAACCGGCCCGGACCCTGCTCATGGGCATCATGCTCCTGTTCGCTGCCATGCCCCAGCAGGCAAACGCGCAAAGTGGTGGTAAGGGACAAGGGACCGTCTACCTGATCAGGAGAACGGGTGTCATGGGAGCGCTGGACGGTTACAGCATCTTCATGGACGGCCAACGCATTTGCGTCCTGAACAACAAGAAGTACTCGGTCCACCAGGTTCCGGCGGGTGAGCATCGGTTCAACGTGCGCTTCGATGGCAAGACCGAGAAGGCGAACAAGGAACCCTTGGTCCTGCAGATCGAGGTTGGCAGGGAGTATTACATCAACGTGTTGCAGCGCGAGGGGTTCACCAGCAAGGTGACCCTGCAGGAACTGGCGGGCAGTTCCGGTAAGCGGGCCTTGGAGGATGTGTCCAGGGATGATAGCTGCAGATGATCGCTCGTTCGCCCCATCACTCACGCATGGTCTCTCGGAGATAGCTCCCTCAGGTTCCTCAAAGAGGACCCTGAGGGATTCAGAATCCCAGGGGTCCCGAGGCGCGGACTGCGGGAGGACATCCAAAATTGCCCGGCACGGGAGGACGGCTACATACCGCAGGCATTGTTCGGCCCAACTCCCGCATCTAGGTGGTGCAGGTCAGACGCACGCTAGCGTCCGTTCACGGCTCTGCGATACGACCATCGCCTCAAAGGCATTTCATCATCTGATCGCCTCATCCTCCATCACCCCACCAGCCCAGCCGCCTGCTGGGCCACCCGTATCCCGATGGCCACGCCGATGCCGCCCAGTCCAGCAGCCACCACCACGTTGGGGGAGAGGTGCTCCACCACGGGCGGCCCGCCGTGCGTGCGAAAGCCCATGATGCCGCTCCAGCGTTTTTCGATGCTGAAGTCCCGGCCCGGCAGGATGGTGTTGCGCAGCAGTTCTTCCAGCGCTTCCTGGACCTTCGGCGTGGTGGCCTCCTCTGTGGTGGTCTCGCCGGGCTTGTCCAGGTGGCGGCCCCCGCCCAGCAGCACGCGGCCTTGGTAGTGCCGAAAGTAGAAGTAGCCCTCATCCAGGTGGAAAGTGCCTTTCAACTTCAGGCCGGGGATGGGGGAGGTGAGCACCACTTGTCCTCGCCCGGGCAGGATGTCGGTGCCGGGGACCAGGCGCCGCGTGTATCCGTTGGTGGCGATCACGGCGCGGGCGGCCTTCACCGCAGCGCCGCCCGCCAGTTGGAGCTCCACCCCGGAGGCATGGTCCTCCCACGCTTCCACAGGGGCATTGAAGCGCACGTCCACGCCTTCGCCCTGCACCTTGGCCAGCAGCGCCCGCATCAGCATGCCGCTGTCCACCGCGCCTTCCAGCGGGTTCCAGGCGAGGTGCCCGGGAGGGAGGCCCAGTACGGCGGTCCGCCGGTCCGCCCAGGTGAACACGGTGCCTTTGAAGATGCCGTGCAGCGCGGTGTTGAGCGCATCGAACCGCTGGGCCACGCACGTGTACAGGGGGCTATCCGTCGCGAAGAACTCATATCCGCCCACGGCCTCGTATCCGATGGCCGCATCGCCCAGTGTTTCACGCAGCTCGGTGAGGCCGCGCCAGCGCTCCTCCACCCGGTGCAGGGCGGCGGCCTCGCCCTCGGTATCGATATCGCGCAGCAGTTCGCTGGGGCTGCCGAAGCAGGCGAAGCCCGCATTCTTCACGCTGGCGCCCGAAGGGTGGGGGCCGCGCTCCAGCACCAGGACGCGACGCCGGGGGTATGCGCGGCCGTAGTGAAGGGCCGTGAAAAGCCCCGTGATTCCAGCTCCCACCACCACCAGGTCCTGCTCCCTCCCGAACGACCGGCTCTCCCAAATGCTTTCCATGGACCCTGCGCGGCACGCAACTTTGTGGTGCGCGCCAAAGTTGTCGTATTTTGCGGCGTTGTCCGCACCGCTCCAGAAAGTAAGCCCTGCATGGCCGTATCCCTTCTTCTTCGTCCGCTGCGAACGTTCTTCGTGCTGTTGCTGCTGCTTTCCGGCCTGCATGTCAGTGCCCAGATCGACAACGTGTACGTGTACGGCACAGTGAAGGACTACAACACCTCCAAGAAGCTGGACGGCATCACCGTCACCGTGTTCAAGGACGGCGCCAGTCATGCCTCGGTGGTCACATCGGCCAACGGTAAGTACGAGTTCAACCTGGACTACGGCTACGAGTACAAACTGCTCTTCGACAAGCCGGGAATGGTGAGCAAGAACGTCACCATCAATACCCGCGGTATCCCGGAGGAGGACCGCATCGGGGGCCTGGCGATGAACGTGGAAATGACCCTTTTCCAGGACATCGCGGGCATCGACTACTCGATCCTGCAGCAGCCCATCGGCAAATCCAAGTACGACCCGGCCACCAGCATGCTGGCGTGGGACCTGGAATACACCGAGCAGATGCGGGCGGAGCTGAACCGGTTGCAGAAGGAATACGACGACCGGAAGAAGCGGGAGGCCAGTGCGGACGAGGCCTTCAACAAGTTGATGGAGCAGGGCACCGCGGCCATGGCGGGGAAGGACTTCAAGAAGGCGGTGCAGAGCTTCACGGACGCCTTGGGCCTGAAGGCGGGGGATCCCATCGCCACGGCAAAGCTGAGCGATGCACGGATCAAGCTCAACGAACTGGAACAGGCGGAAAAGCTGGAGAAGCAGTACGCGGACCTGATCAAGGAGGCGGACGGCCTGTTCGTCAAGAAGAGCTACGACGATGCCAAGGCCAAGTACGTTGCGGCATTGGCGATGAAGGAGGAAGCGCCATACCCGAAGCAGAAGATCAAGGAATGCGATGCCTTCATCGCCGACCTGGCCAAGAAGGCGGAGGCCGACAGGAAGGCCAAGGAGCTGAACGATAAGTACAACGCGGCAGTGGCTGCGGGCGATGCGGCGTTCAAGGCGGCCAAGTATGATGAGGCCCATGCAAAGTTCACGGATGCGGCCGGCCTGAAGCCGGAGGAGAAGTATCCCCCGCAACAATTGGCGGCGATCGCGGCCAAGCTGGATGAGCTGGCCAAGCAGGCCGAGGCGGACAAGGCGGCCAAGGAACTTGAAGCGAATTACCAGGCCGCCATCGCGGCCGCCGATGCGGCCTTCAAGGGCGGGAAATACGAGGAGGCGCGGACCAAGTACAACGAAGCGCTGGACGTGAAGCCCAAGGAAAAGTACCCCACGGACCAATTGGCGGCCATCGACAAGAAGCTGGCGGAACTGGCCGCAAAGGCCGAGGAGGAGAAACAGGCCGCGGAGCTCGAAGCCCGCTACCAAGCAGCCATCCAAGCGGCGGACGCGGCCTTCCAGAGCGCGAATTATGAAGAGGCGCGGACCAAGTACAACGATGCGCTGGGCGTGAAGCCGAAGGAGAAATACCCTGCGGGCCAATTGACGGCCATCGACAAGAAGCTGGCGGAACTGGCCGCAAAGGCTGAGGAGGAGAAGAAGGCGAAGGAACTGGACGCCCAGTACCAGGCCGTGATCGCCGCAGCGGACGCCGCCTTGCAGGGCACGGACTATGACGCTGCGAAGGCGAAGTACACCGAGGCGCTGAAGCTGAAGCCGAAGGAGAAATACCCGGTGGACCAGTTGGCCGCCATCGCAAAGACCTTGGCTGACCTGGCCAGGCAGGCGGAAGAGGAGAAGCAAGCGCAGGAGCGGGAAGCCAGGTACCTCGCCTTCATCGAAAAGGCGGAAGGCTTCTTCGGCAAGGACAAGTACGAGGAGGCCAAGGGCCAGTACCAAGCCGCCCTGGGAGTGAAGCCCGATGAGGCCCTGCCGAAGGAACGGATCGTGGAGATCGATGCCAAGCTGGCCGAGATCGCACGCCTGGCGGAGGAAAAGAGGAAGCAGGACGAGCTGGATGCCAAGTACACCGCCCTGATCGCCAGCGCGGACAGGAAGTACGACACGAAGAAGAACAGCGATGCCCTGAACGATTACAAGGATGCCTCCCAGCTAAAGCCGGATGAACAATATCCGAAGGACCGGATCGCGGCCATCAACGAGCTGCTGGACGCCAAGGCCAAGGAACAGGCGGAGAAGGAGCGCCTGGAACGCGAGCGACAGGAGAAGGACAAGCAGTACAACGCGTTGGTGGCCCAAGCGGACAAGGACTTCAAGGCGAAGAGCTACGATGCGGCGGCCTCGGGGTATACTTCGGCCCTGGAGGTGAAGCCGGAGGAGCGACATCCGGCCGACCGGCTGGCCGAGATCCAGAAGCTGCTGGCCGCGCAGGCTGCTGCGGATAGCTTGAAGGCGGCGGAAGAGGCGCGCTTGGAGGAGGAGCGCCGCCGCAAGGCGGAATCGGAAGCCGAGACGCAGGCGCGGTATGACGATGCCATCCTCAAGGCGGACGCAGCCTTCCGGAACGGCGCGTACGACCTGGCACGCGAGGGCTACAACGAGGCGATCGCCATCAAGCCCAAGGAGCGTTATCCGAAGGACCAGCTCCTGGCCATTGACAAGGCCATCGCCGAGCGCTTGAAGGCCGAACAGGACTCCGCCGCTGCTGCGGATGCCGAGCGCCTGGCCGAGCAGGAACGGCTTCGCAGGGAAGCAGCAGAAGCCGATTCGCTAAAGGCCGCCTTGGAGCGGGTCCGGCAGGAGCGTGAAGGGCAGGAGGCCCTGGATGCCCGCTACGCCCGGATCATCCTGGACGCGGACAACACCATGGCGGACAAGGACTATCCGGCTGCCCGTGATCTCTATGCCCAAGCGCTTGATGTGAAGCCCAACGAGACCTATCCCCAGGTGAAGATGGACCAGATCGACATGCTGATCGCGGAACAGGAACGCCGGGAGCGGGAACGGGAAATGGCCGAGCAGCAGGTAGCGGAGGCACGGCCCCCGGTGCCCAGCTCCAGTAGCCTGGACAATCGCAAGGAGCAGGAGGCGGAGGAATTCATGCGGGAAGCGCGGGAACGCGAGGAGGTGGAGAAGTACGGCAAGATCAAACGCCTGAAGGCCTCCGTGGAACAGCAGAAGGAAGATCGTGCGGCCAACGCGCAGGAACGTCATGCCGATGCCGCCCTGCGGAACGAGGACTATGTGCAGGGTTCCGAGCGGATGTACCAGGGCAGCGAGGCCATGCGCAAGCGCAACGCCGCCGAGCTGGAGGCATTCCGCGAAGCCTTGGCCCAGCGGGAACGCGACCTGAAGGAACGCGGCGTGCGGGACAGCGAACAGGCGCTGAACTCCACGATGAACCAGGCGAGCGACATCCAGCAGCGGGAATCAACCCTCAGGGATGACCATGCGGCCAGGACGCAGGGGATCCCTGCGGAACAACAGACCTGGGCCGCGTACATGGACCGGATCGCCGATGCCGGCCAGCAGCGGGCCGATCAAGCGAGGAAGCAGGTGGTGGAGCAGGAGCAAGACCTACAGGCCATGCAACAGCGCAGCAACACATTGGTGGAGCGGCAGCGCGAGGAGGTGGAGCGGATGAAGCAGCAGCTCGAGGCACGGGAAAGGCAGCTGAGGTCCAGCTCCAAGGACCGGGAGATGAGCGAAAAGGAGCGGATCGACAAGATCTCCCCCAACCAGCAGCGCTCCTTCGCGGACTACACACGCAATGAATTGGCCTCCCAATACCCCCAGGGGGTGACCGAGGAAAGCTATACCGAGGGCAACAAGGTGATCATCCGCCGGGTGCTGGTACAGGGCAACAAGGCCGATGAGTACAGCAAGGTGATCGCCAAGTGGGGCACCTTCTATTTCAAGAACGGGCAAAGCATCAGCGAGCAGATCTGGTCGGTGAACACCGAGCAGTGATCCTTCCATGACCCGCCCCTCCACCGTACCCGGGAAATTGCCCCTGCACGTCCGCATCCTCATCGGAATGGCCGCGGGCGTGGCATGGGCCCTGCTCAGCAGCTTCATGGGCTGGAGCCGGTTCAACCTGGACTGGATCGATCCCTTCGGCACCATCTTCGTCAACCTGCTGAAGCTGGTGGCCGTGCCCTTGGTGCTCTTCAGCATCATCAGCGGCGTGGCCGGCATGGGCGAGGTGCGGCGCTTGGGCTCGTTGGGCCTGCGCACCTTGGGCCTCTACCTGCTCACCACGGTGATGGCCGTGTCGATCGGCCTCCTGCTGGTGAACACCCTGAAGCCCGGTGAATGGGGCAACGACGCGAAGCGAGAGGCCAACCGCATCAACTACGAACTCTGGGTGCAGGAGACCGCGCAGGTGCAAGCTCCCCTGGACGGCAAATGCCTGGCGTGCGATCCGGCCCATGCCGCCTTGCGGGACTCCATCGCCGGGGTGCGCGGCACGCTGCAACCGAACGAGTGGAGCCAGGCCGCCGGGCGCACAGCTGAAAAACGCAGCGAGACAGGCCCCCTGCAATTCCTGGTGGACCTGGTGCCGGACAACATCTTCGAGAGCCTGAACGAGATGCTGATGTTGCAGGTGATCTTCTTCGCCATCTTCTTCGGCATCATGCTGCTCCTGGTGGACCCCAAGCATGCCACCCCGCTGAACACCTTCATGAACGCCTGCAACGAGGTGTTCATCAAGATGGTGGACGTGATCATGCTGGCGGCACCGTGGTTCGTCTTTGCACTGATGACCGGTGTGGTGGCGCGCATGGCCGGGGATGATATTGCCGCGGTAGGCGAACTGTTCAAGGGCCTGGTAGGCTACGCGATATCGGTGGTGCTGGGGTTGGCGCTGATCGTCCTGGTGATCTACCCCGGGATGATGAGCCTGCTGATGCGGCGCAACGTGTACAGGGAATTCCTGCGGGCCGTCAGTCCGGCCCAGTTGCTCGCCTTCAGCACCAGCAGCAGTGCGGCCACGCTACCGGCCACCATCCGCTGCGTGGAGCAGAACATCGGCGTGAGCAAGTCCACGGCGGGTTTCGTGCTGCCGGTGGGCGCCACGGTGAACATGGACGGCACCAGCCTGATGCAGGCCGTGGCGGTGATCTTCCTGGCGCAATTGCACATGGTGGACCTCACCATGGGGCAGCAGCTCACCATTGTGCTCACGGCCACCTTGGCCAGCATCGGCGCGGCCGCCATTCCCAGCGGTGGGATGATGCTGATGGTGGTGGTGCTTTCCTCGTTGGGGCTCGATCCCGCATGGGTGGCCATCGTCTTCACCATCGACCGGCCCTTGGACATGATGCGCACGGTGGTGAACGTGACCGGCGATGCCGCCGTGTGCTCCGTGGTGGCCCACACCCAAGGTGAAAAACTGTTCACGGACAAGGAAAAGCTGAGGGCCGCATGATCTTTGTGCCCGTGCGGTGATCGCGCATGGTCTTTGCATGGCCGATCGGCATTACCTTCATTCAATTTCAACAGCGAACATCATGGCCAAGTGGACCAAGCGCATCCTCCTCGTTATCGGAATGCTCATCGTGCTGCTGCTGGTGGCGGCGGTGCTGATCCCCATCCTCTACAAGGACAAGATCGAGGCGGCGGTGAAGCAGCAGGTGAACGAAAGCGTGAACGCGACGGTGGAGTGGAGTGATTGGGACATCGGGATCCTCCGGAGCTTCCCCAACGCCAGCGTTTCTGTGGATAACGTACGCGTGTGCAACAAGGCCCCGTTCGAAGGCATCTGCCTGGCCGATATCGGCCAGGTGCGGATCACCATCGGCCTGATGAGCCTCTTCGGCGATCAGGTATTGGTAAAGGACGTGGCGCTTCGGGAACCCATTGTCCATGTGAAGGTGCTGAAGGACGGGCAGGCCAACTGGGACATAGCCATCCCCGACAGCACCACTGCGGAACTGGCCACGGACACCGGCACCACCCAGTTCAATGTGGCCCTGAGGAAGTACAGCATCACCAAGGGGCGCATCATCTACGACGATGAGAGCCTGCCCATGCTGATGGACCTGGAGAACGTGGAGCACACGGGCAAGGGCGACTTCACCCAGGACCTCTTCACCCTGAGCACGCAAACCGCTGCCGAAAAGGTGACCGTGGTGTTTGATGGGGTGAAGTACCTGAAGAGCGTGAAGGCCGAGGTCCAAGCGGACCTGGACATGGACATGCCGAACATGAAATTCACGTTCAAGGACAACAACATCAAGGTGAACCGGCTGGAGCTGGGCCTGGACGGCTGGCTCGCGATGCCCACGGACGACATCGACATGGACCTGACGTGGAAGATGAAGAAGAGCGACATCGGTGCGCTTCTCTCGCTGGTCCCCGCGGAATTCGCCAGCGACATGAAGGGGGTGGACATGAGCGGCAAGGCCGCCTTCACCGGCCATGTGAAGGGCACCTACAACGAGACCACCATGCCCGGCTTCGGGGTGAACATCAATGTGGACAACGGCCGCTTCAAGTACCCCGACCTCCCCGCATCGGTGGAAGGCATCTTCGTGGACTGCAACATCCAAAGCCCGCAAGGCAAGGATATGGACGGCTTGGTGGTGGACCTGAAGCGCTTCGCCATGAACATGGCCGGCAATCCGGTGGAGGCGCGCATGCACCTGTCCACGCCCATCAGCGACCCCAATGTGGATGCAGCGCTCAAGGCCAACCTGGACCTGGCCAGCGTGAAGCAGGTGGTACCGATGCCCAAGGGTGATGACCTGAGCGGAAAGGTGGTGGCGGACGTGCAGATGGCCGGCCGCATGAGCGATGTGGATGCCGGGCGCTACGAGAAGTTCAAGGCCCAAGGCCAGTTGGCCCTCAGCGGCATGGACTACAAGAGCGATTCGCTGCCGTATGATGTGCTGATCCGGTCGTTGATCTTTGACTTCAATCCGAGATTCCTCGCGCTCTCCAGCTTCGATGGCAACATCGGCACGAGCGATATCCGGGCCAGCGGTCGCATGGACAACTACCTGCAGTGGTGGTTGAAGGACAGCACCCTCACCGGCACCTTCGACGTGAAAAGCGATCGCTTCGACCTGAACGAACTGATGGGACCTTCCTCGGAGACCACGGCCAGCGCGGATACCGCACCGGCGGACACGGCAGCCATGAGCCTGATCGAAGTGCCGAAGAACGTGGACTTCACCCTGACCGCCGCGGCGAAGGAAGTGCTCTACGACAAGATGGCATTGACCGATGCGAAAGGCAGCTTGCGCATACATGACGAGCGGGTGGACCTGCGCGGAATGGGCTTCAACATGTTCGACGGCCGGGTGGGCATGGACGGCTCCTACAGCACGCGGGAGAAGGACCATCCGAAATTCGACATGGACCTGAAGGTGACCGATGTGGACATCAAGCAACTGGTGGACAACATGGAGATGATCCGGAACATGGCGCCGATCGCGAAGAACTGTGTGGGCCGCATCACCACCACCCTGAAGCTGGACGGCGAACTGGACCAACAGATGTCGCCGGTAATGAGCTCCCTTGCGGGGCACGGTGTGCTGAAGACCAAGAAGATCGCCATCAAGGATTTCAAGCCGCTGGTGGAGATCAGCAACGTATTGAAGATGCCCCACTTGGCCTCCGTTGACATCCAGGACCTCGACTTCAGCTACGAGATCCAGGACGGGAAGATGATCACCAAGCCCTTCGATGTGAAGATCGACCGCATGAAGGCCACGGTGAGCGGCAGTACCGCCTTCGAGGACCAGGCCATCGACTACACCATGAAGGCCAAGGTGCCCACGGACATGTTCGGGGCGGATGCCGGGCAACTGGTGAGCGGGCTGATGGGCCAACTGAACAAGACCCTGGGCAGCAGTGCCAAACTACCCGCGGAACTGGACCTTACGGCCAGGATCACCGGCACGGTGAACAAGCCGGTGGTAAAGCCGGTGTTCGCGGGTGGCGATCTGAAGGAGACGGTGAAGGAAGAGGTGAAGGAGCAGCTGAACATTCAGATCGACAAGGCCAAGGAGGAGGCCATTGCGAGGGCGCGTGCGGAAGCCGACAAACTGGTGGCCGAAGCCCAGAAGCAGGCCGCTGACATCAAGGCCAAGGCCCGGGCCGAGGCCGCGAACGCCAAGGCACAAGCCTACAAGGCAGCGGATGACCTGGTGGCGCAAACAACCAATCCGTTGGCCAAGGCCGGGGCCAAGATCGCCGCGGACAAAGCGAAACAGACCGCCGATGAACAGGAACGGAAGTTCATCGCCGAGGCCGACAAGCGCGCGGACGGTCTGGTGGATGCCGCCAGGAAGCAAGGCGATCAGCTGATCGAGAAGGCCGAAAGCACGGATACCACGGTGAAGTAGACCAATGGGGGTGTACAGGGTTCGTCCCGCATTAGGGGAAGGGAGAGCATGGCACGGCCGGGTGCGGCGTGGCTTGGCCGGTGCGATCGGGGTGCTGATGGCCTTTGGCACCGTGATGGCACAGGAGGACGCCGGACCTTGCGACAAGCCGACGGACAAAAAACTGGTGAAGCGGCTGGACGATGCCGGGAACACCCGGAACCCCACGGAGCGCCACCAAAAGCTGAAGACCTTGATGGAGGAGAACCCCGAATGCGCGGAATGCCTCTATCGCACGGGCGAAAGCGCCTACCAGCGGGCCAAGGCCGGTGCAGGCAGCTTCTCCACCAGCATCACCTACCTGGAAAACCTGAAGGACCGCTGCCCGGACTACCACAGCGACCTCTACTTCTACCTCGGCAACATGTACTACGCCCAGGACCGCTATGCCGAGGCGACCGCCGCCTTCCGGAAGTTCCTGGATTTTCCCACCGACGACCCTGCCAAGATCGGCGCGGACGTGGACCGGCGCATCGCCGATGTGGAGCGGATCATGCCGGAACTCGCCTTCTACAACGACTTCTACAAGGACCAACGCCCGCTGGAGCCCCACGTGCTGGCCGGCGTGAGCAGCCCGGCCGATGAGTACCTGCCCATGTTCTCCCCGGACAACGAACGGCTCTTTTTCACCCGGTTGAGCAAGTACCAGGCAAAGGGAGACCGCTTTCCGAGGGATGTGGAGGAACTGACCGAGGCAAGGAGGGAGACCGTGAAGGACGA
Organism: Flavobacteriales bacterium; assembly: GCA_019912395.1. Taxonomy (GTDB): domain Bacteria; phylum Bacteroidota; class Bacteroidia; order Flavobacteriales_F; family PHOS-HE28; genus PHOS-HE28. The sequence goes on along the minus strand of JAIOIH010000040.1, from coordinate 117,395 downwards.
CTTCGACAAGGGAAAGCCACTGCCGCCGCCGTTCAACATGGGCGACAGCTACGGAGGCGTCACGGTGAGCCTGAACAACAAGGAACTTTTCGTTACGGTGTGCAAACCCGTGACCTCGGAATACAAGAACTGCGACATCTACAGCACGCACTACACCACCAAGATGGACTTCCGCACCGGAGAACAGGTCTTCGTGTGGAGCGAACTCGTCAACCTCGGGCCGACCATCAACACCGATGACGGTTGGGAGAGCCAGCCCTCCCTCAGCTCGGACGGGCGCACGCTGTACTTCGCCACCATACGTCGCGGGAGCAAGGGCACGGACATCTACACCAGCCACCGCAGTGATAAGGGCGAGTGGGGCCAGGCCGAGCCACTGCCGCCGCCCATCAACACGGACGGCGATGAAAAGGCCCCTTTCATGCACAGCGATAGCCGCACGCTCTATTTCGCGGCCCGCCCCCCGCGCGACGAACAGGGGAGCGAGGACTTTCGTGCGGGCCATCGCGGGATAGGCGGCTACGACATCTTCTACAGCCGCATGCACGATGATGGCACTTGGTCCATGCCGAAGAACCTGGGCAATCCCTTCAACACCCCGCAGGATGAGCACGGGCTGATCGTGAGCGCCGACGGCCGGACAGCCTACTTCGCCAGCAGCCGCTTCAAGGGCGTGGGCGGATTGGACATCTACGGCTTCGCCCTGCCTGCGGAAGCGCGGCCGCAGGACATCCTGATCGTAAAAGGTGATGTGACCGACGGGGCCGGAAAGGCGGTATCCGATGCCACGGTCTCGATCACCTACATGGATACCCGCAAGACCGAAGTGCTGAAAGTGGACTCGATCGACGGCAAGTACGCCACGGTGGTGAGGCTGAAGGCCGGCTCGGACGTGATCGTTACGGTGAAGAAGGAAGACCACGTGTTCGACAGCCGATCCTTCAGCCTGGAGGATACCGTTCGGGGGGGCGTTGCCGCCGTGGACATGAAGCTGGAAAAGATCGAGGTGGGGAAGAGCTACCGCGTGAACGACATCAAGTATGCCACCAACAGTGCGGAGATCACCGGGGCCAGCCGTTACATCCTGGACGAATTGATCACCTTCCTGAAGGAGAACCCCACGGTGCGCATCGAGGTGCAAGGGCACACGGACAACGTGGGCGACCTGGAGAGCAATATGACGCTGAGCCGGGACCGCGCCCATACCGTGCTGGAATACCTGATCACCAACGGAGTGGCCCCAGGCAGGCTCACCAGCAAGGGCTTTGGCCCATCCCAGCCCATCGCATCCAACACCACCGAGGCGGGTCGGGCGGAGAACCGGAGGACCGCCTTCGTGATCATGTCCCGCTGATCATCCCCACCCTTCGGTGGATATTCATGTTGCAGGAAGGAGCACAGAGGTGATCCGTGGAATTACCTTCACGTCATGATGCGAAGTCTTGCAGTTCTTGCCGCAGTGTTCTCACTGAACGCCCAGGCGCAATTGTCCCATGGAGGTGAACCGTACGGCTGGGGCGCTCCTGCCGGCCACTTCGAACCCGCACCGGCCACCACATTACCGGCGATCGACCCTTCCGCGGAGGCATCAGCCATGGCATCGGATGTGCCGGGCGGTTTCCGGTACGGCGAGCAACGGATGGTGCCGGTGGATATTCTGGCCAATGGACTCTGGCAGGATGTCCCGGGTGGCGGGCGCATCTGCAGGTACACCGTAACCAGTCCCGGTGCGGCCATGCTGAGCGTTCAATTTGATGAATTCGATCTGCCTGTTGGCGGGAAGGTGTTCGTCCATGATGCCGCGCGCACCACCTTCCTGGGTGCGTTCACGCATGAGAACGAGCAACCGACCGGTGACTTCGCAACGGCCCTGATTCCCGGAAACGTGTTGACGATCGAATATCAGGAACCTCCCGGTGCCGCGGATGCCCAGCTCCACATGGCCAGCATCACGCATGCATGGCGGAACATCTTCGCGCAGGGGCCGGAGGTGGAGCGCGACATCGACCCCGGGTATCAGAGTTCATGGTGCCACACCAATGTCGTCTGTCCGATCGCCGAGGACTGGCAGGACGAGACCCGGTCGGTGGTCTTGTTCCTGCGGCCCAATGGGGGCGCGTGCAATGGCACGCTGTTGAACAACACCGCGCAGGACGGTACGCCATACGTGCTCATCGCCCACCATTGCTACCAGCCCACGGAAAGCCAATGGATCTTCTACTTCAACTACCAGAGCCCCGCCTGCATTGGTGATACCGGCCAGACCGCCCAAACCCTTCTGGGTGCGGTTCACCGGGCGGGCACCTATCAAGGGGACTTCGACCTGATGGAGCTGAACGACCTGCCGCCGGCCAGCTTTGGCCCGTACTATGCCGGATGGGATCGCAGCGGGACACCGCCGCAGAGCGGGGCCTGCATCTCCAATCCCGACACCGATGTGAAGAAGATCGCCTTCTACAATACCCCGGCCACCTCCGTGATCGCCGACGTCACGAATGCACCCAGCTGGCAGAATTACTGGTACAGTGGCCTTTCGGAAGCCAGCGGTGCGCCGCTCTTCGACCAGAACAGGAGGGTGGTCGGGCACATGGTGGACGGCCAACAAACCTGCGAGACCTTGATGACGGGGACCACGGACGCCGCCAAGTTCAGCGCGAACTGGGACGGCCCCACGCCCGGTACCCGCATGCGGGATTGGCTCGACCCGGCAAACACCACCATGGCCATGGATGGTTATGACCCCAATGGCCTTTCTCCCGTAGCGGTTCGCATCCGCTTGAAGGCCATGCTTGAAGGACCCTATGTGGCGGGAACGGGAATGATGTCCACTGCCCTTAACGATAGCACTTTCGTTCCCTTGACGGAACCCTACACGGGCCTCGATTACATCCATGCCGGAAACGGCGGCGGCGAGACCACCATCCAGGACGTCCTGAACGTGGGTGGTGTGAATGAAGTGGTGGATTGGGTGGTGGTTGAACTGCGGGACAAGAATGATGGCTCCGCCGTGCTCGCTTCACGTTCAGCGATATTGCGGAAGAATGGCACCATCGTGGATGCCGACGGTACGAGCGCCGTGACCTTTTCCGGCCTACCTGCCGACCAGTACTACGTGGCGGTGCGGCACCGGAACCATCTGGGCATCATGACCGCCACGGCCCGGCCCCTTTCCTCCGATGCTTCCTTGCTGGACCTCACCGATGGATCCACTCCGCTGCTGGGGGGAGCCGCGGCCACCAAGGATATCGGAGGGGTGCGCTGCATGTGGTCCGGCGATGTGAACAGGGACAACGTGGTGCGTTATACCGGGACCGCGAACGACCGGGATCCCATTATCCTCGGCATCGGTGGGGCTATTCCCACGTCAGTGGTAAGCGGCTACGCGCCGGAGGACATCAATCTGGACGGTGAGGTGAAATATACCGGAACCGACAACGATCGCGACCCCCTGCTGCTCAACATCGGTTCCTTGCCCACCGGACAGCGCGTCGGGACCATTCCATGATCCCCGTCGGGGAGCGTCACTCCTCGCGACCCAGCCGCTTGGCATTCTTGCGCATCCGGAGGTTCAGGGCCTCCACGAGCACGCAGAACGCCATGGCCGCATAGATGTAGTTCTTGTCGATATGAACGCCGAAGCCGTCGAGGAGGAGCACAACCCCGACCATCACGAGGAAGGCCAGCGCAAGCACCTTTACGGTGGAATGTCGGTTCACGAACGCGCTGATCACTTCGGCCGCCAACAGCATCACCAGCACCGCGATCATTACGGCCAGCACCATGATCAGCAGCTCATTGCTCATGCCTACGGCGGTGATCACCGAGTCCAGGGAGAAGACGATGTCGAGCATCACGATCTGAAAGATCACCATGGCCATCGAGCTTGCCACGCGGGTTTGGGCATCCTCTTCCTTGATGAAATCCACCTTGTGCCAGATCTCCAGCGAGGCCTTCCAGATCAGGAAGAGACCGCCCGAGATCAGTACGAGGTCCTTACCCGTCACCGCCAGCGATCCCATGTGGAACAGCGGCTCCACCAGCCGCATGATGAAGCTGAGGGTGAAGAGCAGCATGATCCGCGTGATCAGCGCGAAGGCCAGGCCCAGCCGACGCGCGCGGGCTTGTTGCTCCTTCGGCAATTCGCCGCTGAGGATGCTGATCATCACGATATTGTCGATGCCCAGCACGATCTCCAGGGCCGTGAGCGTCAGCAACTGCACCCACCCTTGCGAGGTGAGGAAGATGGAAAAGTCGAACAGTTGGGGATCGATCATGGCAGGATGAAGGGTGCGAATTTACCGGGCTGCACGATAGCCGCAGGAAATTGATCAGCTTCCATCCGCACCGATCGCATATATGGTGATCGTCACGTTCCGGTTCACCGGGTTCAGCCAATGCACCAACCGGTCCAGCAGGCCCGGTTCGGCCGCACCGATCAGCTTCAGCGGTCCCAGGGCGTTCTGCACGCGCTGCACCCGTTCGTCCAAGTTCTCAGTGCCGATGAAGAGCACCACATTAGCCCGGTGCTCCGGGGAAGGGGCATCTGCCATGGCCCGGATATCGGCGGATGGATCCGTGAGGTATTGCTGCGTAATTCCCCATTGGCCCAGGTAGAAGAGCGGCATCATCGGTGGATCTTGCTCTTCCGTATCCTCGATGATGATGCCCGGCACCGTGCGATCGCGCAGCATCAGCATGGCCTCCACGCGCTCCCGTTTGCTGTCGCTGATGGTCAGGGGGACGAGCAGGAGGATGTTCAGCCCCCAGGTCCATGCCATCACGCCCCGCCAAAGACCGCGATGCCGCTGCCACCATGCGCTCCGTTCCCGGAAGGCTTCCCAAGCGGTGTAGCCCAGGATGAACACCAAGGGAACGATGGTGAAGATGAAGCGCTCCTGCTTGTTCGGGAACAGCGAGTGGAAAAAGAGGAAGCTGAAGACCGGGAGCCAGACCAACAACGGCTTGGGCCGCTTGAAGAAACCGAACAGCACGGCCAAGGAGAACGGCGGGATGAAAATGCCCGCGAGCACGAGCAGGAAATTGTACCAAGGCTGATCGAAATAGGTGGTGGAGTTCGCCAGGTTGTAGCGCACGTACTCGGTCATTTCCGCGAAGGGACGGCCCCAGATCACCAGGTCCACGCCCGCTTGCACCAGCACCACCGGTAGCAACATGCCCAAGCCGAACACCACCGCCCCGCGCACGTCGCGAAGCAGCAACAGGGCGAGGCCGGCGCCACAGCCGAAGAAGGCCGTTTGGAAGCGCAGGTCGATGGCCAGCCCCGCGAACATGCCCGCGATCAGCACGTCCTTGATCCCGGGGTGCGCATCTCTTCGGATCAGCCACCAGGCACTGAGCATCACCGGTGGTATGCTCACCGTCTCCACCAGATTGCGCACCGATAGGAAGGGCATGAAGAAGAACAGGGCGAGCAGCAGCCCACAGCGCCATGCCACCTCCGGGTTGGAAAGGCGCAAGGCGATCCGGTAGCCGATGCGCACCGTGATCAAGCTCCACAAGGCGTGGAGGAGGCGCACCAGCACCATCTTCCATGTGGGGTCGGACAGGCCCACCAGGCTGCACAGCTTGAACAGCAGGTAGTGGAACCCCGGATAGAGCATCATGTGGCCCGTGGGTACGGGGTCCGCACCTTGGTTCCATGGCAGCCAGTTGTTGTAGTCGAAGCCGTCCACCCAGCTTTGGGCCGCCTCGATCATGAGGAAGTGATCGTCCTGCGCGAAATAGCCGCCGGAGAAGAAGGCCGCCAGTAACCGGGGAATGAGGGCGATCAACGTGAGCCAGAACAGCGGTCGCTGCTTCATGCTGGCCGATATCCCCTTGATGTCCGTGCTGCTCACGGGGGCAAAATAGCCATGGACGGCATCACGGGCACTGTGGAGCATCCGCTACTTTCGGCCACCATGCCCCAATTGAGCTCATCCCAGCCGCTTTCATGGCGCCAAGCATTGGCACGGCCGCTCTTCCTGCGCGCCTTGCTCGTGGCCGTGTTGGCGGGCGTGGCCTTGGTGGTGGCCTTGCCGCATTTCTTTCAGTGGATCGAAGGGAGGCCGGGGGTGCTGGTGAGAGACCCGGTGCTGGCGCGGTGGGGTCCCCTGGAGGTATCCAACGCCACCTTCGCCGTGCTGTACGGCACCTTGCTGATCGTGCTCGCGACCATTGCCCGCTTTCCGTTGATCGTTCTGCGCGGTGCGTACGCGTACATCCTGATGGTGCTGTTGCGCATGGGGGCCATGGCCTTCTTCACCTTGGAACCTCCGCCGAACATCATACCGCTTGTCGATCCCTTCACCCAAGGATTCTATCCGGGAAACACGCCCTTTCTGAAGGACCTGTTCTTTTCGGGCCACACGGCCACGCTTGCATTGATGGTACTGCTGGCACGCGCGCGGGCGGTGCGCTGGCTGGCGGGGATCGGCACCGCGATCGTGGGGGCGTTGGTGTTGGTGCAGCACGTGCATTGGACCGTGGACGTACTGGCTGCCCTGCCCGCAGCGTGGATCGCGTGGCGGGCGGCCGGTGCAGTGCTCCGGTACACCGGCCTGCCTATTTCTTCGGAAGGCGCTTGAGGTAGATGCCGCTGGCGACCTTCTCATTCAGGCCTTTGGGCATCAAACCCTGCACGGTGGCCGTGATCCGATTGAGCAATCCGGGAACCACTTCGGCCTTTCCCCGCAGCATGGCCCTCACTGCGGCCTTGGCCACAGGTTCCGGGCCGGTGCCGAATTTCCGTGCCAGATCATCCATCGCCATCATGCCCGCACGCTCCGTGAAACCGGTAATGATGCTGCCGGGGCATACGGCGGTCACGGAAACCGGCCCGTTCTTCAGTTCCACCCGCAGGGAGCGCGACCAACGGAGCAGGAACGTCTTGCTGCCGCCATACACCGCAAGGCTGGCCATGGCGGAATAGGCCGTCATGCTGGAGATGTTCAGCACGTAGGACCGCTGGGCCCGTTTCAGATGGGGTAGGAGCCGGTGGGTCAACTTCACCGGAACATCCATGTTCAGGTGCATCATGCGCAGTTGCTCGTCCAGCGGCAGTTCATCGAACAGGCCCCAGAGTCCTTGGCCCGCGTTGTTCACCAGGCAGGTAAGGGACAGGTTCAACGATCGGGTCCATTCAACGATGGCCTCCGTGGCATCGGGTGCGAAGAGGTCCGCCACGAAGGTCCGTGCCCGCCCTCCGTTCAGCGCCGCAGCTTCCTCCGCCACGCGCCGCAAGGACTCTTCGGACCGGGCCACGAGCAGCACGCCGAAGCCGTGCCGTGCCAATTCAAGGGCGATCGCGGCGCCCAGCCCTTGGCTGGCACCCGTGATCAATGCATATCCGCGGTCTTCGTTCATCGGTCCCTGTGATCGGCCCGCACCTGGGGCCGGGCTGTACGTCCACGGCCTCCTGGCGTGATGGGAGCAGGGCCGATGCCTATTTCACCAAGTGCTGGAAGCGGTGGTAGAACGGTGTCGGGCTCTTCTCCGATTTCGGGGTGTACTTCCCGGCGATGATCGGGATGTACATCACGCGCCGTCGACTTGCTTCACCGGTAAGGACGCTCCGCTCCACCCGATGCCAGCACCGGCCATCGTGTACCGTGAGGTCGCCCGCCTTGATATTGAAGGCCACCTCGCGTTCATCGGGTTCGTTGTCCAGGAAATTCTTCTTGCGGAACAGCATGTTCCACATGTTCTGCTTGTGGGTGCCGGGCAATAGGCGCAATCCGCCATTGCGCGGGTCCTGATCGTCCAGGTGGATGCCCACGTTCAGCATCGGCAGGATCTTCTTCCCCAGGAAAATGTCGCGCACGCTATCCGTATGCCAGCCCATTTGGGTGAACTTGCTGGCATCGGTGTTCACATAATGGTTCACCACCAGGCCGTCCTTTTCATTGATGCCCAGGCGGGCATTTGGCCCAACGAAGCCCAGCAGGGTTTCAAAACGGGGATCCTTGAGGAATTCCGCCAGTACAGGGCTGTGCTGGTTGGCGAAGGCGAAGCGCTGCACGATCCGCTTGCCGTCCACATCATTCCCGTATTTAATGGGGACACCGTTCACTTTTTCCCGGCCCTCCCCGATCCATTTCTCCTGGACGGTCTCAATGGCACGCCAGATCTCCGCCACCGTCTCGCGCGTGATGAAACCCGGAAAATGAATGGTGCCGTGCTCGGCGAAGGACTGCTTCTGATCCGCCGTCAACTGCGTCCCCAAGGGGGAACTGGATTCAATGATGCGTGCCACGTGCGCTGTGTTATGGAGCGACGAAAGTAGGCGAGACTTGGTTAGATCGGATCATTACCCTGCAAAGGTTTTCAGTTTGATCCCATGCGTTTGCACCGGTTAGCTTTGCACCCTTCCATATTCCCGATGAACATCCTGGTCCTTTCCCGCGACAGCAAGCTGTATTCAACGCGCCGTATCGTGGAGGCGGGACGTGCCCGGGGGCACGACATCAGCGTGGTGGACCATGTGAAGTGCGACCTGGTGATCGCCCGGAAGGACCCGCATGTGGTACACAACGGCGAGCGCTTGCGGCAGGTGGATGCCATCATTCCCCGCATCGGGGCCAGCGTTACGTTCTATGGTGCCTCGGTGGTCCGGCAGTTCGAGGCGATGAAGGTCTTCACCACCGTGGAGAGCCAGTCCCTGGTCCGCAGCCGCGACAAGCTCCGCAGCCTGCAGATCCTCAGCAAGGCCGGCGTGGACATGCCCCGCACGGTATTTACCAACTACAGCAAGGACGTGGCCGGTGCCGTGGAGCGCGTGGGCGGTGCTCCCTGCATCATCAAGTTGCTGGAGGGCACCCAGGGGCTGGGCGTGGTCCTGGCGGAAAGCCGCAAGGCGGCAGTGGCGGTGATCGAGGCCTTTAATAGTCTCAAGGCCCGGGTGATCGTACAGGAGTTCATTCAGGAGGCCCGCGGAGTGGATATCCGCGCCTTCGTGGTGGACGGGGTGATCGTGGGGGCCATGAGGCGCAGGGGCAAGGAGGGGGAGTTCCGGAGCAACCTGCATCGCGGCGGTGCAGCGGAGCTGATCGAGCTTTCCCCGGAAGAGGAGGAGATCGCCAGACACGCCACACGGGCGCTAGGCCTGCGGGTGGCGGGAGTGGACATGCTGCAAAGCACCAGGGGGCCGTTGATCCTTGAGGTGAACGCCTCACCCGGACTGGAAGGCATCGAAAAGGCCACGGGAAAGGACATTGCCGGCGAGATCATCGGCTTCGTGGAGCGTAGCGTCGTGACGAAGTCCAGCAAGGTCTAGTGCGGGCAGCACCGTACTGCGAGTTACGGCCCGTACGCTTCCGAATGTGATCAAGGATAATCACCCGGCGCCCGGGTATTTCCCGAGTGCCCTGGTCTTCACTGGCCTCTGGCCACCTCCGGCCAAGGTTTACCAAACGTGTGCTCCCACGCACTTAAATCACCTCCAAGCCCAGTTCAACTGTGGATTGACCCGGGCTAGGAACCGGTGCAAGAACACCCGAGCCTTACGCGCTCTTGGCTTGGTCCCGCTCCAGCCATGCGGAGGCCTTTTCGGGCGATCGGAACCAGGCCACCTCGAAGGTCAGCTTGCCGTTCACGGCCGTGAAGGAACGCTCCACACTGGTCTGGTTGAAGTAGTCGTTCGACTCGATGATGGCCATGCGCCGAAGACCGGTGGCGAACAATTGCGGGAACCAAACCTCGTTGGCCCATCTTTCATCGTCGCGCATAATGGCCGTCATGCCCCGGAGGTCGGCCAGCCAATAACGCACATCGTTCTTCCGCAAGACCTCCAAGGCAAGGGAGAGGCCCTTGCGGTACTGGTCGCCGCGGGCGTGGCCCTTCCATGTTAGCCGCACCATCTTTCGTGCCGGCAGATGCTCCAATGTGAGAAAAGGTTCATCCAGCAAGACCTGGTTCCGGGATCGAGTCTGTTCTGGCATGTAACGCAAGGATGCTTCTTCGGTCCGTCAATGGGAACACCGACCGGCCGGACCCGTGAACCGGTGGATGGATGCTAAAGGTACAACAAGCGAAGTCCTGAATTTCAATTCCCAGTGAGCCTTTCCGGGTGATCCGGCAGGATGTCCGCCATGCGTTCCGTGTGACCGGCTCAGGCCCGATCAACAAAAGCAACGTGGGTCCGATCGTTCCTTTCGATCCCCGGACCGTCGCGTACCGCCCATCCCAATACCTTTACGGCCCATATCCCCATCACCTTGCAGACCAAGATCCTCATCCTCGACCACGGCTCGCAATACACACAGCTGTTGGCACGCCGCGTGCGCGAACTTGATGTGTACTGCGAGATCCATCCCTTCAGCTCCGCCGGCCACTTTGCCGATGACCCATCGGTGAAGGGCGTGATCCTCAGCGGCAGTCCGGCTTCCGTCTTCGACAGCGGCGCACCGGACACGGACCTGCGCGGACTGCAAGGCAAAGTCCCGGTCCTGGGGGTCTGCTACGGTGCCCAGCTCCTGGCCAAGCGGGCCGGGGGTGAAGTGGTCCGCAGTGACGCACGGGAATATGGCCGCGTCTTTTTGGACAACATTTTCATCGCGCAGCCACTGTTCAAGGAGGTCCATCCGGGCACACAGGTCTGGATGAGCCACGGGGACAGCATTGTGGCCGCATCGGACACGATGGACGTGCTGGCGGGTACGCGGAGCGTGCCCGTTGCCGCCTTTCGGCTGAAAGGCGAGGACAGCTTCGGCGTGCAGTTCCACCCGGAGGTGTTCCATACCACGGATGGCCTGCAGCTCCTGCGGAATTTCATCATCGATATCTGCGGATGCACCGCCGACCACACGCCAAAAGCCTTCGTGGAAGAGACCGTGGCGGCTTTGCGCGAACAGCTCGGCGAGGACCATGTAGTACTGGCCCTCAGCGGTGGCGTGGACAGTTCCGTGGCGGCCATGCTGCTGCAACGGGCCATCGGCGACCGCCTGCACTGCATCTTCGTGGACAACGCCCTGTTGCGGAAGGGAGAATATGCCCAAGTGCTGGAGAGCTACCGGCACATGGGGCTCAACATCAAAGGGGTGGATGCGCGCGAGCGTTTCCTCACCGCACTGAAAGGGGTGGTGGACCCGGAGGCCAAACGCAAGGCCATCGGGCGCACCTTCATCGAGGTGTTCGATACCGAGGCCAAGCGCATCAGCAACATCGCATGGTTGGCGCAGGGCACGATCTATCCGGACGTGATCGAGAGCGTAAGCGTACACGGGCCAAGCGTCACCATCAAGAGCCACCACAATGTGGGCGGTCTTCCGGCGCACATGAAGCTGAAGGTGGTGGAGCCATTGCGCTCGCTCTTCAAGGATGAAGTGCGCCGGGTGGGCAAGGCCCTCGGGCTCGACCCCGCCATTCTCGGCAGGCATCCGTTCCCCGGGCCTGGGCTGGCCATCCGCATACTGGGCGACATCACGGCGGAGAAAGTGGCCCTTCTGCAGGAGGTGGACCATATTTTCATCCAGGCGCTGCGCGATGCGGGCCTCTACGACGAAGTGTGGCAAGCGGGCGCCATTCTCTTGCCCGTGCGCAGTGTGGGGGTGATGGGCGACGAACGCACCTATGAGAACGCCGTGGCCCTGCGTGCCGTCACCAGCACGGACGGCATGACGGCAGACTGGTGCCACCTGCCCTACGAGGTTCTGGCACGGATCTCGAACACCATCATCAACAAAGTGAAAGGGGTGAACCGCGTGGTGTACGACATCAGCAGCAAACCGCCCGCCACCATCGAATGGGAATGATCCGCAACGTGCTCCTCACCCTGCTTCTCGTGGGGGCGTTCGCACTCACCGTGCGTGGCCAGGAAGTGCGCACCGTGGATGGCGAAAAGTACATCGTGCATGCCGTGGAGGCGGGGGAGACGCTTTTCGGCCTCAGCAGGCACTACGCGGTGCCGCTGGCAGCGATCACGGAGTCCAACCCAAGTGCGGCGGAGGGACTGAGCATCGGGCAGGTGATCCTGATCCCGGTGAAGGCCCAATCAAGGAAGGAACTGAAACACGCTCCCCAGCTCGGCGATGGAGAGCTGCTTCATACCGTCACCAAGAAGGAGACCATCTATGGCATCGCACGGAAATACGGGGTCACCCAGGAGGACCTGCGACGCTTGAACCCGGACCTTACATACGGCCTTCGTGTGGGCATGGTATTGCGCGTCCAGCTCGCCGCAAGCACGGCTGCACCGCCACTGGCCGTTCAACCGGCCGTGATGGACAGTGATGAATTCCATCAGGTGCTCCCCGGCGAAACCCTGTATTCCCTGGGGCAGCGCTACGGCCTGCCCGCCGAGGCGATCAAGGAAGCCAATGGAGGGCTGCCCGAGGGGCTGAAGGCGGGTACCTACGTGCGGATCCCGCGTTCCGCCGAGAGTGCCTTGGTCGACAGCCTTGAAGTGGCGGATACCATCGTTCGGCCTCCACTGAGCGTGCGTCGCCGCATTGCCGTCCTGCTGCCCTTTACCTCCGCCACAAGCGACTCCCTGGCCGCCACGGACGAGGAATACAGGAACAGTTCCGTGACGGATGCCGCCGTGGAGTTCCGGGCTGGACTGGCCATGGCCTTGGACACGTTGCAGGCCAAGGGGCTGAACGCCGATGTGCAGGTGTTCGATACCGGCATGAAGCCTGCCCAATGGGACCCGCTGTTCAGGAGCGATGCCATTCGGGGCATGGACCTCTACATCGGGCCTTTTCACCGGTCGGCCATCGAGAGCCTGGTGAAAGTGGCCGGCAATGCCCCCATCATTTGTCCGGTTCCGCAGAGCAACAAGGTGATCCTGGGCAATCCCACCGTGAGCAAGGCCCTGGGCGGACGTTCGGACCGGCTGAAGTTGATGGCACGCTACGTGGCCTTCAACCACGGCAGCAAGAACATCATCCTACTGAAGCCCGATATCTTCAGCGAGCGCGACGTGCAGGACCTGATGGCTCGCGAACTGCAGCAAGCCCTGGCACCGGTAACGGGCAAGCTCCGGGATTCGCTCCTGGTGGTGCCCTGTGCCCGTCGTGATGTGGGGGCGGTGATCTCGAAGCTGGACGCGTCCCGGCCGAACATCCTGGTGGTCCCCAGCGAGGATGTTGAGTTCGTCACCACCGTCCTGAACAAGTTCTCCGGTCTTCGGACGAAGTATGCCATCACCGTGTTCGGCCTGGATTCGTGGACGAACATGAACACCTTGGACGTCTCGGCCATGGTGAAACTGAACCTACACCTGCCCGCCAACGGATTCATCGACTACAGCCTGCCGGCGGTGAATGCCTTCGTTACCGCCTATCGGGCCCGCTTCCACAACGAGCCCGGCGACTATGCCTTCCTCGGCTATGACGTGGCGCTCTATTTCCTGCAGGCCGAGATGCAGTACGGGCGCAACTTCCCCGCGCATTATGCCACGGTCAGGGCCAAGCCGCTCCATCTGGACTTCCGCATGGCCAAGCTGGGGCCCGAGAACGGATGGAGCAACTCCAGCGCGGTGATGCTCCAATACCTCCCGGAAGGGATCTTCCGGGCGAAGTGAGCGATGGCGATCAGCGGAGCCAACGGCGCTCCAACACGAAGGTGCCGAAGGGGAGGAGCGAGGCGATGCCCACGCCATACACCCGTTCGATCGGCCATTTCAACCGGGTGAACAGGGGAATGGCCAATACGATATAGCCGATGAACAAAATGCCATGCGCCCAGCCCACATACTTCACGGCCAAGGGCATGTCCGCCAGGTATTTCAGTGGCATCGCAATGAATAGCAGTACCAAAAAGCTGATGCCTTCAAGGATGGCCACCCAGCGGAACCGCCGGATCACGGGAGCATGTTCGTTCATAGTGGCCGCGAAGGTCGCCTTTTGTGCCCACACATCGGTCATGGGTGGGCAACGACGGCAGGGGCGTGATCCGTGGGGTTGCTTCGGCCCCGCCGTATAAGTTTGCCGGATGCGGGGCAAAGGCTGGTGGTTGGTGGCGTTCGCGGTGCTGGGGGTGTTGCTCGCACTGCTCGGGCTGGCCTCGGGAACGGTGAACGTGCCCTTGCCGCAGGTATGGGGAGCGCTGTTCCACGCCGATGGAGGAGCGCATGCCGTGATCGTGCGCCAGGTCCGCCTACCGGAGATCCTTACCGCCGCCGCCGCCGGATCGGGCTTGGCCGCGGCGGGCCTCCTGATGCAGACCATATTCCACAACCCGCTCGCGGGGCCCGGTGTTCTGGGCATGACCGGCGGTGCGGCGCTTGGCGTGGCCTTGGTGATGCTCGCCCAGCCGATCTGGACAATGATGCCGGTGCCGGATGACCTGCTGATCACCGGGGCGGCCTTGATCGGCGCCATCGCCGTGCTTCTGCTGATCACCGCAGCGGACCGGCGGGTGGGCGGCGGTGTCACCCTCCTCATCCTCGGACTGATGGTCGGCTACCTGTGTACGGCCTTGGTAAGCGTGCTGCAGGCCACCAGTGAAGCGCGCGCGTTGAAGGGTTTCGTGCTGTGGGGCATGGGCTCCTTCGCAGGGATGGAATTGGCGCGCCTGCCCTGGATCATGGTGCCCGTGTCCATCGGGCTGTTGTTTGCGTTGACCATGGTGAAGCCCTTGAACGCGATGCTGATCGGGGACGACCATGCGCGCAGCATGGGCGTGGACGTGGTGCAAGTGCGGCGGCGTGCCATCTGGATCACCGGGCTGCTCGCGGGCACCGTCACCGCGTTCTGCGGCCCCATCGCTTTCCTCGGCTTGGCGGTGCCCCATGTGGCCCGCGCATTCCTGCGCAGCGCGGACCACCGCCTGTTGATGCCGGGCACGATCCTCCTCGGTGCAGCGCTCGCGTTGGGCTGCGACCTGATCGTTCGCGCGGCATGGACGGGTGCTGCATTGCCCCTCAATGCGGTAACCAGTTTGCTGGGCGTTCCCGTGGTGCTGTGGGTGTTGCTCAGCGGAAGAAGATGGGCCGGAAGATGAAGACCATGAAAAGCCTGCTCCACACCGGGAACCTGTCCGTCGGGTACGGGCGAAAGCCGCTGATGCGCAACATCGAGCTGGACCTCCCTGCCGGGAGCCTCACCGCGTTGCTCGGCATCAACGGCATCGGAAAAAGCACCCTGATCCGCACCCTCGCCGGGCTGCAGCCGCCGGTGGAAGGCGGCGTTTGGCTGGACGGCAGGAATGTCCACGCGCTTTCCGCCACGGATCGCGCACGGTCCATCGCCGTGGTACTGACCGGCCGCCCACCGACGGGCATTTTGGACGTGGAAACCTTGGTGGGGTTGGGAAGGCAGCCGTGGACCGACCGCTGGGGCCGATCGACACCGAAGGACCGTGCGGCCGTGGACGACGCCTTGGAACGGGTGGGTGCATTGCACCTGCGCCACCGGCAGGTGGCCACGTGCAGCGATGGGGAGTGCCAAAAGGTGCTGGTGGCCCGCGCCCTTGCGCAGGCGACGCCCGTGCTGTTGCTGGACGAGCCCACTGCCTTTCTGGACCTGCCCAACCGTGCGGAGATCGTGCGGGTATTGCGCTCCATCGCGCACGGGGGATCCAAGGCCGTGCTCTTCAGCACCCATGACCTCCAGCTTGCCGTGGACCTGTGCGATCGCATGCTGCTGATGCGGAGCGGGGAGGGACCCTGGCAAGGAACCCCGCAGGAAGCCATCGCCTCCGGAGAACTGGGGCGGGCCTTCCACGGAAGTGGCGTGCGGTTCGACCCGTCCAACGGCACGCACCGCTTCGTGCCCTGAAACGAAAAGCCCCGGCATGCGCCGAGGCTTTTCAGATGCGGGAGTGCAACCCTACTTCTTCAGCAGGTCGCGGATCTCCATCAGCAATTTCTGGTCATCCGTGGGACCTGCAGGAGCTGCCGCAGGTTCAGGCTTCTTCATCTTGTTCACGGCCTTCACCACCATGAACATCACGAAGGCCACGATCAGGAAATCAATTGTCGCTTCCAGGAAAGCACCGTACAGCACCGCCACTTCGGCAGCGCCCGGCACCGTGACGGCACCGGCGGCATCCTTTATTTCCGGCACACTGGCGCGAAGCACCCATTTGAGGTTGTCGAACTTCACATCACCGGTGATCATGCTGATCAACGGCGTGACGATACCTCCGGTGAACGAGGTGACCAGGCGCGTGAAGGCGGCGCCCATCACGAAACCCACCGCGATGTCAACAAGGTTGCCCTTCATCGCGAACTCCTTGAACTCCTTCATCATGCCCATGTAGTTCCTGTTTTGGTTTGATCGTAATGTGTACGGATGAGGATCATGCGCCACCTGCGGCAGAGGGATCCACCGCCTCTTGGGGTTGCGGTTGCATGGCCCGCAATTCGGCGTGAAGTTGCTTGTGCTGTGCCTGTAGTCGCTCGATCTCCTGGCGGGTCCGCTCCAGGTTCTTCTCCATCTCCTGCTTCATCGCCGCGCCGGCCGCGCTCTTGAAGTTGAACTTGCCCATGTTCTCCTCGCCTTGGCGAAGCTCCGTCTCCAGCTCCTCGATCTTGCGCTTCACGAAGCGGCTCTCCTTCTCGATGCGCTCCTTGCCGTCCGGTGCGGAGGCCAGGTCCTGCACGCGGTTCTGGAACGACATCTTGCGCCGCTCCCCGTCGTTGAGCTTCAATTGCCCGTACTGCTTGTCCAATGCGGCCCGGTAGCGTGCGCTCAACCGGTCGTACTGCTTGGGTGAAATGCGGCCGCCACTGAGCCAGCGTGCACTGAAGGCCTTGAGGCTTTCCATGTCCGCTTGGCGGTCGCCCGTGAGGCTGAAGGCCTCGATCTCCCCGATCAGCTCCTCCTTGGCCTTGGCGTGCTCGGCCTGCTCGGCATCCTGCTGCTCGAATGCGGCACTGCGCGCCTTGAAGAAGGCGTCGCACGCATCGCGGAACCGGCCCCAAAGCTTGTGCTCGTCCCGTTGACCCGCGCTTCCCACTTCCTTCCATTGCTGTTGAAGGGCCTTCAACTTGTCCGCGGTCTGGCGCCATGCGGTGCTATCCTTCAGCGCGGTGGCCTCGGCGATCAGGGCCTCCTTCTTCTCGCGCATGGCCTTGTACTGGTCCTTCACCGCCGCGTAGTGCGCGTTCTTCCGATCGAAGAACACATTGCAGGCATTGCGGAATTCCTTCCATACCCGCTCGTTGTCCTTCTTCGTGGCGAAGCCGATGCTCTTCCAGGCGTTCTGGAGCTCCAGCACTTGTTCGGTGAGGGCCTTCCACTCGTTCGAGGAGAGGTTCTCGGCCTGTTTCCCCAGCTCGGTCACCTTTTCCACCAGGGCCTGCTTCGAGTCCAGGTTCGCCTCGTGCTCGGCACGGCGGGCCTTGTAGTGGTCGTTGATGCGGTCGTACACCACGCGGGTGGCGTTCCAGAACGCTTCGCTCACCGCTTCGCGGTCCTCCTTCACCACGGGGCCGATCTGGTGCCACTTGTCCTGGTACTCCTTCACCAGGCGCTCCGCATCGCGCACGCTGTCCACGCGCTGCACCGCTTCCATGTCCGCCACCAGGGCCTGCTTCAGCGCGGTGTTCTTGCGCAGGTCATGGTCGCGTAGCTCCTTGTAGATCCGGATGTGGTAGAAGAACTCCTCGCGCAACTGGCTGTACTCGTGCTGCAGTTCGCGGTAGCTCTGCTGGGGGATCGGGCCGATGTTCTTCCAGAGCTCGCCGATCTCGGTGAAGCGCTGGAAGGCATTGCCGATGTTCTCCTCGTTGGCGATCAGGGCCCGCAGTTCGGTCATTAGTTCCTGCTTGGCCGCAAGGTTGTCGTTCTCCTCCTTCTGGCGTTTCCGCCGGATGTCGTTCACCTTGGTGTTGAAGGCGTCCAGCAGTTGCTTGAACTTCTTGTCGTCCTCATCGGCGAGCGGTGCGGATTCGATCGGTTGGTGGGGCACCTTCGGTTCGGCAGCAGGCGGGGGACCCACCGCCTCCACCTCCTCCTCGGGCGGTGGCGCGGCCTCCTCGTCCCGGGCCTCCTCGGCAGCCTTGGCCTCGGCCTCGGCCTTCTCCACCGCTACAATGTCCTCATACGTTTCCTTCAGGGTCTCCACCGCCTCGGACGAGCGTTCCACGTCCGGTTGCTGGAGCAATTCCTCCATCTTGGCGATCAACTCGCTTTTCGTTGCCATGCTGTGCAGGTGCCGGTCCGTTGGGCTGGACCGAGCGACCAAATATAGAAGGCTCAAGTTTGCCGGGCGCGGATGATCCGATATGCACGTGCGCGGCGTTGGAAAAAAGGCGCGGTGGAGCGACTATACCGCAATGCCCAGCACGCAGACATCGTCCACCTGGGGCTGCGTTCCCTTCCATTCGTTGAACGCCCGATCGAGCGCTTCGGCCTGCATGGCCATGGGCATCCCGTGGTTGGCCAACAGGATCTCGCTGAACCGCGTGGTCATGAACTTCTTTCGCTCCGGACCACCGAACTGGTCCACATAGCCGTCGCTGAAAAGGTAGATGCTGTCGCCTGCGTGATAGGCGATGCGGTGTACGCTGAACTTCCGGTCGGCCCCGTGTTGCGATCCGCCCACGGGCTTGCGATCACCGTTGATCACCGTGAGCTGCCCCTCGTGCATCCAGTACAGCGGGCGGAAGGCTCCGGCAAAGAGGATCTCCTGCGCGTTGCGATCGATCCGGCAAAGCGCGATGTCCAGCCCATCGCCCGCGCCGGAGCGGCGGCCTTCCTGGTTCAGCGTATTGATCAGGCGGCGGTTCAGCTCGGCCAGCAGTTCCGCGGGATCGCCGTCCGATCCATCGCGGACCAGGTCGTTCAGCAACGAGCAGGCAATGGCCGCCATCATGGCGCCCGGAAGTCCGTGCCCCGTGCAATCCGCTGCGGCCACCAGGCATTCATGTGCGCTGATCCGATGGTACCAATGGAAGTCGCCGCTCACCACATCGCGAGGGCGGTTCAGCACGAAGAAATCATCGAACTGCTCGCGGAAGCGCTCCGGCGAGGGGATCAGGGCGGATTGGATCTTGCCGGCGTAGGCGATGCTGTCCGTGATGCCGTCGTGCCGGACCTGCAGGTCGTTGCGCTCCTCTTCCTCATGGCGCACCAGGCGCCCCACACGGCGGAAGAGCAACAGGCCGACCAGCGCGAACAACAGCGCGGTGAACCCGATCTCCCGGACCAGTTCGGCATTGGAGTCGGTGCGAAGCAGGGCCAACGGGGAACGTGCCACGAGCGCGGCGACGATCTGTCCTTGCGCGTCGCGCACCGCGTCAACGGCCAGCAGTTCGCCAGCACTGCTGATGCGCATGGGCTGGCCCTCCGCCCGCTGGAGATAGTTCCTGATCTCCCTGGCTCCCGGACCGGTGTACGCATTGCGCAGCTCGGGGCGTTCGGCGGAGGTGATCACGGTTTGCAGTTCCTGCTTCCCGGCATCGTAGGCCACGATGAGCAACGGAGTGGTGAGGCCCGCGGCATGGGCGCTTTTCTCCAGCGCGCCGTGCTGCACGTAGTACCAGGCATCCTGGGTGTTCTTCACCAGCATGCCGCGCGAATCGTAGGTCTTCAGCAAACGCGTGATGCGGCCCCCGTCCAATTGCGTGGAGAGCGTACCCGTGACCCCTGCCAGCCGTGCCATGGTCTGCTCCTTCAACGCCTCCTTCTCACCCCGGTGGGAGCGGATGATGATGGCCACGCCGATCAATAGCGATGCGCCGTAGAGCAGCAAAAGGACCTTGCGGGAGGTGGATGCGAAATACTTCTTCACGTTGGCGTGCCCGTCCGCATGGGGGACAGGCCCGCGTTCCTACGAAGAAAACAGCGTGGGGTTCCCCGTTCGGCCTATCGGCTTGCGGCCTTCCGCTTGAACTCGGCGATGGCGCTCCGCGTGAATTCGGAGAGCACCAATCGGCCGCTCACGGCTGCCCGTTCCGGCAGCAGACTGTCCCAGTCCTCCGTGCCGCGCCATAGGATCCGTTTCAGTTCGGCCATGGCCTCGGGACTGTAAGCGCTCAATTCCTTGGCATGGGCTTCCACGGCCGCATCCAGTTTTTCCTGCGTGTTGAACACCTCGGCATAAAGGCCTTTCTGCTCGGCCCATTTCGCCGTGCGCCAAGCGGCCGGGGTGGCGCTCATCAGCCCGAAGGACGCGGTTCCCAGCTTGCGTTCCACCGCCGGGCCCACCACGAACGGACCGATCCCGATGGCCAGTTCGCTCAGTTTCACCGAAGCGCTTTCGTGCGCATAGCATACGTCCACTGCGGCCGCCAAGCCCACGCCACCGCCCACGGCCTTCGCTTGCACGCGACCGATCACGAAGCAGGGCACCGTGCGGATCGCGTTGATCACCAACGCAAAGCCGTTGAAGAAGGACAGGCCGGCCGCCTCGCTATCGATCGCCACCAGCTCATCGAAACTGGCCCCTGCGCAGAATGCCTTTTCGCCTTCGCTCCGCAGCACGATCATGCGCACATTCCTGTCCGCACCCGCTTGCTCGATGTTCCCGGCCAACGCGGCGAGGATGTCCGCGGGCAGGCTGTTGCTCTTGGGGTGATGAAAGGTGACGGTGGCGATCCCGTCCGCGATCGCGGTCTTCACAAAGGCTTCGGTCATGGCTTGCGGTATTTGCGGTCGCGAAGATCGTGATCCAGGTTTAGACGAGCAGGAACTCTACGCTGCCATCGTCACGGTGTCGGCCGCCTGGAAGGGAAGGAACACCAACCGACTTTTCCGGAAGGACCGGTCCTTCCGACCTGCCGTTGGCGGAGCTTGAAGAACGGGGGCGGTGTGGAGGGAGGAGATCGATCATGCCATGAGACACGCGATCAACCTTCCGCCCCGAGGATGAACACGCAGGGCCGCTTGCCCAGTGCAGGTGCGCCCTTGCGCCAGGCCGCTACGGTCCGAGTGATCACGCTGCCGCCGGGCTGCTCCAGGTCGATGGCGACGCACAGGCGGGTATTGCCCGCGCAGGCAGCAAGCAGGTCCGCCAGCAGGGCATCATTGCGGTAGGGCGTCTCGATGAAAAGCTGCGCGCCGCCCGTGCGCTGGGCTTCCTGCTCCAGCTTTTTGACCTGCTGCTTGCGCTGCGTGCTCTCCCGTGGCAGGTATCCGTGAAAAGTGAATTGCTGGCCGTTCAGGCCCGAGGCCGCCAGGGCGAGCAGGAGGGAGGAGGGGCCGGTGAGCGGCACCACGCGGACATTCCTGCGGTGCGCCTCCGCCACCAAGCGCGCCCCGGGGTCGGCGATGCAGGGCATCCCGGCTTCGCTGATGATCGCCGCATCCCGCGTGCCCAGCAGGATCCCGAACTCCGCGATGTCCGCTGCCGTGCTGTCCTTGTTCAAGAGGTGAAGTTCGATCGCGTCCAGATCGATCGCCTTGGACATCCTCCGCAGCATCCGCCGGGCGGTGCGTTCATTCTCACAGAAGAACAGCTTCACCCGCTCCGCGATGGCGATGTTCGCCGGAGGCAAAAGTTCGATGCCGCCGGCCTCGCCCAGCCAAACGGGAAGCAGGTAGAGCACGCCTTCAGCCTGCATGCTCCAATTCGTCCAGCAGCGTTTCAAGGGCCTCCCTCAGCATGTTGTGTACCGGGCCGAAGCCTTCGCTTCCACCATACCAAGGGTCCGGGACATCACCGCCCTTGCGGTCGGAGGACCAGTCCAGCATCAAGCGCGCCTTGGCCGCCAGTTCCGGCGAGGGTGCGAGGCGCTGCATATCCCTCAGGTTATGCTGGTCCATCGCCAGCAGCAGGTCGAAGCGTTCAAAATCGGCGCGGGTGAATTGCCGGGCACGCAGGTCGCTGATGCGGATGCCATGCCTGCGCATTTCGGTCTGGGCACGGGGGTCCGGCGCTTGGCCGATGTGCGAATCGCCCGTGCCGGCGGAATCGGTCCGTATCCGGAGCCCGCGCTGCTTGGCCATTTCGCGCAGCAGCCCCTCGGCCATGGGCGAGCGGCAGATGTTGCCGAGGCAAACAAGCAGGATCTTTTTCGGGGGAGAAGCCATGGTGCAAAGAACCGGGTTCTGGCGGGAATGGAATTGATAGAAGTATACTTCCCTATCCCCGCACTACAAAGCGATCCGCATCTACGGTAGGCAAGCCCGCATAGGCATCTGCAGCACGCTGCGCGGTACCACTTGCAATCCTATCCCTCAGCCTTCCTCAGCAATGCCAGAATACGCACGGTCATCCGGGCATAGCGGGCATTCACGGCCTGCACCTCCTCCATCTGCTCCGTATACAGGTCCACGATCCTTTGCAGAAGTGCCTGCCTGCTTGACCTCGGCGTTGGATCGGCAAACACGGACTCTTGCCCGCTCGTATCCGGCTGAATAGCGCCCAGTACCGGGATGAACAGGTCATCCAGCTGAACCTCCAGTACCTCGGCGATCTTTCGCAACCGCTCCACGTCCATCTTGGTCACGCCCGTTTCGAGCCTGCTATATGCACTTTGTGACATACACAGCCGTTCGGCCATGTCCTCATCGCGTAAATGGTGCTGCTCACGCAACTGGCGGATTTTTTGGTGAAGCATGGCGGTAGGGTTTGAATCGAAGCTATGCAAAAAATGCATGCAGTTATGCAAAAAGTGGTTTGGTAATGTATTTGGGAGTGGATCCTTTTGTCCGGGTCGTTCATTCCATACCTGCCAACCAATAATGTACCGCCATGAGCCCATTATACCACCCTTCACATTCACCTACAGCTCATTTTAAGCGTTGCTTTTTGCCGGAACAAGGAAAGTTCTTACGACGGAATGTTCTCGCGTTCATGATCTTGTCGGGCATCTCCACCAGCGCCGCTGACACCCTCGTGGTCTCGCTTCAGGTCAGCAATTACAATGGCTATCAGGTCAGTTGCTTCGGAAGTAAGGATGGCTGGATCGACCTCTCCGTGAGTGGCGGTCAGCCGCCATACCACTACGAATGGAGCAATGGCTCCAACGACCAGGACCTCACGGAGCTTGCCGCCGGTTACTACAAGGTGGATGTGCTGGACAACGACGGGCAGCGGGTGACAAAGGAGGTCACCTTGGACCAGCCCTTGGCCATGAAACTGGATGTGGACGTCTATGAGTACTCGAACGGTTACAACATTAGCTGTTACCAATGCAGCAATGGGAATGCATCCGTGGTCGTGCTGGGTGGTGCGCCACCCTTTACGATCACTTGGAGCGACGGCCCGATCGGTGCAGATCGCTACAATCTCGCCGCCAAGGACTATAAGATCACCGCCGCCGATGCCAATGGATGCGCGGGTACTTCCACCACCATCTACCTGCGCGGCCCCGACCGCAGCGATTGGAGCATGAGCGGGAACCCCGGTACCACGCCCGGTCCGCAATACATCGGTACGCCGGACAATAAGGATGTGGTGCTCAAGAGCAATGGGCAAGAGCGACTGAGGATAATGAGCAATGGAGGCATTGGTCTTTGGGGTGCGGACACCACTACAGGTCCGTTGTATCGTGATTACGACGGTACCCTAAAAATGGGGGTAGGTCCCGACCTTCCCGTCTGGCCACCATCCAAA
This sequence comes from Flavobacteriales bacterium, assembly GCA_019912395.1. GTDB lineage: Bacteria > Bacteroidota > Bacteroidia > Flavobacteriales_F > PHOS-HE28 > PHOS-HE28. The sequence continues at coordinate 93,947 of JAIOIH010000040.1, read as the reverse complement.
TGCTTTTTGATGAGTTCGAGACCCTTTTGGCTGACCATTGGGAATGACTTCACCCATCTCTGCCCCAACGAACCTCGGCCCGTGTTGGGCACCTTGAGCAACATGGACTTGAACATTGTCACCAACGGCGAACAGCGCATGCGCATCACCCGCAATGGCGCGGTGGGTATCGGCACCAACCCCCCTAGTGGTGCGGTAGGTGATTACCGCCTCTTCGTGGAGGATGGCATCGTGTGCCGCGATGTACTGGTGAAGATGGGTGATTGGCCGGACTATGTGTTCCAGCCCAACTATGCGCTGATGCCCATGGATGCGATGCGCCAATACCTCCGCATCAACAAGCACCTGCCCGGCATCCCCTCCGCCGCCGAATTGGAGGCCAAGCAAGGCGTGGAAGTGGGCGACCTCCAAGCCCGCATGTTGAAAGTGGTGGAGGAGCAGGCGCTGTACATCCTGCAATTGGAGGAGAGACAAACGCAATTGGAACAACGGTTGAAGGCACTGGAGACCGCTCAACACAGATAGCCATGGATATCTGCGCCAACCACTTCAAGGCAGCGTTCGGCGGCATGCTGCTGTCTTCCCTTGCAATGTCACAGACCGCATACCCGGACCTGGTGATCCAGAACGTGAACTGGCATAGCGGCGTGCATCACTACGCGGTAACCCAGAAGATCCTTTCACCGGGGGCGCCTTCTGAACCAGTGACCATAACGGGCACGGCCGACGCGGAATTCGTTTCCGGCACGCAGGTGCATTTGACCGAAGGCTTCCACGCAGGAGACTTCCACAATGATGGCCATTTCCATGCGTACATCGATGAGAGCCACGGTGCGCCGGTCGATGTGGTGGTGATCGCTCCAGAACCCGCCACTCACATTACGGACAACGTGCTGCACGTGAACAAATGGGAGAAGCTGGAGATCGGTGTACGACCGCCCCAAGAACTACAGGATGCCATCGATCGGTTTTTCACACATTACTACGCCGATCCGATAGACCCGTTTGTATCTACACCGGGAAATGTGGACCCGGTGCATGACCTGAACCCCTACGCGGACGATTCCCTGCAATTGGTGATGACGCTGACCAAGCCTGATGGTGCGCAAACTTTGAAATGGGGCTTTTTCATGCGGGAGGCCAAGTGGGAAGGCACTGACAATACTTCGCTGCCCGTGGAGGACCCGGATGATCCCCTGCACTCGTACCATATTCGGTTCCGTATTGCACCGGATATGGAGGGACCTTGGCAATTCACCCTTTCACTGAAGACCCCGAACACTTCCACACTGGCAGACAGTCCTCTTTCAGCCGTTCTCTGCACGGGCTTTGCATTCATGTGCGACCCTCCGTTGCCGGACAATCATGGCCCATTGGAAGTGAACACCAGCAACCGCCGTACCCTGCGGTTTGAAGATGGCACGCCGTTCTTCGGCTTGGGCCTAAATAATGAGAATTCCGGATATGGAGTGAGCGTGCCTGCGTGCGGCCCGGGCACTTCATGGGCCGACCCGAACGGCTACCGCTTGGTTTGGAACAGCTACGTGAATATGAGCCAAGGGATGGGAAAGTTGCATACGGTAGGTGCAAATTACTCGCGTATCTTCCTAATGAACAAAAGCTTTGCCCCGGAAAATGTGAATCTCGGAGTATATGACGGTTTTCGGGAACTGTTACAATGCGGTGGGGAGACAATTGTCCCTTGTACTCCTGTTGTCCGTGGTAACGCGCAATACAATTCCTGGGTGTTTGACCAATTGCTGGACCAAGCCCGGCAGGATGGCATTTACATCCAGCTCTGCATAGTTCCCTATCCTCCCATCGTTGCCTATGAACCGTGGGCTTGGAAGCATGACCCCTACCTACTTGGTTTCGTCGCGCCCCGTGACCCTACAACCGGCCTGTACGACATGAAGCGCTACTTCTATTCCAACGGCGACCCGGCCACTGCAGCCCAGCCGGGCAGCGCCTTCTACTACTGGAAGCGTAAGTATAAGTATATTCTTTCCCGCTGGGGCTGGTCGGTGAACATCCCCATCATTGAGCCCTTCAACGAGATCGACCAGATGCTCACATACAGTACAGTACATGACCGACCCTGATTATGACAATAATTGTGCGGAGAACAATTTGTTCTGGCCCGCTGATCCGGCCTTGCCCGGGACCATCAGCCAATGGGTCTCGGACATTTCGCAGTTTGTACGCGGTGATGCGGACCTGGACCACCCTTCCACCTCCGCGCTCGGATATGATAAGAAGCTCTTCCTTATGAGCTATGCCCGCTCCGAACCGAACCTGAACGGAGGCGACCAATACTATGCACCTTTCTTCAATCCCGATGTGGACCTGATCGATGCGCACCGCGGCATGTACTGGGGCGAAGGAGAATTTTCGAATAGTTTCAACGAGAGTCAGGATTTTCGGGAGGAGTACACAAGTACAGTTGATGGCGACACATATAAAAAACCTTTCCACCAAGGAGAGTCCAATTACTACCAGTATGTTGACATTGACCCAAACGACACGGTTGAGGATTGGAAGGACGCGGCCATGTATTTCGATAACTACGACGTCTCCTTCCACAACGAGATCTGGGCCAGCACCTTCTTCGGGAATTTCGCGGCAGCGAGCACTTGGCAAAAGGAACGCGTGTTCTGGTGGATAAGGGATATTCCCAAAAGCCGTCCCCTGCTGGACGCGAACAATCCACATCAAGCCACCTATCCCCCAACCGCTGTATTGCATGGGGTAAATGCAATGGACATTCCGGGCCTTCAAGATCCACTTCTTGTCGAGAATCGCACACTCTACCACCATTTCAAACCCCTATCGGATTTCTTGAACGATGTAGCGCTCGGTCAGGGCGATTTCTTAGATCAACCCCATACGCCCCATAAAGTATATGATGCGGATGGCCAACTGGAGTGCTATTACCTGCTGAATGAGGACCAAACCATGGTCATAGGCTGGATTCACAACCTGAATGCCTATTGGGAGAACCACTATTACGTGAATAACCAGCATGAGAACTACTTGGGTTGTGATTCTCCCGGCGCACAATCCATCGCCTTGGAAGGTCTGCAGTCCGGGGTGGATTACCGGGTGAACTGGTACCCCACGCGAATGAACATGACCGCATTGCCCACTGACCAGGATGATGGGACACAGACCGGAACGGTCACCTTGGACCTGTCCTCGCTGCCATTTAACGGCATCCATTCTTGGCCTGCGAACGACAACTTGGATACCCTGAGGAGCGACTACGCTTTTCTGATCCAGCCCATACCGGAGCATCGAATGGTCCCGATCGCTATGGATGAACGCGCACCCACCGACCCAGATTGGGATATCGTTCTGTACCCCAATCCCAATACCGGGGAATTGCGCGTGCTTTTACCGGATGGACCATCTGTGGACCTTGCGATCACGGACGTGACAGGGCGTCTGGTATTGAACTTGGTCGGGCTACCCGGAGGAATGCACCAATTGGACCTGAAGACCTTGGTGTCCGGTGCCTATAGCATACGGGCCACATCCGGAATCACGGTAAAGACCAAACTGCTGATCAAACGCTGAACCATGAAAAAGTTGCTACTCCCCATGGTGATGGCCTTGGTGCTCTGTTCTTCTACAGCACGATCCCAGACGACGTACGGGGTAGGTTATCAGGCCGTTGGGTCCTTTAAAATTGATGACTTGGACAATGGAAGGACCTTGGCTTCGATGGGTTGGGGCCCCGGGGTCACCATACTCGATAGCCTTGGAACAGTGATCTGGACCAAGTATAAATGGAGCAATGAAGCGTCGATCATGACTGGTCCGCTATCCGTGGCCAAGCGCAGCGAGAATTCCTTCTATTCCGTATGGGGCTATAGAGGCGAAGGATGTGATCGACCAGGTGACACGATAGGTGTTCACAGCCAACTCGTGCTTTGCCACTTGGATTCCGCTGGTGAAATAATGGAAGCCAATCGCTATGTCATCGGTGCTGCCTGCACCTATTTTGCTAGTGACCTGACCGTGACTGAGGATCAAGGGGCTGTGATCTGGAGCAGGCATGGGCTTGATGGATTCTATATCCTCAAGGCCCAGCCGGACTTGGCACATCAATGGTCCCACTTTTATAACCACAACGGCAGTTTCCAGTTCGTGAAAGAGCTTCCGGGAGGCGACCTGTTGGCAGGGATAAACATGGACACAGCAGGTGCCGCAGTGGCCCGACTGGATGCCAATGGGAATATGCTTTGGTGCAAGAGCTACATCCGCCCCAGAGGGATCGTACATGATGCCGTGGTGGAATCGGACGATTCTTTCGTGATCACTGGCTATACCGACAGCACCGGTTCCGTAAACCCGCTGGAGCCGCTACCAGTGGGGTACGACCCTAAGTTGTTCCTGATGAAACTGAACGGTGAAGGCGAAGTGCAGTGGTGTAAAGGTTACGAAGGGGCTGATCTGTGGTACGCCCGCAACGGACAGCAGACGGTAGGTGCATCCGATATGGGCTATATACTGATGGCCAATGCGGCCTCCGCCAGCAATATCGGTTATCTGCCCGTTTTGTTGAAGGCCGACATCAATGGCGACACGTTATGGACCCGAACATCCAATACGCCCGGGCATCGCTATGAGCCGATCGATCTGGTAGGAGGTAGTGATGGAGGCTACACGCTGTCCATGGCCGTATATAATCCCCAGTACGGTGGCATGTATGCCCTTTTCAAAACCGATCCGCTCGGGCATTTCCCCTGCGGCGACCAGAGCTACCCGGTGCAAGTAATCGACCTCTTCCCCGTGGACAGTGCCTTCACCCTTACCCCGGCATCCAGTGGTGCAGTGGCCTACCCGGTCTCGTTCCGGGATACGATCTTCGATCCGATCACGGCGGAAGACCTCTGCGCGATCGTCACAGCCATGCCCGACCCGATACGACCAAGGAAGCCCACCATCCACCCCAACCCCAACACGGGCCATTTCACCTTGGACTTCCCTGATCCGCTAACCGTGGATAGTTTCTATTCCGTGTATGATGCCACGGGCAGGCTGCTTTTCCAGCGGCCCTTGGCAAAAGGAACGGAGAGCGCGGAGATCGATCTTTCACGTTTCGCCAAGGGCACGTATGTGGTGCGCGTATCGAGCCGGGAGGGCGTGTGTTATGAGCGGGTGGTGGTGCAGTAGTGCATCAACACTCCATCTTTTTTGGGACACGAACCAACCAACACCTTTCTTTAAGAGGCTGATGTCCCGATCCGCAAAGGGGGCCTTTCTCCCTGCTGCGGCTGTCCGCTATCTTCGCCGCCATGCAGGCGCTCACCATCCTGGAGTCCACCGCTTTCGACCTCACGGTGCAGCGCCTGTGCCATCAATTGATCGAGGACCGCGGGCATTTGGGTGAAACGGCCTTGATCGGTCTCCAGCCTCGCGGCGTGTTCTTCGCACGGCGCCTGCGCAATGAACTGGCGCGGATCACCGGGGATACGGACATCACCTACGGCGAGCTGGACATCACCTTTCACCGCGATGACTTCCGCGAACGCGCAGTGACGGCGATACCCGCAACCACGGAACTGAATTTCAGTCTGGACGGTCGCCGGGTGGTGCTGATCGACGATGTGCTCTACACGGGCCGTACCATCCGTGCCGGGCTGGATGCCATGCTGGCCTTCGGCCGGCCGTGTTCGGTGGAGCTGATGGTCTTCATCGACCGCCGCTTCAGCCGGGAGCTGCCCATCCAGCCGGACTTCGTGGGCCGCTCGGTGGACAGCATCGACGGGCAGCACGTAACGGTGGAGTGGGAGGAGAGCGATGGCGTGGACCGCGTATCCCTGAAACAGGTGGCCCGATGAGCGATCTGCTGAGCACCGGCCATCTCCTGGGGATCGACGACCTCACCGCTGCGGACATCGAATTGATCTTCCGCACGGCGGACGGCTTCAAGGAAGTGCTCTCGCGGCCGATCAAGAAAGTGCCTTCGCTGCGCGACATCACCATCGCCAACCTCTTTTTCGAGAACAGCACGCGCACCCGCATCAGCTTCGAGCTGGCGGAAAAGCGCCTGAGCGCGGACGTGGTGAACTTCAGCAGCAGCGGCAGCAGCACCAAGAAAGGGGAGACGCTGGTCGACACGGTGAACAACATCCTGTCCATGAAGGTGGACATGGTGGTGATGCGGCACCCGGACCCCGGCGCGGCGGTATTCCTGAGCCGCCATGTGGACTCGCGCATCGTGAACGCGGGCGACGGCACGCACGAGCACCCTACGCAGGCGTTGCTGGATGCGTACAGCATCCGCGAGAAGCTGGGCAAGGTGAGTGGTGTGAAGGTGGCGATCGTGGGCGACATCCTGCATTCGCGGGTCGCCTTGAGCAACATCCTGTGCCTGCGGAAACTGGGTGCGGAGGTAATGCTCTGCGGCCCCACCACGCTGATGCCGCGCTATGCCAAGGAGCTGGGCGTGCAGGTGACGCACGACCTGAACGAGGCGCTGCGCTGGTGCGATGTGGCGAACATGCTGCGGATCCAACTGGAGCGCCAGGGCAGCGATGGCGTGGCGAACTTCCCTTCGCTGCGGGAATACGCCATGCTGTTCGGGCTGGACCGGAAGCGCTACGGGGCCATCGGCAAGGACGTGGTGATCATGCACCCGGGGCCGATCAACCGGGGAGTGGAGATCACCAGCGAGATGGCCGACAGCGCGAGCAGCATCATCCTGGACCAGGTGGAGAACGGCGTGGCCATAAGGATGGCGGTGCTCTTCCTGCTCGCTGGCGGGCTGGACCGTGCCGGGCGGGCGTGAACCGGAAAGCGCGCCGCGTTCGCCCTGGTCCCCGATCGCGGCAGGAAAACCCCTTTGGCCCTTGAAAATTATCCCCCATCGATCCGGGATAAATCGATGGGGACCATGTTTCCCATCCATGTGGCTGATTATCTTTGACGGCAACGCTTGCAAAAAGCAACGCACATGAACTTTACCATAACCAACAAGGACAAGTACACCCTCGTTGTTTCCAACGTGGACAAGCTGGACACGACGTGTGCGCCGGAATTGAAGAGCGAACTGGTCTATTTGAACAAGACCGACGTGCGCAACATCATCATCGACATGGGCAGGACGCGCTACTGTGACAGCTCCGGGCTGAGTGCGCTGCTGGTGGCCAACCGCCTCTGCAAAGGGGTGAACGGCACCTTGGTTATCTGTGCCTTGCAGGAGCCGGTGATGAAGCTGGTGCAGATCAGCCAGCTGGAAAGTGTGCTCTCCATCACCCCCACGGTGGAGGAGGCCGTGGACCTGTTGTACATGGAGGAGATCGAGAAGGACGTCAACAAAGAAGACTGAGCATGATGAGAACCCTACTCCTCGCCACCCTCGCGGCGGCCAGCATCAACGCTTTCTCCCAGTGCATCCCCAACCAGTTGTACGCGGACAGCGTGTACGGCGTATGGCCGGACACCACGGAGAACTTCATCGGCGGCATGGTCGGCGCACCCTACTCGGATACGTTGAATGTCCTTGTTCCCACGGATGCCGGCTTGATCAATCCGCTTTTCTCGGGATTCGACATTGACTCCGTCGCCTTGGTGCAACTGACCGGTCTGCCTCCAGGCATCACGGTCACCTGCAACTCGCAAACAACTGCTGCCTGCACCTACTTGGCCAGTCAAGTAGGCTGTGGCCTCCTGGAGGGTGTGCCCACCCAGACGGGCACCTTCGACATCACGATCGAGGTGACGGCCTATGCCCGGATCTTCGGTACGACCCAGGCGGTGCCTCAAACATTCGTCGGCTACTCCATCACCATTGCGGACAATACGGTCGCTGTGGAGAACAACGACCCCGCCAAGCTGGGCCGGGTACAGAACGTGCCCAATCCCTTTGCCGACCGTACGATGATCGAGTTCGGGCTGTCGAAGGCATCCACCGCGAAGATCCAGGTGTTCAACCTGGTCGGCGAGAAGCTGTGGAGCAGGACGGTGCAGGCCAAGGCCGGAATAAACCGCGTGCCTTTCGAGGTGAACGAACTGGAGAACGGCATTTACATCTACCACGTGGAAGCGGCCGGTACCACCTACACGGGCCGGATGATGGTGAACCGTTGACATGAAGCTTGCTCTTGCTGGACGGGCCCCCGTGATCGCGGGGGCTTGTTCTTTCACCCGGTGATGCGGTTCGCGGTGACCACACTGGGCACCGGTGCGGCCCTCCCGGCGCGCGGCCGTTATCCTTCGGCGCAGTTGCTCAACATTCGCGAGCGGCTTTTCCTGATGGATTGCGGCGAGGGAACGCAGGAGCGCCTGCGCATGGCACAGGTGAACCTGGGCCGCATCGCCCGGGTGTTCATCAGCCACATGCACGGCGACCATTACCTGGGCCTGATGGGCCTGATCAGCAGCATGCACCTGTTGGGCCGCAACATGGCGCTCCACGTTCACGGCCCTGCGGAACTGCGGGAAGTGATCGAGCTGCAATTGCGCGTGTCGGGGACCTACTTGCGGTTCCCGCTGCATTTTTATCCCGTGCAGCACACAAGCGGGGCGCTGGTGATGAAGGATGATCGCGTGGAAGTGACCGAACTGGCCCTCAAGCACCGGGTCCAAAGCACGGGTTTCCTTTTCCGCGAAGCGCCACGACCGCGGAAATTGATCAAGGAACGGGTGGACATCATTCCGCACTATGCCCGCCGTGCGGTGAAGTTGGGGGAGGACCTGTTGCTTCCCGACGGGCGCATCGTGCCCAATGCGGAATTGACCGAGCCTCCTACACCTCCGCGCAGCTATGCCTATTGCTCGGACACTGCCCAGGTGCCCGACCTGGCCCCCTTCCTCCATGGGGTGGACCTGCTCTATCACGAGGCCACGTTCACCGAATCGCTGGCCGGAAGAGCCAAGGAAACCATGCACAGCACGGCGAAACAGGCGGCCACCTTGGCGCGCGATGCCCAAGTGGGGCAGTTGATGTTGGGCCACTTCAGCTCCCGGTACAAGGACGTATCGGTGCTGCTGGCGGAAGCAGTGGAATATTTCCCGAACACCATTCTCGCACGGGAGGGGGATACGTACGAGGTAGGAGAGACCGGCGTGCAGGGCTGACTTCGCTACCGCAGGGTCCCGAAGCGAAGACCCTGCGGAAGGAAAATTCCATACTTGGGTTCCCCACTGTGGGGGGGGAGAAATACAAGCGCCGATGGCCTTGGATTTCGGAGGAGTGCCAAACAGCTGACCACTACATTCGCGGCTCATTTAGGATCATTCTAAACAAGCCATGCGGATCAAGACCTTGCTCGCCGACCGCAGTGAACTCGCACTGGTGGGGCTGCGGACCATCCTATCGTCGGTGCACCGCATTGCGATCGTCGGGGAGGCACGAGACGCTGCCGACATGCACGGAAAGATCGCGGAGCTGCATCCGGACGTCGTGCTGATCGATCATACGGCGGAAGGTTTCGGTGCGGAAGCCATACGCGATGGCCTGCGCCGTTCCGGCCGAACGAAATTCATTGCCATCACGCCCGACCCCTCCCAATTGGCGCTCCTGAGCGCGCTGAGGGCGGGCGTGGCCAGTTACATCAAGAAGGATTGCAGCCGCAAGGAGATCATTGATGCCGTGCTGCATACGGGTGATGGCCAGAAGTTCTTCTGCGGAAAGATCCTTCGCGCCATTCAAGCGGCCTCGTTGGATGTGGACTCTCTGTTCGACCATGCCATGGATTGCGAGCCGATCACGGTGAGCGACCGCGAATCGGAGATCATCTCCTTGATCGCCGAGGGATGCTCCTACACCTGCATCGCCGACCGCCTCTGCCTCAGCGCCCACACCGTGACGACCCACCGCAAGAACATCATGCAGAAGCTGGGCGTGAACAATACGGCCGCGTTGGTCCTTTATGCTGTGAAGAACGGATTGGTAAGTCCCAATAAATTCCTCTTTAATTCGTAGGCCGTAGCCGCCGGGTAAACCTGGGGTGCGGTTTCCCAAGCACGCTCCATGGCCCTATTGATCGGTGATATCGGAGGCAGCAGCTCACGTTGGGCGCTCCTGGACGGCAAGGCGACCTCGCCGCTCCCCCGTACACTTCCCGGATTCAACCCGGTGATGGGCGATCCACTGGCGTTGCAGGAGGCTTTGCGCGGGACCGTCGCCGTTCCGGATGAGGGGTCGCTGGAGGTGATCGCGTACGGGGCGGGCTGCGGCACCAAGGTGCGCGCCGAACGGTTGCGCGCAGCCTTGGCCGAAGTGTGGCCGAAGGCCCGGATAGAGGTGGAAAGCGACCTGTTGGGCGCCGCGCGCGGCCTGTATGGTCACGATGACGGATTGGTCCTGGTCCTGGGCACCGGGATGAACGTAGGCCATTACGATGGCGAATTCCTCCATGCCCCGATGCCTTCGTTGGGCTACATCCTGGGGGATGAAGGAAGCGGGGCGGACATCGGCAAGCACCTGCTGCGCGATGCCTTGTACGGACTGGTTCCCGGGCACCTTCAAACAGCGCTTTTTTCGAAGGGAATGGACCTTGGGGCCGTGTTGGAGTCCACCTATCGGATGCCGGGTCCCCAACGGTACGTGGCCTCGTTCACCGCACCGTTGGCCGAGCATGTCCACGACACCTACGTGCATGACCTTGTGGTGTCGCGCTTCTTCGCGCTCACCCGTTTACTGGCGCGCTTCTTCTCCGCGCGGGAACTCCAGCAGGTGAGGGCCAGCGGATCGGTGGCGTTCGGCTTCAGGGAGTTGCTGCGCGACGCATTGGCTCAGCGCGGGATGCACCTTACCGCAGTGGAGCGGGACCCGCTTCAGGGGTTGATGCAATATCACGCGCCGAACGCAACGGGCCAAGGGAATCCCCGACCACCAGGTTTTTCAGGAGCGTGAGCGCCTGCTGGTTCCGGCGTGCGTCGATCATGGAAAGCACGTGCTTTTTCTCCACGGCGGTAAGGTGCCAGCTCAGGCTGATCTCATCATCGTCGTCATGCCACAACTGGAGGTCCACCACGTCCAGCGGCAGCGGCATCCACGCATCGGCGGTCTTCAGCGCCAGATCGTAGTCCTGGTCCTGGACCTTGACGAAATTGCCATAGATGCTGCCCACCGGGTCCGTCAGCCTTCCGAGGAGCGAGCCTCCCGCAGGCTTCACCTCCAGCTCCCGCTGCTTGTCCCGCATCTGGATGATCACCACCCGCCCCACATGCTCCTTCAGCCAATGCCGGTAGGTGTACAGGAAGGACATGGTGGTGCGGTAGCCGTAGTTGTCCCTGACGCCGGCGTCCATCACGCGCATCTTCGGCTCGCTCGGCAGGGTGACCACCGGGGTGATGTAGGGGAAGGTGGCGTTCATGCGCAAGGCACCGGAGAGCTTGAGGTTGGAGGCGTCCTGGTCCTTGAAGAGGCGCTGGTATTCGATGCACTCGGGTTCCGTCGAGGCAAAAACCGGCGGCTTCGGGCCGATGTTGGTGAGGTAGGAGACAGGCTGTGAACTGATGATCAATCGGCGCCCATCATTGATGATGGTGGGGGTGATCACCAACATGGGAACCTCCGCCCGTTGTTCGGCCTTCACCATTTCCTTCAGCCGGACATCGAGCAGCCCGCCGGTAAGGGAGTCCAAGCGCAGGTCGAAGGCGTAGCCGCGGTCCAGCGTGTAGCTCCGGTCACCATCCCTCACCTTGCGGTAGCGGATGAACATGTCGTTGGTGACCAGGCTGAACATCACGGGGTTGAGGATGTCCGATGCCATCTGTTCCAGATGATGGGGCGCTGCGGGATCGGCCGTGCCGCCCTGTTTGCCCTTGAGCACCAATTGGCGGTAGTAGGTGGCCCCGATCAGGCCACCGCTGCTACCGGTCATCAGGGCAGAGCGCGTCATCAGTTCCCCGCCGAGGAGGCTGTCGGCCACTTGGAGGCAGCGGAAGGTCCAGAGCATCGCGCGTGAACCCCCGCCACTGGTGTTGATGATCACCATGGGCGGTTTCTCCCCGTGGTGCGGCAATGCCTGATTGTTCCTCAACCATTGCTCCAAGGCGGGCAGATGGGCTTCGGCATCGCGGCGGGCCTGTGCGGTATCCATGGCCAACGCCTCGATCGCATTGCGATCGTATTTCGCGGGCACCGTGTCATAATTCAGCCCATAGGCCTGTGTGTCGTACAGAAAATCCTGTGTATGGAAGCTCAAGGCGTTCAGTGCGACCACCACCACGATGAGGAGCGTTACGATCCATCCCTTCACCCAACTGATGAAGGCGCTGAAAAGCATCAGCAGCATGGTGAACAGCAGGAAGATGCTGGCCCCGGCCGGGATGGCGAAGAAGGAGGCGTTGCTGAACGCCCCCAGGGCGATGAAGGTGACCACCACGATCACCTCGAAGATGCTGCCGTTGATGTGGTTCTGCCAGAGCACGGCCCGAAGCAGTTCCTTGCGGTAGTGCGTGCTGCTGCGGGCCAGCTTCACGCGGAACGGCCAGGTGAGGTAGGTGTCCACGCGCCATTTCCGCAGGCGCTGTTCGCGCCGGAGCCACCGGCTCGCCTTGCGCTGCTGCTGCCGGACCGGGGGAATGGGTGGCATGATGTCCTCCATCACCGGCTCGGGGCTGAAGGCATCGGCATCCTTCGCCAAGATCTTGTGCAGGTCGATGTTGGTGCGGGTGAAGTAGAGCAGCGCGATCAACAGGAAAAGGCTGATACCAATAAGGAAGCCCAACAGGTTGAGCATGGTGGTGCCCACCGGCACCAGTTCCTTGTGGATCTGTAGCCGGGCCGAGCACCAGAGGTAGGTGAGCACGAAGGCCGCCGGGATGATCCCGTTGTTGATGTTGAACTTCAGGAACGGGCGGGCCAGGGTGGCCACGAAGGGGAAGCGGTAAGCGTGGGAGGTATAGGTGAACAGGTTGAAGGCCGTGATGAAGCCACCGAACGAGAAACCCAGCAGCAGGAAGGACCACACGTTGGCATGCCCGAAATATTCCGGGTAGAGGAACACGTAGGGGATCCCGTACTTCAGGCCGATGCTCTCGGTGATGTACCCGAAGAGCAGCAGCCATGACAAGAGGGTCAAGTGGTTCTTCTTGAAATGCAGCACCACGAGCTGGAACGGGAAGAAGAACAGCACCCGCGCAACGATCTGACGGAATCGCGCCTTGGAGATCATGGCTGTGGCGGGCTAATGGATGGCATGCGGACAAGATAGTCGGGGAATGCAGCGCCCCGACCCTTCATACGCGATCCATCAAAGTTTGGCCAAGGTGGCCTTCATCACCTCCACCTCGATGGCTTCGGCCTGGGCCTTCAAGGTCTCGGCCTCCTTCATCACGGTCTCCTGGAAAGCCGCATCATCAAACCCCTTGAAGTTGGTGCGCACGTTGAGGTAGGCCGCCAAGGCACCGGTTCGTGCGCACATCACACCTACGCCGACATCGCTCACGCTGCTGGGCATGCCGATATCCGCCATGGCCCGTGCCACCTCCATGCTGGCCACGCAGACGCGCAGGGTCTCCAGGGGCACCAGAATGGCCCCCTTGGTGGCTTCGTGGATCGCGGCCTTGCGTGCCGCCACCTCCTCGGGGCCGTTCTTGGGCAATTGCATGGCCTGCATGATGCTTTCGTAGGAACGGGTGTCCTCGTCCACCAGTTCCAACAGCCGGGTGCGGAAGCGTTCGGCCTTCACCGCCCACGCGCTGAATTCCTCCCAGCGATCGTCCCAGCCTCGCTTGTTGGCGCTGAGGTTGGCCACCATGCCGCCCAGCGCAATGCCCATGGCGCCGACGATGGCGGCCACGGACCCTCCTCCGGGCGCCGGCGACTCGCGTGCCGTTTCCTCCGTAAAGCGCGTGAGGCTCAGGTGTACCAACGGACTGGTGGCGGGATCCTCCAATTGGTATTCGATGATCTTCTTGCGGGGATCGAAGGGCGCGAGGTCGTCCAGTCCGAGCGACTTTACGGCGATGGTGATCTTCTCGCGCTCCGGAATGCCGAGGCTGCGCTTTTGCCTGCGCAGGTAAAAATCAGCGGTGTCCAGCAGGGCCTGCTTGGGGATCAGGCCAACGAGTTCGCTGCCCGTTACGCGGATGCCCCGCTCCGCCGCGCTCTTGCAGGCCTCGTCGAAGGCCACATGGACGGGGGTGACGTCGATGTCGTTCAGGTTCAGCGAGAGCTGCGCGATGCCGTATTCCTCGATGAACCAGCCGATGCCTTTCACGGCCTTCAGCTTGCCGGGGATGATCACGGGCTCACCGTTCGCGTCCGTGATCACCTTGCCGGTAAGGCTACCCCCTTCGCGTTTCACCCGGCCGCTTTCCCGCAGGTCGAAAGCGATGGAGTTGGCCCGGCGGATGCTGGTGGTGTTGAGGTTGATGTTGTACGCGATCAGGATCTTGCGCGCACCCACGGCGGTGGCCCCGCTACGCTTTACCGATTCGTTCCAGGCGGCGGGGCCGAAGTCCGGCTTCCATGCGGGGTCCGCGAGCTTCTTCTCCAGCCCTTCATACTCACCGGCCCGGTTGTTGGCGAGGTTGCGTCGCTTTTCCTCGCGTGCGGCGGCCTCGTAGGCATAGACAGGAATGCCGAGTTCCGTCCCGATGCGCTCACCCAGTTTGTGGGCATAAGGCACCAGCTCTTCCACGGTGATCCCGCTGATCGGCACCAAGGGGCATACATCGGTCGCGCCGAAACGGGGATGTTCGCCGTGCTGCACGCTCATATCGATCAGTTCCTGCGCCTTCTTCACCAAGCGGAACGCGGCCTCGCACACGGGTCCCGGCTCACCCACGAAGGTGATCACCGTGCGGTTGGTGGCCTTGCCGGGATCCACGTCCAACAAGCGCACGCCCTCCACGGTCTCCACCACGGAGGCGATGGCATCGATCTTCGCGCCATCACGTCCTTCGCTGATGTTCGGCACACATTCTATGATCGGCATGGGGAAGGGTTCTTAGTATGGATGGAGGACAAAGATGAAGGCGGAAAGGTGAAACTGGAAGGATGAAAGATGAAAGACGAAACGGGAAGGCTGAAACGGTTCAACCGTCACCAGCTTTCATTCGGAGAAAGGCATTCAATTTTTCTGATCGTCTGATCGTCTGATCATCTGATCGCTCATTGTCCATGCGGCAACACCATGCTTGCACAATTGTTGAGCATGTGCAGGAACACGCTGGTCCAGATGGAGCCGGAATTGGCGCGGGCGTATCCGAGGAAGACGCCCAAGGGCAGCACGTAGAGCAACAGGATGTACCAGTCGTACTGCTGGTGGACCACGGTGAAGACGCCCGCTACGATGGCGGTCGACACATGTTTGTCCATCAGGTGCCGCAGCGACCCATAGAGCAGGCCGCGCAAAAGGAATTCCTCGAACAGCGCCGGCATCACGCCCAATCCCAGGATGAGCATCGGATAGTTGGTCACCGAGGAGAGGACCTTCTGCATGAACACGCTGTTCATTTCCGGAAGGAACATGGCGATGGCCTCCAGTGCGGCGAAGAGCAGGATGAAGAATCCCGTCCACATCAGGAAGGACTTGAGCTTAGGGAACCCCAAGGCCAGGAAGAAGCCGGTGCGGGCCCGCTTCCAGCGGATGGTGAACACGAGCAGCAAGGCCATGCCAGCGGCCCCGGAGAGCAGGCTGACCACGGAGAGCACATCGCCGTTGGCCGCCAGTACCACCCATCGCTCCTGGAAGGCGGGCGTGTCCAGCATGGCCATGGAGAAGCCCTCCTTGGCCAGTTCGGGCGTGAGCGCGATCACCCGCCAGATGAGCAAGACCATCTGCACGAACATGAAGCTCATGAAGATGAAGGCGAAGTAGAGCAGTCCCCGCGCCATCTCCAGCCCCGGCGGCCTCAGCAGTGTGGGCTCAATCCGTGGCTTCTCCGGTTCGGACGGTCCTTCCATCAATGATCACGGTATCGATATGGTCCTGGCCGAAGGCATAGGGCAGATAGGCCAACGAGGGCACGGCCTTGGTGATGATGAAGCTGGCCCGCTTGCCCACGGTGATGCTTCCCAATTCGTTCTGCAGTCCCATGGCGGCGGCGGCGTTCAGGGTGGCCGCATTGATGGCCTCTTCCGGAAGCATGCGCAACTTGATGCAGCCCAAGGCCACCACGAAGTTCATGTTGCCGCTGGGCGTGGTGCCGGGGTTGAAGTCGGTGGCCAAGGCTACTGGAAGCCCGGCCTCGATCAGGCGCCGCGCCGGACCGTAGGGGATGCCGAGGAAGAAGGAGCAGGAGGGAAGCAGGGTCGGGATCACCGCCGTGCCGGTCAACGCTTGGATGTCCGCATCCTCCATGATTTCCAAATGGTCCACGCTCAAGGCACCCTTCGCCACGGCCGCTTGGATGCCGCCGATGCTGGTGAACTGGTTCACATGCACCTTGCCCAGCAGGCCATGCTCCGCACCGGCCTCCAACAGGCGTTCCATCTCGGCCACGGTGAAGTAGTTGGTCTCGCAGAAGCAGTCCACGTATTGCGCCAGGCCTTCCTCCGCCACGCGCGGCATGATCTCTTGGACGATCAGGTCCATGTAGCCGTTGCGATCGGCCTTGTATTCCGGGGGAATGGCATGGGCGGCCAGCAGGGTGGTGCGCACTTGCAGGGGGAGTTCCTCCTTCAGGCGCTTGGCCACGCGCAGCATCTTCAGCTCGCTATCGGTGGTGAGGCCGTATCCGCTCTTGATCTCCACGGCCACGGTGCCTTGGCGCATCAGTTCCTCCACGCGCGCCCTGGCCTGCGTGTAGAGCTCCTCCTCGCTCATCGCCCGCAACTTCGCCGCGCTGTTGAGGATGCCGCCTCCCTTCGCGGCGATCTCCTGGTAGCCCAAGCCGTTGATGCGGTCCACGAACTCGCCTTCCCGTGAAGCGGCGAACACGGTGTGCGTATGGGGATCGCACCAGCCGGGCAGCACATAGCGGTCCGTGGCATCGATCACCTCCAGGCCGTTCCAGTCCGTGATGCCGGGCCAATCCGCATCGTTGCCCATGGCAGTGATGATGCCGTTCTCCGCCATCAGCCAGCCTTGTTCCACCTGCGGCAGTTCACGCATCGCGGCCCCTGCCACGCGCTCCACCCCGGCGGCATGCGTGCCCACCAGTGCCTTCGCGTTCTTGATCAATAGCCGTCTTCCTTCCATCGCCTGCGAAGTACGGCATGGCTTGGCGATTTTCCGACCCAAAAGGTGCAACCCCGATCGGCAAACCGCTCTGCCCTCTCCATTTCACCATGGCACAACGCGATCCCGAGCGGCTCCTTCCACTATAGCCGAAGGGCCATCCTTTGCGGTCGTCTATTGCTTGCTGATCCGCACATGCTGCCATGCATCACCCAGCCTTAGCCGCAGGATGTACATGCCATCGGCCAGCCCGCTGATGTCCATCGCGTTGTCGCCGTTGTGCAGGAGCTGCTCGCCGGAAACCATCCGCCCGGTATCGTCCAGTATCCAGGCCCGTACCGGACCGGCCATGCCTTTCAGGCGCACCGTGAAGTGCCCTTGGCTCGGGTTGGGCAGTACCGCTACGGCATCCGGGGACGGCTCCGCGATACCCACCGGTCCGTACAGCACCATTACCGTGTCCATAGCGGCGCAGCCCGAGGCGTTCCATGCGGCCAGGATCACCGTGTACCCGCCCCATGCCGCGTAGGTGTGCGTGGGGACCTCATCGGTGGAGGTGCTTCCATCACCGAAGTCCCACAACCATTGGACCGCACCGTTGGAATTGGGCTGGAATACCACCGTGCCGTTGCCTGCGTCCGCGTCGGAGTGCGCGATCTGCGCGGAGACGGGATCGGCATGCACCACCTGGGTGTACGTGGTGCTCAAGGGGGGCGTGCCTGCCGTGAGGGTCACGGTGTAATCGCCCATGGCCGTGTAGGCGTGCGTGGGCGACTGCTCATCGGAGCTGCTGCCGTCGCCGAAGTCCCAGTGCCAGATGCCCGCATCGTTGACCGTGGCATTGTTGAACTGCACCACCTCTTGGCAGCCTCCCTGATAGGTGAAATCGAATTGGGCACAGGGCATGTCGGCAATGGTGATCACCACGGGGACCGTCACCACGGGCTGGCCGGGGTCGGTGGAGTGGATCTCCAGTTCCTCTTGATGGGTGCCGGGAGGATAGGAGGAGGTGCTCACGGAAACGGCCACTTCGGTGCTGTCAAGGGAAGCGATGGTGCCTTCCGAGGGCGCAACGGTGAGGGGGCCGGCGTATCCCACCTGCAAGGACACGTCGTCGATGGCCCATACATCATAGGAGAAACCGCTATGCGCGACCTGCCGAATGCGCAACTGGCTCTGGCTGTTGACCGCGGCAGGGGGCAGCTCCGCATCCACCAGTGCCCAATCGGCGTAGGCGGACAGGTCGGGGAAGCTCGCCACGGGGTTCCAGGTGGTGCCGTTCAACGAATACTCGATCACGACGTACTCGCCAGCCTCCACGGTCTCGCACGATCCGCCGGTGCCATACTTGAGGTAGAAGGTGAAATGGCTGTTCGGCAAGATGTTCAAGGGGAGGGTCACGATCGTACGGATGCCGTCCATGGAGAAGCGATGGGAGCGGGTCCCGGTGTGGGCACCGCAATCGCTTGAGCTCACTCCGGTGGAGGACGTCCAGAGCACGGGGTTGATGTTGGCCCCCTCGAAGGTGTCGTCCAAGCGGCTTCCCAAGCTCCAGGCCAACGGACCGTTCCCGCTGTTGTGTATGCTGAAGCTGCCGTACGTGCTGTCCGTGCATGTGTTGCCGACGAGGTACAGGGTGTCCGTTGCCAGTGTGATCGCTCCGGGCTCACCCACCAGCACGTGCAAGGTGTCCGTATCCGTGCTCACGCAGTTGCTGGCGGTGAGCACCACGGTCTTAGGGCCGCTGGTGAGGTAGACGTGCATCGGGTTCTGCTCGGTGCTGGTGGTACCATCCGCGAGGTCCCATGTCCAAGCTGAAGGGGTTTCCAAGCTGTTGTCCGAGAACTGTACGGCTTGGCCAAAGGCAGGGGTGAGGTCGTCGGCGGAAGCGATCGCGGTGATCGGCTCCTCGGAACCGGTCTGCGAGGTCCATTCCACCTCGAACCCGCTCCTGTTCACGGATTGGTCCGAGGTCCACTTCACGAACAAATGGCCTCCCGAGGTGGTGAAGGACGCCGGGATGGTGCTGCCACTGAACTGCCCGAGGGAAGGTGCCGCCTCGTTGGGGCCGTCATAAAAGCGCAGGAAGTCCCAGTTGCTCTCCGTGTTGAAGGCATGGAACGTTACCGTGACGCTCGCGGCGCACGGGGGTGCGATCAGCAAGGTGCAGGTCTCGTTATTACTGTAATTTCCATTGGCGCCGCCGGTATCGTGGAAGGTGCCCGTGGCAGCGGTGGTGCTTGTCACCTGGCACAGGTTGAAGGAGTTCACCACGTGGATGAACGCCGGGATGAGCAGCGTATCGCTGCCATGTGCGTTCGTGACGATCAATTGCACGTCATAGTCACCCACGGTGGCGTATTGCACCTGCGGGGCCTGCTGTGCGGAAGCCGTGATGTCACCGCCCGCGAACGTCCATTCCCACGTGGTGGGCACGTTCAGCGACAGGTCCTGGAAGGAGACCGACGAGCCGATGAGCACCGTGACGGGATCTGCGGTGAAGGCCGCGATGGGAGCCGCCGTATTGTCCCCGATCCGCACGGAATAGTCCTCCGCCTGCCCACCGGTTGCCGCGCAGGCCGAGGTGATGGGCTGGGTGCTCGCGATCACCCGCATGCGCAGGCGGGCATCGAACACCGAGGGTGCGGGAATGATCACGTCCGCGTTGTGGACCATGCTCTCCCCGTTGGAGGCGTACGCCATTTCCGCAGGCGTGAAGTCGCCGTCATCATCGAGGTCGATCCACAGGGCGATATAGCCCGGGATGTGCAGGATCACGTTCAAGGGATAGCTCAGCCCCTCGGTGATCCCGGCGACCTGTTCGCAGCTGAAGTCCTGGTAGCCGTCCACCGCGCCGGTGCTGGACTTCTGGATATCGGCGAACGAGAAGTCGAAGATGCCGGCATCGGAGGGGGGGCTCGTTGCCGCAGGCTGGCAGGCCGCCGGGGCAAGGGCACCATCGTCCTCCACCACGATGGGTTGCAGGGCGATCAGGGTGTCGGTGGTATTGCACACGGTGGAGCCGGTGGCGACCAGGGTGACCGTGTAGCTGCCCACCGCATCGTAGGTGTGCGACGGGGACGCGCTGGTGCTGGAGTTGCCATCCCCCAGGTCCCACAGATAGGTGCTGGCATTCAGTGATGTATTGGTGAACTGGACGGTCGCGGGAACCTCGCAGCTGTAGTTGGAAGAGGCGCTGAAGCCGGCCACCACCGCATCGTTGAAGGCGGGGCCCACTCCCACGGCATACCATGCATTGGTGGTGGCGACCACCTGTGGGGAGCACCCCCCGAAGAGGTCGGTGGCGGCTTGAACGGCACCCGCGCGGGCATCGGCATAGTCCGAGTTGACGTTCAGGTAGACGGTCAAGTTGCGGAAGGCAATGGCCCCGGCATCGGCAAAGCCGATGCCCTGCACACTGTATGCATCGCCGTTGTCGTTGGTGCCCGAGCCTCCCTCGGTGAGCAGGTAGAACCAGTAGTTCTGCACGCCGCTGTTGGTATGTACACCGCCATTGTCCGAGCCATCGAACACCCAGAAGTTGCCGTGGTAGGTATCGGGATCGCCGTACAGGTTGGGGTCGCTCATGTTGCGGAAGCCGCTGCCCGAGATGCTCATGTCGTTGCCCAGCATCCAGGAAAAGCCCTCCGGCTTGGCGAAGAATTCAATGCAGCTGCCCATGATATCGCTGAAGCTCTCGTTCAGGGCACCGGGTTCATCCTGATACACCAGCCCGGCGGAAAACTCCGTTACCCCATGGGTGATCTCGTGCCCCGCCACATCGATGGCGGTGAGCGGGTTCATGCTGGTTCCGTTGCCGTCGCCGTAGGTCATCCGCTCACCGTCCCAAAAGGCGTTGTTGTTGCTGGGGTAGCCATAGGCGATCAAGTTGAAGTGGGCATAGCTGAGCATCGGCGAACCCTCGTTGTCGAAGGAGTCCCAGTTGTGTTCGTCCAGGTAGTAGTCGTAGGTCTGCTCGGTGCCCCAGTGCGCGTCCAGGATGGAGTTGGCGTAGAGGCTGCCCAAGTCCCAGTCGTTCGTAAGGCTCGTGGGCACCACCGCCGTGGTGTAGTCCGCAGTATTCTGGCAATCGTAGGTGATGATGCCGGCACCGCGCGAAAGGTCCTTCAGTTCGTAGGGTCCGCTGGCCGCTGGGCGGTACGTGATGATGGGGCGGGTGCCGCTATAGGCCGTCTGCGCGGTGCCCGGCTCATTGATGTCGTGGATCCGCGAGATGGTGTTGAGCACCTCGCCGTTGAGCGCGTCCACCAGCACATACTGCCGCGAGCGCGGTGCCATGGCATAGATGTCCAGCTTGTACGCCAAGCGCATCTGCCCGTCCAGCCGGGGGAATGCGACCGGATAGTACACCAGCTCCGGTGCAGGGCGGAACGTGGCCAGCGGATCGTTCCGTTCCCTTTTGATGAAGGCCTCCATCTCGGGCGATTCCCACATGTAGGATCGCGCACCCACGGATCGCTTGGCGGCTTCCAGCACGGCCTCGGGGGAAAGTGAGGGCGTGGGTGAGCCATCCGTGCTCGCGATCGCCAGTTCACCGTTCAGCGATCGAACAGTGCCTTCCTGTTCATGCACCACCACGGTGGCACCAAAGACCGGCACGCCCTGATAGAGCTGCTGATAGCGCTGGTGGGTCCAGCCCAGCTTGTCCTCGATCGGTCGGCCTTTGGGATGGAGACCGTAAGCCTTCGGCCAGCCGAGCTCCTGTTCCAGCACAGGTACCAGTGCGGTGGCGGTCATGCCCTCATGGAAGGTGATGCGATCCGGAAGTTCACTTGCTCCGTGCCGTGTGGAGGAGGCGATCTGCTGGGCAAAAAGACCGGTGGAGAACAACGATCCAGCGAACAGGATCAATAGCAGTAGCCTTCTGGATAAAGTGGAATTCATGTTGGTTCGGGATGGATGCAATTTGGATCGGGGCCACGCGAAGTAAAGGTATGGCGTGGAGCTTTCCTGTCTTTTGCTCCATCAAGGTTCCGCTCTTCGCGGAGACCTTGATGTTTCCACGGGGCATCAGGGTCCACTTCGTGAGACTGAGGGAGCAGTAACGACTCACTGGGGGTTGTCGTGGCAACCGGAAATGGACCGCACGTAAAGAGTCCTGTCACTTCGAGCGCCAGTCGAGAAGGACATTCCAGTGCTTGAAGGGTCCTGCATTTAACGGGAGGGTTGTCGTGTCTCGTCTGCGCTCGACATGACAACCCTCTGACGCTCGACATGATGACCTCTCAAATGAACCCTTATCGCTCCTCCTTGGGCGGCGCGTTGTACGGCTTGCTCTTGCCGGTCTCGCGCAGGTCAATGTCCCGGTCCAAGCGCCAGTGGTCCTTGTCCCACGTATAGCTGTCGAAGGAAAAGTCCGGGGCCATGAAGGCGGGTTGGCCAGCGAACTCGGGCCGGGTGGGAGAGAGGTGGTCCATGACGATCGCCTTGCGCGCCGGCATCCACTTCAGTTGCATGCTCCCTTGTGCGGTAAAGCCGAAGACCTCCCGCTGGTTCCGATGCCTGCCGGATGGGAACAGGGGAGCACCGAACTTCGGCATGGAGCCGCCGAGGCTGAGCACATCGATCACCTTGCGCGTCTCCACCGTGCTGTAGCCTTTCCAGCCCAGCAGCGTGTAATAGGTCTTGCTGCCGCGCTGCACCGGGATCACTTCGTAATACACCGCACCGTACCAATTCTCCGGACTGAGCTGCGCCGTCGCGGGTTTGGTGATGTGGTCCGTCATGTCCCGCAGCTCGTAGAGGTTGTGCTTGCTGCCCTTCTTCACCAGCAGAAATCCTTCATACAGGAAGGAACCGTCGCTGTGCCGCACGTTCCATGTGAACAGGCGGAAGTCACCATCGGGGGCGTCCACGCGGCTGATCGGCACATCGGCGAAGGTGGCGGTAAAGGCGCTGTCGGAATCCAGGATCAAGCCCAGTTCATGCTTCAGCAGGGCGCTGGCGCTATCGCGGGCCGCATCGTTGCCGGTACCGAGCGCTCGTAAGTGGCCTGTCAGGCTCGCATAGTTGCTTCCCCCGGCTACCTGGCCGAAGAGCAATGCCGGAGCAAGGAGAACAAGAAGGAGAATGGAGCGTATCACGGGCTGTGAACGTTGGAAGGTTTGCGAAAGTACCCGCTCCATGCAGATCCCGTTCCCTGTCCAACATCCGGGCTATGCCCGCCGTTCTGTTGAGAAGTGGCACGGCTCTTGGGCCAACTGCCTTGAACGTGCCGGTAGTTTTGACGGCTGTCCATGAAGCGTACGACCCTTTTCTCCGTTGCCATCCTGCTGGGCCTGCTCTCGCTCGGGGGGGGACCGCCCATTTCCAAAGCCGATCGCAAGCTCCCCGCTTTCCTTGACCACCCCAGCCCTTGGGCCGATTCCGTGCTCGCCACCCTCGACATCGATCAGCGCATCGCGCAGCTGATGATGGTGGCTGCCTACAGCAACAAGGATGAGAAGCACGCGGCGGAGATCGAGCAACTGGTGCGCAAGTACAACATCGGCGGCCTCATCTTCTTCCAAGGTGGGCCCGTGCGGCAGGCCGATCTCACCAATCGCTTCCAAGCCGCCGCACGCACGCCGCTGCTCATCGGCATGGACCTGGAATGGGGCCTGGCGATGCGCTTGGACAGCACCATCAAGTTCCCGCACCAGATGACGTTGGGGGCCGTGGACGATGATGCCGCGATCGAGCGGATGGGGCTGGAGATCGCCCGGCAGATGAAGCGCATCGGCGTACACGTGAGCTTCAGCCCGGACGTGGACGTGAACATCAATCCCGCCAATCCGGTGATCAACTACCGGAGCTTCGGCGAGGACCCGGCGCTGGTGGGGCGCAAGGGCATCGCTTATGCGAAGGGATTGCAGGAAGGAGGTGTGATGGCAACGGCCAAGCACTTTCCCGGCCACGGCGATACGGACCAGGACAGCCACAAGACATTGCCCGTGGTGAGCGCTTCCACCGCCCGGCTGGATTCCGTGGAACTTGTCCCCTTCCAACGGCTGATCGATGCCGGGGTGGGGGCGATGATGGTGGCCCACTTGGAAGTGCCCGCGCTGGACAGCACGCCCGGCCTGCCCAGCACCATGAGCAAGCCCATCGTTACCGATCTGTTGCAGGATAAAATGGGCTTCCAAGGGCTCGTCTTCACCGATGCGCTGAACATGAAGGGCATCGCCAATGCGGCCAAGCCCGGCGAGATCGAACTGCGCGCACTGCTGGCCGGCAATGATGTCCTGCTCTTTCCACAGGATCCCGTGAAGGCCATCCAGCGCATCCGCGAAGCGGTGGACAGCGGTTTGGTCTCGTCCGAACTGATCGAGGCCAAGTGCCTGAAGGTGCTCCGCGCCAAGGAATGGGCCGGTCTGGATCACCTCCAACCGATCCAACGGGAGCATCTGTACGAGGACCTGAACACGACGGAGGCCCTCGCCCTGCGCCGCGAACTTTATGCACGCTCGCTCACCTTGGCCCTCAACGACGGCACCCTGCCGGTCCAGGCCGTGGACACCCTGCGCATCGCCTCGCTGGTGATCGGTGACGGGCTGCGCAACCCCTTCCAGCAAGCACTGGGGCGCTATGCGGACATCACGGAGCTGCGCTGCGACAAGATCCTCAACGCCGCACAGTCCAAGGCGCTGCTGGACAGCCTGAAGCAATTCGACCTGGTGATCGCATCGGTACACAACACCACCGTCCGCGTGAACAAGGAGTTCGGCGTGCCGCAGCTCACGCTCGATTTCCTGCGCCGCTTGAACGACCAGCAACGAATGGCCTTCGTGCTCTTCGCGAACCCGTACCGCATGGGAACGGCCTACGGCGCACAGCGCTGGAATGCCGTGGTGGTGGCCTACGAGGAGAACGAGGACACGCAGGACCTTGCCGCACAGATGCTCTTCGGGGCGCTGCCCGCCACCGGCACCTTGCCCGTAACGGCCTCCTCGTTCTTCCGCTTCGGCCAAGGTGTAAAAACGGCCTCGAACGGCAGGTTGCGCTACGGCCTGCCGGAAGAGGAAGGCATGAACACGCACGACCTGCTGCGGATCGATACGATCGTGCGGGAAGGGTTGGCCGCCGAAGCCTATCCCGGCTGCCAAGTGCTGGTGGCCCGCAACGGCATGGTGATCTGGGACAAGGCCTACGGCTCGCCCACCTACACAGTGGATCGCCCGGTGAGCACCGATGACATCTAC
The DNA here is from genome assembly GCA_019912395.1 of Flavobacteriales bacterium. GTDB lineage: Bacteria > Bacteroidota > Bacteroidia > Flavobacteriales_F > PHOS-HE28 > PHOS-HE28. The sequence goes on along the minus strand of JAIOIH010000040.1, from coordinate 68,656 downwards.
GATCTCGCCAGCATCAGCAAGGTGGCCGGCACCACGTTGGCGCTGATGAAATTGGTGGATGAAGGAAAGGTGGATGTGGAACGGACCCTCGGCGATTACCTGCCGGAGCTGATTGGGAAATACCCCTACCATGCCTCGCTGAAGCTGAGCGAGATCCTGGCCCACCAAGCGGGCCTGCGACCCTATTCACCGTTCTACCTGCGGCTGTTGGACAAGAAGAAGTGGAAGCCCGGACTGGTGGCCACCAACGACGATGATGTACACGACATGCGCGTGGCCGACGGGATGTACATCAACCGGAGCTATCGCGATTCGCTGGTGCGCTGGGTCCTTGAAACACCGACCACGGAGCGGGGCAAGTACGTGTACAGCGACATGGGCATGTACCTGTTGATGCAGGTGGTGGAGCGCATGTCCGGCATGCCGTTCGACACTTTCCTGAAGAACAACTTTTACGCGCCGTTGGGCCTGGCCACCATGGGCTTCAACCCGTTGGACCGCTTCCCCATTGGTCGCATCATGCCCACGGAGAACGATACGCTCTTCCGGAGGGAACTGGTGCGCGGCGACGTACACGACCCCGGTGCCGCCATGATGGGCGGTGTGGCCGGGCATGCCGGGCTGTTCTCCAACGCGAACGACCTGGCCATCATCATGCAGATGCTCTTGAACGGTGGCACGTACGGCGGCAAGCGCTACCTGAAGGAAAAGACCATCGCGCAATTCACCGCATGCCGCTTTTGCACCGGCGATCCGAAAAAGGACAACCGCCGCGGGCTGGGCTGGGACCGCCCCCAAGCACCGGGTACGCCCGGGCCCGCCTGCGACGAGGCCGGTTCATCCAGCTATGGCCATACCGGCTTCACCGGGACCATGGTCTGGTCCGACCCGGCCAACGGCACCATCTATGTCTTCCTCAGCAACCGCGTCTATCCCGATGCCGACAACAAGAAGCTCTCGCGAATGGACATCCGCACCAAGATCCAGAGCGTGGTGGAGCGGGCGGCCACGGTACCGGTAACCCTCACTGTTCCGCTGGATATGCGGAATTGAGCAAGAAGTCGGCTCCCACGGGGCACGCCCACCGAGCCCGCGCAGGGTCACGCCAGTCTGATATCTCCGAAACATAGTGGAGCCTGCGCGTGCCCCCGCCTGCGCGAAGCCCTGCGCCCGCGCCATTCCGTACCTTTGGCGCGCATTCACAAAGCCATCCGCACCATGCCCACTACCCAGCACAACGAGACCCGCAGCCAACGTGCCATCCGCCTTGAGGACCGCTTCGGCGCGCACAATTACCATCCGCTGCCGGTGGTGCTGGAACGGGGGGAAGGCGTTTTCCTCTGGGATGTGGAAGGCAAGCGTTACTACGATTTCCTCAGCGCGTACAGTGCCGTGAACCAAGGCCACTGCCATCCGCACATCATCGAGGCGCTCACGAACCAAGCGAAGAAGCTCACCCTTACCAGCCGAGCCTTCTTCAACGATGTGCTCGGCGAATTCGAGGAATACATCACCGGCTACTTCGGTTACGACAAAGTACTGCCGATGAACACCGGCGCCGAGGCCGTTGAGACCGCCCTCAAGCTCGCCCGCAAATGGGGCTACGAGAAGAAGGGCATCCCCCGCGATCAGGCCCGCATCATCGTGTGTGCAGGTAATTTCCACGGTCGCACCATCACCATCGTCAGCGCCAGCACCGATCCGGACAGCCGTAAGAACTTCGGGCCGTACACACCGGGCATCGATGTGATCCCTTACGACAACATTCCCGCGCTACAGCGTGCGCTGGAGCATCCCCATGTGGCTGCTTTCATGGTGGAGCCGATCCAGGGAGAGGCCGGTGTGATGGTCCCGCATCATGGCTATCTCAAGGAAGCCTATGAGGCGTGCAAGGCGCGCAACGTACTCTTCATGGCCGACGAAGTGCAGACCGGCATCGCTCGCACGGGCAAGCTCTTGGCATGCGATCACGAAGGTGTGCGCCCGGACGTGCTGATCTTGGGCAAAGCCCTCAGCGGTGGCGTGCTACCACTCAGCGTTGTGCTGGCGGATGACGAGATCATGCTTTGCATCAAGCCCGGTGAGCATGGCAGCACTTTTGGCGGAAACCCGCTTGCTGGCCGCGTGGGTATCGCCGCCTTGGAGGTGGTGAAGAACGAGAAGCTCGCCGAGAATTCCGAGCAGCTCGGGGAGGTTTTTCGCAATTCCATGCAGGAACTGGTGGAGGAATTCGAATTTGTGAAGCTGGTGCGTGGCAAGGGTCTGCTGAATGCCGTGGTCATCGAGCCGCGTAAGGACGGTCGTACGGCCTGGGACCTATGCCTACTACTGGCGGAGAACGGCCTACTGGCCAAGCCCACACATGGCGACATCATCCGCTTCGCGCCGCCGCTCACTATCCGCCGCGAGGAACTCGACGCCTGCTGCGCGATCATTCACAAGAGCGTGAAGGCGTTTGCGCAAGCTTGACGCTTAAAAGTGAAAGCTGAAACAGGAAAGTTGAAAGCTGAAACCGTGTTGGGTGTACGCTCACGGGCGTTTTGACTTGTCCACCGTACGGACCAACTGGCCCTTCTCGTAGTACTTCTCCAGGTAGATCTGGCCGTCAGGAGCGTACTCGATCTGCACGCCTTGCTCCAGACCTTTGTCCCAGTTCTCGGTGTACTTGCGGGTGCCGTCCTCGTAATAGTAGTTCCACTCGCCCTGCTCCATGCCGTTCTCAAAGCGGCCCACGTAATCGAGCTTGCCGTTGGGGTAGTACACCTTCTCCATCACCTTCACCGCTTCCTCGCCTTCACCTTTCAGGTACAGTACCACCTCGGGCTTACCGTTGGGATATTTGCTCGCCACGAACTTGTGGGTGGAGCATCCTGTCGCTATCAATAGGCAACAAACCAGCGGGAAGAGGTAGCGGTTCATGCGGCCAATTTAGGGCAATTCTCGCTGTGGACGCTAGTCCGGTGGAGGGTTCTTTGCTCCCTCAGCGGTCTCCACCGTACGGCGGACCCTGAGGACAAGCACCACATCCTCACGCGGCATCAAGGTCCACTACGTGAGACCTTGATGGAATTCTAGAACCGCGCGATCACCTTCAAATTGATCCGTCTCGGCGTAAGGAATTCGGGGATCCCGTAGTAGCGGCCCTGCACATCCTGTACCCACGTGTAGTCCACCGTGTTGTTCAGGTTGATCAGGTTGAAGACCTCCAAGGAGATCCACAGGTCCTTCACATGGCGGAGCGCGCCGGTCTTTTCCTGTCCGGGTGCGCCGAGCAACTGCTTGCTGAAGCCGATATCGACCCGGCGGTAGAGGCTGGTGCGCAGCGTGTCCGCGTAGCGCTGCTGGTTGGGTGGGCCGTACGGAAGGCTCGTGCCGAAGACGAGGTTCATGTGGACCTTGAAGGTGGGCCAGCGGGGCATTTCATCCTGGAAGAAGAGGGCGAAGCTCACGCGTTGGTCGGTGGGGCGGGGGATGTAGCCCGCTTCCACGCGTACGCTGTCAACGGGTGTGCGATCCCGGGTGTCGATCGCATCGGTGCGCTCACCGGCTGCATTGTAGGTGTGGTAGTAATAGTCGCCTTCGAGGTCCTCCATGGTCTTCATCACGGACAGCGAGGCCCATGATTCCACGCCCTGGATGAACTCGCCGTTGAGCTTCATGTCGATGCCTGTGGCAAAGCCCTTCGCATTGTTCTCCGCGTAGTAGCGGATCCGGACGTTGTCCAGTTCATAAGGATTGAGGCTGCTCAACGCCTTGTAGTAGGCCTCGGTGGTGAACTTGAAAGGGCGGTCCCAGATCTTGAACTGGCGGTCCATGCCCAGGATGAAGTGGATGCTCTTCTGGGCCATCACATTCGGGTTCAGCACACCGTTGAAATCGCGCAGTTCCCGGTAGAACGGAGGCTGGTAGTACACCCCGGTGGCTACCCAGAAGCTGTAGTCGCGCGGCACGGTATCGCCGGGTGCCACCACCTTGCGCCAGCCGGGGTGGTAGGCCAAGCGCACCCGCGGGCTGATCACCGTCTGGCCGTTGTAGCTCCAGTTCTGCCCGCGCACGCCCGCCACCAAGGCCCACGAGCGGTTGGGGCCGGTCTTCCACTCCCATGCGTTCTGCACGTAGGCGGAGGTGCGCACACTTTCCAGATCGATCCGTGTCTTCACGCTCGTGTTCAGCTCCAGCGCGTCGCCGCTGCTTTGGGGGATGCTGTAGCCCGCGCTGTCCAGCATGTACCATTCGCTCAGGCGGTCGTTGATCCGTTCGCTGCGCACTTCAAGGCCCCACTGCAGGTTGCTTCCGGGTCCATGGTAGAAGGATCCGGTGTGCGTAGCGCTCAGCACGGTGGCCTCCAAGCTGTTCCGGGCATGTTCCAGGTAGGCGCCGATCCCGAGGTCGCGCACCACCTCGCCGAACTGTTCACTGGCCAGGTTGCGGTCCAGCTCGCCCAAGCGGTACTCGCCGAGGATATCCATCCGCTCCGTCTCATAGGTGTTGAAAGCGCTACCGGTGAATTTCAGTACCGTGCGGCGGGAGGGGCGGGCGGTGAGGCTGAGCGCACCCGAGAAGGTCTCGTAGGCCGTGCGTTCCTGCCCTTCGAAATAGACGGTGTAGCGCAGCGCCTGGTTGAAGTTGCCCAACTCGGTCTCGCGGTCCTGTGGGGTCACATCATAGCGATTGCGCGAGTACAGGCCAAGGAAGCCCAGCTCCACCTTGTCGGTAAGGTCGTAGGTCCAATAGCTCTGCAGGTCGGTGTAGGTGGGGACGTAATCGCCCTGTGTATCGAGGCCCTTGAGGATGGTGCTGAGCGTACGGTAGCGGAAACCGGTGATCTGGCGAAGGCGCTGATGGGCCATGGCGCTGCCCACGGTGATGGAGCCGCCCATCAGGCTGGCGCTGGCGATGGCGTCGAATTCCCGGGGGCGTCTGTAGGTGATGTCCAGCACACTGCTGAGCTTGTCGCCGTAGCGGGGCTCCCAGCCCCCGGAGCTGAAGTGGATCCGCTCGATCATGTCCGGGTTGGGGAAGCTGAGGCCTTCCTGCTGGCCGCTCCGCACCAGGAACGGCCGGTACACCTCGATGCCGTTCACGTACACCAGGTTCTCATCGAAGTTGCCGCCGCGCACGTTGTAGCCACTGCTGAGCTCGTTGCGCGTCATCACGCCCAAGCTGCCTTGCAGCAAACTGTTCACATCGCCCAGCGAGGGTTGAAAGTGTGAGGTTCGGGCATTCAGCTTGTCCAGGCCCGCATCGCGCAGCCGATCGTCCGTGACGGTGACGGGACCGATGGTGGTGGACCGGATCATCACGTCCAGCGACCGCTTTTCCCCGGCCTTCAGTTCCAAGGTGCGTTCCACGGCATCCGCGCCGGGATAGACAAAACGCAGCACGATCTCCTGCTCAGCGGGTACCGTGATCGAATAGCCGCCAGTGGCATTGGAACTTGTGGTGGCGTGCCCCACCACCGCGATGCTGGCATCCGGCAGGGGGCGGTTCTCATCGTCGCGCACCGTGCCGGACACCGTGGCCGTTTGTGCCGCGAGCAGGAACGGGAGCAGGAGCAGAAGGAAGAGGAGGGAACGCCTCATGCAGGGATCACGGAGGGGGCCGGGGCTTCTATAAGGGGACGGCCAAAGTAACGGGGAAGTCCTGTTTTTAGTGCCGAAGACCCTATTCCGTGGGCTATCAGGCTTCCGGCCACACCCGGCCTGCCCTGAGCTTGTCGAAGGGCGGCGCGGTCGGTCCAAAGAGGAGAACCACGGATCCGCGTCCATCCGTGGTCCGATACATATCGGACCAAACCATCACGGTCCGCACGCCCGTCGGGCATTCCTGTCCTTATCAAGGAGAGCCGCGCCCAACGGGCGCATGGGATCCGATGGTCCGGGCCTATTCCGCTGCCGCCAGCACCCCTGCGCGCGGCCTCCGCTTCGCCCATTTGTACACTTCGAACCAAGCCACGGAAGCAAAACCGATCAAAGCGGAAAGGGTTAATTGCCCGAAGGTGAGCGGTGCCAGGTCGAACAGGCGGGCCACTGGTGGCACGTAGAGGGTGATGCCCAGGGCCAGCAGGGTGGCCAGCACCACGATGCGCAGCACCGCATTCTTGTTCTTGGCCGCTGCGATGAAGGAACGCGTGAAGGAGCGGTCCACGAAGGTGAGGCCGATGTTGGCCATGATCAAGGTGCTGAAGACCAGGCTGCGGACCAGCTCTTCCTGGAAGCCCTGTTGAACACCGATCTGGTAGCTGGCCAAGGTGCCGATGGTGATCACCAGCCCCTGCCAGAGGCTGATCTGGATCTCCCCCCAAGAGAGGAAGGTCTTGTCCAACGGACGTGGCGGGCGCTGCATGCCGCCCGGTTCCAGCGGCTCGCTCTCGTAGGCGATGCTGCACGTGGGGCCCATGATCAGCTCCAGGAAGATCACGTGCATCGGCGTGAAGATGTTGGGGAACTTCCAGCCCAGGAACAGCGGGAGCGCTACCGTGAGGATGATCGGGATGTGGATGGCGATGATGTACTGCACCGCCTTCTTCAGGTTGTCGTAGATCCTGCGTCCCATTGCCACCCCGTGTACCATGCCGGCCAGGTCGTCGTCGGTGAGCACCAGGGAGGCGGCCTCCTTGGCCAGTTCGCTGCCGCGCTTGCCCATGGCCACGCCGATGTGTGCGGCCTTCAGCGCGGGGGCGTCGTTCACGCCGTCGCCGGTCATCGCCACCACGTGGCCATCCGCCTTCAGGGCGTTGATGATGCGCATTTTCGCCTCGGGGAACATGCGGGTGAAGATGTCCGTGCGGTGTACCGCCTCGCTGAAGGCAGGCTCCTCCAAGCGCAGCAGTTCCTCTCCGTCCAAAGTGCTCCGGTCGCCGTGGAAGCCCACTTGCCGGGCAATGGCCGCCGTGGTGACGGCATTGTCGCCGGTGATGATCTTCACCTGGATGCCCGCTTCCTCCAAAGTGGCCAGCACCTCGCGGATGTTGTGCTTGGGGGGATCCTCGAAGGCGACCAGTCCGAGGTATTCGATCTCGTATTCCTCCTGACTTTCCGGGTAGGTCTCCGGTGGGTCCTTCACATAGCCCACGCCGAGCACGCGCATGCCCTTGCGGGCGAAGGCCTCCACCTGTGCCATGGCCGCTTCCTTCTCCTCGGGGGTGAGCACGGCCTGACGCAGGATCCGCTCCGGCGCGCCCTTGCAGGCAATGATGCGATGCCCGGCCGCATTGGCGAAGACGTGCGTCATCATCGGCGGCTTCCCGCTGATCGGGTATTCATGCGCCATGTGCCGCTCGGGCCGTTCATCGTGCGGCGTGGTGCGGGCGTAGGCCTCGTGGAGTCCTTTCTCCATCGGGTCGAAGGGTACCGGCTCGCTGGCCCACATAGCCATTTCCACCAAGGCCTTGGCCCCGGGTGAAAGCTGCTCCGCATCGGCCTGCTCCACGCTATCGCTGGCCTTCACATGCAGTTCGGCCAAGGTCATCCGGTTCTCGGTGATGGTGCCGGTCTTGTCCGTGCAGATCACGGTGGCCGCGCCCAAGGTCTCCACGGTGGTGGCCCGTTTCGCGATAACGCCTTGCCGCGCCAAGCGCCACGCGCCCAAGGCGAGGAAGGTGGTGAAGGCCACGGGGATCTCTTCCGGAAGGATGGACATCGCCAAGGTGAGGCCCGAGAGCAGGCTGCCGGAGAGGGAGCCGGTGCGAAGGAAATCCACCGCCCACACCAGTGCGAAGAAGACCACGCCCACAATGGCCATGTTGCGCACAAAGCGCCCGATCTGTTGCTGCAGTGGAGTAGGGGGCGGCTCAATGGAGGCCAAGGAACCGCTGATGCGGCCCAAGCGGCTGGCCATGCCCACGGCCTCCACGCGGTACAGCGCCAGCCCCGAGACCACCTGCGTGCCCTTGCTCACCCGTGCGCTCTCCGGGTCCTCCGCGCTGCGCTCCACCGCAAAGGCCTCGCCGGTGAGGATGGATTCGTTCACGCTGAAGTCGTTGCTCTGCACAATGATGCCATCGGCCGCGAGCAGGCTGCCTTCCTCCGCTACGGCGTGGTCGCCTACCACCACATCCTCCACGGGAACGTGCTCCACCTGCCCGTTGCGCACCACCGTGGCCTTGGGCATGCTCAGCGCCTTCAGGGTGCCCAAGGCCGTCCGGCTCCGGGAGTCCTGGTAGAGCGAAAGGGCCGTCAGCAGCAGGATGGCGCCCACCATGAAGAAGCCCTCGTTCCACTGCTGGAGCAGGAAGTAGATCAAGCTGGCCGCCAGCAGCAGCAGCACCATCGGCTCGGTGAGGGCGCCTTTCAAGGCGGGCCAGAAGAAGCCCTTGTCATCCTCCTCCAGCACGTTGCGGCCATGTTGCGCACGCGCGGCCTGCACCTGCGCATCGGTGAGGCCGTCAACGTCGAATGGGTTTCCCTGCATGGCGCGTGGCGATGGCCAAAGATGCACATCCCCGTGCAAGCCGGGGCTGACGGTTGTTGCCTTGTTCGAAAAGAGGGATCGGCGGACATTCCATTTCTTGGCTTTCGGCGCTTGGCCCAGAGGGTGACGAACCTCTGGCACTCCAGGTCTTTTGGCGGTTTTAGCCTTCAGGCGAGCGGAGGTCCAGCACGCGCCATAGCGCTCGTCATTGCGAGGGAACAGAATGCACGGGAGCGCAGGCTGTTTCCGAAGCGATCTCAGGCAGGTTGGCACGGATCAGCGGGAAGCAGTGTCCAACACGAATGACATTCCCTCAATGCTCTTGGCCGATCCCTGCGTTACGCCTGAGATTGCTTCGCCGTTCGATATGCGCTGTCGCGCATCCCGAACGGCTCGCAATGACGTGCGGAAAAGGAAGGCCGTGCGCCTCGCCGTGTCAGATGCACACGCCACAACGCTCCTCATTGCGAGGGAACAGAATGCGCGGGAGCGCAGGCTGTTCCCGAAGCAATCTCAGGCAGGTTGGCACGGACGTGTGAGACGCACGGTGCCCACAACACTCCGGATCACTTATTTTGGTCTCCTGATGCAACGAGGTGGTAGTGTTTACATCATGACGAACAAGAAGAACGGTGTGCTTTACACCGGTGTCACCAGTGAACTGCTCGTTCGCGGCTACCAGCACAAGACCAAACATGATCCCCGGAGCTTTACGGCCCGGTACAATTTGGACAAGCTCGTGTATTACCAGCACTTGTCCTACATCGAAGAGGCCATCGAACTTGAGCGGAAGATCAAGGCAGGCAGTCGAAAAGCCAAGATCAAATTGATCGAGTCCATGAACCCCGGCTGGCTGGATCTGTTCGACGCCTTAGTGCGCGAGGCTGAAGGCCGGTGACATTCGGCAGGGACGCTTGGCCGATCCGTGCGCTGCGCCTGAGGTTGCTTCGGCGTTCGGAATGACGTGCCCGGAAGGAATGACGTGCGATGGAGAGACTCCGCAGCACTCCCCACAACGCACGTCATCGCGAGCGGGCAGCACGCGCCACAACGCTCGTCATTGCGAGTGGGAAGCATGCGCGTGAGCGCGGGCTGGCCGCGAAGCAATCTCAGGCAGGTTGGCACGGATCAGCGGGAAGCAGTGTCCATCAAGAACGGAATTGTGAAATGCACTTGGCTGATCCGTGCGGTCCGCCTGAGATTGCTTCGCCGTTCGGTATGCGCTGCCGCGCATTCCAAACCCCTCGCAATGACGTGCAAGAAAGGAGCACCGCACGCCGCAACGCCCGGGACGTGCTTTGAAGGCGCTCCGGCACACCCCATCCACTGAACCACATCTTTCCCCATCTTCGCCACATGCCATTGAGCCGCCGCGAGATACGTACCCGTGCCACCAAGTTCGCCAAGCAATGGGCCGGGGCCAGTGACGAGGAGGCCGATGCCAAGACCTTCTGGTATGAGTTCTTCCACATCTTCGGAATCCGTTCCCGCACCGTGGGCAGCTACGAAGTGCATGTGCGCAAGCTGGATGATGCCCTCGGCAAGATCGATTACTTCTGGCCCGGCATGGTGCTCATTGAGCACAAGAGCCGCGGCAAGGACCTGAAGAAGGCCGCTATACAGGCCGTCGATTACCTCCATGGCGTGAAGGAGCATGAGAAGCCGCGGTACATCATCGTCAGCGATTTTGCACGCTTCGTACTGTACGATCTGGAGAGCGGTGTGGAAACGGAACTGCTGCTGGAGGACCTGCCGCAGCGCATCGAGCTCTTCGACTTCATTGCCGGTTATGAGGTGCGCCCCTTGCGCGAGCAGGATCCCGTGAACATCCGCGCGGCGGAATACATGGGCGAGCTGCACGATGAGCTGAAGGCCTCCGGCTATGGCGGGAAGGAGCTGGAGGTCTACCTCGTGCGCCTGCTCTTCATCCTCTTCGCCGACGACACCGGCATCTTCGAGCAGGATGCCTTCTACAACTTCATCGTGGACCAGACCCGCGAGGACGGCACCGACACCGGGCCGCAGCTCGCCCGCATCTTCCAGTTGCTGAACACGCCGGAAGAGAAGCGCCAGAAGAACCTGGACGAACGCCTGAAGGACTTCAAGTACATCAACGGCAAGCTCTTCGCGGATCCGTTGCCCATCGCCGATTGGAACGGCAGCATGCGCGTTACGCTGCTGGAATGCGCCGGGCTGAACTGGAGCCGCATCAGCCCCGCCATCTTCGGTGCGCTTTTCCAAAGCGCCATGGATGCCAAGGCCCGCCGCAACCTTGGCGCGCACTACACCAGCGAGCAGAACATCCTGAAGCTCATCAAGCCGCTTTTTCTGGACGAGCTCTGGGACGAGTTCGATAAAGTGAAGGGCAGCAAGCCCAAGCTGGACCAGTTCCACAAGAAGCTGAGCGAGCTGCGCTTCCTGGACCCCGCTTGCGGTTGCGGCAACTTCCTGGTGATCACCTACCGCGAGCTGCGCGAACTGGAGATCGCCGTGATCACCGCGCAACTGAAGGGCCAACAAGTGGTGGACGTGGACAAGCTGGTGCTGCTGAACGTGGACCGCTTTTATGGAATAGAGATCGAGGAATTCCCCGCGCAGATCGCGCAGGTCGCCATGTGGCTGATGGACCACCAGATGAACCAGCGCATCAGCGCGGCCTTTGGGGAGTATATGGTGCGGATACCACTGCGGGCGAGCGCCACCGTTGCTTGCGCGAATGCGCTCACTACGGATTGGCAGGGTTTGTTGGAGGACTCGGAAGTAGCCGGGATCCCGGGTCGGACCCGGAATGACGTGAGGTACGACTACATCCTCGGCAACCCGCCATTCATCGGCAGCAAACTGATGACCCCGGAAATGCGCACGGACCTCCTGCGCATCTTCCCCGGCGTAAGGGGCGCGGGCACACTGGACTTCGTCTGCGGCTGGTATGGCTTGGCGGCGCAGTACATGTGGGCACACGGGGACAAGCAAACGCGAAGCGCCTTCGTCAGCACTAACAGCATCACCCAAGGTGAACAAGTGGGCGCCCTCTGGGGACCCTTGCTTGCGAAGGGCATCAAGATCCATTTCGCGCACCGCACCTTCCGCTGGAACAACGAGGCGCGCGGCGTGGCCGCCGTGCATTGCGTCATCGTCGGCTTCGCGGATTTCGATGTGGACAAAAAGCGCTTGTTCAGCTATGCCGATGAGCGCGGCGAACCAAATGAGCAGGTGGTGCGGAACATCAACCCGTATTTGGTGGAAGGCCCGGATGTGGTGATCGGCAGCCGGAGCAAACCACTTTGTGCCGTGCCGGAGATCGGCATCGGCAACAAGCCCATTGATGGTGGCAACTACCTCTTCACGGACGAAGAGAAAGCAGGCTTCATCAAAATCGAGCCGGGATCCAAGAAGTACTTCCGCCGCTGGTTGGGCAGCGCCGAATTCATCAACGGCTGGCAACGCTGGTGCCTCTGGTTGGGCGATACGCCACCAAGTGAATTGCGTTCGATGCCTGAAGTGTTGAAGCGGATCGAAGCTGTGAAACAGGTCCGGCTCGCCAGCAAGAGCGCACCGACACAGAAATTGGCCAGCACGCCTACCCGCTTCCATGTGGAGAACATGCCTAAGGAAGCCTATCTGATCATTCCGGAAGTTTCCTCGGAACGAAGACCATTCATCCCGATCGGATTTGAGGATCCTAAGACCTTAGCGAGCAACTTGGTCAAGATCTTGCCCAATGCCACTCGCTATCACTTTGGCATGTTGAGCAGCACCATGCACAATGCATGGATGCGTTCAGTGTGTGGCCGCTTGAAGAGCGACTACCGCTACTCCAAGGACATCGTCTACAACAACTACCCTTGGCCCGAGCAACCCACCGCCGCGCAACAAGCCACCGTTGAAACCGCCGCCCAAGGTGTGCTGGATGCCCGCGCCCAATTCCCCACCGCCAGCTTAGCGGATCTCTACGACCCGCTCACCATGCCGCCTGCACTGGTAAAGGCCCACCAAGCCCTGGACAAGGCCGTGGACAAGTGCTACCGTCCGCAAGCCTTCGCCAATGATGCGAAGCGGGTGGAGTTCTTGTTTGAGTTGTATGAGAAGTATGTGGCGGGGTTGTTGGCGGGGGTGAAGAAGAAGAAGTGATTGGTGTAGTGCTTGGCCGATCCGAGCGGCCCGCCTGAGATTGCTACGGCCCTTGGCCCGCACTTCCGTGCGCTCCAACGGCCTCGCAATGACGTGCGTGGAAGAAGTGCTGTGCGGCTCGTCGGACATGCTGTGCGTGCCACAACGCGCGTCATCGCGAGTGGGCAGCACGCGCGGTAGCGCGGGGTGGCCGCGAAGCGATCTCAGGCAGGTTGGCACGGATTGGCGGGAAGCACGGCATCCACAACTCCGGCGCGGGGAATTCCACGAACGCACTTGGCCGATCCGAGTGCTACGCCTGAGATCGCTTCGCCGTTCGATCTGCGCTTTCACGCATTCCGAACGGCTCGCAATGACGTGCAAGGAAGTGATGAAGTGCGACGTGAAGCCCTGTGATACATGCTCCACGAAGAGCGTTATTGCCGCCGGTCTTCAGTCAAATCCTGCCGGATATACATTGATATTGAGCACCAAGAGCGGAATGTGCGAGTTTCGTTGCGTGGGAAAAATAGCTGAAGAAATGCACATCGCTGAAGTTCCTGTGATATGCCTTGCATTGCCCGGCACCTATGCACATTGCGCGTATTGCGGTCTGCTTCGGGCGGATAAACCGGGACGATATGAACACGTTGTTCAAAAAACGCTGGACAATACCGTATGGATCTTTCAAATTGCGGTGGTCGTGGACTTGCTATGCCTTCTTCTATTATCTGTATGGCCTTGGCATCTGCCGTTATGCCAGGCTTTGAATTGATCCCTCTTTTGAACCGGCTGCGACAGCTCCGCATACACTTGATCAGAACCACCCCATGATGCACTTTCCACCCAGCAGGACCATGCGCTCAACGGTGATCCGCGTGAGCGCGAAGCCGATCTCACAGGGCATTGGCCTTTTGATCGCCCTTCTCGTAGCGATGCCACAAGGCACGTTCGCGCAGTGTGCACTGCAAGTGCCCGCATGGTCCGGACAATCCTATTGCGGCTATAAAAAGAAATTGACCGGTGTGGTGCAAGGAGGTACCCCCGATGAAATCACATGGACCGGTACCGGCGCGGGCTACTTGAGCGCCACGGACAGCGCATCCCCGTTCTTCAATCCGCCAGCCAGCACAGTAGATCAAACATACAGTTTCACTGTTGCGGCGAGTGATGCCAACGGCGATCCATGTACCAATAGCCCTTTGGACCTTAGCATCACTGTGTTGGCTACGCCTCACGCCGCCTTGACAGCGACTTCACCAACGCTGGCCCAAGTCCCTGTTTACAATGATTATTACAACGTGGCGTATACCTTGAGTACCTGCAACGGCACCGATCCGCTCAACATCACTTTCGCGGACAACGGCACCATCGCCACAACCCCGATCCTGATGAACGTGGATTGGGGGATCGCGCCACCCAGCAGTGGACTTCCATTGGGGTGGCTTAACATAAACAGGGACTATCCCCTTGGTTTTACACCGGTCCAGTATGTGGTGACAAATGATAACGGGTGTTCCGATACGCTGCGGGTAGGGATCTACAATGGGCAGAACATACCACCGGAGGGCCCCATCAGTGCACCGTCCATCCCCCTTGTTAGTTGCGAGGGCTATACACTTTCAGCCGCCGTTATTGGCGGCCTGAACAATGCGCCCGGTACTCTCTACGAGATCATCATAGATGATGGCAGGGACGTTATCGTCCTCGAACATCCGCTGCCTCCCTCCTTGTCCTTCACTTTCGATGAGACTTCCTGCGGGCACACCACGAACTCATTGCACCAAGAAGCCTTTTCCATCACGGTCAACACCTATAATGCCTGCGGTTCTGGCCCCACTGTGACCGTCGCACCAATACGTATCGTGGATGCACCGGTCGCCGACTTCACTATGGACGATGTGGACCATCGGCTTTGCACATCCCAAACCTTGCATCTGCATAACACCAGCCAAGGCCAGTCCATTATACCCGTACCGTTCAATAATCAATTAGCGAGTTGCGTACCGCTGGATACCATATACTGGGAAATAACGCCTACCGGTGCGATCGTAGGACCTGGGAGCTTGGGCAGTGACGGTGGCGATCCACTGGACCCGGCGGCATGGATCCACGGAACCAACGATGTTTCGGTCAGCTTTCCCCTCCCGGGCACCTATACCATCCGGCTCCACATCGCCAATGCTTGTGGCATCTCCGTCTTTGAGGATACCGTGTGTGTTTCCGCGCCCAGCACCGCCGATTTCAGCCTTTCGCTCCCCTCGCCCTCCTGCCTCACGGAAAACATGGTGGTGGCGGCCTCCAACACAAGCACGTTGAACGGCATCTGTTCAGGTGTTAGCTATAGTTATAGCGCATCCGGTCAGGACATCTGTGACACCCCCTTCTCGATCAACTTCACGGACCCGGTGAACGGGCCAATATCGCCGAACCCCCAATGGAACATTGACGGCCCAGGGACCTACGCCATCACCATGCACCTGAACGACTCCATCTGTCCGGTCAGCGATCACATGGAGAACATCACCGTGCATGCTCCGCCATCCTTCACGACACCGTCGGATGTGAACGTCTGTGATGTTGCTAGCCTCGGTCCCTTGAGCGTTTCTCCGGTGAGCTGTGACGCAACCACACCTACTGTGACCTGGGAGTATCAGGACGACACATATACCACCATTCCGCCCATCGTGAACGGGAACGTCTTCGGGCCCATCGCCGTCCCCGTCAGCGGTATTATCATAATAACCGCCACCAGTTCCGGATGTTCCACACCGGTAGTGGATACGATCACAGTAAGCATTTCCACCACGCCGCCAAGTGTACATATTGCAGCATTGGACTCGTCGCTCTGTGGAAGCGATACCCTAACGCTCACCGCCGATGCGATCCCTGGTGCTACCTATACCTGGACCGGTCCCAGCCCGGTGAGCATACCCGCTGGAACGGATAATTTCGTGGTCGTAAGTAATTGGCTACCGGGCGAGTATTCGGTGAGCGTATCATTAGGTGATTGTGAAGGCCCTCTGTCCACCGTGACCATTACGGAACTTACTACGCCCACGTTATCAGTTACCGGTCCACTAGTGCTCTGCCCCGGAGTCGCTTCCACCGTGCTCACCGCTTCAGGGGCCGACAACTATGTGTGGACCGACGCGGACGACAATCAATTGAGCACATTCGCGGACGTTACGGTGGACGCACCCGGAGGAGGCATTACCGTTACCGGCACCTTGGCCAACGGCTGTTCGGCCGAAGAGACCGTGATCGTGAGCACCGTGAACACCGTTCCCCACATCACTGTCTTTCCGGACACGGGTTGCGTGGGTACACAGATGCAGTTCGATGACCTCACCGTGGGTGCGACGGATTGGGATTGGGATTTCGACGACCCTCCATTTTTCCATGGGATGACCGCGAACGAGATACACACGTATGGCTTTGCCGGTACGTACACAGTCACACTTATCGTGAACTCAAATACCCCTTGTCCGGTGGATACCTCATTCACCGTCGTGATCAATGAGCCCACGACCCCGACCTTCTCGCTCGACCCGGCCGTGGGTTGCTCAGGTGAAATGTTCTGTGTCATCAATGCTTCGGTAGCAACCACCCCTACCACCTATACCTGGTTGATCGCTGACGAACCACCATACATTGGCCCAAGCCCGCCATGCAACGTTCTTACCGCTACGGGCGTGGATGCCGTCTACAATGTGGAACTCACCACCTCCGTAACCGGATGCCCGGACCAAGTGCTCACGGACCAGATCACTGTAAATCCATTTCCGGTAGCCACGCTCGGTTATTCCTGGCCTGCGGATTCGAGCACCTGCTCTCCATTGGAGGTCACGTTCGTGAACCTGAGCCAGGCCAACTGGGATGATACAATCCATGATACGATCTTCTTCAGTAATAGCACCCTTACACCATTCCCTAACGACACCTTGACGCCATTTCCCAATAACGACCCCGTTGCTCTGACATTCACCGCCATCAACGTTCCCGTGGTGTACACGGCGACCCTGCATACCTGGAACGCCTGCGGAATGGATGCGGACACGATCGAGTTCACCGTGCTGCCTCCGTTGGTCGGTGCGTTCTTCGATGCCCCCGGCCCCGTGTGCGAGGACAGTACGTTGCACTTCATTTCACTGGCGGCCGGTGCCCAAAGTTGGGTCTGGACCTTTGGGGACATGAACAGCAGCAATTTGGAGAACCCCGACCACACTTATATCGGCTGGGGAGACTTTCCAGTACATCTCCATGTGAACGGTTATTGCGGTCAGGCCGATTGGGATGATGTGGTGCACGTGCTTCAACCTCCGGTGGCTACATTCACGCTGGATACGGATAGTCTTTGCGAGGGCACTTTCATTAACGTCATCTCCACCACCTCGGACATGGCCAACTATGCATGGACTTGGGGTGATGGGCATGTCTCCGACTATACGCTGCCGAGCCATCAGTATGTCGAAGAGGGAACCTACACAGTGACACTTGTTGTTACCGATGACCAGTTCCCTGCTTGCAGCCACGATACGGCGGTTGTGGTAACTGTACTTCCCGTACCCAACGACAGTGTAACAGTGAGCCACTCCAGCTGTGAACAGGACACGGTACACTTCCAGCTGACCGCGCAAAACTCAACAAACTACGTATGGGATTTCGGCGACACTACGCCCATTTCCAGTTTGCCATCGCCTATACATCTCTATCCGATTGCGGGGAACTATATTGCCACACTCACCAGCACGGCCCCCGGTGGTTGCACGCAAGTGCAGGAGTTCCCCATTCCCGTAGGGCAAACGCCGGTAGCGGTGATCAGCTTGGACCCGGTGGACCCTTGTGCCTCCCCTGCACCGGTCTCGGCCATAGCCGGAGCTAACCAGCCCGGTACCCAAGTGCAATGGTTCCTGGACGGCCTTTTCGCCTCGGATCTGGAACAGCTGAGCACCTCCACGACTGTGCCCGGCGACCATACCCTGCTCTTGCTCAATGTGCTCGGTGGTTGCTCCTCCAGCTATACCACTACGTTCCATACCGAGCTGCTTCCCATCCCGGCCTTCTCCGTGGATACGGCATGCCAAGGCATTCCTGTAGCCATCAGCAACAGTTCTCAATTCTCGCATGGCTATTGGTGGACCTGGGTAGGCGCGGACAGCGTGATACATCACGATGACCGGATTTACCCGATCATGGTCTTCAATGCCCCGGGGCTTGTATCGGTGGGGCTACAGGTCACTGGCTCCGGGGGCTGCATTACGGAACTCACGCAAACCGTATCGGTCAGTTGGTTCCCTCGGGAGAACTTCACCAGCGAACCGGGTGAAGCATGCGGTTGGGTGAAATACTCCGTGGCCGTGGACAGTTCCTCGCTGAGCTACACCTGGAATTACGGCGATGGAGGTCCTTGGATCGAGAACCGTCCGGGCCAGCATGATTTCACGAACGCGGAAGGCCCCGGTTTCAATACCTGTTTGCGCGTCGCCAACAGTGTGGGCTGCGCCGATACCATCTGCCATACGGTCTTCGTGGACCCCTGTGTTTGGGTGCCCAATGCCTTCACCCCGAACGGCGACAGGGACAATGAAAAATTCCGGCCGGTCGTGTGGCCCCTGAAGTACATGGACTCGTGGAGCATCTTCGATCGATGGGGAAAGGAAGTATTCACCACGGACGACCCGAATGCCGGATGGGATGGCACCTTCAACGGAATGGATTGCCCCATCGATGTGTACCTGTGGCAGATGCTCGTCCTGGACAAGGATGGCAGTGATAAGCCCGAGTCCCGGTCAGGGCATATCACGCTCATTCGATAGCGGGTTGAAACAACCGGTTGTCATGTCGAGCAGTAGTGAAGCGGCATGAGAAGTCGAGGCACGACAACACTCCTGTGGGGGGCATGACACTTCACTCGTTCGCATGTCATTCTCGACCAGCGCTCGAATTGACATACCCTCTGGATTTCTCGATCATCACTCGAAACCAGTGGCTCCATCCCGGCGCTCGCGTTTTTTCCCGAGCCTGCATGCCGTAGGGATGTGCCCGCCCCCCATCCGCCACCGGCGGTTTCCGGCACGCGCCACAACGCACGTCATTGCAATAGGGAGCAGTTGTCCGCGGAGCAATCTTCATTGGAGGTCCATAGGTCGCCGCAAAAAGATCGACGGAACACGTGCATCCTAACACAGGACCTGAGGCCCTGCACTCACCACACTTTCTTCCGATGCCCCACCAAGCCGTACCACAGGATGAACAGGTAGCAAGGCACCATCATCCAGTACGCGTGCTGGTGGCCGATGCCGGGTTCCTCGGCGAGCTTGCCGTAGATCAGCGGGAGGATGGCACCGCCAGCGATGGCCATCACCAACAGGGCGCTGCCGGTCTTGGTGTGGCGGCCGAGGCCGGAGATCGCCAATGGCCAGATGGCGGGCCATACGAGCGCATTCGCCAGGCCCAGCAGGGCGATGCAGAGGATGGAGGCGTGTGCCGGTAGCAAGGTGGCGGCGATGGTGAGCACCACGCCCAGCACGGCCGATGCCGCCAGGGCCTTGGACTGCGAGATGAAGCGCGGGATCGCGATGATGCCGATCACATAGCCCACCACCATGCCGATCAGCGTGTAGCTGGTGAAGTGCTTGGCCACGCTCAGCGGCAGCCCGAGCGACTGGCCGTAGATGCCGATGGTATCGCCTGCCATCACCTCCACACCGACATAGAGGAAGAGCGCCAGCACGCCCAGCATCAGGTTGGGGAAGGAGAAGATGCTGCGGCCATCGGTGGGCACGCCGGGCGCATCCACCTCGGGGTCCAGCTCCGGCAGCGGGGAGAACTTGATCATCAGGCCCAGGGCCACGAGGAATGCGGCCATAACGCCGTAGGGGACGATCACGCGCTGGGCCAGTTCATCCAGCCGTGCCGCCAGCAGCGGGCCTTCCAGTGCGTTGATGTCGGCCTGCAGCGTATCGGCATCCGCGAGGAGCAGGAACCCCAGCACGAACGGCGCCAGCACACCGGCCATCTTGTTGCAGATGCCCATCACGCTGATGCGGGCCGCGGCGCTCTCGATCGGGCCAACCACCGTGATGTACGGATTGCTGGCCGTTTGCAACAGCGAAAGGCCGGTACCGATGATGAAGAGCCCGGCGAGGAAGAGGCCATAGGATCGCCCTTGGGCGGCGGGGATGAAGAGCAGCGCGCCCAGCGCCATGGTGAAGAGGCCGTACATCATGCCGCGCTTCATGCCGGTCTTCCCCAGCACCCACGCCATGGGCAACGCCGTAAAGAAGTACGCGATGTAGAACGCGAACGTCACATAGAACGGCTCCGCGCCGTCCTTCAGCTCGCACACGATCTTCAGGTAGCTGATCAGCGGACCGTTGATCCAGGTGACGAAGCCGAAGAGGAAGAACAAGGCACCGATGATGACGACGGCGGAAGTGGTGTGCGTGCGTTGGCTCATGCGGGAATGTGGCGGGTGAAAGTATCGGACAGGCAGGAGCTGAACAGACTCGAGCCTTCACAGTTATGCGCAGTCCTTTGTGCGTTCGTTTCAACGGTTGAAAAACCCGAAACCTGAAACAGGAAAGCTGAAAAGTGATAGATCAGTGGAACGATAGCGAGGAATGTAAAATGTAGAATGTAAAACGCACAACGCCGGACCGCTCGCCATTCCCCGGCAGCACTTGATGCATACTCCGCGCCCTCGCCTGGGTGTACCCGCTTCGGCGGAGCACGGTCTGCGCCTCCGCGGCCAAACCATCAACCTCGCGTCACTACACTTGCACCATGGATCACCGCCTCGAAGCCTTCAAACGCCTGCTCGATATCATGGACGACCTACGTGCCAAGTGCCCGTGGGACCGCAAGCAGACCATGGAAACCCTGCGGCCGCTCACCATTGAGGAGACCTACGAGCTCGGCGATGCCATCCTGAACAACGACTTGGCGGAAGTGCGCAACGAGCTGGGCGACCTGATGCTGCACAATGTGTTCTACGCCAAGATCGGCGAGGAGCAGGGAGCCTTCACCATCACCGATGTGCTCAACGGCATCTGCGAGAAGCTGATCCGCAGGCATCCGCACATCTACGGCGATGTGAAGGTGCAGGATGAAGAGGAGGTGAAGGCCAACTGGGAGCAGATCAAACTCGCGGAACGGCGTAGCGTCGACCCATCGGGTCGGCAGGACGATGATCCACGGAGCGTCCTCGAAGGCGTGCCGCGCGGGCTGCCCAGCCTGGTGAAGGCCATCCGCATCCAGGACAAGGCCCGCGGCGTGGGCTTCGATTGGGAGCACCGCGACCAAGTGTGGGAGAAGGTGAACGAGGAGCTCGCCGAGCTGAAGGAGGAGGTGGAGGCCGACAGCCCCAAGCAGGCCGACGAGCTGGGCGACCTGCTCTTCAGCATCGTGAACTACGCGCGCTTCCTGAAGATCGACCCGGACGAGGCGCTGGAGCGCACCAACCGCAAGTTCATCCAGCGGTTCCAGTTCCTGGAGAACGAGAGCCGCAAGGACGGGAAGAAGCTGGGCGAGATGAGCTTGGCGGAAATGGACGCCTATTGGGAGCGCGCCAAGAACCCCTGATCACCACGACGCCTGTTACGCGTTCGCCTTACATACATCCGTACGTGCCGCACTCGCTCGGCCCCGGAGTTTCATCCGGGGTTTGCCGAGTGTGTGCCTGCGTACAGAAGGAACTACTGCACCACGAAGCGGTGTACCTCCGAGCTGCTATTGTGTACCACGCGTAGCTGGTATTCCCCGCTGGCCAGGCCGGAGATGTCCAACTGGTGGACCGATGTGGCGGCCAAGCGGTCGTGCTGCACGATGCGGCCGGTGATGTCCAGCACCTGCAGTTCCACGGGGCCTTGCACCGCGGCCATGTCCACCGAGAGCGTGTTGTGGGCAGGCACCGGGTACAACTTCACCAGGTCGCTGCGCTGCCCTTCGGGGATGCCCACGGTGGACATCGTGACATCCACTTGGGTGCGCAGCCCTTCGCAGGTGTAGGTGGTAAAGCCCACCTCCCAATCATAGAAGATCTCGAAATAGGCGGTTGCTCCGCTACCGCTATTGGTGGTGGAGACGATCGCGCCCACATCGCCGAGCGGATAGGGGTATGTGTTGCTCACGTTGTTGTACGTCATGCCGATGTCGTCGCCGTACATCCGCAGGCCGTAGGTGCCGGGGGTGATGTCCCAGTTGAGATCGATACGCGATTCGCCCTCTGGCAGGTCGAAGCTCCCAGCGACGATCGGCGTACCGCTCGGCCAGTTCACCAGTCCCACTGCGCGCATGCCCGCCGTGCCGGCGCTCACCAGCACGCTCTTCAGGCGGAAGGGTGAATAGCATTCGAAGATGGGGAAGAAGACACTGCTGTTCTCCACGTGCGCGTTCGCCCCTGGGGCGTCCATCCCGCCATGCACGGTATTGTCAACGGGATGGCTCGCCTCGGCGCACCAGTATGAAGTGGCCTCCGTGAGCACCGGCGTGGTCCACGGGCTCTCAAGGCCAACGGGACTGGTGGCATCGGCCGCGGCATACCACAGGATGCTGTCCCCTTGGGCCACCAGCGTGGCACTGGTGCCGGGCGGGATGCTCACGTTGGCACTGATCGGCGCGGGCGGGGCCGGCAGGTGTACAATGGTCACCGGTTCGGAGGTGATGTCCGGGCAGATGCCGATCACCGTTACGGTATACTCGCCCTCGGCCGTGGTGGTGATGCTCTGCGTGGTATCCCCGGTGCTCCAGAGGTAGGCCCCGGCATCGGTGGAAGTGAGCGTTACCGGCGTGTTCCAGCAGGATTCCAGCGGCACGTCGGAGGTGATCACCGGGGTGATGTCGGGCGTTTCCGTGATGAAGACGCTGGCCATCGCCGAGCAGGACGTGCCTGCATCCACGGTCACCGTGTGGTAGCCCGGTTCGCTCACGGTTACGGAGGCGGTGGATTCCCCGGTGTCCCAGGCATAGCTGCTTCCACCGGTGGCCGAAAGGGTGATCGGCGCGCCGCCGGGGCACATGTGCAGGCCATTGTCGCTGGTGATGGAGACCACCGGTGCCATGCAGGTGCCTTCCACCAAGGTGATCCCCTGGTCCGCCTCGATATCGGAATAGGTGTCCACTTGGCCGCTGGGCCACCGCACCTCCAAGGTGCCCACCGTGGTGTGGCTGCCGAGCCCGAAGTGGCACATCGCCGTGTTGGTGAGGCCATAGCTCTCCCCGGCGCGCACTTCGCGGGTCTGCGTGCCCAGCGCCGTGGTAAGCGTGACGCGCGCCCCCACCGCATCGCGGTTGCTCGCTACGCCTTTCAGGCGCACGTTCAGCCAATGGTTGTCGTTCCCGTCGTTCAGCCATAGGCGGTCCGGCTCGCCGTAGTTCGGCGTGGTGAAGCCCGTTCCGTAGTTCGCCCACACGTCCATGAAGCCGTCGTTGTTCAGGTCCCCGATCGCGAAGCCGTGCATGGTGGACGGCGCGGGGAACACATTGCCCACGGGGACGAACGTGCCGTCACCGTTGCCCTTCAGGTAGATCTGGCTGCCTCCGGTGATCAGGATGTCCAGGAACCCGTCGTTGTCGAAGTCCTCCATGTGGCATTGCAGCAGGAAGCCCGTGAGGTTCAGGCCGCCGTCACCGATCTCCGTAAAGTGGCCGCCGCCCTCGTTCCGGTAGAATTGAACGGCGTTGTCGTGGTTCACCACCACAAAGTCCAGGTCCCCGTCGTTGTCCCAGTCCCCGAAATCACCGGCCCAGCTCTGGTGGTGGTTCGTAAGCCCGTAAGCGTCCGTTTGCTCGCTGTAGTGGTTGGTGCCGTCGTTCACGAAGAGGCGGTTCCAGCGGCGCGGGTCCGCAGGGTCGTTCACCCCTTGGCGGCACTTCACGATGAACAGGTCCAGGTCGCCATCGTTGTCGAAGTCGGTGAAGACGCTGCCGTAGTTCCCGCTCATGTCGCTCACGGGGTCCGAGGTGAAATCGATCGGAGTGCCCAGGGTCAGGATGCCGCTCCCATTGTTCATCCAGATGCGCGGCGCCGCATTGTCGTGGCATGCGAAGACGTCCAGCGAACCATCGTTGTCGATATCGCCGATGCTGATGTTCTGTACGAACATGCTGGTGCTCTCCACCGAACCCGGCGTGGCCGCCCCCGGTGCCGTGATGCGCATGTAGTGCTGGCCATCGCCATTGCCGCCGCTGAAGACGTCCTTGTGGCCATCGTTGTCCATATCGGCCACGGCCATGCCCCATTGCTGCGCCCCGCTCATCTGCCCGGCATCGTAGCCCTGGAAGGTGCCGTCGAGGTTCTGGTAGAGGATGCGCAGGAAGGTGCTTTGGTCCAGCACGGCGATATCGTCCAGCCCATCGCCGTTCATGTCCGTAACGGCCATGCAGTTCCCGCTATGGGTGGCATAGGGGAGCAGGCCGGGACTGTTGGTGAAGGAGGGTTGGGCGATCGCGCCGGCGGTGAACAGGAGCGAGCAGGAAGCGGCGAGGGTAGAGGTTCTGATCATTGCGAGGACAAGGTATGGAGCAGGGGAATGGAAAGTGCAATTCGCCGGGCTTCATTGCGGGAACGGTCGCAACCCTACGGGGCGCCCGTAATGCGTCCATCCATGCTCGATGGTGGAAAAGATCGCGGGTTGGTCCGTTCGGGCAGCCGGACACGTCAATATGTTCGTGCCGGTGTGGTGTGCCGGAGCGATATGGCCGAACCTCCCCGAACATCAAAAGGAAGCCGCATGTACCGACCGAAGAAGAACCTGTTCGCCTTGGCAGCCCTTGCGGGGGCCGTGTTTTTCGCTCAGGGGATGCGGGCGCAGGTGCCCGTGAAATGCCTGGAGATCGAGAGCATTCTGGTGGATGCCTGCATCTCCTTGACGGACTGCCCCGGCAGTTCGGAAGGGATGAACGAGATGGTGCGCTTCATTACCGGGCCGGCACCGATCGCGTTGGGCGACCTGCAGTTCCAATTCTTCAGCAGCACGTTCCGCGGCATTACGCAGGATGCCGGCACGGCCCTGCTGACGAGCCAGCTGAACGCTTCCATCCAGAGCTGCGGCCATCTGATGGAGCCTCCGGGCGGCGTGATCCCCCCGGGCAGCCGCGTGATCTTCGTGACCTCCACGGCGATGTGCGTGCAGGCCAATCCCTTCACGGCGCTCAGCGATACCTTGTACATCATCTTCCAGACGCCGGGGAACAGCCAAGGGCATTTCAAGAACAACGACCTGGTGGGCCAGCCGATCAGCCCGGTGCCGAACGCACCACTGATCCGCTGGCTCCGGCTATACGTGAACGGCACCGCCTGCGGGGATACGGCCACTTACGACGCGAATCAGCTAGTGAACATCTACGGCACCTATGGCGGGCTGACCGAGGAGAACGACGGGGCCACGGCCGTTTTCGCATGGCCCGGCCCTCCCGACGTAACCTACGTGAACTACGGCTGCCAGGCACCTTTCACGCCCACCTTGGTCACCATCCTCTCCGCTCCGGACCCGATCCCTTGCGGGCAAAGCGCGAACTTGATCGGTGCCGTATCCGGACCTTACGCCCACGTGCATTGGCACGGAGGGGGCGGCGTATTCAGCCAGGCTGATTCCTTGTCCACCGATTACACTCCGGGCGGCGGGGACAGCGGCGAGGTGGAGCTGTCCTTCTGCGCCATCACCGCGTGCGGCGATACGCTCTGCGCGCAGGTGACGGTGACCACCGGCGATA
This sequence comes from Flavobacteriales bacterium, assembly GCA_019912395.1. GTDB lineage: Bacteria > Bacteroidota > Bacteroidia > Flavobacteriales_F > PHOS-HE28 > PHOS-HE28. The sequence goes on along the minus strand of JAIOIH010000040.1, from coordinate 43,417 downwards.
TGCCATCGGTGACGATCACGGGTGATACCACGCTCTGCGACAGCACGGACAACGTGGTGCTTACCGCCAGCGGTGCGGACAGCTACCTGTGGAGCACGGGCGACACCACGGATGCGATCACGGTGGACGGCATGGCGGGAACGGCGTTCTGGGTGGTGGGCGCCAACAGCTGCGGCACGGACTCGGCCTTTGTTGCGCTGAGCCTCATGAGCGCGGTGCTTACCTCGGTGGACGTGCAGTGCAACGGCGCGGCGGACGGCAGCCTGGGCTATGTGGCCAGCGGTGGCGAGGAGCCTTACAGCTACGTGTGGTCCACCGGCAGTACGGACCCGATGATCGACAGCTTGGCGCCCGGACCCTACAGCGTGAGCGTGACGGATGATTCGGGCTGTACGCTGAACGCCTCGTACACCATCACGGAACCGGACCCGGTGACCACCACCGTGGGCGCGGACACCACGATATGCCCCGGCGGCGAGGTGACGCTGAGCGCGGAAGCGGCGGGGGGCACACCCGACTATACCTATACCTGGACGCCGGAAGGCCCTGTGGTCTCCCCGCTGGCGACCACCACCTACACCGTGGTGGCCAGCGATGCGAACGGTTGCCAGGGCGCGCCGCAGCAGGTAACCGTATCGGTGCCCACGGACCAGGCCGTGAGCATTTCGCACACGCCCTTGGACGGTTGCGCGCCGCACTGCATCACCTTCACGGCCAGTTCGTCCGCGCAGCACGGCTATACCTGGGACTTCGGGGATGAAGCCACCGCTACGGACAGTGTGGCGGAGCATTGCTATACCGATGCAGGCCAGTACAGCGTGAACCTTGTGGTACAGCCAGCCAGCGGCTGCCCGGAGGTGCAGTATGCGGTGGGGCCGTTCACCATCAGCGTCTCACCGGTGGCGGATTTCTCGTGGATACCCATCACACCGACGCTCTCCGACCCGGAGGTACACTTCACCGATCTTTCCGGCGGGGCCACCTCCTGGGCGTGGCATTTCGGCGATCCGGCCGATAGCAGCTCCACGGATATATCGCCCACCTTCACCTTCCCCAGTGCCGGTTGCTTTCCGGTGAGCCTGGTGGTGACGAACGATGCGGGTTGCGCGGACAGCACGGTGCAGCAGGTCTGTGTGCTGGCGCAGGATTCACTGATCGTACCCAACATCTTTTCACCGAACAGCGATGGGCGGAATGATGTGTTCCGCATCCGTGGCGGCGACCTCACTTCATTGGAGGTACACATCTTCAACCGCTGGGGGCAACAAGTGGCGCTGCTGGAGCGCGTGAACCAAGTGTGGGACGGCCGCTCGCCGGCGGGGGAAGTACTGAGCGAGGGCACCTACTTCTATACGCTCCGCGGTGTTGGCCGGAACGGTACGGCGCATGACCAGAGCGGGACGATCACCCTGGTGCGTTGAGCAGGAGACGGGGGTCCGCTGCAATGCGATCCCTTCCCGATACCCATCGGGAGCGTTCGCGGAACGGTTCACCCTGCGAGGTGGGGGCCGATGGACGATCGTGTAGTGCCTGAGACCCGCGCCGGATCAACTGACCTATGGGAGATGGCTCGGGACGAAGCGGACGTTGCGCATCCGCGGAGCACGGGTGCGTGGTCTTGGGGGGAAGCTCCGGACGAGGGTCACGGCTGAAGGACCACCCGCTGCGCCCATGAGCGGTTTGCGCTCCATACCATAAGCGTGTAGGCTCCGCTTGAAAGGCCGCTCAGCGAAACATCGATCACTTCCCCGGCCGTTGCGGTGGCCGTGCGTACCCTTCGGCCCAGTCCATCCAAGAGCGCGATCCGCGACGGGACATCCACCTCGATGTGAAGGCGTCCGCTGGTGGGGTTCGGCCAAGCGCGGATCACACCCTCACCCGGTTCGGGCACAGCGGTGATGCAGAGCTGGTAGGCACCTGCATCCAACGTGGCTTGCTGACAACGCACACGGCCATCGGCAGGGTGTACGTATTCATCCCATGCAACAAGCGGATAGCCACTGTTCGATAGACCCGCAGGATAACCGATCTGCTGCGCCGGTGATGGTGGCACCAATTGATAGTCGTACAGCTCGGGTGCAAGGAACGAGACGCTGGCAATGGATGGCGCGCGCAAGTTCCCCGCAGTGTCCGTCGCGGTCGGAAAGCCGGTGGCCATGAAATTCCCGTTGCCGGCAAGGATGTTGGCGTAGGCCTTGAAGAACACGGAAAGCGGTGCGCTGAAGAAACTGCCCGTGCTTCGTTCGTTCACCATGGTATTGTTGATCGCATGGAGTTCATGCGGCCCAGGGTTGCTCAGGCCTTCCAGCCCAAAGCCCACCATGTTGCCGTTCCGGGTGAGGGTGCCTTGCTGCAGCACATTCCCGATGAGGTATGACTGCCCCCCGTTGGGCAGGTCGATGTTGCGGCTGGCATCGCCGGTGGCCTCGTTGCTGAAGCGGTTGTATTCGATCAGGTTGACGTGGGCGCGGCTTTTCAGCTCGTGCCCCACATGCGCGTGGTGGCTATAGTTGTACCGGAAGATCAGCGAGTCCACCTTGCCGATGTACAGATTGTGCGAGTAGCCGTCGCCAAATCCGTTGTGCCCGAACTCGGTGCGCACGATCCGGATCGTACTGGGTGTGACCGCGCCGGTGAGGATGCCGTTCTCGTTATCATGGAAGTAACAATGGCGCACGGTGAGATGGTGTCCTTCCTGCCGGATCCCCGCTCCGTTGTGATCGGGCACCGCGCAACCGCTGAACTCGATCCATTCCACCGTGGTGCGGTCGCCTTGGATCACCCAGATCGCCTTGTCGCCCCACGCGTTTCCATTGCTTTCCAAGTGGGCCAGGCCACCCACGCCGCGCAGCAGGAGGTCATCCGCCGTCCAGTTCGTCACGTCGGAAGGGTAGGTGCCGGCGGCGATGTTCACCGTGTCGCCGTTCCCCACCATTGCGGCTACTTGGCTCGGCATCGTGTACGGTTGGCCGGGACCTACTTGCCATTGGGTCGCATGGAGCAGGGTGGGAGCCAAGAACGTGGCGCAGAGGAAGGAGCGAAGGGGGATCATCCATTCAAAGATAGGGGACGGCCCGTGCCAGCGGGCAGGGCGAAGGCACTCGCGGAACACGCGAGCGTGGGCTCGGGGATTCAACCGGCAGTGGTCCTCCGTACCGCGTAGATCAGCTCATCCTCCATGCGTCCGTTCTTTACGATCGAGGAGGGTATGCGCGCTTCGAGCACGTACCCTGCTTTCTCCAGTACACGTTGCGACGCGAGGTTGCTGCCGAACGGACGGGCAAAGATCCGATGGATGTGCGGAAGTAGATGGAACGCACGCGCCGTGGCTTGTTGGATGGCCTGGGGCATGATGCCCTTGCCGCGGAACGGCGCACCGATCCAATAGCCCAACTCGGCATTGCAGCGGTGTACATCGTCCTGCGGATGGATGCCCACGGCACCCACGGCGGTGCCGGCCACTACTATGGCCAGGACCAGTTGCGGGTCCTTCGCCATGAACTGGTCGAGGGCGTTCCTTCCGTCCGTTTCCGTGTACGGGTGCGGAAATGCATCGGTCATGTGGTTCGCGACGGTGGCATCGTTCGCATACTTCAGCAGTGCGGTGAGATCGTTGGCGCACCAGGGCCGGAGGATGAACTCCATCAGACTTCGGGTCTCATCATCGCGGCAGCAACGTGCCGCAATTTCGGCAGTACTTGGCATCGAGCAGATGGCCGGTGAAGTGGCAGTTGGTACACTCCAGGCCCGATCCGTCGTCGCTCCGCATCAGCTCGGCGCTCATTACGGCGGTGGGCACGGCGATGGTACCATAGCCCAGGACCATGATCACCGAGGCGATGGCCTGGCCGAGGCCGGTCTGCGGGGTGATATCGCCGTATCCCACCGTGGTGAGGGTGACCACGGCCCAGTAAATGCTGCGGGGGATGCTGGTAAAGCCCGCCTCGGGTGTTTCCACCATGTACATCAGGGTGCCGAAGATCACGGTGATGGTCAGCACCGCGAGCACGAAGACGGTGATCTTTCGGCGGCTGGCCTGAAATGCCTTTATCAGCACGCTGCCCTCTGTGACGAAGCGGGCGAGCTTCAGCACGCGGAAGATCCGCAGCAGGCGCAGTGCCCGGATCACCATCAAGGAGTGCGCACCTACGAAGACCATCCCGATGTAGGTGGGCAGGATGGCGAGCAGGTCCACGATGCCGAAGAAGCTGAGGGCGTAGCGCTTGGGCCATCGCGTGCTCCACAGCCGCGCGGCGTATTCCAAGGTAAAGAGAAAGGTGAAGCCGAGCTCGGCGATGTACAGCGCCCTGCCGTATTTGGAACGGATCTCCGGCACGCTCTCCAACAGCACGAGCAGCACGCTGATCACGATGGCCCAGAGCAGGATCACGTCAAAGCGTTTCCCACTGGGAGTATTGGTTCCGAAGATGACGTGGTAGACGCGCGCACGCAACGGGGAACGAAACGGTTCCTTTTCAGGCATGGTGCAAAGGAACGCACCTTGGAGATATGCGCGGAGGGTCATGTGCGGGAAATCGCCGGAGACGGATGTGCGCGACCTACCTACGGCACGCAGGCTTGCGAAACCCGCGAACGCGGGCATCAGGACAATGGCGTTCATGCATCCATGCCAACTGTGCCATCGGCGGTTTTTCGCCTACGGGATTACTATCAAGTGCCCGGGACTGGACTTCCCGCATGGTTCCTGGACGGGCATCGGTGACATCCGTGTCATCGGCGGTTTTTCATCCATGGCATTCCCGTCCAGTGCCCAGGACTGGACTTCCCGCATGGTTCCTGGACGGGCATGCATCGGTGACATCCGTGTCATCGGCGGTTTTTCATCCATGGCATTCCCGTCCAGTGCCCAGGACTGGACTTCCCGCATGGTTCCTGGACGGGCATGCATCGGTGGCATCCGTGTCATCGGCGGTTTTTCATCCATGGCATTCCCGTCCAGTGCCCAGGACTGGATTGACTCCGCCTTGCTCCGTCGGACCAGGTTTGGCCGTGAAGTGGATCAAGCCCCATGCCGCTGCGCGGCATTCGGGCTTTTTCGTGCGCTTCCTCGCTCAAGCTGCGCTTGGCTCGGCTGCGCACGAAAAAGCCCTGCCGCTTCGCGACAGGGCTTCATCATCAAGTGCCCAGGACTGGACTCGAACCAGCACAGCCTTTCGGCCACACGCCCCTCAAGCGTGCGTGTCTACCAATTTCACCACCTGGGCAAGGGGCCGCAAATATAGAAGTGTCCGGCAATGGGCGAGGGCTATTCTTTCACGAGGCGCGATACGTACCGGTCCGCGCCTATCGCGACCTTCATGGAATACACGCCGGATGCGAGTTTGCTGACATCCACCTCATTCACGTTGCGAGCGGAATGGACCAGCCGACCACCCACATCGTACAGCTCCACATCGGCCAGATGGGCACCGGGAGGCAGCAGGATGCGTGTTTTATCGGTACAAGGATTGGGTACCAGGGTGAGTTCACCTACCCGGTGGTCCTCAGTTATTGCCGTGTTGCAATCCAGCGCATTCATGTATTGCCAGATCACATTGTTGAACACGGTGGCCACGGGTAGCGAGGTCCCTGCGGCGTCGCCCATCCGCACCAGCACCAGACCACGGCCGGGCACCACGTTGAGCAGCTGATCGTTCTTCCCCAACCCGCTATACATGTCCGCTGGTGCCTCCGGCATCAGCGGACCCGGGAAGATGAACTGGGTGGTCGGAAGCATGTAACTGGATTGTCCGTTCAACCACCAGAGGTAGCCGTAGCTGGGGTTCAACGATTGCGAAGGCGTGGTGGCTGCGTCGAAATAGGCGGCATCATGGAGGATGGTGTCGGCATCCCACACCATGCGGTTGGAGGCGAGCAGCCCGAAACGCGCCATGCTGCGGAGCGTGCTGAAGTAGACGTTCTTATCCCCGACCGGAACCCAGAACCCGTCCATGCCGATGGGGTTGCGCAAGCGGGCGTTGAAGTAGAGCGTGAAGTTCTGGCCCGTGGCGTTGGCCACTACTTCCTGCAGCAGGGTGTACGGAGCATTGTGATAGGCCCAGCGATCGCCGGCATCCGCGATATAGGTCAGGCAAGTGGGGTCCGTGCAATCCACATCCGATACGCCATCATCCAAACCGCTGGTCATCGTAAGCTGGTTGCGCACGGTGATCAGGGCTTCCTGTACCGGGGACTCCGAGGTCCAGCCCGCGCCGAGGTAGGTATCGGTGGGGGCGTTGATGTCCAAGTAGCCTTCCTCCTGCGCGATCCCGACCACGGTGCTGGTCAATGTCTTTCCGGCACTGGCCCAATACCACAGGCTGTCCTGCACGAAGGTTCCGAAGTAGTGTTCAAGGACGATGCGGCCATCCTTCAACACCATGAAACCCTTGGTATGGTGGGCATCGAGAAAGGCGTACAGCGAATCAATGCGGTCCTGGCACCAGCCCAGGTTGGCCGGGTCGGTGGTCTCCCAATTGCTGCCCGCGACGGGAGCGGGGAAGTAGGGTGATTGGGCCGTGCTGAAGGAGGGAAGCGCCAGCAGGGCGAGGCCAGGGAGGAAGGCGGTGACACGCATGCTGGTTGGACGGTTGGAATCCGATTTGGTTCAGATCCCGTGGGTTCGCCCGGTCAATCCTCCACTTCCGGTATGGTCAACTTCTTGATCCGCACCAGCGGACCGGGGCACATCTGGCTGTGGCAGGCCGCACAGGTTTGCACCAAGGTATTGAACACGCCGGTCTGCTCCGCTGAGGGCGTGGCGTAGAGCGCATCCAACTGGTTCAGCCAGGCTTGGGCGAAGGGATCGAAGGTGCGCCGCTCCACCATGCCGGGTGTGGCCTCCGCGGTCATCAGTTCCTTGAACCGTTCCGGATAGGGGAGCAGGTGCTCGCTGGTGGCCAAGCGCTTGCCGGTGCTGTCCGTAAAGGCTGTCATTTCACGCATCAACAGGGCCAGTTGGCTGGTGGCCGGTGGATCCCCTTTCACGATGCGTACCGTCTCCGTGGGCGGCGGCGCAGCTTCAGCCACGGCCCCCGGCTTGCGGCTGGTGCAGGCAAGGAGAAAAACAAGTGTTGCTGCCAGGGTGATGACGACTGGGCGATGTACACGGGCGGGGTGGAAGGGACGCATGGTTCGGGTTGATTTGTTCATCTTCGCCTGCCAAGCTGGCCGATGCGAATTGCGGCCCGAAGATCGTGTACCCGAGCCGAACATGACGCAACCCGTTCATCCACGCATCGACCACGACCGCCGACGGGTCTTCACCGCACTGCTCCCTTCGGCGATCGCCGTCGCCATCATGTGGGTGGTGCTGGGCTTCGATCTGGTGTACCGCTTGGACCTCGCCCGCTTCGGCGTTTTCCCGCGCACGCTCCTCGGCTTGCGGGGCATTGCCCTTGCACCCTTCCTCCACGGCAGTGTGGACCACTTGATGAGCAACAGCGTGCCCTTGCTGATCCTGGGCTGGTTCACGGTGTACTTTTATCCGAAGGTTAGCGGCCGGGTGGTGCTGGTGAGCTGGATCGCCACCGGGCTATGGGTTTGGGCCATGGGCCGCGAAAGCCACCATATCGGTGCCAGTGGGATCGTGTATGCGTTGGCGGGCTTCGTCTTCTTCAGCGGATTGATCCGCCGCAGGATCGCCTTGATGGCGGTGTCGCTCATCGTGGTCTTCCTCTATGGCAGCATGTGGTGGGGCATCCTGCCGATCCAACAGGGCGTAAGCTGGGAGAGCCACCTCTTCGGCGGGTTGGTGGGCAGCGTGATGGCGTGGTTCTACCGGAAAGTACCGCCGGCGCATGTTCCCCCGCCGCGCGAGGATGAACCCGATGAGGAGGATGAGGAAGCAACGATCCCCGGCAGCGATCCCGGCGATGAACAGGCATCCCCGCCGGCATCGCGCGACCAAGGTCCGCCGGATCCGATGTATGATCCCTCGCGCACCAGCAGCACGTACCCGTGGGAGTGATTTCAGCAGCTACAAGCCGCGAGCTGCAAGTCGCAAGCCATAAGCTGCAAGCGAAGAGCCTCACGGAGTGCTTGTAGCTTGAAGCTGATAGCTTGAGGCCTCAAACACTCACTCCGTCTCTATCAAAAGCTCATCCGTGAAGATGAAGGATGGATCACCGTTGCCGGGATGCCACTCCGGGCAGGGTCCCGGGTTCTTCGCGATCAGCTTGATGTAGCGCGCGTGTTTGTTCAACACCTCCGTCATCATATCCATGGTCAAGGTGCCTTCCTCCGTGCGGGGAACGGTGTTCTCCACGGTGGCGCTGCTCCAGTTGCGGCCGTTGGTGCTCCACGCGAACTGCACGCTTTCGGGATACCAGATCCACGAACGTTGGTCCTGGATCACGCTTAACCCAAGGCGCTTGAGCTGCTTCACGCTCCCGAGGTCCACAGTTGCGAGCACATCGTTGCCGAGATAGCCCTGCCAACCGCCGGTACGCCAATCCTCCGCTCCACGAATGCCATCGATCAAGGCTTCTTCTCCGGCAGCGGCGTACTGCGAGCTCCATTTGCTCTCCACGGTAATGCTCCGGTTCGGATCGATCTGCGTGAATTGTGCCGAACTAACGGGGCTGAGGACATCTTGATCCACAGCGATGCAACGCACCGTGGCCGTGGTATCCAGCCGATAGGGACTTGTGTATAGCGGACTGGCAGTAGTGGGTTGATCGCCGTTCACCGTGCAATGGATCGGCCATCGGCTGTCCAAGCTGCTAACCGAGACATCCATGGATCCCTTGAAGACCTTGGAACCGGCCGTGATGATGGGAGCCGTGGGTGGATACGATGTGATCGGGTCGCGTGCGACGGTGGTAAAGCGCGCACCTTCCAACGGACGCCACATCGCCGTCAGGTCGACCAGCAGGTCCATGCCGTTCATGAGGGAGGAGTAGGGGATGGAGGCCAACCGACCGTTCGTTCCTTTGAGCGTGGTGGAGCGAATGAAGCGGTCGCCGACCAGGTCACCGGTGCAACGCACGTTCACTTCCTTGCCGTTGGGCAGGTGGATCCGATAGGCGTGGAACAAGGGCGCATGCAGTTCGAACACGGGATCGCCGGGAGCTATCTGGTAGATGCCCAACGCGCTCATCACGTACCATGCGCTCATCTGGCCGCAGTCCTCGTTGCCGATCAAGCCGTCCGGCGCGTCGTGGTAGAATTCAGTGAGGATGCGGTCCACCACCCGCTTGGCCTTGTCCTGCCGGCCCACGCGATCGTACGTCCAAGCCATGGCGTGGCTGGGTTCGTTGCCATGCGCGTATTGGCCGATCAAGCCGGTGATATCGCTCTGGGTGCGGCCGGTGGTGCTGGGGTGTGCATCGAAGAGGTCGTCCAGCCGCTGCTCAAGCCCGCCGTGGCCGGTAGCTGCAAGTGCGCGGTCCAGTCCGGTCACGTCCTGCGGAACGAAGGTGCTGTACTGCCATGCGTTCGCCTCCGTGAAGTCGAAGTTCACTTCATAAGGGTCGAAGGGCGACTTGAAACCGCCGTTGTAGCGGGCACGGAAGAAGCCGGTCTCCGGGTCGAAGAGATTCCGCCAATTGCTGGCACGATCGAAGAAGACGGAAGCCAAGCTGTCCTTGCCCATCGCCTTGGCCATCTTGGCGATGCACCAATCGTCGTACGCATATTCCAAGGTGCGGCTCACGCTTTCGCTCTGGTCCTCGCTACTGATGTAGCCCTTCGTCCGCAACGCGTTCAGGCCCGGTTCATCGCGCATGGCACTGGCCACCATGGCCTCCAGCGCGAGTTCCGCATCAAAGCCTCGGATGCCCTTCAAGTAAGCATCGGCGATCACGCTCACGCTGTGGTAGCCGATCATGCAATCGGTCTCGTTGCCCCACAGCTCCCACACGGGCAAGCGACCGGTCTGGCTGTAGATGGCAAGGAAGGTCTTGATGAAGTCCACCGTGCGCTCCGGTTCCAGGATGGTGAACAGCGGATGCTCCGCCCGGAAAGTGTCCCAGAGGCTGAAGACGGTGTAGACATCATGCTTTGCGGTATGGATCTCGCCATCGTTGCCACGATACGTTCCGTCCACATCATTGAAGATGTAGGGGACGAGCAGGCTGTGGTAGAGGGCCGTGTAGAAGATGCGCCGTTGCTCCGGCTCCCCTCCCTGCACCTCTATCCGACCGAGTTCCTTGTCCCATGCTTCCTCCGCTTGCTTGCGCACGGCATCGAAGTCCCAACCAGGTACTTCGGCCTCCAGGTTCTTCCGCGCACCTTCCACGCTCACCGCGCTGATCCCGACCTTCACCACCACCAGGCCTCCGCTCGCGGGCAGCGTGATCACGGCAACGGAGCTATCGGAGAGCGAAGCTTCCAGCCCGACCGGCACGTTGAAGCGGATGCAATAGAACAAGCGCTGGTCCCGTGCCCAGGAGCTGCTGCGGCGCTCCCCGCTGATCTCGCTCGGCCCACTTTGCTTGATGGATGCGGCCAGCAGGCGGTCCCGATGCCGAAGGTCCAGCACCATGGAGCGCGGCCCGTCCCGCTTGAAGGCATAGCGGTGCATGCCCACGCGCTTGGTGGTGGTCAGTTCCACATCCACGTTCGGATCATCCAGATGCACCTTGTAGTAGCCAGCGTGTGCTTCCTCCCGTTGGTGCGAAAAGCGGGAACGATACTCCGTCGGCTTGGTGGTAAGCCCTCCGCTCAGGGGCATCAGAAGCACGTCACAGAGATCGGAAACGCCGGTGCCGCTGAGGTGCGTATGGCTGAAGCCGTAGATCAGGCTGTCGCTGTAGTGGTATCCGCCGCAGCCGTCCCATTCCACGGGATCGGTGCGGGTATCCGGGCTTAGCTGCACCATGCCGAAAGGCACGCATGGCCCGGGGAAGGTGTGCCCATGGCCGCCAGTACCCACGAACGGGTTCACCAGTTCAGTGGCGTAGTTCTTCGCCCACGTGGTGGTGTCCTGAGCCTGAAGGAGCACGGGAAGGACGAGAAAGGATAGGAGCCAGCGGTGGGTCATCGGACGAAAATACGGGTTGGTTTTTCACCGCCACGACGCTACGGCGCAACGAATGCGCAAAGACTGAGAAGCCGACGTTAACTGTTTTACGTCGCGTTACCGTGGCGTCGTAGCGCCGTTGCGGTTCACTTTCTTACATCACAACGTGGTCAGCGCCGCCGCGCCCAGTATCGCCGCATCATCTTCCGGCAACGCCGAGGTTACCAGGTCCACACGGCCGTGGTAGATGTTCAGCAGGTACTCTTGGAAGCGCTCCCGTAGCGGGGCCATCAGCAACGCGCCATTCCGTGCGATGCCCCCGAAGATCACGATGCGCTCCGGACCGGTCACCGCCACCGCATTCGCCAAGCCCACACCGAGCCAGCGCGCCGCATGTCGGAAAGTTTGGAGCGCGGCAGCATCGCCTTGTTCCGCAGCCTTTGCGATGCACAGCACGCCTGCCTCCTTCAAGACATCTGGATCACCGTCCAGTTCGGTGTAGGTCCGCCGCAGGCCGCGGATGCTCACGTAAGCCTCCAAGCAGCCCTTTCTTCCACAGGTACACTGGCGACCGTCCATCACGATGATGGAATGGCCCAGTTCCCCGGCATTGCCATGGCTGCCGAGCATGAGTTGCCCGTTCACGATGAAGCCGCTGCCCACACCCGTGCCGAGCGTCACCAAAAGAAGATCGTTCAGGTCTTGGCCCGCGCCATAGCGCCACTCACCCAGGGCGGCCGCATTGGCATCGTTGCCCAGCACGCTGCGGATGCCGGTGCGCTCCTGCACCATTTTCGCCAAGGGGACATCATTCCTCCACGGCAGATTGGGCGCCATTTCGATGATGCCGGTGAGCTGGTTGGCATTGGGTGCGCCGATGCCGATCGCTGTTGTCAGTTGTCCGTTGTCAGGTTCCCCCGCCATTGCGCCTTGGCGACGGTGGGGTGTCAGTTGTAGGGCTGCTTCCGCCAAGGCATCTGCGAAGGCAAATTCGTCGGTGTGACCTGTGGTGGGAATGCGTGTGGTAGCGATCACCTTGCCGCCATCCACCAGTCCGATCTTGGTGCTGGTCCCGCCAATATCAATTCCAATGATCATGGTTGCACGATAAAACCGCCGATTACGCAGATCGACGCAGATGGGTTTTAAGAGGTGCCCCGTCCGGGCAAGAACCTCCGGAGATCTGTCGGCAGCAGGTCGGCGAAAGGCATTTCATCATCTGATCATCTGATCATCTAATTTTCTGATCGAAGGCTTGCTTCCATTGAACCCGAACCAAGCCAAGTAGCCATAGCACAACAGCGGCAGCACAAAGCTGATGTGCATGGCCATGTCGCCCATGCCCTGCGACTGAAGGCCGTCGATCAACCCTCCTTGGGCCAACGGGACCAACGCACCACCGAGGATCATCATCACCAGCAGGGAGCTGCCTTGGCCGGTATCGCTGTGAAGCCCATGGATGGCGAGCGTGAAGATGTTGCTCCAGAGGATCGAATTGAACAGGCCGATGGCGAGGATGGCCCACATCGCCACGGCTCCACCTGTGACCATGGTAAGCAGCACCAAAGCCATCGCCACGCACGCGAAGATCCCCGTAACAGCGCCCGGCTTCCTTCCCGCAAGGAGGAATACCGCCATGTTGGCGGCGATCAACACCGCCAGCGGCCAGAGGTGCTTCAGGTCGAGGCCGCCCCCCACACTGTTCACGATCCAGAGCAACCCGAACATCGCAGCGCCGACCACCGCCATCAGCAAAGAGCGCCGCTGGCCATTGAAGCGCTCGCTCAAAGCCACGGCACCGAGGAAACGCCCACACATCGCACCACCCCAGTAGAGGCTCAGGTAGTTCTTCGCATCGTTGTGGGAGAGGCCCATCACGCCCTTCATCCCAAGGAAACCGATGATGAGGCTTCCGATGGCCACTTCCGCGCCCACGTAGCAGAAGATGGCGCCCATGCCGTTGCGCAATTGGCGGTGACGAAGGGCGTGCTGGCGAGCACCGGTGGACGAATGGGGCGGTTCCGGCAGGGCCGTGAAATGCACCCACAGCGCCTGAAGTATCAGCAACAAGGCGAAGAACGCGTACGGCCAACGCACCGCCGCATCGCCCTTGAAGAGGTCGAAAATGAGGGTGCCGCCGATCAATGGGGCCAGTGTGGTACCCAAGGAATTGAAGCCCTGTGCGAGGTTCAGGCGACTGCTTGCACCTTCCGCGGTGCCGATGATGGCCACGAACGGATTGGCGGCGATCTGCAATAGCGTGAAGCCCAGGCCAAGCACGAAGAGGGCCGCGAGATAGAGCCCGTACAAGTGGACGTAGGTGGCCGGAACAAAGAGCCCGCTACCGATGGCGCTCAACAGCAAACCCGCGATCAGCGCACGCTTGTAGCCGATCCGCTGGATGGGGTCGCCGTTGCTGCTGGAATAGACGTAGTAGCCCAGCGAGCCCAGGAAATACGCGCCGAAAAAGCAGAACTGCACCAGCATGCTCTGCCACCAGCTCAGGGTGAACACGGCCTTCAAGTGCGGGATCAGCACATCGTTCATCACCGTCATGAAGCCCCACATGAAGAAGAGCGTGGTGAGCACCGCCATGGGTCCGGCGATCCCCGATGAACGGGATGATGCGGAAAGAGGAGAGGGTGTTGCCATGTTCGGACCTGCGCGACAATAGTACTCGTGCCGACCGGACGAGCCGACCATGAACCTCAGGAAAGGCTTCGGAGCAGCACTTTACCAAGCCGCACGCAACAGTCCTATCAGGTCATCTTCCGTGTAGGCCGGTGCGGAGCTTACCTGCCTTTCGTCAGCTACCAAGCCTTCATTGTACGCCATGGCATCACTGTTCCCGGTGATCTCTGCACGTTTCTCCGCTTTGGCCCTGGATGCAGCCGGGGAAGCCACTTCATTTGCTGTGACCGCGGTCCCCGACACATCCTTTTTCAAACCTCCGGCAGCCGCTTGGGCCACATCGACATCCGGCGTAGTGGCATCCATCAGTGCTGGTGGGGCGGGTTCCGCAACCACTACCTGCTCCATCTCCTTGGGGCTGTCGACGGCATCCTCCACTTGTTGGGTACGGGCCATTGAGGGCGTCCTGTACCGGAAAGACTGGTCCGCATCCTGGCTTGCTGATGCGTTGGTGCTTTCTCCGGTGTGGGCTTCAACATCGTTCTCGGTATTCGCCACTTCCTCAAGCTGATCCTCCTCATCCGTTTTGGCGGCTGCTTGGGGAGCGTTGGGTACTTCCTGCTTCACCTCCGCCAGTACCTTATTGTCCTTCTGCTCCAAGGAGTTCCACGTGACCAATGCGGTGAACACCAGCGCCGCCACCGTGCCCAGGGCCAGTGCGGGGCGCCAGTACATGGAGGGGCGGGAAGGCAGCAGGAAGCCGCCCACACTGTTCAGCCAGATGCGCCATTGGGGTTGGCGCTGTTCGCGGAAGGCCGCCAGCACGCGCTCGCGCACGGCCGGGTCGGCATCCATGAGCGGTCGCTCGCTTTTCTCCTCGCGAACGTGGTGCAACAAGGCGCGCATCCGCTCGTATTCCGCCCGGCCATCCAAGTGGCGCAGGGCGTACGCGCGTTCCTCCTCCAGCAGCTCATCGAAGCCGCGTTCGAGCATCAGGTGCTCCAGGTCCTCGGGGTCGTATCGTTCAGTGCGGTCCATGTTTTTCATCGCGGCCTGGCAACAGATGCCGCTTGTTTAGGTCGTGGGTCGAATTCCGGCATGTTGGCGGCCAGCTTTTTCACCGTGTAGAAGAGGCGGCTTTTCACCGTGCCTTCGGAGATGCCGAAGACCGATGCGATCTCCTTGATGGGCATGTCCTCGTGGTGGCGCATCACGAAGGTGGCCTTGTGGTCCGGGTCCAGCTTGTCCAGTTCCTCTTCCAACCTGGCGGAGAAGCGTTCGTGGTCCACACCGATCCCTCCTGCCGCCTCCACGGTGTGGTTGTTGGTGGCCTTCAGTTCCGGCACGGCCGCGGTGCGCGTGGCCATGCGCCGGTATTCGTTCTTGCACATGTTGTTGGCCACGCTGTAAAGCCACGTGCGGAAGGGGCGCTCGGAGTTGTAGCTGTGTGGGCGCTGCGCGATCTTGGTGAACAGGTCCTGCAGGAAATCCTCCGCACGCTCCCGATCCTGCCACAGCATGCGGTGGAAGTAGGTGAGGAGCTTGCGCTGGTAGCGGTCGAAGAGCACGGTGAAGGCACGCTCATCGCCGCGCAGCACCAGCTCCATGAGCCGCTCATCGCTCAGGTCCGTGGGGTCGGTGCGGAACAGGGCCATGTGCTTCAATGCTGAAGGATGCCCAGTGAGTAGAGGTCCTGCGTGGCACCGGTGGCCGCTGCGATCTGCCGCAGCTCGTGCTCCAACCGCGAGGCGTTCGCCTCATCGTTCCTGCCACGGAACTGGCGCAGTAGGATGGCCCCTGGCAATAGGTAGTTGCGGCTCATCGGGCCGGCGTTCACTGGTTTCTTCATGGCGGCCCAATGCCGGGCCAGCGCGGCGGCATCCTCGACATCGGGCGCTCCCACTCGAAAAGCAGCACCCACCGCATGCAGTTGTCCGGGGAAGGCGTCCAGCCAAGAGCGGTCCAGGCTCAAGGCGAAGTAGACCGGGCGTGAAGTGGACAGCAGTAATTTCTTGGCGAACACGGGTCCATCCGATGGTGTCGGGCCGGTCGCACCTGCCTGTCTCCATGTTCTTTCGCGATAGCTTGGGTCAGCCAGCAAGCGCCGGTCCACGATCAGCAGGTCGGGCTTTTCCTGTTGCTGCACTTGGCGTACCACGGCGGGCTGGGTGTCCATGTCCCCATTGGTGAAGAGGATCCCGTTATCGGGCACGCTGAGCAACACGTCCGCTGCGGCAGCCTTCAACGGCGGGGTAACGCCGCCGCGCCGGTCCATCTCAGCGCTCCATTTCCGCAGCTCGGCCGCATCCCCGTCCAGCATGGCCTTTGAAAGCATGGGGGCCAGCAGCTCAGCACGCTCCGGCGCCAGCTTGTTCGCGGCGTCCAGGTCGGCGAAGGCGGCTTTGGAAGGGAACTCCAAGTAGTAATCCGCCAAGTGCTGCTCGAAACTGCCGGGTGCAGTGGTCTTGATCTCCTCGGCAATGCGACCCAGTTGTGCCTTGTCCGTGGACTTCAGTTCCCCATTGTTGTTGCCGATCCTGGCATTCAGCTCACTGAGGAACCAGTTCAGCTGCATCAGGGCATCTGGGGGCGCGTTCGTGTTGGCGTCCCTCCACTGCGCGGCCTGGGAATTGGCCAGGTTATTGTCCCAGCCCCCCTGCAGGTTGCTCACGGGCGGTGCGGGCGGCGGGATCTCTTTCCGGTCCTCTGTTTGGGAAAGGCACACCAAGGGCAGGAGAGCTGCAAGCAGAATGATCGGGATCCGGGCCATGGTCTTTTATTCGTGGTGCCGTACACGCAAGTTGGGACAAAGTTCAATGGCGGGAAGAATAGACCGTTGATTCCACGGATTGTTTTTGGTCTGCGCAGATGGAAATGCTGTCCCTTTGAGGATTGTGGCGCAAGGATGAGGTGGAGCACTCTGAATTGGTCATGCTGCTCATTCTACTTCCGCAAAATTGAGGAACTACATTTGGCAAAGGCTGAAGTCGAGTCGGATGGTGCCATGATAATAATCAACAACTGAATACCATGCGCCTTCCCCTTATCACCGTCCTGCCGCTCATGGCAGTCCTGACCTTGACCGCTTGCCACAAGGATGGCCCAAACCAACCTTCCTGCCCAGGCACATCGGAACCTGAAGGGCCGTGTGAGTCGCTCCCCTTGCCCGAAGGCCAGCTGGGTTGGAACTATCTGCTTCCGAACCATAAGCTCAGATCGGCAGGGTTCAACCCCAGCAACGGGGATGAACTAGTTATCACGGAATCGTCCCAAGTTGGCCAAGGAACTACGATGTGGAAATACCAAATAAGTAGCCATACGCTTACTGCAATCCTTACGGTAGATGAGTTGTCGGATATAGGAGGAACGGCCTGGGGCAGCAATGGGTGGATCCTTGTTACCTCCGGCACCAACATCTTCAAAGTGAAGGCGAATGGCGACAGCTTGACCCAACTGACCTTCCTTGGAGGTAATATAAGCCCACAATGGTCCCCGTCCTCTGCGGCTTTCGGGTACACTTACATAAATAATGGTCCATGGGTGTCGGTACGAACATCTACTTCGACCGGGATCTCGGACACCCTGTACAATACACCTATATTCCAAGGTAGCTGCTGGTACACGGAGAACCAAGTGGTATGGGTGAACAATCTAGGTGTACTGCTCGGCGATATAGCCGCCGATGCATGGACCATCGTTGGGCCCACCCCGGTGGCCAGCGACCCCGACAATTCCAACTATTTCGGTATTACTACAATGGAGCAATCCGCCGTTTGGTCGCATGTGAGCGGGCTTTATCGCACGGATCTGGCCAATGGTACAGGCACCCAACTGCTTCTGTCCACCTGCGATTCTCGCTACTTCAGCGGTCTGGACTATTCGCCGCAGACCGACAAGCTGCTGGCCATTCGCCGCCGGTTCACACCGCAGGATTCAAGCACACTACTGGTGGAGAACGAACTCGTGCTGATGAACGCGGATGGATCAGGGTTGCAGGTGTTGAGTTTGCCATTCCCGGAATGAAGTTGATGCTCCCTGCTACTGGATCCCGGTTATACATCGTTGCCTTGGTGAATCGGAAAAAGTGATAAGCCACCGGGAAACAAACGGCGGTCCGGCTTCGGCACCGGTCAGTAGTCACGAGCCACTGTTCACCAGCCGCCAGCCGTCAACTTCCATTCTCCGATCACCCATCTTCACGCGGCCCTACCTTTGCCACCATGGAGCATGACGAAGCCCGCGACCGAATGCGCAAGGCACTGGACCTGGTCCATACATGGCCGGCGGTCTACATGTTCAAGTTCATCTTCGAGCCGGACGAGGAACGCCTGAATGCTGTATTGGCCCTGTTCCCAGCCGAGGCTGAAGTGCTGCGTAAGTACAGCAAGGCCGGGAAATACCTGAGCATCACGGTGAACGAGGTGATGATGAGCGCGGACGAAGTGGTGGCCCGCTATGACAAGGCCGCACAGATCGAGGGGGTGATCGTTCTCTGAGTTCCGCATGATCGAAGATTTTCGCACCACCTTGATCATCACCCTGTCCATCCTGGTGGTGGTGATCCTTGTCCGTCGGTTCAAGCGGTATATCCACCTGCACCATATGCCCGTGCCCCAGCAGGTGAAGTTGGAGGAGGTGGAGGTGATGTACCATCCGCCCCTATTGCGCGTTCAAGTGTCGATGCCGCAACCCGAGGAGGTGTTCCCAGCCATGCTGAGCGAGGCACACGCTCCATTGCTTGCATGGCCGGCCGTGGTGATGGAGAAAGGGGTCCAGGTGCTCGAACTGCCCCTGCCGGCCGAGGCCGAGGGGTGTTATTTCTTTGAGATCGCAACCTCAACACAGCGCACGGAACGCCGGTTCATGGTGCGCCAAGCATGAAGTTCCAACTTGCCATCGGTGCCTTGGCAATGCTTGTTCCGATGGTCGGCCAAGCCCAGAAGGTGCCGGAGTTCAAGCCCACCGCACAAGGTTTTCTCTTCCTCCCCATGGCCTTGGGCAATCCCATCTTCGACAACCTCACCGATGCGCTCGGGCAAGTGGACGGGGTGTTCCAACTTCCGGTATACAAGGGCTTGGGCATAGGCGTGGGGGTGAATGCCACATGGTACGAACTGAACGACAATGGACTGTCCCCGGAATTGACGGAAGGGGACGTCAACAGGCTGTTGTTCTATGGAAAGCTCACTTGGGCACACTATACCGGGTCCCGCACCTTCATCGAGCTCAATGCCAAACTGGGCCAGTCCACCTGGAACTGGAATTGCCGGACCTGTTCAGGGAATGCCAAGCAGCCCGGCTTCCATTGGGGCGTGAATGCGGCCTATTTCGTTCATGCCTCGGATAATCTTGCCTTTGGACTGTCTCTGGGGTACCAACAGGATGCCACGAGCTTCAGTCCGGAGGTGATCGGTCTGGAACGCTTTCCGGGCCGGACGGATACAGGTGCTCCATATCGCTTCCTCACCGTGGGCCTGGGCTTCAGCACCAGCTTTCAGAAGGCGGATGACGGTATCTGGTGATCCGGATCCCGGTAGTCCGTATTGACCACGCTCGCTGCCCACTTGGCAAGTAAAAGCAAGCCAGCTACCAGAATGAGAACGGCCCCGTGTGATCCGGGGCCGTTCTACATTCGATCAATTCGTTCCGACCTTCTGTCGGGAGCAGGTCGGCATTAGCCCGACAATTGTAACCAAGGCTACGCCTCCGGCTCCGCCGCGTCCTCGTCGCTTTTGCTCACCTTCTTCTTGCTCTTGGTCACCTTGATCGTCACATCGCTCTTGTCCTTGTTGAGGCCCACGGTGATCTTGTCGCCTTCCTCCACGTTCTGGTTGATGATCTCCTCGGCCATGGGGTCCTCGATGTATTTCTGGATCGCCCGCTTCAGGGGACGGGCTCCGAACTTCTCGTCGTAGCCTTTCTCGCCGAGGAAATCCTTGGCATCCTCGGTCAGCTTGAGGTCGTAGCCCAGCTCGGAAATGCGCTTGTACACGTAGCCCAGCTCGATGTCGATGATCTTGTGGATGTCCTCCCGCTTCAGCGCGTTGAACATGATGATGTCATCGATCCGGTTGAGGAACTCGGGGGCGAACGCCTTCTTCAGCGCCTTCTCCACGATGCCGCGGTTGGCATCGCTGGTGCCCTCGAGCTTGGCCTTGGTGCCAAAGCCCACGCCCTTGCCGTATTCCTGCAGGTCGCGTGCCCCGATGTTGGAGGTCATGATGATGATGGAGTTCCGGAAGTCGATGCGGCGCCCCAGGCTATCGGTCATCTGGCCGTCGTCCAAGGCCTGCAGCAGGAGGTTGAACACGTCCGGATGGGCTTTCTCGATCTCGTCCAGCAGAATGATGGCATAAGGTCTGCGGCGCACCTTCTCGGTGAGCTGCCCACCTTCCTCATAGCCCACATAGCCGGGAGGCGCACCGATGAGGCGGCTTACGGAGAACTTCTCCATGTACTCGCTCATGTCGATGCGGATCAGCGCATCATCGGTGTCGAACATGTACTTGGCCAGTTCCTTGGCGAGCTGCGTCTTGCCCACGCCGGTCGGCCCCAGGAAGATGAAGCTGCCGATGGGGCGGTTGGGGTCCTTCAGTCCGGCCCGGTTGCGCCGGATCGCCTTCACCACCTTGGTCACGGCCTCTTCCTGGCCGATCACCTTGCCCTCCATCTCCTCCTTCATCCGCTGCAGCTTGCCGCTTTCCTTCTCGGCGATGCGCTGCACGGGGATCCCGCTCATCATGGCCACCACTTCGGCCACATTGTCCTCGGTGACCTTGGTCCGGTGCTCTCGGCTTTCCTCCTCCCACTTCTTCTTGGCCGCCTCCAGTTCCTCGAGCAGTGTGCGTTCCCGGTCGCGGAGCTTCGCCGCTTCCTCGTACCGTTGGCTGCGGACCACTTTGTTCTTTTCGTCCTTGATATCCTCGATCTTCTTCTCCACGTCGAGGATGGTCTGCGGGACTATGATATTGCTGATGTGAACGCGGCTGCCCGATTCATCCAGCGCGTCGATGGCCTTGTCCGGCAGGTGGCGGTCGGTGATGTAGCGGTTGGTCAGCTTCACGCAGGCGGAGATGGCCTCCGGGGTGAATTCCACATTGTGATGGTCCTCATACTTCTCCTTGATGTTGTTGAGGATCTCGATGGTCTCTTCCACGCTGGTGGGCTCCACGATCACCTTCTGGAAGCGGCGCTCCAGGGCACCGTCCTTCTCGATGTACTGGCGGTACTCGTCCAGGGTGGTGGCACCGATGCACTGGATCTCGCCCCGAGCCAAGGCGGGCTTGAACATGTTGCTGGCATCCAGGGAACCGGATGCACCGCCCGCTCCCACGATGGTGTGGATCTCATCGATGAAGAGGATCACATCGGGGCTGTTCTCCAACTCGTGCATTACGGCCTTCATGCGTTCCTCGAACTGCCCCCGGTACTTGGTGCCGGCCACCAGGCTGGCAATGTCCAGGGCCACGATGCGCTTGCCGAAGAGCACGCGGCTCACCTTGCGCTGGATAATGCGCAGCGCCAATCCTTCCGCAATGGCGGACTTGCCCACACCGGGTTCTCCGATCAGCACGGGATTGTTCTTCTTCCGGCGGCTGAGGATCTGGCTCACGCGCTCGATCTCCTTTTCCCGGCCCACGATGGGGTCCAGCTTGCCTTCCTCGGCCATTTTGGTAAGGTCCCGGCCGAAATTGTCCAGCACGGGGGTTTTGCTCTTGCTATCACCCGGCTTCTTGGCACCGGCACCGTAGCTGGCACTTCCGCTGTCGTCATCATCGTCATCGGTGCTCTGCGGTCCTTGGGCCTTGGGCCTCGGGCGGCTTTGGGCGGGGTTGGGGCCGTCCCCGGCGAGGATGGTGTCCACCTCGTGCTTCACGTTCTCATAATCCACGTTCATCTTGTTCAGTGCCCGGGTGGCCAAATTGTCCTGGTCCTTCAGCATGCTCAACAACACATGCTCGGTATCGATCTGGGGGCTCTTGAAAAGCTTGGCCTCCAGGAAGGTGATCTTCAGCATCTTCTCCGCCTGCTTTACCAGCGTGATCTTGTCCTTGTCCGGTGGACGCACGGCGCTGGCGGGTTCCATGCCGGCCTCCACCAATTTGCGCAGGTCCTCCAGGTCCACGTCCAAGTGGTGGAGGATCTTCACCGCGTTGCCTTCCCCCTCGCGGATGAGGCCCAGCAGGATGTGCTCAATGCCGATATGGTCGTGACCGAGGCGCAGGGCTTCTTCCCGGCTGAAGCCGATGACCTCCCGTACCCGTGGTGAAAATTTGGCGTCCATTGGATTTGTTCAAGCGTTGCGGGGAAGCAGTGCGATAACCATGCCTTTGTACGCGCAAGTTACACGCACTGGTTCGGGGGCAAGCTATCGAAGCCGTCGGGAACCTGCCTTTCCGCCTTCTTTTCTTTTATTCACACCGAAGTGTGGGATTGTGGAAAATTACACGGCCCGGTTATGCCCGATAAGGGTACCTTCGGGACCGTTTTCGCAGGGGGTGTCCAATAACCGTGCGAGGCGGCAGAAACGAACAAAATGGCAGAAGGAGGAGAAAAGATCATCCCGATCAACATCGAGACCGAAATGAAGACCGCCTACATCGATTATTCGATGTCGGTGATCGTGAGCCGGGCACTTCCCGACGTGCGCGATGGCCTGAAGCCCGTGCATCGCCGGGTACTCTTCGGCATGGAGGGGTTGGGCATGTCCAGCACACGGCCCTATAAGAAGAGCGCCCGTTTGGTGGGTGAAGTGCTCGGCAAGTACCACCCGCACGGCGACCAGAGCGTTTACGACGCCATGGTGCGCATGGCCCAGGAGTGGAGCATGCGTTACCAGTTGGTGGACGGCCAAGGGAACTTCGGCAGCATCGACGGCGACAGCCCGGCGGCGATGCGCTATACGGAGGTGCGCATGCGCAAGATCGCCGAGGAGGTGATGGCGGACCTGGACAAGGAGACGGTGGACATGCGCCCCAACTTCGACGATACGCTGGAGGAACCATCGGTGATGCCCACGCGCATCCCCAACCTGCTGGTGAACGGCGGTTCCGGTATCGCCGTGGGCATGGCCACCAACATGCCACCGCACAACCTTACCGAGGTCTGCAATGGCATCGTGGCCTATATCGAGAACAGGGACATCGACGTGGCCGGACTGATGGAACACATCAAGGGGCCCGATTTCCCCACCGGGGGCATCATTTATGGCACCGATGGGATCCGCGATGCCTACGAGACGGGCCGGGGCAGGATCGTGCTGCGCGCGAAATGCCATATCGAGGAGGATCCGAAAAGCGGGCGCGAGACGATTATCGTCACGGAGATCCCCTTCCAGGTGAATAAGGCCGTGCAACTTTACAAGGGTGTGGCCGACCTGGTGAATGACAAGAAGATCGAGGGCATCAGCGACGTGAACGACTATAGCGACCGCAAGGGGATCCGCTTGGCGTATGACGTGAAGCGGGAGGCCATGGGGACCGTGGTGCTCAACCAGTTGTACAAGTACAGCTCGCTGCAAACCAGCTTCAGTGTGAACAACATTGCGCTGGTGCAGGGCCGGCCGGTGATCTTGGGCCTGAAGCCCATGATCCATCATTTTGTGGAGCACCGGCATGATGTGGTGGTGCGCCGCACCAAGTTCGACTTGCGCAAGGCGGAGGAACGCGCCCACATCCTGGAGGGACTGTTGATCGCATTGGACCATTTGGACGAGGTGATCAAACTGATCCGTGCCAGCCAAACGCCGGACATCGCCCGCGAGGGATTGATGACCTCCTTCGCGCTCAGCGAGATCCAGGCACGCGCCATTCTCGACATGCGCCTGCAGCGCCTCACTGGCCTGGAGCGCGACAAGATCCGCGAGGAGCACGCCGAGCTGATGAAGTTGATCGACCACCTCCGTGCGATCCTCGCCAACGAGGACATGCGCTACGACATCATCAAGGCCGAGACCTTGGAGGTGCGCGACAAGTACGGTGATGAACGCCGCACCCAGATCGTGCATGCCAGCGGCGACATGAGCATGGAGGACCTCATTGCCGACGAGGCCGTGGTGGTCACCATCAGCCACCTTGGCTACATCAAGCGCACCGCCTTATCGGAGTTCCGCACACAAGGGCGTGGCGGCAAGGGCAGCCGTGGCAGCACCACCCGCGAGGAGGACTTCCTCGAGCAGCTCTTCGTGGCCACCAACCACAACTACCTGCTCATCTTCACCCAAAAGGGCCGCTGTTACTGGATGCGCGTGTTCGACATACCGGAAGGCACACGCCAAAGCAAGGGCCGCGCGATCCAGAACATGGTACAGATCGAGGGCGACGACAAGGTGCTCGCCTACATCAACGTCACCGACCTGAAGAGCGAGGAATACCTGAACAACCATTACGTGGTGCTGGTCACCAAGAAGGGCGTGATCAAGAAGACCACCTTGGAAGCATACAGCCGTCCGCGTGCCAATGGCATCATCGCGGTGGGTATCCGCGAAGGGGACGAGCTGTTGGAGGCCAAATTGACCAACGGAAAGAGCCACATCATCATCGCCAGCCGCGCGGGTAAGGCGGTCCACTTTGAAGAGGACCGTGTGCGTGCCATGGGCCGTGGTGCCAGCGGCGTACGCGGCATGATGCTCGCCGATGCCAACGACGAAGTGGTGGGCATGGTGACCTTGGAAGGGGAGGAGACCGCCAACACGCAAGTGCTCGTAGTGAGCGAAAAGGGATACGGCAAACGCAGCCCCGTTGACGATTACCGCATCACCAACCGCGGCGGGAAAGGCGTGAAGACGATCCAAGTGACCGATAAGACCGGTCCGCTGATCGCCATCAAGTCGGTGAAGGACGATGACCAGCTGATGATCATCAACCGAAGCGGCATCACCATCCGCATGGACCTGAGCGAAATGCGCGTGCTGGGCCGGGCCACACAAGGCGTGCGCTTGATCGACCTGCGGAAGAACGATTCCATTGCCGCCGTCGCCAAGGTGGACAGTTCCTTGAAGGAAGAGCTCGACGAGAATGTGGAAGGTGAGGAAGGTGCCGAGGGTACCGGTGAACGCCCTGAAGGCACGGAGAATGGAACGGATGGCACCGTAATTGATGGTCCCATCGAAGACTAATCATCAGATGAGCATGAAGCACTATCTCCTCCTCGCGGCCGTGGCCGCCTCATGTACCCTGCATGCACAGAACAGCAAGGTCGTGAGCGCGTACAACTACATGGGCGACGGGGACTATGACAAGGCGGCCGAGTATATCGAGCCCACCATCACCCATGAATCCACGGCTTCCAAGGAGAAGACCTGGCGGTATCGCGGTGCCATTTATGCGCACATTGCCATGGGTGCGGACGAGGCCCTGAAGGTGAAGTACCCGAAAGCCATGGACAAGGCCGTGGAGAGCTATATCAAGGCCAAGGAGCTGGACACGAAGGGCAGCTACGAGGAAGAGAACGACCGGGCCTTGATGAACCTGCAGATCACTGCCTTGAACGGTGGCAATGATGCCTTCAACAACAAGGACTACGAAAAGGCGATCCAGGGCTACACGCAAAGTGAGCGCATCGCCGAGGCCTTCGGCCGGGTGGACAGCAACGCGGTCTTCAACAGTGCCTTGGCGTATGAGGCCATGGGTGACACGGCCACGGCCATGGAGCGGTATGCGGAGTGCATCAAGATCGGCTATGACAAGCCGGAGGTGTTCCGCTACCTCGCCAGCATGCAGAAGCGCTCAGGAAACCTCGACAAGGCCATCGCCACCACCAAGCAGGGTCTGGCCAAGTATCCCGACAATAAGGAGATGATGTTGGACCTCGTGGCATTCCTGTTGGAAGCGAACCGCATGGATGAAGCGGAGACAAGTGTACAGGCGGCCATTGAGAACGACCCCACGAACCCGGTGCTCTATTCGGTGCTGGGCAGTTTATATGATGGCAAGGCCAATCCCAAGGAAGGGGAGGTGGCCGAGGCCGAGATGATCAAGTGGTACGACCTCGCCGAGCAGGCGTACAAAAAGAGCATCGAGGTAGCTCCCGATTTCTTTGACAGCTACTACAACATTGGCGTGCTCTACAACAACCGCGCGGCCTATGAGTACGAAAAGTGCAACCAGATAACGGACGACACGAAGTACAATGCCTGCAAGACCAAGGCGGACGCGATCTACCTGAAGACGATCCCGTACTTCGAGGAAGCCCACAAGCTGAAGCCGGATGACAACGCCACCATGGAGCAACTGAAAAAGCTCTACGCCAAGACCGGCGACACGGAGAAGTACAACGCCATCAAGAAGGAACTGGGCGAGTAAGGCCAGTGGCACATCAGCCTATCCAGAAGCCCCGGTTCGCCGGGGCTTCGATTTTATCCGGGGCCGTCAGGTGGCAAAGAATACATTTGACGGCTCCAACGTCGGATACCCTTTCATTATTCCATCATGACATCCTTCA
Organism: Flavobacteriales bacterium; assembly: GCA_019912395.1. GTDB lineage: Bacteria > Bacteroidota > Bacteroidia > Flavobacteriales_F > PHOS-HE28 > PHOS-HE28. The sequence goes on along the minus strand of JAIOIH010000040.1, from coordinate 17,382 downwards.
ATCCCATTGAGGCCTGGCTGCACATGAAGGCCCAGTTGCCTCCGCTGCCCATCGAACGTATCGGTATCATGTACGTGTATCCTGTTTTCCTAGGGCTTCTGTTGCTGGAGTTCTTCAAGGCGAAGGAACTCTACAACCTGAAGGAAACGTGGGCGAGCTTCGTGATCCTGGTTGGCGCCACGGGGATCCGTGTCCTCACCAATGTGTTCGAGATCACGCTCTACTTCTTCCTCTTCAAACTGGCTGAACCCTTGCGCGAACAGTATCTGGGGTACGGAAGCTTGGGCTTCGCATGGTACATCTGGATCATCTGCATGCTCGCCGACGACCACAACTTCTATTGGCACCACCGCCTAAGCCACAACATTCGCTTGCTCTGGGCCGCGCACTTGCCGCACCATTCCGCCAAGACGTTCAACCTTACGGTCAGCATTCGCAACGGCTGGTTCATCACGCTGTACAAGCCCATCTTCTGGTTGTGGATGCCGTTGGTCGGTTTCGAACCGATCATGATCGCCACCGCACTCATCCTCAACTCCTTCTACCAGTTCTTCCTGCACTCCCAATTGGTGCCTTCCTTGCCGTTGTACGAGCGGCTCTTCAATACACCGTACATCCACACGGTTCACCACAGCAGCAACACGCCGTACTTGGACAAGAACCACGGCGGTATCCTCACCATCTGGGATCGGCTCTATGGTACCTGGCAACCCCCGATCAAAGGGGTAGTGCCCAAGTACGGCATCAGCCACGATCCCGGCACGGACAACCCGATCACGCACAACCTGTTCGAGTTCCAGGAGATCTGGAAGGACGTAAAAAAGGCGCCCGGCCTGAAGAACAAGTTCATGTACATCTTCGGCCCTCCCGGCTGGAGCCACGACGGAAGCAGCATGACCAGCAAGCAGCTTCAGAGGGAATTGGCCCAAGCCAAAGCTGAGGGTAGGGAGGTGCCGGAACACACGTTCATCCGCTCGAATTGAGCGGCCTTGCACCGGAATTCCTCAATGAACGTGGGCCCTTGACGGATCCTCGATCTTTTATGGTGAACGGAAGGAATGGAGTTGCATGGCCATGCAACTGTGCATTTAACAGCCCGGACAGTACCTGGGCCACGCTCGGATCAGGCCGAAACGGCCTGTCGAAGAGGAATTCCGACCAACTTGTACAAACACGGAACCGGGAAGGCTCCTTCAGCCTATAGTCCGCGTACAGTTGCATGGCCATGCAACTTCAAATCCCCCATACGACAGCTCCTCCCGCCTTGGGACGACCAACACCATTACCGCCCACCGCCGGTACGCGACCCGCGCCAGCGCCTGCGGCTGCGTTGACCGCTCGGAGCCTGCTTCGGTTTGGCCCCGGTAGCATCGAGGTCATTGATCAATTCCGCCGTAAGTGAGGCGAAGTCATTGGGTTTCCCAGTGCCGCTTCGGTTGCCGTTTGAATTGCCTCTTCCACCGCTGTTACGCCCGCCACTGTTGCGGCCTTGGCCCCTCGGAGGTTCCGGAGGAAGAGGCTTGCTCGCATTGCCGCTGGCGGGGAAGGGGTGCTCTTCCACCACGGGGATCTGCCGCGAGATCAGTTTGGTGATATCGCGGAGGAATACGCGCTCATCCACATCGCAGAGCGAAAGGGCGATGCCGCTGGCACCGGCACGACCGGTGCGACCGATGCGGTGGACGTAGGTTTCCGGCACATTGGGGATGTCAAAGTTCACCACGTGCGAAAGGGAATCGATATCGATGCCGCGAGCTGCGATGTCGGTGGCCACCAACACACGGGTCTTGCGTTCCTTGAAGTTCTTCAAGGCGCGCTGCCTGGCGTTCTGGGCCTTGTTACCATGGATGGCCTCCGCACGGATGCCGGCCTTCTCGATCACCTTCACCAGTTTGTCCGCTCCATGCTTGGTGCGGCTGAAGACCAAGGCTTCCTTGATATCCCTAGTTTCCAGCAGGTGCACGAGAAGTTTGGCCTTGTTCGCCTTGTCCACGAAGAACACCTCCTGTTCCACCGTTTCCGCAGTGGATGACGCCGGTGTCACCTCCACCTTCACCGGGTTGGTGAGGAGGGTGGACGAAAGGCGCTGCACCTCAGGCGGCATGGTGGCGCTGAAGAAGAGTGTTTGGCGTTGGCGCGGAATGGCCGCGATCACCTTTTTCACATCATGGATGAAGCCCATGTCCAGCATGCGGTCGGCCTCGTCGAGCACGAAGTACTCCAACTCCTTCAGGTTGACAAAGCCTTGGTTCATCAGGTCCAACAGGCGACCGGGTGTGGCCACGAGGATGTCCACGCCGCGACGCAGTGCATCGGTCTGCGGCTTTTGGCCCACGCCGCCGAAGATCACGGTAGTGCGCAGGTCCGTATGCCGCCCGTAGGCCTTGTAGCTTTCGTCGATCTGGATGGCGAGCTCGCGTGTGGGAGTGAGGATGAGCGCCCGGATGGGTTTCCGGCCACCGCGTGGTGCAACGCCCTGCGCGTTCACCATTCGCTGGATCATCGGGATGGCGAACGCGGCGGTCTTTCCGGTGCCGGTCTGCGCACAACCGAGCAGGTCACGCCCTTCCAAGAGGTAGGGAATGCTTTGGGCCTGGATCGGAGTGGGATGGGTATAGCCTTCGTGTTGAAGGGCTTTGAGGATGGGCTCTATAAGGCCGAGCTGAGCAAATGTGGTTTCGTGCATGGATATGCCTAAGTACCGGGGTCCTGGTCATTGAGCCTCGAACACCATGAAGATGCAGTTGGAATGAAAGCCCTCGATCGGTCCGGCGTGCAATGATCCGCTGGGGATGGCGCCTGGACGATTCCCGGAAGGGAGGTAGTTGGGCGCTTTGGGCGGCGCGAATGTAGGTGTTCCGGGAAGAATGAAACGCTGATGCCGCGGATAAAGATGATGAACGCTGTTCCTGAAACTAATGGAACGCTGATGACACAGAAGGAAGATGATATACACTGATCCTGAAAAGATGAACCACAGAGGGCGCGGCGAATACATGGCCGAGAGAGGCCGACTAGATTGCCTGCCACGTGCCTTGCAGACTCCGCGACCTCTGCGAACGCTGCGGTCAAAACCAGGGATGTACCTCCGGCAAACTGATCTGCGTCATGGGTCTGAAATCGACGGAGAGGAGAACCTATCGCTGCGGCAATGACTTGATAATGAGGGGAGTGCTTGATTAATCCTATGTTAACATAATATAAATTATGTGCAGATAGGTTTGAACACAAGCTCTGCTTTGAGGACAGCCCCGATACCCGGTCGATCCGGCATTACCAGCATTCCATTCTTCATGCCCATCCCCTCGAATGGATCGTTCTCGATCAGCCATGGGCCATCCAGGTCTACCAAGTCCGCCTGACCGGACAGATGTGCCATGGCCGTGCAGCCCAAGGAACTTTCGCTCATGCTGCCCAGCATCACTTTCATGCCTAAGTCTTCGGCACGGTCCGCCATGGCCTTGGCCCGGTCCAGTCCGCCGCACTTCATCAGCTTGATGTTCACACCACCATAAAGTCCTTTGGCGGTCTCCAGCTCGGCTAAGCTTTCAATGGCTTCATCGCCATAAATGCAGAACTTGGATCTAGTTTGAAGCGTGTGCTGTAAAACCTTGTCTTTCAATTGGAATGGCTGCTCCATTGCGATCAAACGTTCATGGGCTTTGGCTTGGATCAATTCAGCCTCTTCCACGGAATTCAGCCCTTGGTTGGCATCGATGAACACGGGCCGATCATCCACGTCCAGAATGGCGCGAAGCATGGGTATGGACTCTGGGCCGGTCATCTTCACCTTCATAACGTCGCTTTCGGGCATCTCCAGCAGCTTGGCGCCAAGCTCGGCTATCGGCGTTATCCCGATCGTCATCATGGTTAACGGAGTCGCTCGCTTTTCAGTGTCAAGTATCTGAGATACGGTTTCATGCGTACGATTACCTACCAAGTCGATCCAAGCGCTCTGCAAAGCAGCCCGGCACCCTTGCTGGTGGCTTTTCCAGTTGCTTTCAACGTTCAAGTAAGCCAGCACTTTGTCGGAACTGTCCATCTCGGACATTTCGCTGCCGAGCAATCGCTCCAGCACATCCTTCGGCTTCTCCTTCAAGTACGGCGGCAACGTCACCTCCCCATACCCCGCAAGGCCATTTTCCTCCAACCGGATGAAGATGCTATCGGTGCCCTCGCGAATCCCATGCGAAGTTTCAAACGGGTGTTTGAACAACAGGCGGTATGGGCAATAACTAATGCGGAGCATGGCGGCGAAGTTGGTGCAGCGGATCAGAAAATCAGACGAGGAAATGCCGTTCTCCGACAATATCGTGCCTCCAGCAAACTATTCTGCGCAATTGGGCTAAAATCAGCGGAGAAAAACCAGCAACGCCTGCGGAAAATTCCTAGGCGTGCTTTGCGTCCCCGGCTGCCCAAGACACGCCGTTGCAGTTCCATCACTCTGCGGTTAACCCCTTTCTTGCCGTTCTTTGCGGACCCCCACATGCACCCCACGGAAATAGCCCACCTCCTAAAGCTGGAATGGCAGCTGGACCGCCGCCAGAAACACGCTTGGGGCAGTATGGCGCTCTACGTGGTGAGCACCATCTATGTGTGCTACCAAGGGGTTCGGCACCTGTTCGATGTGCCGATCTGGAATGCCTTGTTCTGGATCATCCTGCTCTTTGCCGCTTTCAATGCCTTGGGCCGCTCCTTCCACCGGGAGAATGCCGGTCGCCAACTTTATCTCTACACCTTGGCCTCGCCACGCAGTGTTGTTCTGGCACGCACCATCTACAACGGGATCACCATGGGCGTACTGAGCCTGCTGAGCCTGGGGGCTTATGCCCTCTTCATCGGTAGCTCACCCATGAGTGATGCTCGGCTGGACATCTTCCTGCTGGTGGTGGTTGTCGGAGGGATCGGCTTTGCCCTGGTCCTTACGCTGATCTCCGCCTTGGCGGCACGTGCCGGCAACGGCGTCGGATTGATGGCGATCCTCGGCTTCCCCATCGTGCTGCCCATGCTGCTCAGTGTGATGAAGGCGAGCAAGCTGGCATTGGACGGCATGGGCTGGGATGTCGCCGGGAAATACGTGGTTTGGCTCCTGTTGATCGACCTGATCACCGTGGTGTTGGCCTGGTTGCTCTTCCCCTACCTTTGGCGCGACTGATGAAGGGCTGGTGGTGGAAGTTGCTTTCAGTAGTGCTCCTGCTCTACGTGGTGATCGTAGGATTGGGAACGCCATTAGGTCCGGCGTTGGTCCACGTTTCCATCGATCGCATCGCCCCGGGTCCCAACTCCATGGAGGCCACCGGTTACAACACGCACTTCGCAACCAACGCACCTGAGGTCTGGTTGGAAAACGATGGCCAGCGGGTGTGTGCCATGGAGGTGAAGGTCCTGTCGGACGTCCAGTTCGCCGCCGAATTCAACGTTCCCGAAGGGTTCCGCACCAACCTGACCAGCCTTTGGGCGTGGGATGCACAGGATGGGCAAGTGGTGCTGCGCGAGGCTTTCTTCACCCAAGGACTGGGTACTGGCATTGGTCAAGATGATTGTGTAGTAAGCGATGCAGCGCGCACCAGCTTCGCTTTTCCGAACAGGTCCATCCTCAACGAGACCATCCGCAATCTCTTCTTCCACGTGCCCATGTGGTTCACCATGATGGTACTGATGACGATCGCCTTCTGGCAGAGCCTGCGTGTGCTGCGCACCGGGGACTTGGACGCCGACCGGATGGCCCTTTCCGCAGTGGATGTGAGCCTGCTCTTTGCCGCTTTGGGTTTGGTCACCGGGAGCATCTGGGCCCGTGCCACCTGGGGTGATTGGTGGACCAGCGACCCGAAGCTCAATGGCGCTGCCGTTACGGTGCTGATCTACGCCGCCTACCTTATTCTGCGGGGTTCCGTCCCCGACCCGCACAAACGGGCGCGTTTGGCGGCGATCTACAACATCTTCGCCTATGTGCTCATGATGGTATTCATCATGGTACTGCCTCGCCTTACGGATTCCCTTCACCCGGGCAGCGGGGGAAATCCGGCCTTCAACCAATACGACCTGGACAGTACACTGCGAGCGGTGTTCTACCCTGCGGTGCTGGGCTGGATCCTCTTGGGTATCTGGGCCTATACCCTTCACCAGCGCACCGCCCGCCTAAGATCCATTCATGATGAAGCTAACGATCGTTAAGCCATTGACCTTGGTCATGGCCTTTCTCGCCTTGCCCATGAGTACCTTCGCGGCATCCAGCGCACCGAGCTGGTTGCAGGAGACGATGTTCGCATCCGGCAAGATCAATACGGTGGTGATGGTGGTGAGCGTGGTGCTTATCGGGATCGCCATCTGGATGTTCGCCTTGGATCGCAGGCTCGGGAAGTTGGAACGTCGAGCGAAAGAGCAGACGAACGCAGGACAGCACTAAAGCAGACCAGAAAGTATGAAACGCAGCCACATCATCGCACTAGTCATCATCGCCGTGGCCATTGCGGCGTTGATCAGCTCGCTGAGCGATAGTAGCAGCTATGCCAGCCTCACCGAGGCCTTTGAGCAGCCCGGACGTGAATTCCACGTGGTGGGCACCTTGGACCGCTCCGAGCCCATCGTGTACGAACCAAGCGTGAATGCCAGCCTTACGAAGTTCGCCATGGTGGACCTCAACGGGCGCAAATGCAACGTGAACCTGGCCATGGCCAAACCCAACGACCTGGAACGCTCCGAACGCTTGGTATTGATCGGCGAGGCCGATGCCAATGGTGAATTCCACGCCAAGGACATGTTGATGAAGTGCCCCAGCAAGTACAATGAGGAGCACCAAGTGACCGCCGGTTTGTAGGGATCGGAAGATCAGACGACCGGAAGTTTGAATGCCTTTGATACGCCTCATCCCATCATCTGATTTTCAGATCTTCTGATCGTGGACAGCTCCATTGCTTACGTTGGTGAACATGCCTGGGCAGGACAGCTCGGGCACTGGCTCACCGTCATCTCCTTTACCGGTGCGCTCTTCGCGCTGATCTCGTACGCGCTGTACACCCGCACCAGCGACATCGGCTGGCGTTCGGTCGGTCGGATCGCGTTCCGTGCGCATTCCATTGCGATCGTGGGCATCGTGATCACGCTGTTCGTGATGCTTTTCAACCACTGGTTCGCTTACGACTATGTGTGGAAGCACAGCAATACCGAGATGCCGCTGCGCTATATCGCCAGCTGTTTCTGGGAAGGTCAGGAAGGCTCCTTCCTGCTGTGGACCTTCTGGACCATGGTGCTCGGCAACCTGCTGATCTGGCGGGCGAAGAGCTGGGAAGGCCCGGTACTGGCGGTGTTCGCACTGGTGCAGATCTTCTTGGCCACCATGTTGTTGGGCATCTATGTGTTTGATGTGAAAGTGGGCAGCAGCCCCTTCATGTTGATCCGGAACCTTCCGGAGAACATCGGCCTGCCCTGGACGAAGCTCCCGAACTACCTCACCATCATTCCCCAGTTCAGTGACGGGCGTGGCTTGAACCCGCTGCTGCAGAACTACTGGATGGTGATCCACCCCCCTACCCTTTTCCTGGGCTTTGCCGCCACCCTCGTGCCTTTCGCCTTCGCCATAGCCGGGCTGTGGACCAAGCGCGTAAAGCAATGGATGGAACCCGCCCTGCCGTGGACCTTCTTCGGGATCGGCATCCTTGGCATCGGGATCCTCATGGGCGGTGCATGGGCCTACGAGGCCCTCAGCTTTGGCGGGTTCTGGGCGTGGGACCCCGTGGAGAACGCCTCACTGGTCCCTTGGCTCACCCTGGTGGGCGCAGGCCACCTGATGCTGATCAACAAGCGCAAGGATACTTCGCTCTTCACCACGTTCTTCCTTTCGCTGATCACCTTCCTCATGGTGCTGTACAGCACCTTCCTCACCCGCAGCGGGGTATTGGGCGACACCAGTGTACACAGCTTCACGGGCGAAGGCATGCTGGCGGGCCTGCTCATCTTCATGCTCACCTTCGTGCTCATATCCGTGGCGGCGTTGAACCAGCATCGCTCCGATAGATTGTTCTACATTGGCATCAGTCTGGTGATCTTCGTGCTGGGCATCACCCTCCAGGTGCAGGTGCCGGCGATCATCCTCTTCGGTGCAGTCAGTATCCTGTTGTCCGTGGTGGCCTATCGGAAGGGCCCCTTCCATCGGCACGATGATGAGCAATTGCTGAGCCGCGAGTTCTGGCTGTTCATCGGTTCACTGGTGCTGATGCTCAGCGCGGCACAGATCACGTTCAGCACGTCCATGCCGGTGTTCAACTTGCTTTTGGCCCCATTCCAAGGTGCTTTCGAAAGCTTGCACCACAGCACCGGCTGGGGTTGGACGCACGATCTTGCGCAGGCCAATCTGGCACCACCGGTGGAAGCCAAGGCGCACTACAACAAGTGGCAGATCCCCTTCGCCTTCATCGTGGCAATGCTGGTGGCCATTGGCCAATACCTGCGCTATAAGAAGACGGACCGCAGGAAATTCTTCCGCGAGCTGCGGATCAGCTTCTTCGGTGCCTTGCTGCTCACCGCACTTTGCGTGTGGTGGTTGAACTACCGCTTGGTGGAGGGCAACCTGGTGGCACTGCTCTTCGCATCGTGGTTCGCCTTGCTGGCGAATGCCTTCTACATCCCCTTGGTATTGAAGGGCAAGCTGAGCAATGCCGGACCATCCATGGCCCACGCCGGTTTTGCGATGGTGCTGCTGGGCGCAGTGATCAGCATGTCCCGCGAGGAGAAGATCAGCCGCAACACGTCCGGACCGGTGCTGAGCTACCTGAACAAGGACTTCAACGACGGACAGGACATGCTGCTGTACGTGGGCGACACCGTGCCCGTGGGCGACTACTTCGTCACCTTCAAGGGCAAACGCCAAGTGGGTGTGAACCTGCTGTACGACATGGACTACTTCACCGCAGCGCCACGGAGGTACAGCGCTGGGGACACCGTGCGTGTGCGGAGCATGCTCTTCATCGCCAAGGACGACCATACGGCAGGAAACAACTTCATCGTGGACCAGCCCGACCACTGGGCGCCGCTGGAGACCTTCACGCGCAGCGAATTGTGGAACACCCCGGATTGGAGACCACGCCGCCCCGGTGCCAAGGAATTCCAACTGGAGCCGATGGTGCAGTTGAACCCGCGCTTCGGCAACGTGGCCGAACCCAGCACCAAGCACTGGCTGGATCGCGACCTCTATACGCACATCCGCTACGCCAAGCTGGATACCGCTGCCGATGGTTTCATGCCCGCACGGCTATACGAGAAGAACGTAGGGGATACCATCATTACCCCCACCTGCGTGATCCTGATCGACAGCATCCGCACGGTACAGGACAGCGTTACGATCTCCCGCTTGGGCCCGGACTTCACCGTGTACATCCTGGACATGCGCGTGCGCGACCTCTATGATGAGCACCGCTGGTTCGAGGCGCAGCCCGTGGTGATCTACCACAACGGCCAGAACGTGGGCAGCAAGGGCTTCGAGATACCCGGGCTGGACGTGAAGTTCGATCTGGAGAGCGTCAAGGGCAACCATGTAGGATTGAACGTGAGCGAACGTGAGTTCGTGATCATGCAGGCCATCATCTTCCCGGGCATCAACATCCTGTGGATCGGCTGCATCCTGATGACCCTTGGCTCCTTTGTAGCGGTGCGGCAACGGGTGCGGAAGAAGGGTGGAAAGAAGCAGGCCGAGGCTCAGCGCTCGAAATAGCGCATTTTGATCAGCTGATGAGCTGATCAAACCACGGTTGCTCGGTGTCTACGGACATGCCCAGCTCAGCCGAAAAATCGCTTCAGCGGCTTTTGGGGCATGTGTCGGACGCGATACACGACCACATCATTTCCTTCCAACGCGTAGATAATGGAATAACGGAACACGGCAAGCGGAGCAAAGCGGAAAGGGGGCCTGCGTTCTTGGAACCCGTTCGGGAATTGTTCGATGTATGCCAGGGTCTGTTCCATGTCCGCTTCAAAGCGTGCAACAGCCATTCCATCCCCATCTGAAAAGGATTTCCTTGCTCGATCCAGATCGGCCACTGCAATGGGCCGAAATATTATCCGGCGAGCCATCAACGTTTCTCCGCAGCCCACTTTTCATTCAACTCCGCCCAAGTGAGATAGGACCCTTCCCCGCGCAGGAACGCCTTTCTGTCCGCGTCCAGCTCCTCCCACTCTTCCGGACTTAAGAACGACGCTGGATCGAGTTCTTCATTCACCAGCCGGTCGGTGACCTTCTCCACGATCTTCCGCACTTCCTCGACCGAGTAGTTCCTATCCTCCAACTTCAGGTATGGTTCCTCGCCTTCCTTCACCACGGTGAGGTGTTCGTTCGGGATGCCATAGCCACGGGGTGCGTCCAGCAAGCGTTTCAAGGCGAGCAGGCGTGCTTCATCCTCCAAGAGGGAGATGCGCTCCAACAGTTCGAGCTTTAAGGATTTGAGATCCATAGTAGTGGGGTTGAACCAAATGTAGCAAGAAGAGGATCAGCTGATCAGTCCCCTGTTCCTTCCGACCTTCGCACCACATGCACACCGTCCTTCTCATCGGTACGGGTCGGTTGGCCTTTCACTTGGGCCATGCGCTGCGGCGTGCCAAGGTGGAGCTTGCAGGCGTGGCTGGCCGTGATGCAGGCAAGACCGAAGAGTTGGCGGGAAGCCTTGGCTGTGCCGCGCTCCGGTTGACCGATGCCCTGCCGCGTGCGGACCTGCGCATGCTCGCCGTGAGCGATGATGCGATCGCCCCCGTGGCGGAAGGCTTGCCCAGCGATGACACGCCTATTGTGCATGCAAGCGGGTCCAAGTCCCTGGAGCTGCTGAACGGACATGCACACCGGGGTGTGCTTTGGCCCATCCAGAGCTTCAGCCCGGGGGCACCGATCGACTTTTCCGCCGTGCCCGTGGTGGTGGATGCCAGTGATGCCCACACCTTGGCGCTGCTGCAGGCGTTGGCCGGTCGCCTCTCATCCACCGTGGTACACCTTCCCTTCGCGAAGCGGCAACGGCTGCACCTCAGCGCCGTGATCACCTCCAACTTCCCGGTGTTCCTGCTGCGGGAAGCCGAGCGACTGCTGGTGGACCACGGGATCGATCCAGGGCTGGTGCATCCGCTTTGGACCTCCTCCACGGAGAAGGCGCTACTGAACGCCGATCAAGCGGTGACCGGGCCTGCACGCCGCGGAGATGTGAAAACCATTGAACAACAGCTGCGGCTATTGGCGGATGAGCCCGAACTTCGGCGCGCCTACGCCGCGCTCAGCGAATTGATCCTCCACACCTATCACCCCGAGACCCGTGACCAACAAGACCTATAAGGAGCTGCTCGCCGGCATCCACACCTTCATCTTCGATGTGGACGGCGTATTCACGGACGGGCGTGTGCTGCTCTACCCCGGAATCGATCCGGTGCGGACCTTCCACACCCGTGATGCCTACGCCGTCCAACATGCGCTGAAGGAAGGCCTGCGCATCATCGTGATCTCCGGTGGTGTTTCCGCCGGCGTGTCGGAGAGCTTCTCCCGGCTGGGGGTGAAGGAGTTCCACAATTCGGTGAAGAACAAGAACGCGGCACTGGACCGCTACGTGGCGGACGGGCTGGAGCTGCGCAGCACCGCGTACATGGGCGACGACATCCCGGACCTGCGCCTGATGCAGCGCGTGGGTCTCCCCTGCTGTCCCTCGGACGCTGCTGAAGAGGTGAAGGCCATCAGCCGCTATGTCTCCCGCTTCCCCGGTGGCGGCGGCTGCGTGCGCGATGTGCTGGAGCAGGCCATGAAGGTGCAGGACAAGTGGCTCACCGAACAAGCGCACCAGTGGTAGGATGAGCGCCTTTCTGCGGCTCACCCGCCCGCTGAACCTGTTGATCATCGCGTTCACCATGGTGGCCATGCGCTACGGCGTGGTCCAGGGCTATCTCGATGTAAGCACCATGGACCTGCGCGCCATGGCACTGGACCCGGACGCCACCATCTTCGACAAGGTGCCGCAGAACACCTTTACCCATGGCTTCAGCGAACTGCTGTTCTGGCTGCTGGTGTTGAGCACCGTGCTGATCGCGGCCGGCGGCAATGTGATCAACGACTACTTCGATACGCGGATCGACCGGGTGAACAAGCCGGACGCCGTGATCGTGGGGCGCTCGGTGAAGCGCCGCGTGGCCATGTTGGGCCACGCGGTGCTCACGGGGATCGGGATCGTGATCGGAGGGTTCGTAGCATGGCGCAGCGGTCAACTCCACTTGGTGGTCATCCCCTTGTTCGCCGCTGGCGCGCTGTGGTACTACAGCACCACGCTCAAACGCACCTTCCTGCTCGGCAATGGCCTTGTGGCCACCCTGGTGGCGCTGGTGCCGCTCACCGTGGGACTCTATGAGATCCCCGCCCTGCTGGAGATGTACGGTGCTTCCGCGGAGGGCACGGCATACAACGGGGATACCGTGGAGATCGTCTTCGGCTTCCAAGCGCTGTGGCCGTGGATCCTGGGCTTTGCCTTCTTCGCCTTCCTCACCACGTTGGTGCGCGAGCTGCAAAAGGACATGGCCGACATCAAGGGCGATGCCGCGGACGGTTGCCGCACCATCCCCATCGTGATGGGGATATCCTGGGCGAAGGGGATCGCGCTCTTCCACCTCGGTGTTATCATCGCAGCACTGCTGCTGGTGCGTTCCAAGGCCCTGACGGACGAATTCTCCTACTACTACATTGGCGCGGGCATCATTGTCCCGCTGCTCCTCTCGGCAGGCTTCACCTACGGTGCCACCACGCGCCAAGGCTTCGGCATCGCGGGGAATATCCTGAAGCTTGCCATGGCCATCGCCATCGCCTTTGCCTTCTTCATGCGACACGCCCTCCAATGAGCCCCACTCCTCCCCTTTTCCCTTGGCGCCTGGTGTTGGCGTCCGCCTCCCCGCGCCGCAGGCACCTCCTGCACGGGCTGGACCTGCCGGTGGAGATCACCCGGGTGGATATTGATGAAACCCCGCCGGATGGTGTACCTGAGCAGGAGGTCGCGGAATACCTGGCCCGCAAAAAAGCGGAGGCGTGGACCGGCACCTTGGCCGATGACCAAGCATTGATCGCTGCCGACACCACGGTGCTGCTCGGCGATCTGCTGCTGAACAAGCCAGCGGATGCCGAGGATGCCAAGCGCATGCTGGGCCTCCTCTCCGGCAGGGAGCACCGCGTGATCACTGGCGTTTGCGTCCGCACCAACAAAGGCAACACATGCTTCAGCGATACCGCGCTGGTGCGCTTCCGAAGCCTCAGCCCCGAGGAGATCGCCTACTACGTGGAACGCCATGCCCCACTGGACAAGGCCGGCGCCTACGGGGTGCAGGACTGGATCGGATATACCGCCGTGGAGCACATCGAAGGCAGCTTCTACACGGTGATGGGCCTTCCGATGCACAAGGTGTATGAGGCGCTGAAGGGGCTGGGGAACGGGATTGCCCTTGGTGATCAATGATTGGTGATTGCACGGACTCTGGACTCAGAGCTCAGGACTGACTCAAAGCAACAGCGTCACGTGCCCGACCACCTCGTGCGCATTGCCTTCCGAATCAGTGATCCAGACCTTCCACACGTACACGCCCTGCGGGGCTGTGCCTCCATCCCAGCCTTGGTGCACGTCCTCCGTGGAGAACAGCGGCGCGCCCCAGCGGTCGAAGATCATCAACCGGAAATCCTTTGGTGAGCGGACCGTGGTGAAGGGCCGCAGCACATCATTCACGTCGTCGCCGTTGGGCGTAAAGGCGTTCGGCATGAAGATCACGTAGGGCTCTTCCACGCACACCTCCGTGCTGGTGGAATCGCTGCATCCCTGGGCATTGGAGCCCAGCAACGTCACCGTGTAGCAGTCCACTGCCGGGTAGGTAAAGCTTGGCGAGAACTCGTCGGAGGTGGTGTTGGCAGGGTCGCCGAAGTGCCAGCTGTAGTCCGAAGCGTTGCCGCTGGTGTTGATGAAGTGGATCGTCGGATCCTTGATGGAGGTGACGGGCGGCGACGCGGTGAAGGAGACCGATGGCGCGGCGAAGGCATCCACCAGGTCCGGGATGGTGACCGTCCCGCTACAGCCGGCACCATCGGTAACGGTCAGCGATACGGGGAATGTTCCACCGCCGGTATAGCAGTGGGCCGCCGTGGTTCCCCCTCCCGTAGCGCCATCCCCGAAGTCCCACTGGTAGTTCTGCGCACCGGCGGGCAAAGCAGTGAAGGTGATGCACAGCGGCGCGCAGCCTGCGGTGTCCGATGCCGTGAACGTGGGCTGGAAACTGGAGGAGACGGTCACCGTGATGGTTTCCGCTTGGGAGGTGCAGCCTTGGGCATCAGTGGTGGTCACGGAGTAGCTGGTGGTGGCCAGCGGGGATATCGCCGGCCCCTCGGGCGACCAGGCATAGGTATAGCCACCGGTGCCGCCAGTGGCTTGTGCCTGCAAGGTGAGCGTGCTGCCTTCGCACACGGCAGTGTCCGGACCTGCAACCAGCAGGATCGGCTCCGGCTCCTCCACTGTCACCGCTTGCTGGGCCGTGCATCCTTGGCTGTCCGATACCGTGCAGGTGTAAACGTCCGGGGCCAAGCCGGTGAGCGTGGCGGTATTGTCGCCCGTGGGTGCCCACGAAAGTGTGACCGGTGCCACCCCACCGGAGACCGTGGCCGTGGCCGAACCGTCATCGGCGCCCGCACAGCTCACGTCAGTGTGGGTGAGCGCCAAGGCCAGGTTGCCCACCGAAGGCGCGAGCGTGGCGGTGGCCGTGGCAGAGCAACTGTTCGCGGCGGACACGGTGACCGTATAACTGCCCGAAGCTGCATTGGTGAGCGTTTGCGTAGTGGCCCCGCCGGGAGTCCAGAAGTAGTTCACCGGTCCGTTCGCTCCTGAAACCACGGCCTCCAAACTGCCATTGGCCTGCCCGCAGGTGGGGTCCGTGGTGGCGATGGCCACGCCCAGCACACTGATCTGCTGCGTGGTGGTACCCGTGGCACCGCAGGCATCCGTAGCGGTGAGCGTGACGGTATAGATACCGGGGTTCGCGTAGGTGTGCGAGGGATTCTCCTGCGTGGAGGTGTTCTGCGCGGAGCCGGCATCACCGAAGTTCCACGCGAACACATTGGGGCAGGGCGTGGAGGTGTTCTGGAACTCGATCGTGCTGCCGTTGCAATCGCCGATGAAGGAGACCACCACCGGGTCCGATTCATCGATCAGGATGTCGTCGATGGCGATGCCATCGTAGTTATTGCATACGCTGCCCGCTCCGAAGAAGAAGCGGAAGCGCACGCTCGGGGCGTTCGCCAGGAAGCCGAGGCAGTGCTTTGCCGTCACCCAGCCCTGGCTGCCGCTACCGCCTTGGCAACTGCCTTGGGTGGCACCGACCCGCCCGCTCCAACCATGCTTGGGAGTGATGGAGGACGGCAGGTTGGTGAGGTTGTTCGAGTTGAACCAATTGGCAGTATTGCAATCGGGTGGTTCGTTGAAGGCACCCACATTGGCGTAGGTAAGGCCACCATCGGTGGAATACTGGAAGGTCATCCCGTCGTACTGGCGTTCCACCTCCCAGAAGATCTTGAACGAGATGCGAGGGGTATTCAAGCTGGTGAAGTCGAAGCAGGGGCTTTCCAGATAGGAACGTTCGTTGTTGTTGTAGAAGGTACCCGTGAGCCCGCCCACGCACCAGCTCTTGCTTCCACCGCCGGCACTATTGATCAATGGATGCGCTGGGGTCCCCCAGGCCCAATCATTGCCGGTTCCACCGCTGGTCCACGCCGCGGAGGCCTCGAAGCCTTCGCTGTAAGGGAAGGTGCCGATCACTGCGCCGCATTGGGCCCACGCCGCATTCCATGGCAGCATGGACCAGATCAGGACGGGAACGACAAAGGAGGAGCAGCGCATCCGGAAAGGGACGCAAAGATCGGTGCCCTCGGCGCATCGCGGATGCGAAGGAATGCAAACAATGAACAGGAGCTGCTGCGGATCTTCGGTACGGAAAACCGACGATGGCACGGATTACGCCGGTAAGGTCCCGAACAAGCCCGCGCTCGCCTTTTTCGCGAGCCTGCGTGCCGTCGGGATGTGCGTAGCGTTCGATCCGCCTCTGGCGGCTACCGGTACTGTACTGGCTTACAATAAGCTCACGTGTGCATTTCGCAATAATCGGTGGAATGAAGATACGGATCCCCGCCCACAGCCCGTTCCTCGCAGGATGACATTCCGGACACGCCTTGGCCAATGGATGGCCTCGCCAAAGCTCACCGTGGTGAATGTGCTGCTTTGTGCGGCGGCGTTGCTGGCCAACCATTACTTCCAGATCTTCTGCCGACCGGTCCTGTGGGCGTGGATCGCGTTGACCCTCTGCTTCGTTCCTGTCATCTTCTTCCCATTGTTCAAGGAGCGAACGAAGCCGTTCCGAATACCCCTGTTCTTTCTGTTCGGCTGTGCCGCGTGCATTTGCTTGTACTGCATCCTGTTCCTGGGGCGAGTGAATTTGGTCATCCCTTTGGCGGTCGTTTTGAACCCCGTGGCCATTCTCGGCTACCTCCCGATCTTCTTGTTGATCCAGATCATCTACCATGCCCGGCACACCCCGGGTTCTTTCAAACCATTCCTTTCCGGGGTCCTTCTTTGCGTCAGCTTCGCCATTGGTATGGCAACTTGGTTCAATCGGAGTTTCGACGTTGTTCAAGAGGCACTCAAGGATCCGGCCATGTCATCCCTTGTGCCGCCCAACTACATGACCGAACTGATGCTCGGCATGCACATCAAATACCACATTTCCTTCTGCGCGTACGACGGCTGGCGACCACCGCTCCATGACCCCTCTATCGTTGTGGCGGCTTGGCTCAACGTCCCGTTCCTTCCCGACCCGTATAGACAGAAATTTCGCGGTTACGCTGTATGCCCAGCTCCCCTATTTTATGGCGGGGACCGGATCGCGGTGTACAAAAGGGTGTTCCCTAACAAGGCCCTTTGGCAGCCCTGCAGGTGCGCCGTATTCGAAAAGCAAAATTGGCTTCTGGGATCCTAAGCAATACAACCATCGAACACGCTCACTTGGGACACCTGCTCGTCTTTTTGCGCTGCATGGCTGACCTGACCTGCCGACAGCCCACGCTCGCATTTTTCACGAGAGCGTAGCGTTCGGTCCGCATAGCGGCTTCCAGAACTTGTACATCGCGCACCGCGTGAGGGATAGAAGCGGCACCCCGCAGCGGTGTAGGGGCGATGCCTGCATCGCACATGCACTGCGAGGAGTATAGCGGATTGAGGTGGTCGGGAGAATCGGGACAGGCGAAGGTCGGAACTTTGCCAAACCATGAGCACCAAGAAGAACTACCGCAAGCACACCGCCGCATTCAAGACCCGTGTGGTGCTTGAAGCGCTGAAAGAACGAGAGACACTGAGT
>JAIOIH010000039.1 GCA_019912395.1 Flavobacteriales bacterium | reverse complement strand
ACATGACACACGACAACTGGTGCTCGACATGACACACGACAACTGGTGCTCGACATGACACACGACAACTGGCGCTCGACATGACAACACTGTAGCACTCGATGTGACACACCACAACTGCGCTCGACATGACAACACTGTAGCACTCGATGTGACACACCACAACTGCGCTCGACATGACAACTGGATATAGACCGCGCTCAAAAATCCTGTCGTTCCGAGCGCTCTCCCCTATTCCCGCGTCTTGATCACGCGGGCACTGCTGATGCCTTCCGGCTGCTCCATGGTGAGCACGTAGACACCGGGGGTCAGGTGCGTGAGGTCCAGTTGGAACTTGTTCACACCGGCCTGAACGGCTTGCGGAGCGGCGAGGACCACGCGACCGTCCATATCCGCAAGGCGCAGTTGGCCGCTGCCCGGGCCCGCGCTTTCATAGCTCACGTGGAGCAGGTCCGCACAGGGTACGGGAAAGGCATACAGCTGTTGGCCCTGCTTGCGGAAATGCGCCGTGATGGTGCCGTCCGTGGCGAATTCCCCTTGGTAGGTGGCCGAGGTGCTGAGCGTACCCTCGCTGCCGGTGTAGCCCCAATGGTCGAAGACGAAGCCTTCGTTGGCATGCGCGGCCAGATCGATCGCGTTGCCGTTGAAGTAGGTGCCCTTGAACGGAAGCGGTGGATCCAGGGTGTTGAGGGCGATGCTGCCCGCGGCCGGCGGGAAGCTCTCGAAGGTGAGCGCAACCTTGTTGGGCAGGCTGAACCAATGGAGCACGTGGTCCTGCACATGGCCTCCGCGCACGGTGATGAACTCCGGGATCACCTCCCCGGCATGCCACAGCCGCGTATTCCAGTCGCAGGACCAGCGTGCGTAATGCCGTTGCGCCTCGGCATCCGTGGCGCTGGTGATCCGGTCCAGTTCGGCCATCAGGCCGGGTGGTGAGAGACTTGTGTTCATCAGGTCGGCCAAGCGATTGATGAAGGTGCGCTTGAACTCGTCGTTCTCCAGCAGTTTCAGGAAGATGCGGCTGTGCAGCTCACCATCCTGCAGGAGGAACAACCGCTGGAACATGTCCACGTCCATGGTGATCCATCCGAACACGTTCATGGTGGCATCCAGGTCGTGCAGCACATAGCGCCATTTCCCGCTGTCCACCGAGGGTTTCCAGGCCCGCACGTTGTTCGAGGGCCAGTCCGCGTTGCCGGCGAAGATCTCCAGGGCGAGGTAGTCCTTCAGGCTCTTCAGGTCCATCAGGCTATCCACATGGTGGAAGTGCAGGGGATCGTTCAGGTCCTCTTCCAGGATGTAGTTGTTCAGCAGCGCGAAATGGATGCTGTCGCCCTGCAAGGGTTCGTTCTCCTGGTCGAAGAAGAGGACCTCGTCACTGTCCAGGCCATGGTTCAGGGCCACGTCCTGCGGGCTGATCCGCTCCCGCAGGTTCATCAGGCCCCAATAGGCACCGTTGATGAACACCCGCACCGGCCGGAAGGCCAGTTCGTCGATGTCCAGGCCCGCGTGCAGGGAGCGCTGGTGCCAAAAGCCATCGCGGAAATGGGCCAGGCAGAAATCGCCGCCCGAATTGCGCAGCACCACGTGCTTGTACTGGTCGAAACCGCCGCGTTCCGGAAAGAAGGGGTATTCGATCAGGCTGTTGCCGTAGCGCTTGCGACCGGTGAGGCGAAGGGAGCGTTGCGGCTTGGTGCGGGCCTGCGTACCACCGTGCATGCGCAGGTCCACTTGTTGCACATGGCGCTGGCGACCCTGTTCATCAAAGAACTCCATGCGCACGGGTATGTGCCTGTTGGACCAGAAGTTCGCGCCATGGTATGGCGGGAACGCATCGGCATCGGGGCCCATCATGTATAGTCCGAGCTCCTCGTGGAACATGCTGTCGGGTTCCACCGAAAGGGAAACCACGGGCAGCCCCTGGGGCAAGTTCACGAAGTAGGTGCCCGTGAACACCGGCGACGGCAGGTGGTCGGGCAGGCTTGCTTGGGCCTTCACCACCACGGTGGAGTCGAGCACCACGGCACCCGTGCAGAGCGGGCTGTCCGCATCGGGGTCCTTGCCGTCGAGCGAAATGCGGATCTCCCCTCCGGAGCTGGTGTGGAGCAGCAGGCTGCTGCCCGCGGGAACAGGGCCGGGTGCGATGCCCGGGAGCGGCATGGTCGCATAGCCGGCATAGTCCGGCGTGCTGTTCGGCGCGCCGGGCGTGGGCTGTTGGAAAACGCGCACCTCCTGGCCACCCAGCGGAATGCCTGCGCTATGGTCGCTGATCAGCGCGGGGATGTCCATGCGGTCCAGGAGTTGCTGCGCTTCGGAAAAGAGGAACACCGACTCCCCCTCCTGTGCGATCCCGAAAGGGAAATGATCATCCCCGCTCTCGCTGTGCGCGGAAAAGAACAGCACATGACCGCCCGCTTCCAGCAAGATCTCCGGCATGCGCCACATGCCCGGTTCGTACAAGCGATCGCTCAAGTAGTACTGGCCCAGCTGCACCGCCGAGGTTCCGGCGTTGTGCAGTTCGATCCAGTCCGTGTGGTGCCCGAAGGCGTCCTCCGCACTGCGGTAGTTCTTGGAGCAGACCTCGTTGATCCGAAGCTGTGCGTGAGCATCCACGCCCCACGCCAGGCAAACACAGAGCACTGTGCAGCAACGAAGGCTATGCACCAAGGAGGACATGGGGAGGGGACCTGGCTTCTTGCGTAGTGTAAAGTTAGGTGGCTTGGCACGGAAGGTGGAGCCTGTTGCCCGGCGTTCGTCCTGCGCATGCCGCCCACTTCCAATGGCATGCCTTGAAGGCATCATTTGAATTGCGCCAGCGAGGCGAACTACCTTGGCCCCACAACCCGAACGCATGCAGTTACTCCTCCTTTCCAACTCCACCATGCCGGGCGAAGCCTACTTGGGCTGGCCCGAGGAGCACCTTCGGCAATTCCTTGGCGCCGGCAAGCGCATCGCATTCGTGCCCTTCGCTGCGGTGACCATGAGCCTGGACGATTACGCCAAAAAGACCCAGGACGCTTTCGCGGCACTGGGGCACGAGCTCTTCAGCCTGCACGAGGAGGCGGACAAGGTGAAGGCCCTGAAGACCGCGGATGCCGTGGCGGTGGGCGGCGGCAACTCGTTCCAGCTGCTGCGCACCCTGTACAGCACGGAACTGGTGCGCGCCATCCGCGTGCGGGTGATGGGCGGCCTGCCCTACGTGGGCTGGAGCGCGGGCAGCAATGTGGCCTGCCCCACGATCATGACCACCAACGACATGCCCATCACCGAGGTGCCCACCATGCGGGGGCTCGGGCTGGTGCCCTTCCAGATCAATCCGCACTACACCGAGGCCACCATCCCCGGCCACGGTGGCGAAAGCCGTGACCAACGGATCAAAGAGTACCTGGCATTGAACCCGAAGGCCGTGGTGGCCGGTCTGCGCGAAGGGAGCCTGCTCCACGTGAAGGGCGACCAGTTGAGCGTGGAGGGCGTGGGCATGCGTGTGTTCCGCCAGGGCAAGGAACCCAAGGACGTGGCCGGTGGCGTGCCCTTGCGCACTTCACTGGCCGATGCCTGAAAGCGCGGGAAGCCCGAGCGGGTTGATGGAAGCCGGACCTTGTTCGCCCGTTTGCCCCTTGCCCGCCAAGGTGGTCATGCACGCTGCATTGTTGATCGCTTTCGGCCGCGGCGGGAACCCGGCCCCGGCCTGCCCGTAAGTTCGCATCAACAACGGCACTATGGCGGCGGAAACCAGCAAGTTCGTACACGTGATGCAGACCCTTGGCATGGACCTGTTGGTGCTGCTGAAGATCGTCGCCATACTCTTCACCGCATGGTTCGTGGAGCGCTTGATCTACTTCGCCCTGCGGCGGGCCTACAAGCGATCGCCCACGCAAGCCCCGGAGGAACGCACGCGCTACCGGTTCTTCCGGAACGGCGTGCGCACCATGATGGTGATCCTGGCGCTGATCGCCATCATCTACGTGATCCCCTCGCTCCGCTCGCTGGCCCTTACGCTCTTTGCCGGGGCGGGCATCCTGGCGGTGGTGATCGGCTTTGCGGCGCAGAAGGCGCTGAGCGACATCATCAGCGGGGTCTTCATCGTGGCCTTCAAGCCCTTCCGCGTGGGCGATATGATCCAGGCCGGCGAGATCGGTGTGTTCGGCACGGTGGAGGACATCAACCTGCGCCACACCACCATCCTCACCTTCGAGCACCGGCGCCTGATGATCCCCAACTCCATCCTCAGCGAGGACCGGATCGTCAACAGCAGCATCCGCGATGAACGGACCTGCGAGTTCATCGAGTTCGAGCTGGCGTTGCATGCGGACGTGGAACGCGCCATGAGCCTGATGAGGCATTTGGCCCTGTTGCACCCGGACCGGATCCAGGGACCGGATGTGACCAACATGGAAGATCCCAGGGAGGCCATCACCGTGCGGGTGGTGAAGATCAACGAAGGCGCCATCACCTTGCGGATGTACGTCTGGGCCAAGGACCCGGTGACCGCGCGCCGGTTGCACTACGACATGAACCAGGCCGTGCTGGAGAGCTTCCTCCGGAACAACATCCCCTTCGCCCTCCCGATCCGGCGCGCCCTGCAAACCGACCACACGCGCCCCGTAACGCCCGCCCATGGCCAAGCTTCGCAGTGAAAAGGCCGGTCTGCCACCGGGTTCCCTGGTGGCCGTGAGCGAGGATCCGGAGATCGACACCACCATCAAGGTGACCGTGTACAACGCGGAGGAGGTCTCCGAACGTTGCGCGGTGACTGCGGACAAGATCGACGTGGGCGATCCGGGCAGGACCGTGACCTGGATCGATGTGGCGGGGCTGGCGGACCTCAAGGCCATCACCGCCATCGGAGAGCAGTTCAACCTGCACCAACTGTTGCTGGAGGACGTGCTGAACACCGACCACCGACCCACCATCGATGAATACCAGGACCAGCTTTTCGTGGTGGTGAAGATGCTGAGCATGTCCCCGGACGGCGAGGAGGTCTGGAGCGAGCAGGTGAGCTTCGTGCTGGGCAAGGGCTTCGTGATCAGCTTCCAAAGTGAGGCCGGCGATGTGATGGACCCCGTGCGGGACCGGATCCGCAACAAGGTGGGGCGGCTCCGGAAGAAGGGCGCGGACTTCCTGCTGTATTCCCTGCTGGACGTGATCGTGGACAACTACTTCAGCATCGTGGAGGACCTCGGCAGGCAGATCGAGGCGATGGAGGAACGCGTGACGGAGCGGCCCCGGGAATCCGACCTCCTCGCCATGCAGGAGCTGCGCCGCAAGCTGATCGCCGTAAGCAGGCAGGTAACGCCCACGCGGGAACTCGCCGGGCGGATGAACATCATCCCCAGCAACCTGATCGACAAGGGCACCAAGCGCTACATCAACGACCTGCAGGACCACACCGTGTACATCGCCGAGAGCATCGCGATGTTCCGCGACCAGCTGGCCAACCTGGAGAACACCTACCACGCGGGCCTGAACATGCGCATGGGCCAGGTGATGAAGCTGCTCACGGTGATCAGCACCATCTTCATCCCGCTCACCTTCATCGTGGGCGTGTACGGCATGAACTTCGACCACATGCCCGAGCTGCACTGGCGCTACGGCTACTACGCGGTGATGGGCGTAATGCTGCTGATCTCGCTGGTGATGCTGTGGTTGTTCCGGAGGAAGGGCTGGCTGTGATCGTTGGATGGAACGCTGATAACGCTGATCGTTATGATCTACGCGGATCAGCTCGGTGGGGTGACGCAGTCGGCGGGCACGGAGCGGCGAACGCGCCGGAGGGCAATGCAGCAGCAGGGGGCCATTCCACATTTTACATTTTTCATTCCGCATTTTACATTCCCAACGGGCCGAGGCTTTTACTTTGCACCGTCCCGGCATGTCCAGCGTACCCACATACCCCTCCATCGTCCTGCATCCTTCCGCCGCGAAGGTGCAGCGACGTGCCGCCACGGTGCCTCCCTTCCGCTGATGTTGCCGCCCCTTCTCCCCGGTCCTTGCTGCGCCATCCAAGCGCTTTTCACCACCGGGGCGGACCTCCACTTCCCTCCGGGCAAGAGCTTCGGGGAAGTCCCTTGCGCCGTACCCGTTCACCCTGCATCGCCAAAAACCCTCCGCGCCGTTCCATGAAGAC
Organism: Flavobacteriales bacterium; assembly: GCA_019912395.1. Lineage (GTDB taxonomy): Bacteria > Bacteroidota > Bacteroidia > Flavobacteriales_F > PHOS-HE28 > PHOS-HE28. The sequence goes on along the minus strand of JAIOIH010000039.1, from coordinate 49,372 downwards.
CCGTTACATCGACCTGATCGAGCAGACCTTTGATTTCCCCCAAGGAGAGTTCAAGTTCGACAATGAACTGTTGACGTGGAACGACCTGCCCTTGATGGACATCATCAAGAAGCACGGAACGCCCTTGCGCATCATGTACCTGCCCAAGATCGGCGAGAAGATCGATCTGGCCCGGGAGTATTTCGCAAAGGCCTTCAAGGAGCACGACTACAACGGCACCTACGAATACTTCTACTGCACCAAGAGCAACCAGTTCAGCTACGTGATGACCGAAGTGCTGAAGAAGGGCGTGAGCCTGGAGACCAGCAGTGCGTACGACATCAACATCATTGAGCGGCTGATGGCCACGGGCGAAATGCCGCGCAGCGCCACCATTCTCTGCAACGGGTACAAGGACGAGCGGTACATCCGCAACATCGGGAACCTGGCCAACAGCGGGGTGCGCACCATCCCCATCATCGACAACATGAGCGAGCTGTGGGCGCTGGACGAGGCCATCACCGGCCCGTGCGACATCGGCATCCGCATCGCGGCGGAGGAAGCCCCGAAGTTCGAGTTCTACACCAGCCGGCTGGGCGTGGGCTACAAGGACATCATCCCCTTCTACATGCGCAACGTGAGCAAGCAGCGCAAGTTCAAGCTGAAGCTCATGCACTTCTTCATCAACACCGGCATCAGCGACAGCGCCTACTACTGGAACGAGCTCACCAAGTGCGTGAACGTGTATTGCGACCTGAAGAAGCTCTGCCCCTCGCTGGACACCTTGGACATCGGTGGGGGGCTGCCCATCGACAACAGCCTCAACCGGCACTTCGACGTGGACTACATGATCGGCGAGATCGTGGGCCGCATCAAGGACATCTGCGACGAGAACGGCGTGCAGGAGCCCAACCTCTACAGCGAGTTCGGCAGTTACACCGTGGGTGAGAGCGGTGCCACCTTCTTCAGCATCCTCAACCAGAAGAAGCAGAACGAAAAGGAGCGCTGGAACATGATCGACGGCAGTTTCATGACCACCCTGCCCGACTCCTGGGCCATCAACCGGCGCTTCCTCATGCTCCCCATCAACAACTGGCAGGACGAGTACGAGCGCGTTTTCCTCGGGGGCATGACCTGCGACAGCGACGACTACTACAACAGCGAGCAGCACGTCAACGCCATCTACCTGCCGCGCTTCCGCGAGGACCGGCCGCAGTACCTCGGCTTCTTCAACACCGGCGCCTATCAGGACACGCTCGGCGGCTACGGCGGTATCCAGCACTGCCTGATCCCCAAGCCCAAGTACGTCCTCATCGACCGCCTCCCGGACGGCACGTTGACGGACCGCGTCTTCAGCGAGATACAGAGCTCGGATCAAATGCTGGACCTGCTGGGGTACGCGAAGGAGTGATCGGTGCATGGTGATCAGTGATCGGATGGCCGCGACGGACTAGTCGAAGCCAGCATTCCACATTCTACATTCTACATTCTACATTTTACATTTCCTCGACACCAAGCCACAGTAGAATGCGCGAGCCAACCGGACCAGCGCTGATCATCAAGCAGCCTCCGGTCACAAGTCACCAGCCACTGCTCCCCACCAAGGTCACAAGCACCCTACATCAACGGTGACAGCAGCCGTGCCACCCGCTCGGGCAGTAGCGTGTAATCCGGGCGGGAGTGCCACCGCTCCGGATCGATCCGATCGGCGTGCAGGAGGTCGTTCGCAAAGACCGCGGCGAGCTCATCGGCCATCGGGCTGCCGTAGATCAAGGCGTTCATCTCGAAGTTGAGATGGAAACTGCGCTGGTCCATGTTCGCGGTGCCCACCACGCTGATGCTCCGGTCCACCACCATGGTCTTGGCATGCATGAACCCCTTGCGATACAGGAAGATCCCGGCCCCCGCCTCCAATAGCTCCCCATAGTAGGAGCGCGCTGCATGGTTCACCAGCCAGGAATCGCCGTTCCCGGGCACCAGCAACTGCACCTTCACCCCGCTGAGGGCAGCCACCCGCAGGGCGTCCAGGATCGGGTCCCCCGGAATGAAATAGGGCGTGGTGATCAGGATCCGCTCCTGCGCCAGATGGATCGCCTTCATCAAGGACAGCATGATCGTCTCCGTGGGGGAGTCGGGGCCGCTAATGGCCATCTGCACGGTGGTATCCCCCACGCCGCCCTGCAGGTCGGGGAAGAAGGAACGGTCCATCTGCAGCTGTTGCCGGGCACAGAAATTCCAGTTGCACAAAAAGGCGTGCTGGAGGTGATGGACGCCTTCCCCATCGATGCGCAGATGCGTGTCCCGCCAATGGACCTGTCCGGCGGCAGGGTTCGCGTTGCTGTACCGGTCGCTCAGGTTGATGCCTCCGATCAGGGCGCTCCTGCCATCCACCACCACCAACTTGTGGTGGTTCCGGTAGTTCAACCGGTTGGCCAGGAAGAGCAGGCGCACCGGCGAGAACGGGTAGGCCTCCACCCCTCCCTCGACCAGTTCCTTCACCCATCTTCCCCGGATGGAGCGGCTTCCGAAGTCGTCGTAGATAAAGCGGACCTGCACGCCCTCGGCGGCCTTGCGCAGCAGGATCTCCTTCATGCGGCCGGTGATGGCCCCCGGCTCCACGATGTAGTACTCCAGGTGGATATGCTGCCGGGCCGCTTCAAGCATGGCGAACAGCTCGGGGAACTTCTCCTCACCGTTCACCAGAAGCTTCACCGTATTCCCGAAGGTGAACGGGCTGGAGCTATCGTTCAGCAGCAGCGTGGCCAAGGGCCGCACCGCCTCGGGCCGTAGCAGGTCCATGTTCGCCCGTGCTCGCGTGTGGAGCAGTTCCTCCACATCCTCCAGCTGCCTGGTGTTCACCTTCAGCTTTCGGCTGTAGATCTTGTTTTTGCGATAATTGATGCCCACCGAAAAGTAGATGATGGCGCCCGCCAACGGCAGAAAGACCACCAACAACAGATAGGCCAGCGTCTTCGACGTGCTCTGCGTATCGTAGATGATGCGCAAGGCGATCGCGCCGATCACCAGCACGTATGCCACTTCACCAACGAGTATCCAGTTCATGGGTGAACAATGGTACAAGAAAGGTGGTTATGAGCGGTATGGAGGATCGATGTTGGAATGCGGAGACGCAGAGACGCGGAGCAATTCCGATCGCCAATTCTACTGATCGCTGATCGGGACAACTCACCAATCACGACCGGACCTTCGGGACTCAAGACTTAACACGCACCTCTCATTACCTTTCCGCCCCGAACAAAACAAGACAAGCCGAAAGGCGATCATTATGAGCAACACCCGTCCGATCTCGTCCTTCATTGAGAAGCACTATTTGCACTTCAACGCAGCCGCCTTGGTGGATGCGGCCAAAGCATACAAGGTCCATAAGGCCAGCGGAAAGAAGATGCTGATATCCCTGGCCGGTGCCATGAGCACGGCCGAACTGGGCAAGAGCCTCGCCGAGATGATCCGCCAGGGAAAGGTGGACATCATCAGCTGCACCGGTGCCAACTTGGAAGAGGACGTGATGAACCTGGTGGCGCACGACCACTACGAGCGCGTGCCCCACTACCGCGACCTGGGACCCGAGGATGAGCGCGCCTTGGCCGACCGCGGCATGAACCGCGTGACCGATACCTGCATCCCCGAGGAGGAAGCCTTCCGCCGCTTGGAGGAACAGGCCGTGAAACTGTGGAAGGACGGACAGGACAACGGCAAGCGCCGCTTCCCGCACGAGCTGTTCTACGAAATGATCAACTCCGGTGCCCTGAAGGAGTACTACCAGATCGACCCCAAGGACAGCTGGATGGTGGCCGCCGCGGAGCGCAACCTCCCCATCGTATGCCCGGGCTGGGAGGACAGCACCATGGGCAACATCTTCGCCGCGCACTGCATCATGGGCGATTGCGAGCCCCGCATCATGAAGAGCGGCATCGAATACATGATCTTCCTGGCCGATTGGTACACCGCCAACGCCGGGGAGGAGGGCATCGGCTTCTTCCAGATCGGTGGCGGCATCGCGGGCGACTTCCCGATCTGCGTGGTGCCCATGCTGGAGCAGGACCTCCAGCGCAAGACCCCGTTCTGGAGCTACTTCTGCCAGATCAGCGACAGCACCACCAGCTACGGCAGCTACAGCGGCGCCGTGCCGAACGAAAAGATCACTTGGGGAAAACTCGATGTCGATACCCCGAAGTTCGTCATCGAAAGTGATGCTACTATTGTGGCACCGCTCATCTTCGCCTACATCCTCGACCAGTAACAACGAACATGGAACGCCGCATCCGATCTTTTGAAACCCTGACCGACGAACTGCGCGACAAGCTGCAGGAGCAATACCCGGACGGGATCGAGAACAGCCACATCCGCACGGTGAGCACGCCCAAGGGAGAGAACCTCCGCGTGATCGAACTGCGCACCGCCGAGGTGATGTACCTGATCAAAGTGAACACCGAAAGCCGCGAGGCCATGGACGAGTTCCTCGAACAGGATACCGACGACGATGACGACAGGGAGGACCTCGAAGGCTCCGACGACATCGAAGGTGCCGAAGAAGAGGAGGAGGAAGAGGAGGTGGACAAGGATGCCCCACCAGCGGACGACGAGGACGACGACGAGGATTGAGACCACTGTTAGATCTCCGGCTCAGCGCAAATCATAAAGATCCGCGTTATCCGCGTTCTATCCACCAGAAACTCTTCGACACATGCTCAACGGTCGCTTCCACCTCGCCTTTGCCACCACGGACCTCAAGCGCATGAAGGCCTTCTACGGAGGGCTGTTGGGCTGCACCGAGGGTCGCAGCTCCGACCATTGGGTGGACTACGACTTCTTCGGGCACCAGCTCACCATCCAGCAAGTGCCCATGGTGGTGAAGACCGCCAACACCTACAACCCGCACAGCCATGTGCCCAGCAACCACTGGGGCATCGTGCTGGAACTCGCCGACTGGCGGAAGATGCGCGACAAGTGCAAAAAGCTCGGCGTGCGCTTCTTCATCGAGCCCCAAGTGGTGATGAAGGGCGAAGTGGGCGAGCAGCGCAGCTTCTTCATCGAGGACCCGGACGGCCACGCCATAGAGTTCAAGGCTTTCGAGGATCCGGAGAGTTTGTTCCGGAAGGGATGAAAGCGCGACATGGTTTGATCCTCGTAGCGATCGGCCTGTGCTTCACGCTGGTCTCGGTGATCTTCAAATTCCAGCACTGGCCATTTTCCGGCGCACTTTTCCTCTTGACCTATATCCCTCTATTTCTCGGTGGCATCATACTCCTGGTGAAGGCGCTCCGCCATCCCGGATTTCGGGATTTTCTGGAAAGATGATCCAATTTCTGAAGTAGGCTCGCGTGCCCCCAACACGCTCGATCGCTCGGCTTTTTGCCGAGTGATCGGATCCCAGGGCCTCCGGCCCGTCTTCGCACCCAACTGGCCATACGTACTTGAGGCGGGCCGGAGGCCTAGGCAGGAGGCACATCCTTACGGCATGCAGGCTCGGGAAAATACCGGAGCGCCGGGATAGAAGTTGTTGAAAGCTCTGAGTCGGATTAGCTTTGATCTAACGGGGAGGCACGCACATGAACAAGCCAATTTTGATCTGCACTATCTTACTGCTGCGCATTTGTGCGTGCTACGGGCAGTCCGCGCCTTCCATCCAATGGCAAATGGCATATGGCGGCTCGTACTCTGATCAAGTTAATGCCATGGTGGCATCAGCGGATGGAGGATATGTCCTTGCAGGGAGCAGCACTTCGATAGATGGTGATGTTTCCGGGAATCATGGATTTACCGATGCCTGGGTGTTCAAGATCGACAATTCAGGGTCCGTTGAATGGCAGCGGTCCTTGGGTGGGACAGGTTCGGACGTAGCGAATGCAATAGCTCCAACGTTGGATGGCGGATACATACTGGCCGGAACCACGGACTCGAACAACGGGGATGTCTCCGGCAACCATGGGGAACAGGACGTTTGGCTCGTGAAACTAAACGCCTCTGGCGGCCTTGAATGGCAAACCACCTTGGGCGGCTCCGGGTACGATCGCGGGTACTCGGTCCAACAAGTCTCCGATGGGGGATTCATCCTGGCGGGTCAAACGGCGTCCAATGATGGCGACGTCAATGGTTCGCACGGGCCACCTGATGCTTGGGTAGTGAAGCTCAATGAGATCGGGGCTATCCTCTGGCAGAGGGCTTATGGAGGCTCGATCGCCGAATCCGCGCAAGCCGTCAGGGAGACATTTGAAGGCGGGTTCATCGTTGCCGGGGTGGCAAAATCACATGATGGAGATGTGATCGGCCATCATGCAGGCGAGGAACCGGTGGGAGCTGAGGACATGTGGGTCTTAAAACTCTCCAACGTTGGGGAGATCGAATGGCAAAGGGCATTAGGTGGAAGTTCAAGCGATAATGCTTATGCGGTGGAGCTCACGGGTGATGGAGGATATATTCTAGCAGGATATACCAATTCCCATGACGGGGATGTTTCCGGAGATCATGGCAGTTGGGATGTTTGGGTGGTAAAATTGGACGGGGCGGGATCCATTGAGTGGCAAAAAGCCCTCGGGGGATATGGTCCGGAAATCGCTAAATCGGTGAAAACGACGAGCGATGGCGGATACATCGTCGCAGGCTATTCGAATTCGAACAGCGGGGACGTTACAGGACTGCACGGCGGTGATGATCTCTGGGTGCTGAAGCTTGATTCCGTGGGTGCGCTGATATGGCAAAAAGCGCTTGGGGGAACGAGCGAGGACCGCGCGAATGCGCTTTGGGCAGGTGCGGATGGAACCACTCTTCTTGCCGGGTATACGCGTTCATTGAACGGGGATGTGACCGGGAACCATGGTAGTTCGGATGCATGGGTGGTAAGGCTCGATGCCGATGATGCCGGTGTTGATGAACCGACCGCGCAGTTGTTTGAATTGTACCCCAACCCGGGCACGGACGAATTGTGTATCGAGGAACCCACAATGAACAGACCTTGGACCGTGCGCATTTTGGATGCTTCGGGGCGGGATGTTCTGAACGCTGTCCAATCCCAAAAAGGCGAACTGTTGGATACACGATCGCTCAAACCGGGACTATATCTGGTTCGTGTGGTGGACCGACATGGGAACATGGCCACCTCCCGATGGGTGAAATCTCAAATGCCATGAACGCAAGTCAATACATCCCCCGCACTCGCTCGCGTGTTCCCAACGCGCGCAATCGCTCGGCTTTTTGCCGAGTGATCGGATCCCAGGGCCTCCGGCCCGTCTTCGCACCCAACTGGCCATACGTACTTGAGGCGGGCCGGAGGCCTAGGCAGAACGCACTCGGGAAAAACCCGAGCGCGTGCATGGAGTCAAGTAACAAGCTGGATGTGACTTCCCCCCGCTACTGCACGACTTCACGGCTAAGCATAGGTGTGCGTTCTTAACCGAATAGGCCGGGCCTGCCTACCGTGGGAAGGGCGACTTGTGGGGCTCCTGCAAGTCTCAGCACGCGCTCGGGTTTCCCGATGGAACGTGCCGTCGCGTCAGGCTGCCGAATGCACGGAAGTGCTTTGGCGACGCACAGTCAGCGTAATCAGCGTTCCATTCGGCACCCATTGAGACCCGCCGTCCATTGAGCGTGGCATTCAATTTTCTGATCATCTCATTTTCCGATCATCTGATCGCCCCCATCTACTTGTCAAAAGTTTTCCACGCGGGGCAAGGTCCGCAGGCCCATCGGATACCTTCGCGCATCACAACGGGAATCCCTGCCGCCATGACCACACCTGCCCCCTCCGATACACATCGGAGCACCGCCAAGAGCACCTCCGTAGAAGAACTGAAGTCCATCGCCGGCCAAGTGCGCCGCGACATCGTGCGCATGGTGCATGGCTGCCAGAGCGGCCACCCCGGCGGCTCGTTGGGCTGTACGGACTTTTTGGTCGCGCTCTACTTCCATGTGATGCGCCACGACCCGGAGAACTTCAGCATGGACGGCATCGGCGAGGACCTCTTCTTCCTCAGCAATGGCCACATCAGCCCCGTGTTCTATAGTGTTTTGGCCCGCAGCGGCTACTTCCCCTTGGAGGAACTGAAGACCTTCCGCAAGATCGATTCACGCCTGCAAGGGCATCCCACCACGCACGAAGGACTGCCCGGCGTGCGCATGGCCAGCGGCTCCTTGGGCCAGGGGCTCAGCGTGGGCATCGGCGCGGCCTTGGCGAAGAAGCTCAATGGTGACCCATCGTTGGTATTCACGCTGCACGGCGATGGCGAATTGCAGGAAGGCCAGATCTGGGAGGCTGCGCTCGCCGGTCCCGGCAAGAAGGTGGACAACCTGATCGCCACGGTGGACTGGAACGGTCGCCAGATCGACGGGGATGTGGATGATGTGATGCCCTTGGGCGACCTCAACGCCAAGTGGAAGGCCTTCGGTTGGGATGTGCTGGAGATGAAGGGCAATGACATGGCCGCAGTGCTGGCCGGTTTCGAGGAGGCCATCAGCCGCACCGGCAAAGGCAAACCCGTGATGATCCTGATGCGCACCGAAATGGGCGCTGGCGTGGACTTCATGATGGGTACCCATGAATGGCACGGCATCGCGCCCAACGACGCTCAACTGGCCGATGCGCTGAAGCAGCTTCCCGAAACGTTGGGGGATTATTGATCGCTGCGCTGTGGCTGCTTTAGATCAATTCGGCACGCTTTTGCGTTGTTCCCACGTTATGAGGGTTGAAATGGCGGTTGTCAGTTGTCAGTTTTCAGTTGTCAGGCGTTGCCGCGACTGGATCGTCCGCGCATACTGGAGCGGGAAAGCACCGAACTGGCGAAGCGCCATTGGACATTCTACATTTTACATTCTACATTTTACATTCTTGGCATTCCTGGCCGTCCTGACCGCACCAGTAGCCCACGCCCAAAGCACCACAACGCCACCGCAGGAGCACACCCGCATCCTCTTTGTGATGGACGGAAGCAACAGCATGAACGCATTCTGGGGCAATGAGCCGCGGATCAATGCTGCCCGCCGGGTGCTGCTGGAATCGCTCATTCCCCTGGAGCACTTGGAGAACGTGGAACTGGCACTACGGGTCTATGGGCACCAAACGAAGATCGAACCCGGCAAGCAGGATTGCGACGACACCAAGCTGGAGGTGCCTTTCGGGCCGAACAATGCCCAGGCCATCCGCGACAAGATGAACTCCGTGCAGTGCTTGGGCACCACGCCGATCGCCCGTTCACTGGAAAAAGCGGCAGGGGATTTCCCCGACAACAAGTCGCGCAACGTCATCATCCTGATCACCGACGGGATCGAGGCGTGCGACGAGGACCCTTGCGCGGTAAGCCGCGCACTACAGGCCAAAGGCATCATCCTGAAGCCCTTTGTGATCGGCATCGGCATTGAAGAGGCCAACAAGTTCAGCCTGAAGTGCGTGGGCAACTACTACGATGCCGGCACGCCGGAAACCTTCGACCGCGTGCTCCGCGTGGTGATCGAACAGGCGTTGCGCAGCACCACCACCCAATTGCTCCTGCTCACCGACGGAAGCCAGCCCACGGAGACCGATGTCCCCGTGACCTTCTACGACCAGCGCACCGGCGAGGACCGCTACGACTTCGTGCATACCATGAACCTGCGCGGCGTGCCCGACACCCTGAGCATCGACCCGGTCTTCACCTATCGCATCGTGGCCCACACGGTGCCGCCAAGCGTGAAGGAGAACGTGGTGATAGAGGCCGGACGGCACAACGTAGTGGCCCTGGTGGCCGGGCAGGGCACCTTGGAACTGAAGATCGAGGGGGCCGTTACGGCGGAGCTCCCGGTGGCCTGCATCGTGCGCAAGCAAGGCGAGAGCACCACGTTGAACGCCCAGCCCATGAACACTTCACAGCTCTACCGGACCGGCACGTACGACCTGGAGGTGCTCACCCTCCCCCGCCTCTCCATCCCGAACGTCGTGATCCGCCAAAGCGCCGTCACCCCGGTGAGCATCCCGAAGAGCGGCGTGTTGAACGTGATCGCCAATGTGCCCGGCCCCGGAGCCATCTTCCAAGCGGTCGGCAACGAACTGGTCTGGGTAGTGGACCTGGATCGGCGACTTGCACGCAACCAGTTCAAGCTGCTCCCCGGCAACTACCGCGTGGTCTATCGCCCCGGTGGCGCCAAGGAAACCGCTTTCTCGATCGTGAAGGATGTGACCGTAACAAGCGGAAGAGCGATCAATATCGAACTTTGAGGCAAGAGTATTCACCACAGAGACACAGAGAGCACAGAGGAATTCGGTCAGTCTTGAGTCGGGAGTCCTGAGTCTTGAGTCCTGAGTCGGAGAATGTCCAATCACCAATCACCAGCACCCAATCACCAGCACCATGACCACCTACCCTGTACTTGACAAGAAGGACACCCGCAGCGGCTTCGGCGAAGGGCTGTTGGAGATCGGAAAAACGGACGACCGCGTGGTGGCCTTGTGTGCCGACCTCACAGGATCGCTGAAGATGGGTGATTTCGCCAAGGCCTTCCCCGACCGCTTTTTCCAAGTGGGCGTGGCCGAAGCCAACATGATGGGGATGGCCGCCGGATTGACCATCGGCGGGAAGATCCCCTACACGGGCACCTTCGCCAACTTCAGCACTGGCCGGGTGTACGACCAGATCCGCCAAAGCATCGCCTACTCGGGCAAGAACGTGAAGATCTGCGCGAGCCACGCGGGCCTCACCCTGGGGGAGGACGGTGCCACGCACCAGATCCTGGAGGACATCGGACTGATGAAGATGCTGCCGGGCATGACGGTGATCGTGCCCTGCGACCACAACCAGACCAAGCAGGCCACGATCGCCATCGCCGACCACGAAGGCCCGGTATACCTGCGCTTCGGTCGTCCGAAGTGGCCCGTCTTCATTGCATCCGATACGCCGTTCGAGATCGGCAAGGCGCAGCTATTGAGCGAAGGCACGGACGTGAGCATCTTCGCCTGTGGGCACTTGGTATGGAAAGCCCTGCAGGCCATGGAGGAACTACAGAAGCAAGGCATCAGCGCGGAGGTGATCAACATCCACACGATCAAACCATTGGATGAGGAGGCCGTCCTTACTTCCGTACGAAAGACCGGATGCGTAGTGACCTGCGAGGAACACCAACGGCACGGGGGCTTGGGCGACAGCATCGCGCAATTGCTCGCCCGCGAGCTGCCCACGCCCATGGAGTACGTGGCCGTGAACGACAGCTTCGGCGAGAGCGGAACACCGGAACAATTGCTCGCCAAGTATGGACTGGACACACCGGACGTGGTAGCAGCGACCAAGCGGGTACTGAAGCGGAAGTGAGTTACCGAAGTGTCGCGGGGGCGCGACGGAATAGAACCGCTCGGCCGGGGCCGAGCCATAGCTTCGAGGCGGTGATCCTACGGGGACGTAAGGAGAAAGGCATTTCATTTTCCACCTTCGCTACAGCTTCGGCAGAGAACTCTGATCATCTGATCCTCTGATCTTCTGATCCCGATGAACGAGCCCACCGATGAGGAGTTGATCGCCCTCTTCCGCAAGGAGGAAAGCAGGCACTATGCGTTCAACTTGCTCGTGCGCAAGCACCAGCAACGGCTCTACGGCTTTGTCCGCCGCATGGTCACCGACCCGGACGAGACGAAGGATGTGTTGCAGAACGTCTTCCTGAAGGCTTGGACCGGGCTCGACAAGTTCCGCGAGGATGCACAACTTTACAGCTGGCTGTACCGCATTGCCCACAACGAGAGCATCAGCCACCTCAAGCGCATGCGGCGCGGGATATTCACCAGTGAAGCGACCGTGACCGACCGCCTCACCTCCAGCATGGGATCAGGCGAACATTTCACAGGGGACGAGATCCAGCGGAAGCTGCAACGTGCCGTGATGACCCTTCCGCCCAAGCAGCGCGCGGTCTTCACCATGAAGTATTTTGATGAACTGAAATATGAGGAGATGAGCCGCGTGACCGGCACCAGTGTGGGCGCGCTGAAGTCCAGCTACCACATCGCCGTGAAGAAGATCGAGGCCGAGCTGACCCAGGGCCTTTCCCGACCCGATCAAACCAATCCGGTACAAGAACGTCAAAGCAACCGATGACCATGAAGGACCATAACGAGGAGAACGAGGTGCGGAAGGACGCGCCGATGCTCTTCGGGATACCAAAGCAGGATCCCTTTGCCGTGGAAGAAGGCTTTTTCGAGCGCTTCCCGCACCAGGTGCAGGCCCTTGCTTCCCAGCGGTCCCGCACTCCACGGCTCATTTGGATGAAACGCGCCGCGCTAGCTTTGCCTGCACTGGCCTTGGTGATCTTCGCCGTGCATTCGTTGCGCGCCCCGAACGATCCCGACGTTGCCGCCTTTACACCCGACGAAGCCTTGCAATACGCGACCTCCGAGCAGTTCGACACACAAACGATCATGGCCGATGCAACGGAAGCGGAATGGCCCGTTTTCGATTCCGTCACCGTGCAGCTCACACCCAACGAAGCGTTGGCGTACGTGGACCAGCATGATATCGACCTCACCGATTACCTCCATCAACAATGAACGTCCATATCCTTCGGCCCTTCCTCTTCACCCTGATCGCCGGGATCGCCGGCATGGCGCATGCCCAGGACGGCGAACCGGGGATCTCACCGGACAAAATGAAGGAGATCAAGGCCCAGAAGAGCGCCTTCATCACCCAACGCTTGGCACTTTCCCCGGAGGAAGCCCGGACCTTTTGGCCGATCTACGACCGCTATGATGCGGAAATGGAAGCGGCCCGGAAGGAGTTGCGCTCGGAGCGCCGCGACCGGAAGGGATCCGGAACGCTCACCGAAGCGGATGCTTCCAAGGCGATCGATGAGATCCTGAAGAACCGGCAGGACCAGTTGGATATCCGCAAGCGCTACGTGGAGGAGTTCAAAAAGAGCATCGGTGCGGTGAAAACCCTTGAACTTGAAGGCGCTGAACGTGATTTCAACCGGGAGCTGCTGAAGCGGATGCGGTCGCAGGGGAGGAACCGCTGAGGGTGCTGACCTATGGGGAAAAACCGCCGATGCATCCCTATCGGGAGCCTAGCGGTGCAGATGGGGATGCATCGCGGGGCGCGACCAGATAGGACCGCTCGGCCGGGGCCGAGCTAGAGCTGCGGTTAGAGCCGGATGAGCGGTTGCACCGATCTTTGCGGCATGCCCGACCTCCGTGCTTCCTTTTTGGCTCATCTGGCCCAAACCAGCCCCTTCCCCATTGCACTGGACATCGTTGGTGCGGAAGGCTGCCACCTGCACACCCGCGATGGCAGACGGTATTTGGACCTGGTGGCCGGCCTGGCGGTGAACAACGCGGGGCACCGGCATCCGAAGGTGGTGGCAGCGATCAAGGAGCAAGCGGACAAGTACCTGCACGTGATCCCGTACGGCGAGTTCATCCAGGAGCCGCAAGTGCGTTTTGCGGAAAGGCTCACGAGCCTATTACCGGCCGGCTTGGACAGCGTCTACTTCGTGAACAGTGGCACCGAAGCGAACGAGGCTGCCATCAAACTCGCCAAGCGCATCACCGGCCGCACGGGGTTGGTGGCCTGCCACAAGAGCTACCACGGCAGCACGCACGGCTCACTGAGCATCACCGGCAACGAGGAGAAGAAGTACCGCAACCGGCCCCTATTGCCGGGCGTTCGCTTCATGCGCTTCAACGAAGAGGAGGATCTTGCGTTGGTCAACGAGGGCACGGCAGCAGTGATCATCGAACCGATACAAGGCGATGCCGGCGTGCGGGTGCCGGACCGGAGCTGGATGCTGGCGCTGCGGAAACGCTGTGATGAGACGGGCGCAATGCTCATTTTTGATGAGGTGCAAACCGGCTTTGGACGTACCGGGAAGCTCTTTGCGTTCGAGCATTTCGGGGTGGTACCGGACATCCTGGTGCTGGGCAAGGCCTTGGGCGGCGGCATGCCCATGGGTGCGTTTGTCAGTTCGAAGGAACGGATGCACCTGTTCACGCATGATCCCGTTCTGGGGCACATCACCACGTTCGGTGGTCATCCCATCCCCTGTGTTGCGGGCTTGGCGGCCCTGAACGTGTTGGAGGAAGAGCACCTCGCCGTCAACGCCGACCGTATGGGAGCGCTCTTTAAGGAACTGCTGGTTCACCCGGCGATCAAGGAAGTGCGTGGCATGGGCCTGATGCTCGCCGTGGACCTGGGAGATGCCCTCAAGGTGCAGCGCGTGGTGATGGGTTGCTTGGAACGCGGCGTGCTGGGCTTTTGGTTCCTGAGCTGCCCTACGGCGTTCCGGATAGCACCGCCGTTGTGCATTACGGAGGAGCTTGTGCGGGAAGCCTGTGAGGTGATATTGCAGGAATTGGAGCCTCATAATTAGACGCGGAGGCGCTGAGAAAAGCGGCCGCCTCAGTAAATGCTTGCGTTTTCGAGCCAAAAACACGGAAGCTCGGACCTCAATGCTCAACGATCGGGCACCCATGGCTGCCGAGCAGGACATGCTCCGCCGCCAACTCCCATTTCATCTCTGCGCCTCTGCGTCTCAGCAGCCGGATCCACGGATCTCTCCCCCTTAGAACTGCCCGGTGTTCAGCATCACCAGGGTGCAAGCCTCCACCGTCTCGATGCCGACCGCCTCGGCCTGCTTGGCGAATTCCCGGTTTTCCGCGCCGGGGTTGAAGATGATGCGCTTGGGCTTCAGTGCCAGCAGGGCCTGCTGCCAGGGCTCCTGGTTATGGGTATTGAGGTACATGGTCACCGTATCGAAATCGGTCCCGTCCGGAATGGCCTTCACGATGGGGACATCGCTGACCCGGCCTTCACGCAAGCCCACCGCCACCACGGGTTGCCCGTGCTGGCGCAAACTGCGAATGGCCATGTTGGAGTAGCGCTCCTCCTTGGTGCTGGCCCCCATTACCAATGTTCTCTTTTCCATCCTCAGTGTTTGTTTCAACGCCAATGTTCCGCATACCAGGGCACGGCGCGGTCCAATCCTTCGTCCACGCTGAAACGCGGGGCATATCCCAGTTGTTCACGGGCCTTGGAAATGTCGGCATGGGAGGCGCGCACATCACCCGGCCGGGCCGGTGCATGTTCGGGATCGATCTCGCCCATGCGGGGATCGATGCGGGCCAGGCGCTGCTGCAGTTTTTCCAACAGCGCCAGCAGGTCGCAGGTATCGCCGTAAGCGATGTTGTACACCTCTCCGGCCAAGGCGGAAGGTGCGGCCAATGCTCGTTGCACGGCATGGACGGCATTGCTCACATACGTGAAGTCCCGGGTCTGGAGTCCGTCGCCATGCACCACGGGAGGCTCATTCCTCAGCAGGGCGCGGATGAACTTGGGGATGGCCGCCGCGTAGGCACCTTCGGGGTCTTGGCGCTCCCCGAAGATGTTGAAGAAGCGCAGGCCGATGGCTTCAATTCCGAACAGGCGATGGTAGAGTCCCGCGTAGGCCTCGTCCATGGCCTTGGTCACGGCGTATGGCGACAGGGCATTGCCCTCCTGACCCTCCTTTTTCGGCAGTACGGGGCTATCGCCGTACACGCTGCTGCTGCTGGCAAATACGATCCGTTTCACCCCCAGCTTGCGCGCAGCCTCCAGGAGATAGAGGAAGCCTCCGAGGTTGGCGGCCTCGGTAGCGAGGGGGAACGCGACGGAGCGCGGCACACTACCCAAGGCGGCCAGGTGGACCACGGCATCGGCACCCTCCATGGCGGCATCCAGGTCCTTGGTCTCGCAGATATCGCCCTTGATGAAGGAGAAGCCCTCCACCCCGCTGAGATGCTCAATATTGCGCGCCCTGCCCGTTGCGAGGTTGTCCAAGCAGCGCACCACATGGCCTTCCGCCAGCAGCGCATCGCAGACGTGGGAGCCGATAAAGCCCGCACCGCCGGTGACCAGGATGGTGGAGCGCTTCCTGCCGGGCATCCCGTTACTTGGCCACGGCCATGGAGCGTTTCTCACGGATCACCACGATCTTCACTTGTCCGGGATAGGTCATCTCGGTCTGGATGCGGTCGGCGATGCTCATGCTGATGCTGTCGGCTTCCCCATCGGTAACGCGGTCGCTCTCCACCATTACGCGGAGTTCGCGCCCGGCCTGGATGGCGTATGCCTTGGACACTCCGTCATAGCTCATGGCGATGCTTTCAAGGTCCTTCAGTCGCTTGATGTACTGCTCCACGGCCTCGCGGCGGGCACCGGGGCGGGCACCGCTGATGGCGTCGCAGGCCTGCACGATGGGTGAGAGCAGACTGGTCATCTCGATCTCGTCATGGTGCGCTCCGATGGCATTGCAGACATCGGGCTTTTCGCCGTACTTCTCGGCGAGCTTCATGCCGAGCAGGGCGTGCGGCAGCTCGGGTTCATCCTCGGGCACCTTGCCGATATCGTGCAGCAGTCCCGCGCGCTTCGCTGCCTTCACGTTCAGGCCGAGCTCGGCGGCCATGGTAGCGCAGAGATTGGCGGTCTCCCGGCTGTGCTGCAGCAGGTTCTGTCCATAGCTGCTGCGGTAGCGCATGCGGCCCACCATGCGGATCAGCTCGGTGTGCAGGCCGTGAATGCCCAGGTCGATGCAGGTGCGCTTGCCGATCTCCAGGATCTCCTCCTCGAGGTGCTTCTTGGTCTTGGCCACGATCTCCTCGATGCGGCCCGGGTGTATCCGGCCGTCCTTCACCAATTGGTGCAGGGCCAGGCGTGCCATTTCGCGGCGAACCGGGTCGAAACAGCTGAGGATGATGGCTCCCGGGGTGTCATCCACCACGATCTCCACGCCGGTTGCTTCTTCCAGTGCCCTGATATTCCTCCCTTCCCGACCGATGATGCGGCCCTTGAACTCGTCGTTCTCGATGTGGAAGGTGCTTACGGCGTTCTCCACGGCATGCTCGGTGGCCACGCGCTGGATGGTCTGGATCACGATGCGCTTGGCCTCCTTGTTCGCAGTGAGCTTGGCCTCCTCCACCACGTCCTTCACCAAGGCCATGGCCCCGGTGCGCGCCTCGTCACGCAGGGAGTCCACCAACTGCTTCTTGGCCTCCTCGGCGTTCAGTCCGCTGATCCGCTCCAGTTGGGCCACCTGCTTCTCGTGGGCCTTCTCCACCTCTTGCCGGCGCACTTCGATGCCCTGCATGCGCTGATCGAGGTCCTGTTTTGCGGATGCCAGCGCCTTCTCCTTCTGGGACAGCTCCTGTTGCTGGCGGCTGAGCTGCTGTTCGCGGTGCTTGTGCTTCTCCAGTCCCTGCTGGATGCGCTTGTCCTTTTCCCGCGCCTCGCGTTCATGCTCCTCCTTCATCTGGAGGAACTTTTCCTTGGCCTGCAGGATCTTTTCCTTCTTGATGGCCTCGCCTTCGGCCTCTGCCTTTCGCAGAATGCCGGTGCTGCGCTTCTTCATCAAGCTATTGAGCAGCAGGTACACGATGCCGCCTCCTGCCGCAACGCCCACCACTACGCCGATCACTATGGCAACGATGTCAATTTCCATTTCCACTGATTTTTTTTGTTTGGTTCAGTGGACCATGGGTGCTCCGGGGAGCGAAGGCGGGGATCTCAGCCGTCGAGGTCGTTGAGCAATCGTTCCAGTTCGTCCAGCGCGTCCTTCTCCAATGAAGAAGGCTGGGGCTTGGCCACATTGAGGGCACGGGTGGTGACTTCCAATGCGGCCATGGCCAAAAGGTCCTGCTTGTCGGTGAGCGGGTAGCTCGCCTTCAGGCGGGTGATGCTCTCATTGATCTCCTGGGCGGCCGTGCGGATATTCTCCTCCTCATCCGGGTGGATGGTGAGGGGGTATGCCCGTCCGGCCAATTCAATCCGTATCGATCTTTCCTCCATGGTGTCAATTCCGGTGTTGGTCATGGGTTCAGCAAGGCCAAGCATCGGTCTATCTCGTTCACCAATTCGTCGATCTTCTCCTTCGTTCCTTCCCGATCGGGCCCCACTGCGGCAGCCTTGGCGGTTCGGAGAACCTCGTTCTCTTGTTCCAGTTCCTTGATCCGCGCCTTGAGCACATCACTCTCGCGGCTACCCTCGCGGGCACGGGCCTCCATGGCCTCCAAAGCCGCTGCCGCGTGTGCGCGCTCCGCGTGCAACTGCTGCACCCGCGCGCGCGCCGCGCCTATCCGCTCAAGCAATCGTTCCATTCGCTGGACAAAAGACCGTTATGGTCCGAGGCCAAATATAGCGGGCACTTGCCTTGTAGCACGCCGTTTGTTTGCACGCCGCGTTGTTCATCACCCTTTCGCGGCCCGGCGAAACAGGTACCGATGGTCCGGTAGCTTGCACCCCTTCAGGGATCCATACCCGTAACCCACCGTACCAAGGCCCCCTTTCCTGATCACAATAAAAAGAAGAAGTGAGCACATTCAAATCGTTGACCATAAGCTCGTTATCACTCGTAGCAATGAGCAGCTACGGCCAAGTGTCCACGCCGGACCTTCAGCACCCGATGGACCTTCCGGTGGAGGTGGCGGGCAACTTCATGGAGCTGCGCACCAACCATTTCCACTCCGGCCTGGACCTGAAAACAAATGGGCGCATCGGCCAACCCGTGAAAGCAGCGGGTGAAGGCTGGGTGAGCCGCATCAAGATCAGCCCGTGGGGCTATGGCAAGGCGGTGTATGTGGACCACCCTTCGGGCTACACCACCGTGTACGGGCACTTGGACCGCCTCAACGGAAGGTTGGCCACTACCCTGTTGGACCTGCAGTACGCCACACGGAACTTCAGCATCGACAAGTACTTCAAGAGGGGCGAATTGCCCGTGGCGAAAGGCGAGGTCATCGCTTTCAGCGGAAATACCGGAGGGTCCACCGCCCCCCACTTGCACTACGAAGTACGCCGCACCGCGGACCAGCATGCGCTGGACCCCGAGGCCTACGGCGTAAAGACCCTGGACCGGGTTCCGCCCACCATTACCGGCATCCGGGCCTACCCCCTGGACACCGCCTCCCGCATCAGCCCCTATCCCGCTGGCGCAGTGGGCTTCGTGGTCACCGGGCTGAACGATTCCACCTATATGCTGAAGCCGGGGACCAAGGTTGCGGCATGGGGCACCATCGGCTTGGCCGTGAACGTGACGGACCGGTACAGCAACAGCAGCAACACCTGCGGAATACGCTCACTCAGCGTAAGCGTGGACGGCCGGACCGTGTGCGACATCAGGCTCAACGAAGTGGACTTCGGCGTGCAGCGATATGCGAACGCCTACATGGACTTCGGCCTGTTCAAGGACAAGAACATGCACTACAACAGGTGTTTCAAGCTGCCGAACAACCGGTTGGACGTGTATGGCGATGGAAACACCACAGGCCGGATCACGGTGGAACCGGGCAAGGACCATGCGGTGCAGGTGATCGCCACGGACGGCTCGGGGAACCGCTCGATGCTCACGTTCGTCCTGCAAGGCGCCACCCGGGACGAAGCAGCGACATGGCCGAGGGCAGGAAATGAGGGACGGCTCTACCCCTACGACCGCCCGAACGCGATCATGGAACCGGGGATGCGTTTCGACCTGCCAACCAACGCGTTGTACGAGGATACCTACCTCCGGACATCCGTTTCGCCCGCCCCTGCACAAGCCCTCTCACCCCTCTTCACCATACAGGACCCGCTGACCCCGTTGCAGACAGCGGGCGAGCTGAGCATTGATGTGAGCGGCGACCATCCCGCAGCACAGGCCTCCAAGTTGTTGATCGTGCGCAGGGTGAACGGTCGGCCCGTCGCCGAAGGGGGAAGTTACGCGGCGGGGAAGGTCACGGCCAGCGTGCGGACCCTCGGTCAATTCACCGTCATGATCGACACGGTGCCACCGGTACTGAGCCTGATCGGCCTGCAGGCGGACATGAAAGGCCGACGCAGCTTCCAGGTACGCGTCAATGACAACCTCTCCGGCATGGACCAGTGGGTGGCCAAGATCGACGGCCAGTGGATACTGATGGAATACGAGCCCAGGACCAATACGCTGGAACACACCTTTGACAAATTCACCGATATTCCCGGAACCCATGAATTTGAGCTGGAGGTGAGCGATGAGCGGGGAAACCGCAGCCGCATCACCCGCCAATTCACCCGATAGGAACAAGCACGAATGCAACGATTTTCGCCGGTTCTGCGTACCACGCCGCCGGAACAGCAAGATGCGCCACCACACCTTCATCACCACCATCGTCTTGGGCAGCAGCATACTTCTACTGGGGGGTGGCTGCGGCCATTCCCTTCTTGGCGGAGGAGGCAGTGAAGGGGTGATCGAATACACGATGACCTTCCCGGACATGGACCCCGACGGCCTGATGTCGGACATGTTGCCGGAGAAGACCGTACTGAGCTTCAACCGGGAGCATCAATCGCTGGACCTCAGCGCCGGCATGGGCATCTTCCGCACCAGCATGGTGGTGAACACCTCGGCCCAAGTGCTGAACTACCACATGAGCATCATGGGCAAGAACCTGGTGGCCGAGCTGCGCAGGCGCGACCTGATCACCCTGAACAAGACCCCTCCGACCTTCGCGGTGATCCAGACCTTGGCACGGGATACCATCGCCGGCCTTCCTTGCAAACAGGCGTATTTGATCTATGAAGGCATCGATGTGCCGGAGGTTGAGGTCTGGTACACGGAAGGTATCCAAATGGACACCCCCAACTGGTACGGTCCGTTCAGTGAAATACCGGGCGTGCTGATGCGGTATGAAATGGTACAGCACAACATCCGGATGCGGATG
This sequence comes from Flavobacteriales bacterium, assembly GCA_019912395.1. Classification (GTDB taxonomy): domain Bacteria; phylum Bacteroidota; class Bacteroidia; order Flavobacteriales_F; family PHOS-HE28; genus PHOS-HE28. The sequence goes on along the minus strand of JAIOIH010000039.1, from coordinate 28,731 downwards.
GAGGCCACGGCCGTGAAGATGGGTCCGGTGGACCAGAGCAAGTTCGCCATGCGCGCTGACCATCAGAAGGTTAGCCCCGAAGTGCTCTACCAACAGTTGGACGAGGTCCTGGGCACTTTCAGCCAATAGGCCTCACCGTTGGCCCGGCGAAGTGGAGCGGCCCTTGCCGGTGGTGGAACGTTCGGTCGCACACCTGTCACATCAGGTTGTTGATAATAGGCAGTGCCCAAGGGGCGTTCCACTTCGCAGCACCAATAGTTTTGCTTCGACCGCTCTGATCGCGGTCCCATCCCTCCTTCCCCTTGGCCAACGAACGAAAGAACAAATTGCGCGAGCAGGCCGCCGCCGACGACGATCGGCCGGTGCAGCGCGCAGCGTCCAAAAAGAGCAAGCGGGGGAAGTCATCCTCCGGGGCCGGTCGCTGGGCCCGCGCAGGTGCCTTTCTCCGGGATGAGCGCGTACACAAGGTTTCGGGCTTGTTCCTGGTCCTGGCCTCGTTCTACATGCTGGTCGCCTTCACCAGTTACCTGTTCACCTGGCGGATGGATCAGGACCTCATGAGCCGCTCGTGGGTAGAGGTCTTCCAGCCGGACGTGCGGGTGGAGAACTGGCTGGGAAAGTTCGGTGCCCTGCTGAGCCATCGCTTCATTTTCATCTGGTTCGGTGTAGCGGCGTTCATCTTTGTGCTGTGGGCCTTTTTGGCCGGGGTGCGGATCACCTTGCGCACCTGGCTGCTACCTGCGGGCAAGACCTTGCGCTGGAGCGTGATGGCGCTCTTCTGGGTCCCCGCGTTGCTAGGCTTCATCTTCCCGAAAGGCGGATGGCAGATCATGGGTGGTGGCATCGGCTATGCCATCAACAACCACCTCACCTCGTGGCTGGGCTCCTTCGGTGCCGGGGCGGCGATCGTGTTCCTGGCAACGGCCTTTTTCGTCTACACCTTCAACCCGTCGTTCTCCTGGATCACCACCCTCTTCGAGCGAAAACGCGTGCTGGAGGGTGAAGATGAGGGATCCATACAGGATGAAGGTGCTGCGGAGCGCGTGAACCGGATAAAGGAGGAAGCGTGGGAGGATTCAGGCTTGGAGAAGGAGGAACCGATGGTGCCGATCGCGGAGCTGGAGCTCGAGGAGGAGCCCGTGGCGGAAGAAAACGCGGAAGAGCAGGAGGCCCCGGAGGAAGAATCCATGGAACTGGATCCGACTCCCGTGGCCAGCGACCTGAGCGGCATAAGCGAGGAAGTGAACGGCTTTAGCGTGGAGGCCGCAGTGCAGGAAGAAGCGTTGAGCGAGGCGGAGATCGAGACCAAGCTGAAGGAGTTCGGTGAGTACGACCCCACCTTGGACCTCAGCAGCTACATCCCCCCCACCCTCGACCTGTTGGAAGAGCACAGTACCGGGGAACTTACCGTGACGAAGGAGGAGCTGGAGGAGAACAAGAACAAGATCGTCACCACGCTCAACAACTACAACATCGGGATCGAGAAGATCAAGGCCACGATCGGGCCTACGGTCACGTTGTACGAGATCGTGCCGCAGGCCGGGGTGCGCATCAGCAAGATCAAGAACCTGGAGGACGACATCGCCCTGAGCTTGGCCGCCTTGGGCATCCGCATCATCGCGCCCATCCCCGGCAAGGGCACCATCGGCATCGAAGTGCCCAACAGCAATCCCCAGATCGTGAGCATGCGCGCCGTGGTGGCCAGCGAGAAATTCCAGAACAGCAAGTATGATCTGCCCATCGTGCTGGGCAAGACCATCAGCAACGAAACCTTCGTGACCGACTTGGCCCGGATGCCGCACCTGCTGATGGCGGGTGCCACAGGCCAAGGGAAATCCGTGGGCCTGAACGCGATCCTGGTGAGCCTGCTGTACAAAAAACACCCCAGTCAGATCAAGTTCGTGCTGGTGGACCCGAAGAAGGTGGAGCTCACCCTCTTCAACAAGATCGAGCGGCACTTCCTGGCCAAGCTACCGGGCGAGGGTGAAGCCATCATCACCGATACCAAAAAGGTAGTGGCCACGCTGAACAGCCTGTGCATCGAGATGGACGAGCGCTACGAGCTGCTCAAGGATGCCGAGGTGCGCAACATCAAGGAGTACAACGCCAAGTTCATCAGCCGTCGCCTGAACCCGGAGAACGGCCACCGCTTCCTCCCGTACATCGTGCTGGTGGTGGATGAGTTCGCGGACCTGATCATGACCGCAGGTCGCGAAGTGGAAACACCGATCGCCCGCCTGGCCCAGCTGGCCCGCGCCATTGGCATCCACCTGATCATCGCAACCCAGCGCCCCAGCGTCAACATCATCACCGGCACCATCAAGGCCAACTTCCCGGCGCGCATCGCCTTCCGCGTCACCAGCAAGATCGACAGCCGCACCATCCTGGACAGCGGCGGAGCCGACCAGCTGATCGGTCGCGGCGACATGCTGCTGAGCACCGGCAACGACCTGATCCGCATCCAATGCGCCTTCGTGGACACCCCGGAAGTGGAGGCCATCACGGCCTTCATCGGCAACCAGCGCGGCTATCCCGATGCCTTGATCCTGCCGGAAGTCCCCACCGAGGAAGGCGAAAGCGGTGGTGTTGACGACGGCGAGCGCGACAGCATGTTCGAGGATGCTGCCCGCGTGGTGGTGCAAACGCAGCAAGGCAGCACCAGCTTGATCCAGCGCAAGCTGAAACTCGGTTACAACCGCGCGGGCCGTATCGTGGACCAGTTGGAGGCCGCAGGCATCCTCGGCGGTTTCGAAGGCTCCAAGGCGCGAAAGGTGCTCGTCCCTACCGAGGCGGCGCTGGATGAGTTGTTGGGTCAGGAGCAGGCCGGGGTGCGGTAGGTCCCATCGCAGGGTCCGCTCATGGCCATATATGCTGGCGCTACCGCTGCGGGGACGTGAGACCCCAGTCTTGCGGCGTGCGCTAACCGGTCCTACTGCTGAACGACCAGCTTGCTGTACGCTGTGGTCTTGTCCGAGCGAAGCTCGACCAAGTAGCTTCCGCTGCCGAGAGAACCCACATCAAATCGTTGATGGCTGCTGTTCATCTTCTCCGACCTCAACAGTACTCCCGTCACGGAGTAGATATTGAGCATGAGATCGCTCTCACGCACATTCATCAAATCCACGGTAAAAGCATCGTTGGCCGGATTGGGACTGATGGTCATGACTGAAGGAGGCGGAACCACTTCATCCATACCTGCCATGAGCTGGTCCGTGGCGATCCTGCCTGCATCGCCCACAGCGATGTACCGGCCGTTCTGGTATATGATGTCGTTCATGGCTTGTTGGATCACGAAGATCCCGATATTCTCCTGCACCCAGTTCGCTCCACCATCACTTGTGCGCAGGATCAACCCTGCAGTTGACCCGGCGATCCCTTCCGTAGCATTCTTGAAGCATACGGAATACAACCACGCCGTGGTCCCGCTGGTCTGGAACATCCAATTTTGCCCGCCGTTCGTTGTTTTCAGGATGGTTCCTGAGGCACCCACAATATAGCCCGTGTTCGCATCGACGAAATGCATGCCAAGGAGATCCGCCGAAGCGCCAACAGCCACAACCGACCAACTGGCGCCTCCATTCACGGTCCTTCGGATCTTTCCTGCATCACCGATGCATATTCCATTGGTCGAATTGAAGAAGTGGACCTTGTTCAGATCGGAAGTGCCAACCCCAGCGCTCTGCGTTGTCCATGTAGTTCCTCCATTCGTGGTTTTCCTGATGGTTCCCCCACCTCCGACGGCCCATCCGTTATTGGCGTCCACAAAGCTCAGCGACTTGATCCCAAATGGTGAGGCATTGGGATTCTGACCGGTCCAGGTCGCACCCTGATCAGTTGTCTTTCGGATCACGTTGTTGTTCAACCCATAAAACCCGACCGTGCTGGTCGGGAATGAGAATCCGTTGATGGAGAAGCCGCTTATCGGTGTCGTGGTCCAACTATTCCCCCCATCCGTCGTTTTCAGCAGCTCCGTGTTGGACCCGATGTAACCAATGTTCTGGTCGAAGAATTCGATACACCGGAGATTCCCCCCATAGGGCGAGGAGATCTGGCTCCATTGCTGTGCACAGGTGGTGCTCATCCAAGAGCACATCAAGATCACGAAGGTGTTCTTTATCATCAGGACGCGAAGTAACGTGAATTCCAGAGTACTTTACAGATACCCTTCACGTAATGATAAGCGCATTTGTATACGCTCTACACCCCGTGCCGCTCCCAATACCGCTTGCCATAGCCGCACAGCACCTCTTCCCCTCCCCCGATGCGGCGCGTGGCCCGAAGGCACACTTGGCCGCGTCCATCGAGTGCGATCCGGGCGTTGTTGCGTAGCGAGGTGCTCGCGCTTCCTTTCGCATCGTTGGCGTACTTGGCGAAGCCCTGCACGCTCTTGGCATCCAAGATGGTGCCGTCCGGCAGTTCCATGAAATAGCGGTCCAGCCCATGGGCGGCACGGTCGCTGGCCTCCTTGGCGGCCAATCGTTCCCCGTGGAAAATGGCGATCACCTCGTCCTTGTAAAGCGGAATGGCGGTGAAGAGCCCGAGCCCCGCATCCGGCAAGCCGGACGGGGCGGTGTATAGATATTCCTCTTCCTGCAGCGGAATGCCGTCGGGATCCATGGTGGTACGAACATAGTGATGTGCGCCCCATCGCAGGGTCCGCTATGTGCCGGGGGCATGTGTGGGCGTGGTCCTACGGGGACGTGGGGACGTGGGGGACGGAGAACCACCGTAAAAACAGCAAGGTCCCTCGTCGAGGGACCTTGCTCAGGAGCGTTAAGAAGGGTTACTCGCCGCCTTCCTCACCCGTGGCCTTCTTCAGCCCGTCCTCGATCATATCGAAGAACTGGTCCAATTTCGGGAGGATCACGATGCGGGTGCGCCGGTTCGCGGAGCGGTGCTCGGGTGTGTCGTTCGCCACCAGGGGCATGTATTCGCCACGGCCGCCCGCGGTGATGCGGCTCGGAGACACGCCGAGGTCCTTGGTGAGCACGCGGGTGATGGCCGTGGCACGCAACACGCTGAGGTCCCAGTTGTCCTTGAAGCAGTCCCTGCTGATGGGCACATTGTCCGTGTGTCCTTCCACCAGGATGTCCATCTGGGGCTTGTCGTTCACCACCATGGCCACCTTGCCAAGCACCTCTTTGGCACGCGGACCAATGGTGGTGCTGCCGCTGGGGAAGAGCATCTTATCGCTCAGCGAGATGAAGACCACGCTCTTCTCCACGTTCACCACCACATCGGTATCGTTGAGGTTGCCGAGCGAACTCTTCAAGCTGATCACCAAGGCCAAGGTCACGGAATCCTTCTTGGTGAGGGCCTCCTGCATGGTGCGGATCTGCAGGTCCTTTTCCCTGATGCTCTCCAGTGACTTCTCCAAGTTGGAGGCCTCCTTGGCACTGAGGGTTGCCATGTTGCCCACATTGTTCAGCAGGGCCTGATTGGTCAGGCTCATCTCGGTGACCTGATCCTTGAGGTGGTCATTGCTGATCTGCAGATTGGTCAGTTTGTTCTCTGCATCGGTCCGGGCCCGGTTGCATTCATCCAATTTGTTGTTCAACGTCGCATTGGAGAGTTGGATTGCCGTGTACTTCTTTTTGGATACACAGGAGCCGAGCGTGAGCGATGCGGCTAGGAGGATGAGGAGTGATCTGTTCATGGGCGTTTTTTTGCGCTCCGAAGATAGAGCGTTGTGCTGTCTGTTCCGGACCGTAGTCGGCCTTGAGGAACAAACATCCCCGGCAGGTCTTTGTTCGCCCTGCCGTCCCACCCGTACTCCCCACGCCAGGACCCATGGCACCGGGAGCCCGGATCCCGCCCTGCGGATGTACAGGATGCCCAAGCCCATCGAACATGATTACATTGTGGTCCGACCGGAAGGAACTGTATGCCTTCTTCATCCGGTACATATCCACTCCACAACGCCCCCACCCCATGAAAGACAAGAAGGTCAAGAAGGAAAAGTCCAAGAAGAAAGGTAAAGCCAGTGCACAAAAGCTGACCTCCATATCGGGCTGCCCGGTAGTGGACAACCAGAACGTGATGACCGCCGGACCGCGCGGGCCACAGCTTTTGCAGGACGTTTGGTTCCTGGAGAAGCTTGCCCACTTCGACCGCGAGGTGATCCCCGAGCGACGCATGCATGCCAAGGGTTCCGGCGCGTACGGCACCTTTACCGTCACCAAGGACATCACGAAGTACACCCGGGCGAAGCTGTTCTCCAAGGTGGGGAAGAAGACGGAGATCTTTGCGCGATTCTCCACCGTGGCCGGGGAGCGCGGTGCTGCCGATGCCGAGCGGGACATCCGCGGTTTCGCGGTGAAGTTCTACACGGAGGAAGGCAACTGGGACCTGGTGGGCAACAACACGCCGGTGTTCTTCATGCGCGACCCGCTGAAGTTCCCCGACCTCAACCACGCGGTGAAGCGCGATCCGCGCACCAACATGCGCAGCGCCGGCAACAACTGGGATTTCTGGACGAATCTCCCAGAGGCGATCCACCAAGTGACCATCCTGATGAGCGACCGAGGGCTTCCGGACGGCTATCGCCACATGCACGGTTTCGGCTCGCACACCTTCAGCTTCATCAATGCGAAGAACGAGCGCTTCTGGGTGAAGTTTCACCACGTGTGCCAGCAAGGGATCAAGAACCTCACCGATGCGCAGGCCGCGGCCCTTGTCGGCAAGGACCGGGAAAGCGCGCAACGCGATCTGTACGAGGCCATCGAGAACAAGAAATACCCGAAGTGGAAATTGTGCGTGCAGGTGATGCCTGAGAAGGACGCGGCCAAAGTGCCGTACAACCCCTTCGATCTGTCCAAGGTGTGGCCCCACGGGGACTATCCGCTGATCGAGGTGGGCGTGTGGGAGCTGAACCGCAATCCGGAGAACTACTTCGCGGAAGTGGAGCAAGCGGCCTTCAATCCGGCGCATGTGGTGCCCGGCATCGGCTTTTCACCGGACAAGATGCTGCAAGGGCGGCTCTTCTCCTACGGTGATGCACAGCGGTATCGTTTGGGGATCAACCACCAGCAGATCCCGGTGAACGCGCCCAAGTGCCCGGTACACAGCTTCCACCGCGATGGCGGCATGCGCGTGGACGGCAACCACGGCAGCACCTTGCACTACGAGCCCAACAGCTATGGTGAATGGCAGGATCAACCGGGGCTTGCCGAACCGCCATTGGCCTTGGAAGGAGCCGCCGACCACTGGGATCACAAGGTGGATACCGACTATTTCTCGCAGCCACGTGCGCTGTTCAAGCTGATGAAGCCCGCACAGAAGCAGGTGCTCTTCGACAATACAGCACGCGCCATGGGCGATGCACCGCGCATGGTGAAGATGCGCCACATCAGCAATTGCACCAAGGTGGACCCGGCCTACGGGAAGGGCGTTGCGAAGGCGTTGAAGTTGCCGATGAAGTGAGTGAGCCCATCTTTCGAACGTTGATCGGAACCTCCATGGACTGGAACGGCCATGGGGGTTCCTGCGTTCGTACACATCGGGCTGTTCACGTCTGGTGGCCCTTAGGTACCGCACCGGGCTTGTAGTTCCGCTTCTTTGCAGGGCAACGCACGCGCATGGCCCTCAGTCGATTTTGGACGTTCATCCTCATCCTTAGCATCGGCTATGCGCTGGTGATGCTGGCCACGGGCAGGCAGCACAGCTTGGGCACGCTGGTGAACGGCAACCAAGGCGACCCGTTGATGGTGGCCGAGAAGGATAGCGCGGAGCTGCGTGGTACTGCACTACTGCTGGACTTACGCGCTGCAGGGGATGAAGGGGTGATGCGCAACGACACGTTGATCACCATGGGCAAGGGCGGCATGGTGCGCTACAGCCATGGTACCCAAGCGGCGGACGGTCTGTTCGAGACCTGCAAGAACACGGTGATGGACCTGTGGTTGCCGCTGATCGGCTACCTCACCTTCTTCTGCGGATTGATGAACCTGTTGGTGGATTCGCGGGCCATGGAAAAGCTTGCCCGCTTCCTCTCCCCCATCTTCGGCAGGATCTTCCCGGACTTGCCGAAAGACCATCCGGCCTACGGCTACATGACCTTGAACTTCGCTGCCAACTTCCTGGGGCTGGACAATGCCGCAACACCCTTCGGCCTGAAGGCCATGGAGAGCATGCAGGAAAGCAATCCCACGCCGGACCGGGCCACCAACAGCCAGATCATGTTCCTGTGCCTGCACGCTGCGGGCCTCACGCTGCTACCCACCTCCATCATCGGCTATCGTGCGGCCATGGGCGCGGCGAACCCGGCCGACATCATGATCCCCATGATCGTCACCAGCTTCGTGGGCACCTTGGCCGCCCTGCTCTTCGTAAGCATCCGCCAGCGCATCAACCTCTTCAACCTGCCGGTGATGCTGTTCGTGGTGGGTGTCAGCGTCACCATCGGCGGCTTGATGGTCTACATCAGCGGGCTTGCTGGCGCGGCGAAGTTCCACTTCACGGACAACCTCGGCAACGGCATGCTGCTCGGCATCATCCTGCTGATCGTGGGTTATGCCTTCCTGCACGAGCGCTATTTCAAGGCGAAGGGCACCAACATGTTCGACTCGTTCATCCACGGCAGCAAGGATGGATGGACCACCGGTCTGCGCGTGCTGCCGTACATGATCGCCATGCTCTGCGCCCTGAGCATTTTTCGCAACAGCGGCCTGATGACCATCGTGATGGACGGTATGTCCACGGCGCTCGCCTTCTTCAAGGTGGACCGGGAGATCATCGATGCCATTCCCGTGGCGATCATGCGGCCCTTCAGTGCAGGTGGCGCCCGGGGCTTCATGCTCGATGCCATGAAGACCTACGGTGCGGACAGCTTTACCGGTCAACTGTCCAGCATTCTGCAAGGTGCTGCCGAGACCACCTTCTATGTGATCGCCCTGTACTTCGGTGCGGTGAACGTGAAGGACACGCGCTACACCTTGGGCATCATGCTGCTGGTGGACCTGGTGTGCGTGCTGACGGCGATCGTGGTGTGCTCGTTGTATTTCTGAGCTGGGAGGTAGGGAGGTTGGGGTGCTCTACACCACAGAGGCACGGGGACACGGAGAAACACGGAGGGATGCTTTTGGGACCTGACTTGGACAAGCCGCATTGCTGCACTTGACAAGTTGTGACCACGGAGCATGTGGGACGCGACATCAGCTCATCGTCTTCACCTTTGCGATCATGGAAGACCACGAGGAATCCTTCGCTCTGAACCGTGCGCTTTGGAACGCCCGTACCACTCATCACGTCGGGTCGAAGTTCTACGATGTGCAAGCCTTCCTTGGTGGAAGAAATGCCCTAAGCGCGAGAGAGCTTGAATTGCTGGGCAACGTGGCCGGAAAGAGGGTGCTGCACCTGCAATGCCACTTTGGACTGGACACGCTTTCCCTGGCCCGAATGGGCGCGGAAATGACCGGTCTGGACTTTTCCGAAGTGGCGATCAAAGAGGCCCGTAAGCTTGCTCCCCGCGCCGGGTTGAAGGCGGAGTTCATCGAGGCGAACGTGCTGGACCTCCAACCCCAATTGGAAGGAAAGTTCGACATTGTGTTCACCAGCTACGGCGTGCTGGGTTGGCTGCCGGAACTGGGAACTTGGGCACAAATCATTGCGCGCTATTTGAAACCCGGCGGCAAGTTGGTGTTGGTGGAATTCCATCCGGCGGTGTGGATGTTCAACAACGCATTCTCGAAAGTGGCGTACTCCTACTTCAACCGCGAAGTGATCGAGGAAACGGAGCAAAGCACCTACGCGGACACATCCGCGACCATCAACCTCAAGTCGCATGGATGGAACCATTCGATCGCGGAGACGATCACGGCGTTGTTGGATGCAGGCATGCACATCGACCGTTTCGAGGAACTCGACGGCTCGCCGCATGATTGCTTTGGGAAAACGGTGAAAGGGGAAGATGGAATGTACCGGATCCAAGGCATGGAAGGCAAGCTGCCGATGGTTTACACGCTGGTCGCAAGCCGGGATCGATAAGCGTTAAATTCGCGCCTCTTTTCAACCTACCATGTCCCGCAAGATCGTTCAGCGCAACTCCAGGATCCACGGTCAGGGCGTGTTCGCCACCGCGCCCATCAAGGCCGGTGAGGAGGTGGTGGAGTACAAGGGCAAGTTGCGCACGCATGCGGAGGTGGACGAGGAGTACGGCGGAGTGGATACCGGCCATACCTTTCTTTTCATCCTGAACGACGAATACGTGATCGATGCGAACATCGGCGGCAACGTGGCGCGCTGGCTCAATCACGGCTGTGCCCCGAACTGCATGGCCTTCGTGATCGAGGATGAAGGCGGGGACTTGCGCAAGGACAAGGTGGTGATCGAAGCATTGCACGACATCGGAACGGGCGAGGAGCTCACCTATGACTACGACATCCGCATCGAAGAACCGATCACTGCGGAAGAACGGCTGCTCTGGGCCTGCCATTGCGGTGCGGCGAATTGTACGGGCACCATGATCCGCGCCGCGAAGAAGGCAACCCATGATGCCATTCCCGCCTGAGGCATGTCAGGTCTTATCATCGTGCGTCGTTCGCGCATCCATGGCAATGGGGTGTTTGCCGCCCGCGATCTTCCGGAAGGCACCGAACTGATCGAATACACCGGCCGGCTCATCACCATCGCGGAGGCCGATGCGCTCTATGACGAGATCCATACCGGGCATACGTTCCTGTTCACCCTGAACGAGGAGTGGATCATCGACGGCAATGTGGGGGGCAACGATGCCCGCTGGATCAATCACGGCTGCGCGCCCAACTGCATCCCCTACCTCCATGCCCATCCGCGCGACCGCAGCAAGGACCGCGTGATCATTGAGACTTTGCGGGACGTGGAAGCAGGTGAGGAACTGCAGTACGACTATGGCATCAGCTTCGAGGTGCCGTATACCGCACGCCTGAAAAAGATCTGGGCCTGCCGTTGCGGCACACCACGTTGCACGGGCACCATGCTGAAATCAGGGACCCACGAACGTCTGGCAGGTTGATCGTGGCACGCCACTTGCCGGAACCGGCCCGAACTACCTTTGCACACCGATCACCGGCCAACCCGGGCCAATCCCATGAAAAAGACCTTCCTCCTTCTCGCCTCGCTCCTGTTGGTATTGCACTCCTTCGGCCAGGACGACACCAAGAGCCGTTCCATCGTGGACCAATTGATCGCCAAGAACAAGACCTACAAGAGCTTCGATGCGGACTTCACCAGCCGCTTGGTGAACACCGCCAGCAAACTGGACCTGAAGCAGGAAGGCAACATCAAGGTAAAGGACCGCAAATTCCGGCTCACCCTGCTGGACAACATCGTGATCAACGATGGCAACGCGCTGTGGACCTACAGCAAAAAGACCAATGAAGTGAGCATCAGCGACCCCAAGGAGATGGACGAAACCTTGGATCCGGCCAACCTTTTCAATGTGTACGAGAAGGGCTTCAAGAGCCAATATGTGGGCGCCTCCACCGAGGATGGCGTAGCGGTGGAAACGATCAGGCTCTTTCCGCTCGATCCCGCCAAGAAGCCCTACCACACCATCATCCTCACGGTGGACAAGAACAAGATGGAGCCGCGAAAGGTGGTGATGAAGTACAAGGACGGCAACGAGGTGACCTATGTGCTGAAGAACTTCAAGCCGAACGCCGAGATGGTGGATGCCCTGTTCGCGTTCGACAAGAGCAAGTATCCCGGTGTGGAGGTGAACGATATGCGGTGAGCGGCGGCTGGCGATCCGTGCATTCATCATCCCGCGAGGCGGATCTACGGATCTCCCTACATTCGCGCGCCTTTTGTGATCGGGATCGCGCCCGTGTACACGCCTCATGCAGAAACCGCATACGCATCCGTTGACCTGGGCGGGCATGTTGGTCACCCTGGGGATCATCTTCGGGGACATCGGTACTTCCCCCCTGTACGTGTTCAAAGCGGTGGTGGGCGAGACCGAGCCCATCTCGGAGCAACTGGTGCTGGGGGCGTTGAGCTGCATCATCTGGACGCTCACCCTGCAGACCACCTTCAAGTACATCCTCATCACCCTTCAGGCGGACAACCGCGGTGAAGGGGGCGTCTTCTCCCTTTACACGCTGGTGCGGCGCTACGGCAAATGGGTCTGGCTGCCCGCGATCATCGGTGCGGCAACCCTGATGGCCGATGGCATCCTCACTCCCCCGATCTCGGTGGCCGCTGCCATCGAAGGACTGGGCGGTGTGGATACGTTTGCCGGTGTGATCGCTCCCGGGAACACCACCACGGTGCTTGTGGTGGTGGTGATCATCAGCCTGCTCTTCTTCTTCCAGCGCTTCGGCACCAAGGTGGTGGGGTTCGCCTTCGGCCCCATCATGCTTGTCTGGTTCAGCATGCTGCTGGTACTGGGGCTCGCTCAAGTGGTACACACCCCGCACGTACTGGCCAGTGTCAATCCCAAGTACGCGGTGGACCTCCTCACCAAGTACCCCGGAGGTTTTTGGCTGTTGGGCGCGGTGTTCCTGTGTACCACCGGTGCCGAGGGGCTGTACAACGACATGGGCCACTGCGGTCGGCGGAACATCCGGGCCACGTGGATCTTCGTGAAGACGGCCCTGGTGTGCAACTACATGGGCCAAGGGGCTTGGCTTCTCGGGCATCAGGGCATGCTGCTGGAGGAGCGGAACCCGTTCTATGAGCTGATGCCGGAGTGGTTCCTGCTCACCGGTGTGGGCGTGGCCACCTTGGCCGCCATCGTGGCCTGCCAAGCGGTGATCAGCGGCTCGTTCACATTGATCAATGAGGCCATCACGCTCAACTTCTGGCCCCGCGTCCGGGTGAAATTCCCCACAGTGGTGCGTGGCCAGATCTATATTCCCAGCGTGAACTGGCTGTTGTGGGCAGGCTGCATTGGCGTGATGTTCTACTTCCGCAGCAGCGGCAACATGGAGGCGGCATACGGTTTCTTCATCGTGGTGGCCATGCTGATGACCACCGTGCTGCTCTTCGGCTACCTGCGATTCGCACGCCGCTGGCACATGGCCCTGGTGCTCTTGGTGATCGGCATGTTCTTCACCCTTGAGCTGGCCAACTTCGTGGCGAACGCGGTGAAGATCCTCCACCGCCCATTGCTCCTTGTGGCGGTGATCCTGGTGCTGGGCGTGATGTTCACGTGGTACCGCGCACGCAAGATCATCAACCGCTTCATCGAGTTCGTACCGCTGACGAAGTACGCCCAATCGCTGCGCGACCTCAGCAATGACAGGGATATCCCGAAGTATGCCACCCATCTGGTCTATCTTACCAAGGCCGACAATCCCGATCAGGTGGAACGCCAGATCATCAACAGCATCCTGGCGCGGAAGGTGAAGCGCGCCGAGATCTACTGGTTCGTTCACGTGAACTATACGGACGAGCCCTACACCATGGAGTATCGGGTCAGGGAGCTGATCGATGACAAGGTGATCCGCGTGGACTTCGACCTGGGCTTCCGGGTGCAGCCCCGGGTGAACCTCTTGTTCCGCCGGGTGCTGGAGGAGCTGGACGCGGACCATGAACTGAACTTCCGCAACAAGTACGAGAGCATCAAGAAGGGTGATTTCCACACGGACATCCTCTATGTGATCACCGAGCGTGTACTCTCGGTGGAGAATGAGTTCAGCCTGCGGGATGACCTGATACTGGATGTTTACTTCACGCTGAAACGTCTGGCCCAAAGCGACCGGGATGCCATGGGCCTGGACCCGAACGTGACCGTAGTGGAGCATGTGCCGCTGGTGATCCAAGGCGTACGGGAGATACCTTTGAAACGGATGAGCATGAAGAGGCAGAATGACCTGGATCGCAAATAGGGATCGGTGGTCAGTTGTTGGGCAGCATTCGTGCGGTTGCAAAGAACAGTAGGTGGCAGTGTGCAGGGAGCAGCGAGCAGCGGGCAGAGGGCAGGAAGCAGCGGGCAGACGGCGGTCGACAGGTGACCGGAAGCTTCCGACAACGGGCAATTCACCAACTACCGCCACGATCACTTGAGCCCACGTTCCCGCTCGATACGCTCCCAGGCCTGTTGCACGTTCTTGAATTTCTCCGAGGCGGCTTTCTGGAAATCTTCGCCCAAGTGAGCCACCCGGTCGGGATGGTGCTTCATGGCGGCGCGCCGGTAGGCCTTCTTCACCTCCTCATTGCTGGCCTTGGGGTCCACCTCCAGAATGGTATATGCGCTGGCGGTGGAAGGTCCGCGGAACATGGCGTCCAACGAGGCCAGGTCCTTCTGGCTGATGCCCATGTCGGCGGCTATGCGCTCCAGTACGTTCCGCTCGTAGGCCTGCGCCCGTCCATCGGCGTGGGCCAGGCCGATCAGGTAATGCATCACCTGCAAGCGCTCGGGATGTGACAAATGCCCTCGGATCTGGGCGCACACGTCGCGCAGGGGGATCTCGCGCTTCAGCACATCGCGCAGCAGGCGGAGCAGTTCCGCGCTGTGCTGGGGGCCGAACTGCTGTACGAAGAACCGGCGCACATGGCCGAGCTCGCCGTGGGTGGCCTTGCCGTCGGCCTTCATTACGGCAGCCGTCAATACCACCAGGCTCAAGGCCAGGTCGCTGGCAGTGGCCGAGGACCGGTACGAAGCACTGCGCGCACTGCGGCCGGGCTTTGCCACCACGATGCCTTGGGCATTGTCCATAAGCGCACCGAGCGCGAAGCCCACCACGGCACCGATGGGCGTTCCCGTAAGGGCGAAACCCAAGCTACCGAAGATCCACTTGTTGTATCCGGCCATGCGCTACCAAGATCCACCGGCTCCACCGCCGCCGAAGCCACCGCCGCCAAAGCCGCCGAAGCCCCCACCGCCGCCGCCGCGGAAACCGCCACCTCCTCCGCGGGAAAATCCGCCCCAGCTTCCGCCATGGGAGGAACTCGCCGCGCTCATCAATGCCCACGCGGCCCAGAAGTCCAAGTTGTTCACTCGGGCATATTTACGCGTGCGGTTGAGCATGGAGAGGAAAATGATCGCGAAGAAGGCCAGGATCATCAGGATCGGAGCCCAAGGCACGGATTCCTTGCCATAGCTCCTTGCGTTGATCTCGCCCTTCGCCAGGGCCATCAGCACGTCCGTGGCCTTGTCCATGCCGCCGAAATAGTCACCGTTGCGGAATCGCGGTAGGATCTCCTCGTCCACGATGCGCTTGGCAATAAGGTCCGGGATGGCCCCTTCCAGACCATAGCCCACACCGATGAACACGTGCCGGTCGCCCGGGGCGCCGTTGGGCTTCACCAGGATCAACACGCCATTGTCCACGCCCTTCGCCCCGAAGCCCCATGCCTCACCGAGCTGGAACGTGAAGTCGGATGCGGGATAACCGCAGAGGGTGTCCACGGCCACCACCGCGATGCGGTTGCTGGTCTCGCGGGCGAAACGCACCAGCTTGTTGTTCAGGTTCCGGGCATCCTGCTCGCCAAGGAAGCGGGTATACTGGAAGACCAATTGGTCCTCATTCTTGGGCTTGGGCGGAAAGCAGGGGTCAAGGTCCGCGGAAAAAGCCAACGGGGACAAGGCAACGTACGCCAGAACGAAAATGGTCCGCAGTGTTCTCATTTCCCGAAGCTCACCTCATCGCTCAGTTCGTTCACATCAGCGCGCTGGAAGGGAAAATGCTCGCGGAGCTTCTCTCCCAGCAGTTCCACCCCGGCACAGAGGCCATCGCAGAACCGATCTTCGCGGAAGTACTCCAGAATGACCTTCAGCACGTCGTGCCAGTAGGTATCGCCCAACTTGGCATGGATGCCCTCATCACCGATCACGGCCACCTTGCGGCCGGGCACGCTCACGTAGATGAGCACCCCATTGCGCTCCTGGGTCTTGGCCATGCCCAGGTTGTTGAAGGCGAAGGCCGCGTGGTCCAGCACGTCGTCCATGATGGCCACGTCGAGGTGTACGCGGAGCTCCCCGCTCGTGCGCTTCTCGGCAGCGCGTACGGCATCGCGCACCCGTGCCAATTCCTCGGGCGTGAGCCACTCCTCGATGTCGATCCGTTGCTTCACTTCCCGAAACTGATGTCGGGTGCATCCTCCGTGCCTTCCTGCGCCTTGAAGTAGCCCTTCTCCGTAAAGCCGAAGAAGCCGGCAAGCATGTTGTTGGGGATCTGCTTGATCTTCGAGTTGTACGCCCTCGCCAGATCGTTGAACTTGCGGCGCTCCACCCCAATGCGGTTCTCCATGCCCTCGTACTGCGCCTGGAAATCCCGGAAGGCGGTGGTGGTCTTCAGGTCGGGGTAGCGTTCCACGGTGACCATGAGGCGGCTAAGGGCACCGGTGAGCTGCTGCTGCGCGGCCTCGAACTGCGCCATCTTCTCCGGGGTGAGGTCGTTGGCATTGAGCTGGATGCTGGTGGCCTTGGACCGGGCCTCGATCACATCGGTAAGGGTGGTCTTCTCGAAATCGGCGGACCCCTTGATGATCTCCACGATATTCTTGGTCTTGTCGGCTCGGAGCTGATAGGCGTTCTCCACGTTGCTCCATTGCGCGGCCACGCCTTCGCTCATGCCCACCATGCTCCGCTGGAAGCTGATGGCCCACAAGGCGATCACGGCGACAACGCCAAGGACGATGAGAAGGGTACGGTTCATCTGGACGGGTTGGTTTATCGGTTAAGGCCCGGAAGTTCCGGTGAATGCAAAGATGCACGGATAAGGTTAATTGGCGGAAATGGTAGTGGTGAGCGGGGGATCTGGAGGATGAACGCCTTTTCGATCAGCTGATCAGTGGATGCGGGCGATCAGCGGATCGATCTCATCCGCTGATCCATTCCGCCTTATCGGAAGATCGCCACGACCTCTCCGTTCCCGTCGATCATCGCGCGGTACATGCCGGTGCAGTTGAAGTCCAGCACGATGCGGCCATCCTTGTCCACGGCGATCAATCCACCTTCGCCATCCAGCGGCGGGAGCTTCTCGTGCACCACGATGCGCACGGCCTCTTCCAGGGAAAGGCCCTTGTAGCTCATCAGCGCATGCACATCGTGCGCGGCCACGGCGCGCAGGAAGGCTTCGCCGTTGCCCGTGCAGCTAATGGCGCAGGTGGCGTTGTTGGCATAGGTGCCAGCGCCCGGCACAGGGCTGTCGCCGATGCGTTGCCAGCGCTTGTTCGTCATGCCACCGGTGCTGGTGGCTGCGGCCAAGTGGCCCTTCGCGTCGAGTGCCACGGCTCCCACCGTTCCGAATTTCTTCTCACCCGTGCTGTGGTCCAGCCGGACTTCCGTGCTGCCGCGTACTTCCTGCCATTGGTCGTGGCGTAGCTGGTCGAAGAAGTATTCGTCATCCTCCAAGGCCACCTTTTGTTGGTGCGCGAACTCGAACGCACCGCGTCCGCTGAGCATCACGTGCCCGCTGCGTTCCATCACCAAGCGCGCCAGGCCCACGGGGTTCTTTACGTTCTGCACACCGGCCACGGCCCCGGCACGCAAGCCCGTACCTTCCATGATCGCGGCATCCATTTCATGCGTGCCGTCCGCCGTAAAGACGGCTCCACGCCCTGCATTGAACAGCGGTGAATCCTCCAGCACGCGCACGGCGGCCTCCACGGCATCCAAGGCGCTGCCACCTCCGGCGAGCACGGCATGTCCCTTCCGCACGGCAGTGGAGAGCACACCCCGGTAGGCGGCTTCCTTCTCCGGCGTCATCGCCGAGGGATCCAACGTACCGGCACCTCCGTGGACGGCGATCGCCACGGAGCGTTGTACGTCCGGCATCACTCCTTGATCAGCACGCCGTCGGCCTCGAAGGTCCAGCTCATCTCCGGCTCGGTGATCTCGGCGATCTCTTCCTTGCTCTTACCGGCGTCCTCCGCGTAGTGGCGCAGCATGTCCACATCGGTCACTTCCTTCTTGGCGCGGCCCTGCATCACCACCTCCTTGCCTTCCAGGCCGTGCTTGGGCACGAAGAAGCCGTAATCGCGGAAGCGCACTTTCATCGCTGTGCCGTCGCTCATCTTCACGTCCATCCAGCAGCCTTTCTTGCCGCAGCTCTCAATGATCTCGGTAATGAGCTTCGTGCTCAGGGAATCCACATCGGCGACGGCCTTATCGAATTCCGCAAGGGTAAGGGCACCTTCTGCGGTGATGGGGTCGCCATAGCTGACGTATCCGCCGGTGGTGGCCGGAGCCTCTTTGGTTTGGGCATCGGCGGTGAACGCGAAGGATGCCAGAAGGAGGAAAAGCAGGTGTTTCATAGGGGTGATTTTGGATCGCGAAGATGGTGATTTTATGGTCAAGATCGGCTTGGCGCTTCCCGGAAGCAAGTGCGATCATGCATGTGGAACGCCCCCACGATCCCAATTTGCTGACGTGCCGGGATCCCACGAGGACTTCAACGCCAAGGAAGGCCAACACATGTAGCACCCTTCACGGCGCACTCCCGCAAGGCACCTACCGGCAGTACCGCACGTGGGAACTGCCCCGTACGGCTCCATCCACTTCGGGTGTTGCCCCCGATGCGGGAAGGATGTTCATTTGAGTGCCCGGCCCCAGTATTTTTGTAACACAACCAAAACCAGAACGCATGAGAACATTACTTACTCCCCTTGCAGGCCTGCTGCTGCTTCCCCTGTCCGCCCAGCACACCATCAGCCAAAGCGACCTGAGTCCCTTCGGTGTGCAAACGGACATGCACCTGCTCAGCGCACCCGCCTCGCTGCCCGCCCTCAGCGATGGCAACAACCAGACCTGGGACCTCAGCGGCATTACGCTGCAGGCGGTGGGCACCTTGAATTTCACCCCCGCCAGTGGCACGCCCTACGCCGCCACCTACCCCACCGCCAACTGGGCGTGGGCCCAGATCATCACCGGTGTGGGTGCCAACTACACCTATTTGGACATCTCCGCCACCGGGATCAACATCCTGGCGCGCGACGTCCCCAGCGATCCGGACAATTACACGGACCCTGTGCAGGTGATGAAATTCCCCCTGGCCTTGGGGGAGGCCTACACGGACAGCTATAGCCACAGCACGGGGAGCTCCACCGCAACATGGACCTATACGGGGGCGGGCACCCTCATCACCCCACTGGGCACCTTCATGAACGTGGCGAAGGTGCAGAACAATGAGGGGGATCTCCTGCTTTGGAACACCGCCCCCCTCTATCCCATCCTCATCGATGATGGGGACAATGTGCTGGTGTTCGCCCAGAACAACGTGGGCGTCTCCGAGCATCAGCGCAGTCCGGTGGGCACCTACCCCAACCCGTGCCGCGACCGGCTCACCGTTGACGGTGCCGTTGCGGGCAGCTCTTGGCGCATCGTGGACACACAAGGGCGCACCCTCGGCATCGGGACGGTGGGTGTGACCGGGGACCAACAAGTGGATGTAAGCGGCTTGGCCCCGGGCAGCCATGTGCTGGTGCTGAACGATCATGCACGGTTCCATTGTGTTCGCTTCATGAAGGAATAATGGCTTGAGGACGGAGTTGCACCGGTGTTTCCTGCATGACCCGCATCTTTGCGGTCCCGCCACGCATGCCTGAAGACATGCGGGTCATGGCATGAGCGATATTATCCGACTACTCCCCGACCATGTGGCGAACCAGATCGCCGCAGGCGAGGTGGTGCAGCGGCCGGCCAGCGTGGTGAAGGAGCTGCTGGAGAACAGCGTGGATGCCGGCGCGGGCCAGATCACCGTGGTGGTGAAGGATGCCGGCCGTACACTGATCCAGGTAACGGACGACGGACAGGGCATGAGCCCCACGGATGCCCGCACCAGCTTTGAGCGCCATGCCACCAGCAAGATCCGCCAGGCGGACGATCTGCAGACCATCCGCACCAAGGGTTTCCGGGGCGAAGCACTGGCGAGCATCGCGGCCATCGCGCAGGTGGAGCTGAAGTCGCGGCAGGCCGAACAGGAGCTGGGCACGCGGGTGCTGATGGAAGGCAGCCGGGTACAGGCGCAGGAGGCCGTGGCCTGTCCGGTGGGCACCTCCATCCACGTGCGCAGCCTGTTCTACAACGTGCCGGCCCGCAGGCAATTCCTCAAGAGCGACCCGGTGGAGATGAAGCACGTGATCGAGGAGTTCCAGCGCGTGGCATTGGCGCATCCGGGCATTCGCTTCCGGCTGCTGCACAACGAGCAGGAGCTCTTCCACCTGGAGCCGGGCAACGAGCGGCAGCGCATCGTACACATCTTCGGCCGCAAGCACGATGAACGATTGGTGCCGGTGGAGGAGGCCACGGAATTCCTGCGCGTGGAGGGCTTCATCACCAAGCCGGAGTTCGCCAAGCGCAGCCGCGGGGAGCAGTACTTCTTCGTCAACCGCCGCTTCATCCGCAGTCCCTACCTGGAACATGCGGTGCGCCGGGCCTACGACGAGCTGGTGGCGCGGGACAACTACCCCGGCTGGTTCCTCTTTCTGGAGCTGGACCCATCGTGGATCGACATCAACATCCACCCCACCAAAACGGAGATCAAGTTCCGCGACGACCGGGCGGTGTACGCCATCGTGCATGCGGCGGCGCGGCGGGCGCTGGGCAGGCACAACATCACTCCGAGCATCGATTTTGAACCGGAACCGGCACTGTTGCAGGGTGCTACCAATAGCGGCACCGTGCAAGGGGAACCTCCCATCGGATCGGGCCGCTGGAACCCCCACCATCTTCCGGAGCGCCCTTCAAGCGCGGGCTGGCAACAGCTCTTCGACCTGGGGAATGAGCGCGTGGTGCAGCACGATGAGCAGCTACCGGGCACGGCACTGAAGGCGGAGCTGCTCCAGGGCGAGCAGGCGGAAAAACCGTTGTCGCTCGAGGGGAACAGCCAGCGCCCCGTGTTCCAGCTGCTGGGCCGCTACATCCTGGCACAGCTCAGGAGCGGCTTCGTGGTGGTGGACCAGCAACGGGCCCTGGAGCGCATCATGTACGAGCGGGCACTGCGTTCCCTGGAAAAAGGTGGCGGCACCAGCCAGGCCCAACTTTTTCCCGTAACGATGGAACTGAACGCCCCGGACCACGCGCTGCTGCTGGCGATACTGCCGGAACTGCATGCACTGGGCTTTCTGGTGGAACCCTTGAGCGGGCGCAGCGTTGCGGTGAACGGCATGCCTGCGGAAAGCGACGCGGAAGACCCGGCGGAGCTGCTGGGGCAATTGCTGGAACAGGTACACAACGAGCGCGGCTCGCTGAAGGCCGAACGCCACGCCACCTTGGCGCGGGGCATGGCGCGCAGCGCGATGAACCAGCCGGTAAAGCATTTGGGGCCTGCGGAGCTGCACGACCTGATCGACCGCTTGTTTGCCTGCGAGATGCCCTACTTCACCCCCGGGGGAAAACCTATCTTGATCACCTACGGGCTGAAGGAGCTCGATGAACGCTTTGAACGCGGATGAACATGATCGCCAACCCCTCCTCCGGCATGCCCGTGGTGGTGAAGAACCTGTTGATCATCAACGGGCTGATGCTGCTGCTGAAGATCGCCATGGGCGCCGACGAGCTCGGGCGTAGCATACTGGACATCTGGCTGGGCCTGCACGCCATCGGCTCGCCGGACTTCAAGCCGTGGCAGGTGCTCACGCACATGTTCATGCACGCGGGGCCGAACAGCGGCGGGGGCTGGTACTGGCACATCGCCTCCAACATGTTCGCCCTGTGGATGTTCGGCGGGCCCATCGAGAACGTGATGGGTTCCAAGCGCTTCCTCAACTACTACCTGATGTGCGGCCTTGGCGCGGCCGCCCTGCAGATGAGCGTGAGCTACGTGGAGACCCAGGCCACCGTGGCCCAGTTGAGGGATCTCGGCGTGTCCACGTTCGACGTGAAGCGCATGGTGGAGGCCAGCCACATCTCCATGGCCGAGGCGAACGCCGTGCTGAACGGCATCGTACAACAGCATCCCGGCAGTGATGCAGTGGTGAAGGCCATGTTCTGGGATTACGCCGGGGTGATGGTGGGTGCCAGCGGGGCCATCTTCGGGATCCTGATCGCCTTCGGCATGCTCTTCCCCAACGTGGAGTTGATGCTGCTCTTCCTGCCCATCCCCATCAAGGCGAAATACTTCGTCGCGCTCTACGGCCTTTGGGAACTCTTCTCCGGTGTGCGGCAGCAGGCCGGGGACAATGTGGCGCACTACGCACACCTGGGCGGACTGATCTTCGGCTTCTTCCTGATCCGGTATTGGCGAAAGAAAGGGTTGCTATGATCTTTGCCGCGGAGGCGCAGAGGCGCAGAGTAGCACATGATGACCGCCAGTCGTTGATCAATGACTGCCGCCGACCGACAACTGAGCCTATCGACTGCAACTATCCTCTTCCAACCGGGTTCTCCGCGCCTTCGCGCTTCTTCGGCCACCTTTCCTCCTCCCCCCATGTCCATCACTGACGATATCAAACAGCAGTGGCGCACCGGCGGTATGCTCAAGCGGCTGCTGATCATCAACATCGGGGTGTTCCTGGCCATCTGGGCGGTGGAGCTGGTCGGTTGGCTCTTCGGTGCCAAGGGGCTCAGCAAATACGTGCTTGACCAATTGATGGGCACGAACGACCCGGCGAAGCTCTTGCACAAACCTTGGTCGCCGATCACGTACATGTTCACCCACCGAGCACCCATGCACCTGTTCTGGAACATGGTGATGTTCTGGTTCAGCGGTCAGATCTTTCAAAGCATCCTTGGTGACAAGCGCATGCTGGGGAACTACCTCCTCGGAGGGCTTGCGGGCTTTGCATTCTATGCGCTGGGTTCGTTGATGCCGGCCCACCTGGCCTTGGCCAGCAATGGACCCATCCTCGGTGCCTCGGCCGCGGTGATGAGCGTGTTCATCGGCGTGGCGAGCTACCGGCCGGACATGCAGGTGAACATGTTCCTGCTGGGTCCGGTACGGTTGAAGTACCTCGGCCTCGCGGTGCTGGTGCTGGACCTGATCGCCATCCGCGAGGGCGGGAACACGGGCGGGCATCTGGCCCACTTGGGCGGTGCGCTCTACGGTTTTCTCGCGGCGCGGCAACTGGCCAACGGAACGGACTGGTCCGGTGCCTTCGTGGACTGGCTGGACCGGATACGCCTGTTCGTTGTGCGCAAGAGAGGACCCCGCATGCGGGTGGAAAAACGTCCAACCCGCCCCAGCGGCACACTGACGGATGCTGAGTACAACGCTGCCAAAAAGCAGAAGCAGGAGCGCATTGATGCCATCCTGGACAAGATCTCCCGTTCGGGGTACGACAGCCTGAGCAAGGCTGAGCGGGACTTCCTTTTCCGAAGCGGCAATGAACGCTGAAGCCCCGGGTACCAAGCGAGCGAAGCGGGTTTCCCCTTGGCATCGCCCCATCTGGTGGGCCAATGGCCTGGCCGTGCTGGCGCTGCTCCTCTCCTACCTCAGCGCCCGGATCGATCCGGCCGTCTTTTGGCCGTTGGCGTTCTTTGGCGTGGCCTATCCCTTCCTGCTGCTGGCCAACCTGCTCTGCATTGCCTGGTGGCTGATCTTTCGCCACAAGCGCATCTGGCCTTCGCTGATCGTGATCCTGATCGGATGGGGCCATGTGGGAGATTACGTGCAGCTCTTCGGCTCCTCCAAGCCGCCCGCCAACGTGCGCTCCTCCTTCACCCTGATGAGCTGGAACGTGCGCCTCTTCGACCTCTACAACTGGACGCACAACCAACAGACCCGTGATGAGATGATGGAGTTGATCCGCGTGGAGGACCCGGACATACTCTGCATGCAGGAATTCCTCAACGTCGGCCCCGGCAATCCGTTGATGGTAAAGGACTCCCTGCTCACCAGCTACCGGTACACCGCCTGTGCGGACGCTTACACGGTACACACGCGGGGCGACCAGTACATGGGCATCGCGATCTTCAGCACATGGCCGATCCTGGACCAGGGAACCCTGCACTTTCCGGACGAACTGAACAACCTCTGCCTATGGGCCGATATCGCCGTGGGCACCGATACCATCCGGGTCTATACCGCCCACTTGGCCAGCCTCCGCTTCGGCGATACCGACTACGAATTCATCCGCCACTTTGAACTGGGCACCGGAAGGGACTCCATCACCACTGCGGGCAGCCGCATCATGGGCCGCATGAAGGATGCGTTCATCCGCCGGTCCGGCGAGGTCTCCAAGATCGCGGCCCACATGGCCCAAAGCCCATGGCCGGTGGTCTATTGCGGCGACCTGAACGATACACCCATGAGCTACAGCTACCACGAGCTGGTCCGGGCCGACCTAAGGGATGCGTTCGTGGAAAGTGGCCAGGGGTTCGGGCACACTTACATCGGCGACGTGCCCAGCTTCCGGATCGACCATGTGCTCCACGGGCCGGAGTTCCGCTCCTGGGGGTTCCGTACGTTACCGGACGAGCTCAGTGACCACCGCGCCATCATTTGCTCCCTGGGGCTCACCGGACCCTGACCCCGGACCTGCCTGCTCAGGGGCGCACGGGTTGCTGCGGGGAGGTGGCCCGCATGCCTGCCATTACCGGTTCCACCGCATAGCCCATGCTGCGCAAGCGGGCCAGCACACCTTCCTCTCCCGGCAAGTGCGCGGCCCCCAACGCGAAGAGGAAGGTTCGCCCATCCTGGACCAGGCTGTCCACACGCTGGGCCATCACCTGGTTCCGGTCGGTAAGCAAACGGGCACTGAATTTGTCCGAGAGGCCACCCAAGGAGGCGATCTTCGTGAGCCGTCCGAGATCCTGTGCCGCGTAGGCGTCCATCATGCGATCCATGTCCGCCCGGTAAAAGTCGTGCTCCACCAGCTCGTAAAGCATGTTCGCCTGCTCCTCCAAGGGCAGGTCGTTCACGGCATCCAGCTGCTCCTGCACGGTCTCAATGCCCAGCACGTCCTTTCCCATTTCCTCGGCCTTCACCTGCAGGTACTGGTCCAGCACCATGGAGCTGTCCCCGCGCATGGTGGTCTCACTGAGCATCGCCATCAGGAAGAACGGCTTGATGCTGCCGGCCATCATCGCCATGGGTCCCAGCTCGTTCTCCACGGCCTCCTGCACCCGCTTCAGCTTCCGCTTGGAATAGAAGTCCGCGAGCTTCATCCCGTCGGGCATCATCATGGCCTTTGCCAGGTCCATTGAAGGAGCCATGGTGGCGGTAAGATCCAGTTCACCGGCCACGGCATCCACGCTCCGGATAATGCCCAACCATTGTGGCACTTGGCCATAGGCGCGGGAATCCCGGCTATGGACCGTGCCCACCACATAGCTGGGCCTGCTCATTCCTTGGCCATCGACCTTCCAAAGCAGGGCCTTGGGCGGCGCTTGCACCCAGCCCAGCAACGGCAGAAAAAAGAGGGAGAGTGAAAAGGAGCGCACGGCCGAAAGTTAGGTCGGCATCCTTGAACTTGTGGCTAGAGCGGCCTACATGGGCACATACGCCAACATCAACAACACCACGGCAAGCACGGCACTGATGACGCCTCCCATAAAGATCACTTGGCTACGGTCGGAGGTAGGATTCTGCGGCATGGGATCAACGGTTCGGGACCTAATGACGCAACCGTTGGCGAAGGGTTGCCGGGAAGGATGAAAAACAGGAAGGCCAACTGCCGTCACTGCTTGATGAAACGCTCCCGAAGAACCTCACCGGTGGCCGTCACCGAGCGCATCACATACATGCCCGGCGCGAACGTCCCGACAGGGATCTGCATGTCCGTGCCGTTCATTGCTTTGGTCAGGAGCAAGCGCCCGTCCGTTCCCCAAAGCTCCACTTGCCCCAAGGGTTCACTCGAGTGAATGGCGATGCGGTCGTCCGCAGGATTCGGCGTAATGGTGATGGAAGCCACACCTGGTTCCGTGATCTCCGTACTGAACTCCGCCACCAACACACTCGGCTCAGTGATCACCGGATCATTGAAATCGAAGTAGATGTTGGCGGTGTTCTCGATCAACGTGCCCGGCATTAGCGGCATGCGTGGACGGATCCGGAAAGCAACGAGCCCATGGCTTGCGACCTCGTTCGTTCCACTGTCAGGTAGTTGGATATTGGCGAAGGTCCATTCCACCACTCTGTCGGGCTTGAAGGCGACACTGAACGGGTGTGAAGCCACTCCCTGTTGAAAGGTCGCCATATCCAATGCGTTGCTGAGCGTGTCGGTCACCACCACGTTCACCGCGCTGGCCGTACCGGTGTTCTGGAACTGGATCGCGTAATCGACCCACTCGTCCACATCGATGAAGTACAGGGCATCGCTGAAACCGCTGCTGGTCCGGGCGGTCTTGACGTTCGGATCGAAACTGCCGACGGTTTGATCGTTCACGCTTGCCGTGTTGTTCGCCAAGGTGGATTCCGCAAGTGGGTTCGCCGCGCTGAGCGAGGAGGAAAGCGGTGTACCCAGCGGGGTGGCCACGGGCACGTTCACATTCACCTCCACATCAACGGACTGTAGTGCCGTGAACGCAGCGAGATCCCACGTGAGCATATTGCCATTTATGGTCGTCGGAGCGGGTGAAGCACCGACATAGACCAGGTCGCCGTCTAGCGTGAACGTGAGCGTCACAGGTCCGCTCAACTGCGGCGACAGGTTGCGCACACGACCCCAGAAGGTCCCGGAGAAGCCGGGGCGCATGGATCCCGCCTGCAGTTGCACCGCGAGGTCGAGCGGAACGGTACTGCTGTCCGCCAAATTGATCACGCTTTGGTTGGAAGCGATGCTGAACGGTACAGGCGCGTTGGCCGGGCACAATTGGACCAACGTGGGGTCCGTCTGCCCAAGCGTGTAGGATCCATCCACGACGTCGAACGCATAGTGGCCATCACCATCGGTGATCGCGTAGCTGGATCCGGGTTGGATCACCAGCACTTGGTACGGCACCCCCACCTCCCCCCCGTTCTGCACGCAATTCTGGTTGTTATCGATGTACACCGATCCGCTCACCGAACCACAATCAGGTCCGAGGTCGGGGATGGCAAAGTCGATGCGGTCGAACGGGTTGTTCCAACACGAATAGGCCATGTAAGTACCGGACGGATCCCAATCACGAACGAAGTGAAAGTTTCCAGGAGCCAGCGCGGTGAACGTGATCGTATTGGGTGCACTGAACCCGTTGGCAACCGGCTGACCCAAAGCGTTCAGCAAGGTGTATTGCGGTTGGCCGAAAGGATACGACCCGTCGTTGATGTTCGAGATCGTCGCAGCGCCTCCGGCTCCATTGGAGCATGAACCCTGTACGTTGGACACTTGCATGTTCGGGCCGCCAATGAGCTGCGGAGCGATGATCCGCTGTGTCAGCGTTCCCGTGCATCCATTGGCGTCGGTGACCTGGATCTGCACATCGGAACCAGGCGGGGTGCCGGAGAAAATGAAGTACGGGTGCCCGTGGCTATCGATCCCGCTGGATGATGGCACATACGAATAGGGTGGAACCCCGTTGATGCCATATTCGATCACCCGCACCTGCCCGCCCGAAGAACCCACACAACTTACATGGCCATCCTGGGCGCTCCCCGGGCTGCTCAGGTTGCCGGACTGGATGATCCAACTGCCAAAGGCCTGGTCGCTGTTCGCGTCCGTGACCGTCACTTCATAGGTGCCCGGTAAAAGCCCGGACAGGCTCGGCGTGGTTGCGCCGTTGCTCCACAGGAAGGAGTAAGGCCCCAGCCCACCCCACACACTGACGTCGATCGCACCAGTGGGCGCACCGCAGGCCGAATGCTGGATGTTCATCGCTGACACGGAGATCGCGTGAATTTGCGTAAGCAACAGGAAGGAGAAAATGGAAAAACAGAAAAAGCGCATGGTGATCATTGTTTGATGAATGTGGAGGAATACTGTTCTCCTGACGAACCCGCTACGCGGAGCGAATAGGCTCCGGGGGGTATTCCTTCTACATCGACAGCGACCGATGGGCCCTTGGCCATACCCTTGAGTACGATGCGGCCATCGGTTGCGAGGACGGTGAACGTGATCGCCTCCGATGAACCTGTAACGAAGGTCAACCGCTCATGAACAGGGTTCGGGAATAACTGAAACCCTCCTTCACCGTCCCTGGCGGTAATACTTGTCGAAAACTCCGCCGTCAACACACTCGGCTCGGTGATCACCGGCGGATTGAAGTCGAAGTAGATGTTGGCGGTGTTCTCGATCGTGCTTCCAGGCAATACGGGTAGCCGTGGCTTGATCCTGAAGCTCGCGAAGCCATGGCTTCGCGGTTCATTCACGTTACTGTCCGGTAGCAGGATATTGGAGAAATAGAACTTCAGTGTGCCTTGTCCCCGAAGGTCCCAGGTGAATGCATGCGAGGCCGCACCCATTACGATGCTTCCAGGATCATGGGTTACAGGCAGGGTGTCTGTTATGACCACATTGAAAGCCGTATCAGTGCCCGTGTTCTGGAAGCGGATGGTGTAATCGATCCACTCGTCCTCGTTGATCTGCCACACATCGGTGCTTCCGCTGGTGGTGTAGGCCAGTTTGTCGTTGGGGTCGTAAGCGCCGGTGATCGTGCGCAGGTTGGTGGCCGAGTTGTTGGCCAAGTTCCCATCGGAGTTGGCAGTGGTCACACTCGCGTTCGCCTGCAGTTCATACCCCAGTAGTCCAACATCGGATGGCACTTGAAAATTCACGGATATCCTGCGCTCTTGGAAGGCGGTCAGCTGTGTTAGGTTCCATGTGATGACGTTGCTGCTGACACTGCTGGGGGCAGGCGAGGCACTTATATAGGGTACCACGAAGTACCGGTTCACTTGGGTTGCTAGGTCGATCGATGATCTGATCATGGTTCGATCGGTTTCGTTTTGCAGCCTTTGACCGAGCCTTTTGGCCGGTTTTGGCTGCGTTGGGTCACACGCTCCCCAGGGT
>JAIOIH010000038.1 GCA_019912395.1 Flavobacteriales bacterium | reverse complement strand
TGCGTTCCGCCGGGGGATTTCCGATGGATCTTCAATAGCCAGTCCATGTTGCTTGACATGGCGGTGTGGCGTGACAGCTTGTATGTATGTGGCAGCATCCTAACGGTGGACGGCGATACCATGAAGCAGGTGGTGCAGTGGATCGGGGGTGATGTGGTGGAAGCCTGTAGCCAAACGGTGAGCATAGCGGAAACCGTTTTGCCGGACACGAGGGATGAACTGCACGTTTCCAGCTTGCCGGGTGATGCAAAGTGGCAGATCCATTTTCCTTATTCAGGAGCATGGACCTTGGGGGTGTACGATGCCACAGGCCGCTTATTGCGAAGCCAGCATAACCGTGGAGAAGACGTGGAGTTAGACCTTGGTGCAGAGATGGCGGGCGTATACCTGTTGCGTGCGATGACAATTACCGGGGAAAACCGAAGAACAAAAATTGTACGCCAATGAAACGCATGTTGATCGTGCCTGCCGTCGCGTTTCCATGCGTCGCTGCTCATGCCCAGTACTGGGCGTTCAGGCGGTTCCAGGCCTCTTGGTCGTTCAGGTCTCCAGGCATCAACGCTGTTCACCCTCGTATTTGTTCTTCAGGCTCAGATAGTGCTCGCGTTCATTTTTTTCCATTTGTGCAATTGATATCCGCGATACCGCAAGGTATTCAGGCGAATCGTACGCAAGGAACGCGGCGATGTGCACCACCGTCCAAACCTTCGCTATGTCGCTCCACGCGCGGGCCGCCTGCTCGATCATCAACGGCCATGCGCCATCCGGGATGTCCAACGGAAGTTTGGGGATGGTATACGTGTAGCTACCCGCAGGTAATACATACCTCACCGTGGGCTTCCACCATCCGTCCAACTGCTCGCCATGCTTCCGCATGGCATGGGCCAGCGCATCCTGCAGTACACCCCTCCTGTCGCTATGCACCAAGTAAGCGTGGATCTTATACGCCGCGATCAGCTCGGGGTCCTTCCCGGCCAGGCGACAGACCAAGTGTTCCGCCGTGGCAAAGGACGTAGCTGCGGGAGTAGGCATGTTCCGTACGCCCTCCAACTGCACCCACGGGATGTTCCAGGCATCGCCCGCAGCGAATTTGCGGACCTGTACCGGTGGAACGGCGCTGCTCTTCCAGGCTGTCCATAGCTGCTCCCAAAGTTCTTTGCTCATGGAGGGGATGGGGTTGGTAGCGGCCAATATCCGGAAAATAGATGATCCTTCGGCGGTGTTACGCTGGCCCTTCGCCAACACATGCGCCGGAATGGCCCAGTATATTGCCCCCATGTTCCGCCTCGCATACCTCGTCCTTGCCTTCGCTATCCTCAGCGCCGGGTGCAAAAAGGAAGAACCCGAACCGCCTGCCGCGCCTGCTGCCACCACGCCACCGCCCGCGCCCGCCCCCAACGACCCGCTCACGATGGGCAACCCCAGCGGGGCCATCGCCTCGGTGGTGCTCGCCAACAATTACCTCATCGAAAGGCCGCAGTTCAGCTTGGCCTATGACAACAGCCGGGGCACCGCCAGCTGGGTGGCCTGGCACCCTAGAGCCTGTTCAAGACCCCTTTGAACGCGGCCCCCGGCCTCTTTACCGCCCATGCTTCGCCGGAAAATAATCCCGTAGACACGGCTACGCGATGATTTTCCGACTTCGCCTGAACGAAAAACAGACTCGTGGTCCATCGTCCAAGTGATCCAGAACAGGCTCTGGCACCGAATGGCTCGGCCCGGTGCCGCGCTGCGATTGCTTCTCACCGGACCCCTTGCTGCCCAACGGCTACTTCGTGGCCTTTACGTGGAACTATACCAATACCGGTTTCGATCGCGGCCACCTCTGCCCCAGCGGCGACCGCACCGCCACCGCCCCGGACAATGCCGCCACATTCTTCATGACCAACATTTGCCCGCAGGTCCCCGTGCTCAACCAGCAGACCTGGGCCAACTTGGAGAGTTTCTCACGTGACCTCGCTTACGACGGCTATGAGCTCTACATCTACGCCGGTGGCTACGGCAGCGGCGGCTCGGGCTCCTTGGGCGGCACCACCTATACCATCGCCAATGGCAACATTACCGTGCCGGAGCGCTGGTGGAAGGTGATGCTGATCCTCCCCGTGGGCGATAACGACCTCCAACGTGTGACCAGCGATACCCGCGTGATCGCCGTGGATATGCCCAATACCCAGTATGCCAATAGCCAGCCGTGGTACGATTACCGCACCAGCGTGGACCAGATCGAAGCGGTTACCGGCCTGGACTTCTTCAACGCCCTGCCCGTGGCGTTGCAGGGGGCGTTGGAGGCGGGGGTGGATACG
>JAIOIH010000037.1 GCA_019912395.1 Flavobacteriales bacterium | reverse complement strand
GGCCATGGCGCGGCGCACGCTCTCCTCCGTGGGCGTGGTGATGGCCTCGTCGTAGGCGTTGGTGTGCAGGCTGTTGCAGTTGTCGTAGATGGCGTACAGCGCCTGCAACGTGGTGCGGATGTCGTTGAAGTCGATCTCCTGCGCGTGGAGGCTGCGGCCGCTGGTCTGGATGTGGTACTTGAGCATCTGGCTGCGCTCGTCGGCGCCGTAGCGATGCTTCATCGCCTTGGCCCAGAGGCGGCGTGCCACGCGGCCCATCACGGCGTACTCGGGGTCCATGCCGTTGCTGAAGAAGAAGCTGAGGTTGGGCGCGAAGGCGTTGATGTCCATGCCCCGGCTGAGGTAGTACTCCACGTAGGTGAAGCCGTTGCTGAGCGTGAAGGCGAGCTGGCTGATGGGGTTGGCGCCGGCCTCGGCGATGTGGTAGCCGCTGATGCTGACGCTGTAGAAGTTGCGCACCTTCTCGTCGATGAAGTACTGCTGCACGTCGCCCATGAGCCGCAGCGCGAACTCGGTGCTGAAGATGCAGGTATTCTGCGCCTGGTCTTCTTTGAGGATGTCGGCTTGGACGGTGCCGCGGACCTGCGCGAGGGTATCGGCCTTGATCTTGGCGTAGACGTCGGCGGGGAGGACTTGGTCGCCGGTGATGCCGAGGAGGAGCAAGCCTAGACCGTTGTTGCCTTCGGGTAATGTGCCCTCACCCCCGGCCCCTCTCCCAGGGAGAGGGGTGGAATGCCGCGCCTCGCGTTCGGAGAAATCTGGGCGTGCTTTTAGTGCTTCGATAATGGCTTTCTTCACCTTGGAGACATCGGCCAGCACTTCTTCGTTGCGGAAGCGGATTACCTCGAAGCCGAGTTCGTTGAGCCTTACGGTACGGGCAGCATCCCGTTCCTTGCTAAGGTCATGGATATCGCCATCCACCTCAATGACCAATTGCTTCGGCAGCGAAACGAAGTCGACAATGAAGTTGTCGATGATGTGTTGCCGTCTGATGCGCCCACCGGTTGCGTTGCCACGGATCGCCTGCCAAAGCATGTCCTCCGCTGCCGTAGGACTCTTCCGCATGCTGTTCGCATACTCCATCAGCCTCGTAGCGGTAGCGGGGTCAGCCGTCATATAGGCATGCGCCTCGTCCGCGTCTACCGAGTGATCGTCAGAAGCCCCCTCTCCCTGGGAGAGGGGGTTGGGGGTGAGGGCGTATTTCGGTCGCGTGATCCCACGCGCCTCCCACCGCTCCGCGATCTTCTTCTCCACCTCCTTCTCCAGCTTGTGTTCGCGGATGTACTTCTCGCAGTTCTGATCGATGGCGGCGTTCATGAAAAAGCCGAGCAGCATCGGCGCGGGACCGTTGATGGTCATGCTCACCGAGGTCTTCGGGTCGCTGAGGTCGAAGCCGCTGTAAAGTTTCTTGGCATCGTCCAGGCAGCAGATGCTCACGCCGCTGTTGCCCACCTTGCCGTAGATGTCGGGGCGACGACCGGGATCGTGGCCGTAGAGCGTTACGCTGTCGAAGGCGGTGCTGAGGCGCTTGGCGGGCAGGCCATGGCTCACGTAGTGGAAGCGTTTGTTGGTGCGCTCCGGTCCGCCCTCGCCGGCGAACATCCGTGCGGGGTCCTCGCCGGTGCGCTTGAATGGATAGATGCCGGCGGTGTAAGGGAAGAAGCCCGGCGTGTTCTCCTGCATCGCCCAGCGCACCTTGTCGCCCCAGCTGCGGAATTTCGGCAGCGCCACTTTCGGGATCTTCAAATGCGCGAGGCTCTCCGAATGGTTGGGCACCTTGATCTCCTTGCCGCGCACGGTGTAGGTGTAGAACTCGCCGCTGTAGCGCGCTTCCTCGGACTTCCAGCCGGTGAGCATCTCCCAGAGGTGCGGGTCGAGATCCTTTTTTATGTCGTGGAATTTCTTGGTCAGAGCTTCAAGCGGATCGGTCGATGAGCCGATCAGTCGATCAGCCAAAATATCCGACGAGCCCTTGGCTGATCGATCCATTGACCCCTCGGCTGATCCGAGCAGGTTCGGGCCACCGAAGGTGTGCACCGCACTGTACAAGCCATACAGTTGATCAGCAATTGTAGCCTGCTTGTCCACATGCTCATCGTACCTCCGGTTGCTCTCAGAGATCTCGCTGAGGTAGCGGCTCTTCGCCGGCGGAATGATCCACACCTTCTCGCTCATCTCGTCGTGACCGTGGAAGGTGCTGTGGAAGTCCGTGCCGGTCTTCTCCTTGATCTTGCGCATCAGCCGCTCGTACAGCGTGTTGGTGCCGGGGTCGTTGAACTGGCTGGCGATGGTGCCCACCACGGGCAGGTCCTCGTCCTTCGCCTCGAAGAGGAGGTGGTTGCGCTTGTACTGCTTCTTCACGTCACGCAAGGCATCCAGCGCTCCCCGCTTGTCGAACTTGTTGATCGCTACCACATCAGCGAAGTCGAGCATGTCGATCTTTTCCAACTGCGTGGCCGCGCCGAACTCGGGCGTCATGATGTAGAGCGATACGTCGCTGTGGTCGAGGATCTCGGTATCACTCTGGCCGATGCCGCTGGTCTCGATGATGATGAGGTCGAAGCCCGCCGCCTTCAGCACCAGGATGGCCTCCCTCACCTGCTTGCTCAGCGCGAGGTTGCTCTGGCGCGTGGCCATACTGCGCATGTACACGCGCTCGCCGCGGATGCTGTTCATCCGGATGCGGTCGCCGAGCAACGCCCCGCCGGTCTTGCGCTTGCTCGGGTCCACGCTCACGATGGCGATGGTCTTGTCCTTCTGGTCCAGCAGAAAACGGCGGATCAATTCATCCACCATGCTGCTCTTGCCCGCCCCGCCCGTGCCGGTGATGCCCAGGACGGGCGCGGTGCTCGCGGCGGCCTGCTTATGCACCGCATCGGCCACCTTCTCAAACACCTCCGGATGGTTCTCCGCCGAACTGATCAAGCGCGCAATGGCCGGCCAGTTGGTAGTGGAAAGCTCCTTCACCTCCCCATGCAACGCATCGCTGTGGTCCACGTCGCAGCGCTCCAGCATATCGTTGATCATGCCCTGCAGCCCCATCGCACGGCCATCGTCGGGGTGGTACAAACGCGTGATGCCGTAGGCCTCCAACTCCTCGATCTCCTCCGGCAGGATGGTCCCTCCGCCCCCACCGAAGATCTTGATGTGCCCCGCGCCCTTCTCCTTCAGCAGGTCGAACATGTACTTGAAATACTCCATGTGCCCGCCCTGGTAGCTGGTCATCGCGATGGCCTGCGCATCCTCCTGGATCGCGGTGTTCACCACCTCCTCCACGCTGCGGTCGTGCCCCAAATGGATCACCTCCGCGCCGGAGCTCTGGAGGATGCGCCGCATGATGTTGATGGAGACATCGTGGCCATCGAACAGTGAAGCTGCGGTGACGATGCGGATCTTGTGGGTGGGGATGTAGGGCGGGGCTTGGACGAAAGTCGACATGGGACGAAATTACAGGTGAACGCCCAACCGCCTACCCCTTCGCCAACACCTTGATGTCCTTCACCTCCAGCACGTTCTTCGGGTAGCCCTGCTGCACCGCCTGGATCATCGCCAGGCCCACCTGTTTCATCGAGTTGGTGATGCCCGGTGCCGGCAGAGCGAAGACCGGCACCAGCATCCGCATCCACCACTTTGGATTGCGCATGCCGGGTGTGATGGTCATAATGCCCGGACGGAAGTTGAATTGCTGCCGGAAGCCCAAGCGGGACAGCTCGTTCTCCGTGCGCCCCTTCACGCGCGCCCACATTTGGCGGCCCTTCTCCGTGCTGTCCGTGGCCGCCCCTGAAACATAGATGAAGGTGGCCTGCGGCGAGACCTCCAACACGGCCTTTGCGAAGGCCATCGCGGTGTCGTAGGTGAGGCGCGTATACGTGGCTTCGCTCTTGCCAAGAGAGCTCACTCCCGAACAGAAGAACACACCATCGAAGCCGCGCAGTTGCTCATTCGCATCGTTCATCTTCAGGAAGTCCGGCACGATCAGCTCCTGCAGTTTCGGATGGCTGCAACCGCAACTGCGGCGGCCCACCACGAGCACCTGTTCCACATCGCCATGCGCCAGGCATTCCAGCAGCACGCCTTCGCCCACGTAACCCGTGGCACCGGTGATGATGACCTTCAGTCCCATGATCGGTGGTTCATTCCGATGGATCCTCTCCGCATCGAACAGCACGGCTCCGATCGCTGTAACAGGCGATCCGCCTGTCCCAACCAAGATCCACGCTCATCGCGCAAGGACGAACCGGCCCACCGCCACGCTGCCATCGCGGTAGATGCATCGTACACTGTAGGCCCCGGCACGTAGCGACCCCAGGCCGATGACCACACCGGCGTCCATGGGTTGGTATGCCGTGGGGAGTACCCGACCGGCCGGGTCCACCAAATGGATATCCTGCAAGCGACCGCGTTCGATCATCACCAGGAGATGGTCCGCGTCCGGCCGGCGCAGGGTGAGCGTTCCCACGCGTGGTCCATCCGGCACACCAACGGCACACGCACCAACGGCACAAAACGTGACCCCCGGTCCGAAGCTGCCGGTATTGAAGTCCACGAACGGCGGCACGGCGACCGTCGGTGACTGATCGCAGAGGTCCACCGTGCCCTGTACGCTGCCGCCAAGATTGATGGTGGTGTCCTGCACGCAGAAGCGTCCTGTTCCGTTGACGAGGCCTTCGTTGTACCAGTCGCGGGTGTGGATCGTTCCGCTCAGGGTGAGCGCGGGCATCAGAAGCCCGGTGGTGTCAGCGTTGTAGAAGTTGTCACCCACGTTCATGAAGCCGCTCAACGTCATGTCGGACATGTTCCCGAAGTCATCGCCGATGGAGACGTTCACGTTGTTCAGCGATAGGTCACCCGCGTTCAGCATGTCCACCGCCACAGTGAGAGAACCCCCGAAAAGTTCCATGAGCCCCGCATTGTACATCAGGTTGAACTGGTAGACGGGTGAGATGCCGGTCAACTCCCCGAGGTTGGCCACCGCGCCGGCCTGAAGGGTATCATTCGCCTGCAGCTCGCCGCCGATGGCGATCAGCAAGCTGTCCAGCCCGTACATGCTCCCGTTGCTCACCATACTGCCATGGATGCTCCAGCCCCGATCGCTCACCACCGTACCGCCATTGGTGGCACTGCTACCCGCGCCGATCAGTACGGCCGAAACCTCGAAATAGCCGAAGATCTCCAACTGGCCGGACCCGCTCACACTGAGGCCGCGCGCACCGATCTCCACGAGACTGCCCACCGGGTCCACCCGCAAGGCACCGCCCATGACGCCGTAATCGATGTTCAGCGCGACATCGTGCTGGATGATGATCGTATCACCCGCAGCCGGCAGGCAGATGCAATCCCACGTCAGGGGGTTCGTGGCCATGCCGTTCATGACGGAGGTCACCGTTTGCTGCGCGTGGAGCGCGGTTCCCAGGAATGCGGCGAGAAGAATGGACGGGAGGGTACGGGTAGGGATCATGGCGATTCGATAAATGGGTTCGACATCACTGGTCCATTGCCGTTCGAAGTTGTCGAAAATCCTGCAAAAAAGAAAATCCGGCGCGGAATGACCATGCCGAACGGGATGCGTTGGGCTCCACAACCGCGTGTGGACTCCCAGGACAGCACAGTTGGCATGCTGGCATGGGCCACCATCCGGAACCATTTGGCTCCGCTGCGGAAATTGGCCGAGGCAAGGGCTGTTCAGTTCCGCACCCCGGTTTCAGCGGTGTTCACCACCTCCTCCACACTGTGGTCGTACCCCTGGCGGATCAGCTTTGCGCTTGCTCTGGATGATGCGCCGTCCGCCGTATGTTGGATCGTTGGTGGCATCGTGGCCATCGAACAACTCTCGGAGGTAACGACGCGGCCCTGCCTATCACAGGTAGATCATGTGGGAGAGGATGTACGGCTCAACGACGGGATGTGGCATGCCGCGAAGGTATTGAGTGGTGCTTCTACTGGAGATCGACAGCCATGGCCATCAAGTGCCATGTGTCCTTAGGCGCACACCAAGGGCGGCAACGCCATTTGCGGCGTATCTTTCCACGGCAGGCCGAACAACGCACCGACCAAGGATGTTGCGGGCTTGTGCGGGGACCATCCCATCCACGCTCCCCGGAGGGTCATTTTCCTACCGCCTGACTGTATGGCCCCTGAAGATCCATCACACTTCAAGGATAGCGCTTGAACGATGCAAGAATTGAAGTTGAAACCCAGCCTCGCACTCCGCGCACGATCGATCCGTGCTGTGATCCTTGTCGGCCTGCTCTCGTGCCTTTCGGCTTGTGAGGATGTATTCGTCATGAACCCTTGGGAAGTGGACGTTCCGGAGGACCTGCGCGACATGAACGCCGCAGCCATATCCGACCTTCAAGCAGACCTGGGCAGCCAGGTCGGCACCTTCACTTTCGCCGTGGTGAGCGATCCGCATTTCTATTACGATGACCTCAACGATGTGCTCGAACATATCAATGCGGATGGGCTCTCCCGTTTCATCGTGGTCGCGGGAGACCTGACGGACCAGGCGCTCACGCACGAGTTCACATGGTATGCGCGCATGGTCGTGGAGTCTTCGAAGCCGGTGATATCGCTGATCGGGAACCATGACCACCTGGCGAACGGCCGTTTCATTTACGAGCGCATGTTCGGTCCGCGGAATCACGTATTCCATGCAGGTGGAGTGCGTTTCATGCTCTTTGACAATGTGGAATTCGAGAGCGAGGTACCCGTGGACCACGCATGGTTGCGACATGCCCTCAACGAACCGTTCGATGGAAGGACCTTCGTATTCATGCACCTTCAACCTTCGGATGTGCAGTTGGAAGGTCCACCGCTCGCCACCTTGGACGCGATCATGGACCAATACCGTCCGGCCGGTGTGTTCATGGGGAATATGCACGTGTATGCACAAGGCCTTTTCTCCGGTGGTACGACGTGGACAACAGCACCATGGCCACCTCGGAGAGAGTATTTGCGCGTAACGATCCGGCCGGACACCATCCTGCACGAACGTGTGTTCCTTCCATGAGGCTGCCAGTCCTTCTATCGGTGGTCCTGATGGCATTGAATGCGAATGCGCAGGACGATGGCGAGATCGGCCGCGCTCCGCGCTATACCATCCGAACGCAATTCGCCGGGATGCAGGGCTTGATCTCGGGGGGAATGCTTTGGAACCTGCCTGATGGTCGCCTTCGGCTAGGGGCCATGTACGGATACGATCCTGGTCGCTACGGTGGAACCGATCTGCACGCTGCCATCCTCCGCGCCAACGGATCCTGGTTCCCGATCCATCAACCCCGGATCGGAAAATGGTCGGTAAGTCCGATCGCCTCGCTCTCTGCCATGCTGGAGTTGGGGGGCATCACCTTCCTCACACTACCCGATCAATATCCTGCGGGTTTCTATAGTCCGCAGTCCATTCATGGCCTCTTGGGCCTGGGTATTGGTGCAGGGAGGATCAACTCCGAAGGTGGCTGGCTCCTGACCGCTGAAGCTGTATCCCTTGATACATACCTCTGGTACGGGCTCAGTCAACGGCAGGTCAAGTTCACGCAACTGTGGAACCTGGCGCTCGGTGTGGAATATTATTTCTGAAGCCGAACAACTTCGTGATCCAACAAGAATGGAACCTTGTATGGCTCCCTTTGGAAACGACTTTCACTGATATGCGCTGTGGAGAGCACACTACACGATGCATCAAGAAGGACCAATGCTGACCGGGGGATCACAGCGCGTCGGACTCAATGCCGTGCATGGCCCGTGGAATGTCCTGTTCGATGGCGAATGACGCGAGGAGAAGGAGCTCCTTCCCTTTCTTTCGGACCCGCGTGTACGGACGTAGGGCAGGGGTGGAATAGCAAACCCTCATCATGCTCCCCCTCAAGCAGCACTTCAGGCCCAAGCCACGTCTTCCTCACATACCTTCCCCTCATGCCACGCACCTCCCTCCTCCTACTTTTCACCCTTTTCGCCTTGGCGGGGAACGCCCAATCCTGGTGCCCACCCGGTGCCACATGGACCTACAACGCCGGCATGTACCTGCACGGCTACCATCAGCTGACGTATGTGGGCGATACGTTGATCGGCGGCGAACAAGCGCAGGTGATCGACCAGTATTCGGCCATTCAATTCCCGCTTCCGGATCCACCCTACTGGACAGGTCCGCAGATCAACTACTCGCCGGTTGCGATGATCACGCGGACAGAGGATGATGTCGTTTCCCTCTGGCAGGACAACCAGTGGGATACGTTGTATTGGTTCGGGGCTTCCATCGGTGACCATTGGTATGCGCCGCACGTGACTGATACGACCTGCGCGCCCTTCGTAGTGCAGGACACCGGTACTACGGTGATCGATGGCGTTCCATTGCGTTGGATCGAACTGGAAAGCTGGTACCGCGTATATGAACGCATCGGATCTACTTGGGACATGATGATGTTCTGCCCGAACTGGTTGATCGATGGGCCGACCGGGATGCGTTGCTACAACGACGACCAGATCACATTCAGCGCAAACGGATGGGAGTATGGCTGTAATTCGATGGCGGGGATCGGCGATGCGGAAGCAGCTCGCGACCTATTGATCCATCCCAACCCCGGCAGCGATCACATCATCCTTTCATTGCCCGCCGGATTGCACACCGCTACCCTCTTCGACGCCACGGGCCGCATCGTGCAGGATGAGCACGTGAACGGTGAGCAGCCAACGATCAGCACGGCGCATTTACCGGCAGGCGTGTACTTGGTGCGCGTCGATGAAGGCCTCCGTCCGGTGCGCTGGGTGAAGGAGTGAGCTCGGCACCAACTTCGGGCTGCCCATTGTGCGCTTCAAGACCTGAGCATCCGGATCACCATCCGGTGATATAGTACACGAAACGCTTGCGCTCCGGGCGTGTGTTCTCCGCAGCCAGTTCCACGATGTAGGCCGCATGTGCCAAGCTGCTCATGTCGAGCGTTAGTGTTGTGCTCCCGCGCGGCATCCGCACTTCGCGCAGCAAACGGCCGTCCATGCCGATCAACCTGACCGTGGCATCCGTGCCCAGCTCGGAACCCGGCATCAGCTGCATCTGCGCGGATCCCGGACCGGGCGCAACGATGAAGCTGTTGGGTCGTTGCGCTACCTCCTGAACGCCCACCGATAGGCAGGCCGCCGGAATGTCGAAGGCCTCCACCTGATCGTTCGAGGAGAGGGAGCTGCCTTGGGTTGCACTGTAACCGAGGCCGCGGCGGGCAAAGGCTTTCCAGATGAGGCAGCTGTGTACACCGCCGTAGTTCAGTTCATCGGCCAGCAGGATCGCATCGCGTCCATCCACAAAGCCCGGCTCGCAGGGTTGCAACTTCAGGCCGTCCATCACCAAGCGCATGGCGGTGTTGTTGCCGCCGGTACCGGTGTACATGTTCGGGTCGAAGCCTTCCTCGTCCACCAGGTCCCATGTGAGGTCCCAGAGCATGGTGGCCCATACAAAGCCACGTGCATGCACTCCTTGGAAACCTCCGGTGTTGGTGATGCCGTAGGTGTACGGGTTCACCGCCATGTCGGTGGAATAGGGCGCCGGCCGGATGCCCGGGCCGTCGGGCCCCTCAGCCTTCACGAAGGTGCCTACGCCTCGGCCTGTTTGCGGGATGTCACCTGCTTGCATGGTGAGCACCATGCCCATCCAATCGCTCCAACCCTCGCCCATTTGTTCATCGTTCCCGAGGCAGTCCACATTGTTCGGGCCACCGGTGAGGCGGTTGGAGACCCCATGTCCATACTCATGCGCAATGATGCCATTGTCGAAGTCGCTATCGCGCAAGCTCTCCGTGCCTACTCCTCTCAGCGTGCCGTTGACCACCCCGTTCAGCATGGCGTTCTTGATGGTCTGCCCGTTGGCCATGGATACCATGACGGACGGAATGGTGATGCCACCGGGATCGGTGCCGCCCATGGTGATCGGCGCTCCGCCCACATTGTTCACCACGATCACGGCGATGGCGCCAGCAGCTTCCAACGCCAGTACTTTGCTGACGAAGGTGCACGACCCGCGATCCACCACCGCGATCTTGCCGAACAAGGCCGCCGCATTCACGATGGTCTCGCAGCCATCGCTTGCCGGGGCGGTATCATCCTGCACCAGCACCAGGTCGGCCGTAATGCCCCCGGACGTTAGCGTAGGCCCGAAGCCTCCCACCTCGATGGTGTAATCACCCGCGATCGCCATGGGGCTGTTCACGATAAAGGAATCGGCCTCGGTGGTACGCCACAGGTACATCTGCATCGCCCCGGGGGATCCGTCCTCCGGCGTGCCGAAGTTGGCGTTGTTGGTACCGCTGCCATCCTGTGCTTGGGCATAGACCGCATCCTCGCCGAGGCCGGTACCCGTGTAGTTGGTCTGCTGAAAGTTCCCGCTCTCCTCATCGAAGCCGTAGTGGTACCACACGTCGTGCAGCACGTTGCAGGTGTAGAACAAGTTGGTGATGGCCGCATCGATGTAATCATCGGGATCTTGCGGGGGTGTGAACGGAAAATCGAAGATCAGGCCGCTGCCACCATCCGGACTGTAGCCGATCACGTCCGTGTCGGCCCAGTCTTCACCAGCGTAGACATTGTTGCCACGGGTGATGGTGTATTCCGCGCCGGGCATGCCGTCGGTATCGTGCCAGCCATGGGGTGAGGCCACCGGGTCCGCGGGATCGTTCACCAAAATGTGGGGGCCATGGCCGGGACTTTCCGTAGGGAACGGGAACACGCGATAGCCGGAACCATCGGGCGGGGGCATGGCTGCCGCAGCGGGCACCGGCGGCGCGGCCTGCACCAGGTCCACCGCTGCATTGTATCCCGGCCGGCCCAAGCCCGCGGGTACGGTGCAGCTCACGATCCAATCGATCTGACGGAGGATCTTGCCGCTTTGTGCATCCACCGCCACATGCCACCAATGTTCGCCGCCCAGCTCACGGATCACCAGGTCCCACGCCAAGGGGATCGCTCCTTCATCCACTACTTGATAGACCAGTTCCGCGGGAATGGGATCGCGGGAAATGCCGCTGGGGCCAAGCACCACTTCCGTGTGCGATATTCGTTCCGTCACACGCACATCGGTCGCGGCAAGGCCCAGCTGGCGCGCTGCCGAGCGCACTGCATCCGCCGCATGCATGCCGGGCGAAGAAGAACCCACCCTGCCGGAAACATCGGCTTGCAGCCGGTTCCCGAAGTTGATCACCTCGCCGTTCCTCAATGCGAAGTTGGCCACGGCCCCGTGTACCGGTAACCCGTTCGCTTCCTGGCGGATGTACAGGTAGGTGATGCCGCGCTTATCCGTGGACTGGTCGGTGATGCGCCAATCGGTCGCATCGCTCTTCGTGAGGCCATGATCGGCATATTGCTCCAGCATCCACTGGCGCACGGCGCTTTCGCTGTTCTGCGCGAAGGTGAATGCGCTGGTGATGGCAACCAGAAGGACCAGAAAGGCACGGCGTAAAAAAGGGTTCATTGGCACGAGGGGTTTGGGTAGCGGAGCTTCGCTGGAGCCAGCATCAGCCACTGCAAGGTATTGCGAATGATGGAGAATACCATCTCCCGACAAGCAGCCGCCGCACCGACCTGCTATTCCCAGGTGAGTGCGGCGACCACTATTCGATCAGGCCCGTCGAGGCGCCGTAGCGGGTCAGTCCTGTCTTTTCTCCAACTGCATGCCTTTCGCATCGTACGCTACTTCCCACTCCTCATTCAGCTTCTTCAGCTCCAATGTGTAGCTCGTTGTACCGTCCTGTGTGATGCGTTCCACATCATCCGTGCGGTAGCCGTCGAAATCCCTGGCAATGGCCGCGCTCACGGCTGCGGGCAGGTCCGACACGGAGATCTCCTCCTTGTGCTTGAGCTGCTTCCCGTTGGCGTCGTACCACGCCTCATGGTCGGCGCCCAGCAGGCCCGTTTCGAACTCCACCTTGTACTGCGTCCCTTTCAGGTCCCACTCCACATCCATGGCCTTTGGGAATTCCTTGTTGAAGGAGGCCATCACGG
This sequence comes from Flavobacteriales bacterium, assembly GCA_019912395.1. Lineage (GTDB taxonomy): Bacteria > Bacteroidota > Bacteroidia > Flavobacteriales_F > PHOS-HE28 > PHOS-HE28. Next base: position 29,585 of record JAIOIH010000037.1, on the reverse strand, counting down.
CGGCGGGTACTTGTGCGGGGGTAAGGTCTTGCGCCATCAGCGGGCTGGCGGTGATCATCAGGGCTGCTAAGATGCTTGCGGTTCTCATGGTTGTTCCGGTTTGTTTTCACAAAGGGAATACGTGATTCAGGAAAGAATTGGGAAGATCAAAACCGCAAGGTCATGCGGTGCTCACCGGCATACGCGTATGCAAGGGTGAACCCGTAGGAGGTGGCAATGGCCTTGGCAATGGCCAAGCCCAGGCCGGTGCCCGCATCGGCGGTGGTCTCCTTCCGGAAGCGGTCGAAGACGCGGTCCCCATCCAATGGTTTGGCCTTGCCCGTATTGCGGAACAGTACCTGCTCCCGGGAAACTTCCACCCACACGCGGCCCCCGGGCACATTGTGTACAATGGCGTTCTTGATCAGGTTGTTGATCAGGATGCGCGCAAGGCCGGGCTCCATGCGGCGTTCAATGTCACTGCTTACGCTTACCTCCACCTGCACATCGCGGTGATGGGCCAGGTCAGTGAACTCTTCCACCACTTTACGGCACACATCGCCCAGCGCCACGGGTTGTTCATCGGGGAACTGTTTGTTCTCGATCCGCGCCAGCAACAACAGCGATCGGTTCATGCGCGTAAGGCGTTCCAGCGAGGCGATCACTTCGCCGATGGACTGCATGCGTTGCTCTTCACTTCCTTCATGTTCCGCCAGCAGTTCCAGCTTGTTGATGGCGATCGCCAGCGGGGTCTGCAGCTCATGCGCGGCGTTCTCGGTGAAGCTGCGCTGGTTCTTGTATGTCTCGGCCGCATGCCCCACCAGGATGTTCACGGCTGCTTTCAGCTCTTTGAACTCGCGCACGTCCGTGGGTACGTCCGGAAGGCGTTCCCCCGTGCCCAAGCGGAAGTTCTTCATCTGGTGCAGGATGTTGTGGAACGGCCGCCAGACACGGCGCAACAAGGCGTGGTTCACCAGCAGCACCGTGAGCAATAGCACGGCATAGAGCACCAGCAGCGCGCTCAAGAGGCTCTCGACCAGGTCGTCCTCCTCCACCGTGGAGGTATATACCTGCAAGGCATAGCGTTGCCCGTCCAGTTTGAAATGTGTGCTGAAGAGGCGCACCGTCTCCATTTCGCCCTCGGCGGGAATGAACAGGGTGGTATCGCGAAAGCTCTTCCTTGGTCCCTTGCCTTGTGCGTTATCCAACGGCGTGATCGCGTAGCCGTGCAAGCCGAGGTCGCGCACCAGAAGCACCGTACTGTCACGTTCTGCGCGGTATTCCAGCAGCTCGGCCTGATCGTCGAGGCCGTCGTCCACGCTCTCCCGGACCTCATCGATGATCACGAGGTAGAACACCAAGGCCCAGATGCCCAAGAGCAGCGGCAGGATCAGGGCAAGGGCCTTCAGGGAGCGGGAAAGCAGGCTCATGATTCCACCAGTTTGTAGCCGATGCCATACACCGCCTGTATCTCCACTCCGGCCTTTGCCTGCTTCAACTTGCGCCTCAAATTCTTGATCTGCGAATACACAAGGTCCAGATCATCGTGCTGGTCCACGTGGTCGCCCCATACGTGCTCCGCCAGTGAGGTGCGCGACACCAGCCTGTTCTTGTTCATCAGGAAATAAGCGAGCATGTCGAATTCCTTTCGGTTCAACGGCACAGGCAGTCCGTCCACCGCAAGCGTTCGCTCATCCATATCCAGCAGCAGGTTGGCAACATCGATGGTGTTGCTGCCATCCAGTGCCTTTCGCCGGAGCACGGAACGCACCCGTGCATTCAACTCCGCGATGTGGAAGGGCTTGGTGAGGTAGTCATCGGCGCCCAGGTCCAGGCCCGCGAGCTTGTCCTCCAGGGAATCCTTGGCCGAAATGATGATCACGTTGCCTCCCTTGCCCGCTTCCTTCAATGCGCGCAACACATCCAGGCCACTACCGCCGGGAAGCATGATGTCCAGCAGGACCAGGTCATATTCGAAGTCGGCGATCTTCCGCACTGCCGTGGCATGGTCGGCGGCAAGCTCCACGATGAAAAGCTCGCGTTCAAGGGATCGCTTGATCACCTCGGCCAGTCCGGGTTCGTCCTCTACCACCAGGATCTTCATCCCGGCAAAGCTACCGGGGCGATCTGGGAAAGGATCGGGAAAGCGATCTCTACTCCCGCCACCACCGCTCGTGGAAAGCTCCCAACGCATCCAGTGCGACCACAGCGCCAATGCGCGGCGTGATGATCGGCATCCCCAGCGTATCCGCTTGTTTCGTTACACGGTCCACGGGATCGGTCCACGTATGCATGGCCAGCGCGAAGCTGCCCCAGTGGATCGGCATCATCACCTTCGCTCGTACATCCACCGCAGCTTGTGCCGATTGCTCCGGCAGCATGTGAATGTCGGCCCACTTCTCGTTGTACTGGCCGCACTCGATCATCGCAAAGCCGAACGGTCCGTACTTGGCACCGATCTGTTCGAAGTGCGGACCGTAGCCGCTGTCCGCGCTGAAGTAGATGTTGTCCCTTTTCCCTTGGATCACCCAACCGCCCCAGAGCGTGGAGAAGCGGTCCGTAAGTCCGCGGCCGGAAAAGTGGCGTGCGGGTGTGAGTGCTAGGTGCAAGTGCGCAAGTCCGGTCTCGTCCCACCAGTCCAGCTCGTGGATACGCGAAGGCTCGATCCCCCATGAACGCAGATGCATGCCTACCCCCAAGGGCACGAAGAATTCCTTTGTCTTTGTCTTCAGTGCCAAGATGGAGCGATAGTCCAAGTGATCGTAATGATCGTGTGAGAGCAGGATGGCATCGATCTCCGGCAGATCGGCGATGGCGATGGGCAATCCGTCGGTGAAGCGGGACCGGCCCATCCACGGATAGGGCGCCGGCGTGGAGCCGAACATGGGATCGATCAGCAGGTTCAAGCCGTCGATCTGCAACAGGAACGCCGAGTGCCCGAACCAGACCAAGCGAGTGCTTCCGTTGGGAGAAGCGATCACCCTGGGGTCCGGATGCAGTACGTGGATCTTCTGCTTCGGCGCGCGTCCCTCGCCTCCTGCAATGAACCCGGCCAACGTCTTCATCATGTCGCCGGCGGACATTGACATGTTGGTAGGCAACAGGTTCTTGAACTTGCCGTTCTCGAAGTTCGGGGAGGAGGCGTAACGTTCGTTGTCCATGGAGTTCTCTCTTCCACCGGGTCAGGGCTGCTGCTCGGGTCTCCCTTGCATGTGGTGCAGAGGGCGCGCAAAACTATTGAAAGGGTTGAGGCCAGTGAGGCTTAGATCCAGTATGGCGGTTCTTCCGAATGTGCGAAGCGGCGTTCATATCGCTGGGAACCAAGGAGCAATACCAGAGGATGGCTTTAGCATGCAGGAGTCGCGCCACAAGTGTTGGTGGGCCTACCGCCCCATTCAGCGGTCTTCCGCAATAGCCTGATAATACCCCTTTCGGGTCCAATAGTCCCTTTCCATAATGAGAAGCGGTTTCCGTCGATCTGCTTGGCATTATAGATCCATTCGTATACTTTGCGGGTAAAATCCACCATCATGCGTCGCATTTTCTCTTCCATCGGCCTGTTTGCCATCGCCGGTACCATGGCCGCGCAATGCATTAACTCGTTCCCCTCGGATCAAACGTTCAGCGGATTCACTGTCGGCACTCCCGGTACGTTCGCAAATAACTGGGCCAACGATACGGGCGACGACCTGAACTGGTGGGTGGACAAGAACGGCACGCCCACCGCAGCCACCGGCCCCATCGGCGATCATACCTCGAACAGCACCTCGGGCACGTACCTGTACGTGGAGGCCTCAGGTGTCGGCAACACACCCGGTAAGACCGCGATCCTGAACTCACCTTGTTTCAATTTGTCCGCCCTCCCATCACCATACCTCACCTTTTGGTACTCCATGCGCGGCAACCAGATGGGCACTTTGACCGTGGACCTGGACGTGAACGGATCGATCATCCAAGACCTCTGGAGCGCTAGCGGGGATCAAGGCCAGTATTGGAAAGAAGGTTGGTTGGACCTTTCCCCCTATGCCGCGCAAACGAACCTCCGCCTGCGGTTCCGGGCGGTGACCGGCAGCGGGGAGCGCAGCGATATCGCCATCGATGATGTGTTCGTCGGGAACCTGTCACCCCTGTTCGGTTGCAACGAGGTCACCGCCAGTAACTACGTGCCGTCGGTGAACATCAATGACGGTTCCTGCGATTATAGTTGCCCAGTCGGCCAAAGCCGGGTACGTATCGACATCGTGGCGGACAATTATCCGCAAGAAACCACATGGACCTTGAAGAACGGCGCCACCAACACGGTCCTTGCGGCCGACAACTCCACGGGCACCACCCTATGCGTACCCACCGGAACCTGCTTGATCTTCCGCATCAATGACACCGCCGGTGACGGCATTTACCACAACAGTTACGGATATGGTGCTTACGCGATCTACCTGGACCAGGTCCTGATCTTTTCCGGCGGCACCTTCGGGTCATTCGAGGAAACGACGTTCAACTGCGCTCCCGGATTTTCGTGTTCATCCCCATTGCCGTTGACCTTGGCACCTATCGGCTCATCCTATCCCGTAACACTTGCCACCGTCACTACACCGAGCACCGAAGCATGGTACGACTTCACGCCGCCCCAGACCGGGTCCTATTCCATTACCACGTGCGGAAGCAATTCCTGCGACACGCGGCTTTGGTTGTATGACATGGCCTGCAACCAGGTCACACTGAACGACGGCGTGGAAGGGGCTACGTTCGCCGATGACAACAATGGTGGTTGCGGCACCCAGGCCGTGGTCAACGCCAACATGCCAGGTGGAACGGTCCACCATCTAAGGGTGGGCGACAACGCAGGTGATTGCAACGGGCAGATCACCTTTTCCATCATTTACAACGGGCCGGTGGAAGGATGCATGGATCCGGGTTCCTGCAACTACGACCCCTTGGCCACCATCGCCTGCCCAGGCTGCTGCATCCCGCCCGGTGACCCCGCCTGCCCGGATGGTCCGGACCTCATCATCAGCCAAAGTGCCCTTGCCAGCAGCATCTACCTAAGTACAGTGAACATCACCGATAACTGCGCACCTGCGGAAGGTTGCACCCGTGCGCTCGGGCTGCGCAAGGTCCTACGTTTCACCACCAAGATCGAGAATATCGGGAACACCGATTATTACATCGGCAACCCAAGTACGCAGCCGGACATGTTCAACTTCGACAATTGCCACGGCCACGCGCACTATGCCGGCTATGCGGACTATATCCTCTTCGACCCTCTCGGAAACGCCATCCCGGTGGGCTTCAAGAACGGGTTCTGCGTGATGGACGTGGGCTGCAACTCGGGGTTCACCGCCCAGTACGGATGCAGCAACATGGGCATCAGCAAAGGGTGCTATGATATCTACAGCTCCGGCACCACATGCAACTGGATCGATATTACGGACGTACCTGCCGGGCAATACACCCTGGTTCTCCGCACCAATTGGCAACATGCGCCGGATGCGCTCGGCAGACATGAACTGGACTATTCCAACAATTTCGCCCAGGTCTGTTTGAACATTGCACGTGACGCGCAGGACGTTCTCTCGTTCACCGTGGAGAATGACTGCCCGCCATACACGGACTGCCTCGGGCAACCTTTCGGTGACGCCCGTTTCGATTGCACCGGCGCATGCAACGGTTCTGCAAAGGCCGGTGACCTCAACAATGATGGGAACAGGACCCAGTTGGATGCGCAGGAATATGTGACCGCCATCCTCAACAATGCAATTTCACCGACCCCGTGCAATGACCTGAACGGGGACAATGCCATTACCGTGACCGATGCCGCACTATTGGCGAACTGCTACAATCAGCAAAATATCCACGACCAGACCGAACACGTGGTCCATTACCATCCCTGGTCCGAATTTCCACGCGGCTGGGTGGATGCGGCAAGCCAAGTGGACCTGAAGCTGGGCAGCATCGACCCTGTCGCCAAGACCGTGGACATCTTGGTGCGCAACCCCGACTGCCGAGTGCTGGGATATGAATTCACCATGAGCGGGCTTACCATCCAAAGCGTACAGAACCTCGTCCCCGGCCTTGCCGGGGATATCGCAACGGAGTCCATACCCGGTGGCTCGCGCGTGATTGGCCTTTCCTATATCGACAGTTCCCTGATCAAGAACGCTGATTTTATCCCGCTTTGCCGGATCAACTATTCATCCCTCACAAGCTCAACCGTCTGCATCGCCGGCATCACCGACATTGTGAACGACAAGGCCAATAACGTTTCCACCAGCATCGTGGACGGCTGCGCGTTCATCCCGAACACGGTCGCCGTACGCCCGAAGGTGTGGTTGCAGGGCGCCTACTCCACCACCGATCAGCTCATGCGCGACGACTTGCGCGCCTTGTCCTTGATCCCGCTGACGGAGCCCTATTCCGCGCTCGGCTTCACACAGGTGAACGGGGGTGGCGGGGAACAAGTGGCACCCGCCGTGTTCATGGTGACCGGTCCCGATGCCATCGTGGACTGGGTGCTTGTGCAGGTGCGCTCCGCCAACACACCATATGCCGTGCTGGCCACGCGAAGCGCCTTGTTGCAGCGGGATGGGGACATCGTAGGGCTTGATGGGACCGCTCCGGTCCAAGTGCAGCTCCCTGCGGGTAACTACCAGCTTGCAGTGAGGCACCGGAACCATTTCGGGGCGATGACACTGGACCCGGTGGCCCTCTCCGCAACACCTGCCATCGTTGACCTGCGAAGCGCGCTGACCTCCACGTGGGGCACGAATGCCCGCGTTCCATTCGATGGCAAAATGATGCTCTGGAGCGGTAACGTGGTGACGGACGGCAAGTTGAAATACACCGGTGCCGCAAACGATCGCGACCCCATCCTGAACGTGATCGGAGGCGCGATCCCAACGGCCACCCAACCCGGCTATTACAAGGAGGACACTGGCTTAAGCGGCGTGGTCAAGTATACTGGAATGCAGAACGACCGTGATCCCATACTGATGAACCTTGGAGGCACGGTACCCACCAGCACGATCCTTGAGCAATTGCCGGACTAATGCGAACTGGTCCAACAACTGGTTTCCTCCGATGATGCTACCGTGTTGACCGAAGTGAAGCGACTGCTGGATCTCTTGCGCTCACGACCGAGCGGGCAAAAAGCAGAAAGGGATGAAGTACTGTTGGCCGCCGCGACCCTGTTCGGGACCATCGCGTACAACGATAGTCAACCCGATATCAGTGGGCTGGAATTGAAGAAACCGAATCCGAACTACGGCTGATGAAGCGGAGCGACGTTGATGAGGATAGATGATACTGCAGTAGCGGCGATGGTCAACGCGATCACAAAAGCGAAACCAGCGGCAAGGTATACCCAAGGCAACGAGCAACACAGTGCCAAGGGTCATTCCTTTGCACTAACAAGCCTGATCACTGCGTATCCCATTGTCTGATCTTGCGAGCACAGCGAAGCAATCTTTCTAACCTTCTGATCGCTCCACCATGTCCCAACAAGGAAAGCTCAAACGCTACCTGCTCATCCTGGAGCGGCTCAAGCACGCGCCAACGCTCGCCGAGTTGAGCGAGCATTTGTCGGACGAAGGTTTTGAGCTGAACTACCGGACCATACAACGCGACCTCGCTGAACTGCGCGACGAATTCGGTGTGGATACCGTGTACGACCGAAGCAGCAACACTTATAGCATCACCGGGGATGAAGAGGACCTGCCGGGTCTGATGCAACTGCTGGAGCGCGCCCAACTGTTGGAGCTGGTGCGCGATGGCGGCCAAGGGCTCGGCGAGCTGCGCCGATACATTCATTTCGAGGAACTGGGGCGCTTGCGCGGTATCAAGCACATTGCGCCGCTGCTACGCGCCATCCGCGAACGGAGGGAGGTGAAGGTGCTGTACCAGAAATTTTACGCCGATACCGCAAAGAGATTCCGCATCCAGCCGCATTTGCTCAAGGAGTATCGCGGGCGTTGGTATGTGCTCGGGCCGAGCGCGGAGCATGTGCGCCCCATCGCACTTGGCCTGGACCGCATCAAAGAGATCACCATGCTGGCCAAGCGATTCAAGCGGTACGACAGGAAGATCGCCGAACTCTACGACCAAGCGATCGGCGTGGACACCAGCCCCGAAGTGCCCGAGCGGATCGTGCTGCGCTTCAATGCGATGCAGGCGCCATACGCGAAGGCGCTGCCGCTGCATCCTTCCCAACAGGTGGAGGAAGAGGACAAGGACGGAGCCACCATCACGCTGTTCGTGATGGCCAACTTCGAGCTGCGGCAGATCATCCTCGCCTTGGGCAATGCCGTGCGTGTGCTGGAGCCGAAGTACTTGGCCAAGGAGATCAAGCAGGCGCACTTGGAAGCCGCCCGGCAGTACGGAAAGTGACCGCGGTTTTCACCACGACATGTTTTGTCATGGTGGTTTCTGAATCTTGCGGTATGCACACTTCACCCATTCCCGCCAGCCTCGCCGATCGCACCGCAAAACTCAACGGACTGTTCGATCGGCTACGCACAAATCACTTCGGCATCGACACGGAGATCCAGCGACTGCTCGATGCCTTCGCACCATGGTACCGCTTCGCCGAAACCCAGTCCCGTCCGCAAGTCATCGGCCTCTGGGGCATGACCGGCACGGGAAAGAGCAGCTTGATTCGTTCCATGGTGAAGGCCGCCGAACTTGAGGACCGCACCTACTGGCTCGATGCCGGGGAATGCCAGAAGGAATACTGGCTTGGTTCGTTCATAGAGCGTATTGAGAAGCTACAGACAGGCACTCCTTTCGTCCTTGTAGTGGATGAATTTCAACGTGCCCGCACCAAGGAAAACGGCATTGATATAGAGGAAGCAACCGCGCTTCGCGAATTATGGGAACTCTTGGATTCGGGGCGTATCATCACATGGCCGCATTTCCATCATGCATCGAACGTGATCGACTTTGAAGGGCGGTTCTCCCGTGCGATGCGGGCCGGTGTGCGGATCCACAGCGGGCGCGTGGTAGAGGGGCACGAAAAATTCAAGGAACTCGTCCAAACCCACTACAGCAGATCGCAGAACGCAACTTGGGGGATACCCGACGACATCTGGGACTCCTTCAGGGGAATGCACCTTGAACCCCAGCCATCGGTCGCCGAGATCGAGGACCGTCTTTCCACCATGAATGAGAAGGAGATCCTCAGCTGGACTGAAGAGTTGCTCCGCAACAGCCAACGCGCACGGGTGGTGGATGCCAGTAAGATGCTGGTGATCCTTTCCGGCAACTTGGATGAACTCTACACAGCCGAGAAGGAAGCCCTGGCAGAACTGGATCCCGATGTGCTTCTGCACCGCCACCGCGACATCGGCTTGGCCGGTGTCCAGAATGCGTTGACGGAGCTATTCCGCATTGAACAAGTAGGACGATTAGGCGCGTCGCACGTTGTGTTCCCACCCATCGGAAAAGCCACGGTGGACAAACTGGTACAGCACGCAGTGAACGAACTCACCGGCAAGCTCTCGGCACATTGCGAACGCAGCATCACCGTGGATGACGCTCTGGTGGACCATCTGCGCAGCACATCCGCCATCGCCGTGCTGGGAGCGCGGCCCGTAGTGCAAGCCGTCCAGAACACCGTGCCTCTGCTGCTTTCCCAAACCATGGACCTGCCTAGTGCGGAAGCCGCCACAAGCATTGCGTTCGGCATCACCGATGGCCGGTACGTGGCCCGCCTTATGGTGGATGGTAAAGAACACGATGCCGTACTTCCATTACCCGTGGTCCGCCACGACCCACACGACACGGGAGAAAACCAGATCACGCGGACCGCCGTGCATGAGGTGGGACACTTGCTCTGCGGAATGTTGCTCTGCGGCAAAAAGCCATTGCAGGTCTGCGCCCGCACGCGCGATCCACAGGTGGTCGGCTTCGTGGCTTGGGACCGTCGCCCCAAGATGCCGCACCTGCGGTCGGAGATCATTCCGGAACTGGCGAGCCTGTTGGGCGGATGGGTCGCCGAGCGGATACACTTCGGGGCTGATGGCGTGTCTACTGGAAGCACACGGGACATACAACAGGCCACGGACTTCGCACTGAACATGGTAAAGAACCATGGCATGGGCGGCATGCCGCTGTATTTCGCGGAGCATCCCTCGGCAGATCCAAGTGGGGGTATTCGCACGGCACAGGCGGCGGTGGATAGGCAAGCCCGCGAATGGATGGAAGCCGCCGAAGCCATGGCGATAGCCACGTTGGAAGGGCAGCAAGAACTCTTCGATCGTTGTGTGGAGCGCCTGCGGGAAAAAGGCTCGCTGAACATGCGCGAGCTGGAGGAGCTGCTGAACCCTGCTGAAGAATCGCAATACATTGGAACCCTCAATTTGACTGAAGCATGAAAGCGGAGAAATTCATTTGCGTTTGGAGGGAGTTCGTTGGTGAGGAGAAGTTCCTTAACGGTGAAACATGGCACGACGCATGGCACGAGAAAAACAAGCCTTGGACACTTCGCATCCTCGGAGAGGCTCATGCCTCCGAAAAGGACAGTCCTTTGGGCGACCATCTTGTCAAGAACCTTGGAAAATCTTGGCGCTACCGTACGGAAGAATGGAAGGTTGACCTTGTTGTCGCGAAGAAGGATTCGAATTGGGGAACCCCGCCTGGTTGGGAAAACTGGGAGAAAGATTGGAAGGGTCTTTTCTGGCCCTCCACTTATGAAATCCTGGTCGAGCATGAGGGTGAATGCTGGAAAAGCTATGAAGAGATGGCCAAACTGATACTACTTCGCAGTAGGCTGAAGGTGCTGATTACTTACACTGAAGACGCAGGCCGCAAAGACAGCAGTTCGCTTATCACTGAAACTCGGAAACAGTTCAAAGCAATGATCTGCGCGGCGAGTGAAAGTCTTTTGGAACCTGAGGATGTTAGATATGTACTGATCGTCGGGAGGTTAGAGGGTAAAGGACTGGAAGCTGTTCCAAAATGGTATAGCTCCATTTTCTCAGCGACAGGAGATGTGCTTCATAATGATCCAATTCCTACTGACGGCGAATAGCATTTGTTCCACCCACACGCACGCGCTCGGCTTTTTGCCGAGTGCGCATGCGTGCCGTAGGCATGTTCTGCATAGGGACTCCGGCCCGCCTGTTGAATTTTGCAAGACCCGTTCTGCGACAGGCCGGAGGCCTTAGAATGTACTCACTCGGCAAATAGCCGAGCGAGTGCCCGCGTTGTGCTACGCGAGCAAATACAGACGGGCAAGTTGAAATACACAGGTGCCGAAAACGATCGCGATCCCAACGGCCACCGCACCCGGCTATTACAAGGAGGACACTGGCCTTAGCGGTGTGGTCAAGTATACCGGAATACAGAACGACCGTGATCCTATTCTGATGAACATCGGAGGCACGGTGCCCACGAGTACGATCCTTGAGCAATTGCCGGACTAACGCGAACTCTTGCGATCAAGTCCATGCTGGCACGGCCTGTAGAGCAGGTTATTCCACCACCTCCATGATCCGCTCATGGTAGATCATGGCCCGCTCCTCACTGAAGTGGTCTATCGTGAACCCGAGAAGTACGAATAACATCAGCACCAGCCCGATGGACCTTCCCAAGGGCGAGCCGCCGAACATCGCCAGTACCATGCCAGCCACCGCCACGCCGAACAAGATCCAGCGTGTGCGCGGGTACCATGCGATGAATTCCTCAGTGCGTTCGAGCTCTGCTTGCGCATGCGCCATGGGATCGGCCGTGGCTGTTTCGGTGAATTCCAGGATGCGCGCGGTATTCGAGCCGTTCATGATGATACCCACCAACAGCATCAATGCAGCGAGAACGCCCAACGGGGCCACGATCGCCTTGGCGTAGGGCGTGGTCCCGAACTTCCAAAAAGCGAGGCTGATGAGGAGTAGGACGGCCCCGGCCAGGAAGATCATCTTGCCCTCGAAGATCTCGCCTTTGCACCAGGCGATGGTGTGTTGCAATAGGTCCATGGGGGGGAAGGTACTTCGTTAAAGCCCCTCGTCTCACCGGAAACAGAACCCGCCCGGGATGATCCCCGCGAAAAAAGTGCCCAGCAATGTCCCATCGGGGCGATAGCGGTAGATCATGCCGCGCTGCACGTAGTCCACGGCATCGGCGAGGTAGAGGGTGCCGGTGTTCGGATCGATGCCCAAGCCGTAGAGGTTGCGGCCGTCGGTGGGGATGAACGCCGACACGGGCGCCGCAGCATCGGTGATGGCCATGCGGTACACACCACCTCGAAGGAAGTACAGCGTGTCGTTGCTGCCGTTGATCCGCAAGCGCCACGGGTTCGTTGCTGAATTGGAGTAAGTAAACGCGGCCTCCACTTGCGCCGTTTGTGGATCGATGCGGTAGAGTGCCGGGGACGTGCCGCTCCCACCGGTGCAGGCCACCCAGAGCTTTCCGTTGGCATCCTCCACGATGGAATTTCCGCCGCGGCTCACCGGCACACTGTCGGTGATCGCATCGGTGGCGGTATCGATCACATACACGTAGGCCTTGCTTTCATTGGTGACGAACGCCTTGCCGTAGGCCAACACCAGCTCCTGCGTCATGCCCGCGCAAGGGATGCTGCCGGTGATGGTATGGGTGTTCAGGTCCACCACGCGCACGGCGTTACCGGACAGCTCGGTGACGTAGGCCTTGCCGTTGCTCACCGGCAGGAAGTAGCGCGGCGAGGTGAAGCCCGTGATGGTGGCCGTGGCCACGAAGGTGTTCGGATCCACAACTACCACTTTGCCCGAGTTGTTCACCACCACGTACGCCTTGTTGTTGAAGAGGACCATCGATTGGCACACGTCGCCGAGCGCAACGCCGTTGGCAGGTTGATACAGGTCCTCGGTCGCGTTGTCCGTGGCGATGTCATAGTAGCTCACCTTGGCATTGCCCCACTGGAAGTTGCCTTCGTTGGTGATGTACACGCCGTGATCGTTGCCGATGGTGATCGGCGTTTCCTCCGGTTGCTCCGGCTTGTCCTTCCGGCAGGCGGAAAGCGTGATCAGCATGAACAGGATCAGCGCGAGCGGAAGGGCCTTGCCCAGGAAGTGGTTTCGGATCATGGCTGTTCTTCCGGAGTTGAATTGGCTTGGTTGAATCGCACGCTGAGGCCGATCTGGAAATTCCGCAGTGGCATGGGCCGGCCCAGCATTACTTGGTAGTCCGCATCGAAGAGGTTGAAGCCTTGCAGCATCAGGTCGGCGATGTACTTTTTGCCTGCAGACATGCGGTACGAGACGGAAGCGTTCACCAGCACGTAGGGATCGAGGTATTCACGGTTGTCCGTGCTGGTGTAGCGGTAGCCGGTGTAGTTCACACCCGCAGTGGCGAGCAGGCCCTTGTAGCGCACCGTGAGCTTGCCGTGCCCACTGTAGATCGGCACGTAGATCAACTGCTTGTCCACGGAAGCATCGTTCACCGTCTTCGCTGTTTGGTTGGTGGAGACGACGTAGTTGGTCATGGCGGCCAGCTTCATGGTAGCTCCGCCCACGCGCCACGCCAGTTCGCCGCGCAACTCCACGCCCCGGCTCCATACGTTCATGATGTTCTGCGGACTCCAGTACGCTCCGGCGGGTAGCCAGATGATCCAGTTGTCCATGGTGCGCTGGAAGAAGGTGCCCTCGGCGGTGGCCTTTACGCCCGGCCGCAGCTGCCCTTTCGCGCCCAGCCCTGCCTCGCCGCTGTAGCCGCTTTCCGGTAGCAGGTCCGGGTTTCCGCCGGGCGTCCAGTACAGGTCATTGAAGGTGGGGATGCGATACACACGGGCGACGTTCGCTTTCGCGGTGAGCCATTTCCGCAGCTCGTATTCGCCGCCCAATGACCATGTGAACGGCACGAGTTCCTGCGCCACCATTTCCTGCCGGAGCGAGAGCGTGGTGTTGGAGCGCTCGTTGGTGGTGTTGATCCGGTACGAAGCGAAGAGTGCCGTGCGGTTCTGTTGCTGTCGCTCAGGAAAACCATCGGAGCGCGCCTCCGCGAAGGTGTTGTTGAGCCCGATGTTGATGCGTTGCCCGCTGGCGATCCGGATGCGCATTTCCGCTTCGGCGATCAGGGTGCGCGACCGGCTGTTGGCCGCGCTGTCCGTGCTGGTGCCGTACCACTGCAACCGTTCGTCGAAGTAAGCGGCGCGCACGTAGCTGTTCACCTTGGTGCCGAGCCGTTGCCATTCCGCCGTGGCACGGTAGCTCTGGTCCTGCTGGTTGGCGCTGCTGTTCGCCTGCGCCAGTATCGGTGGAATGTTCCGGTCACTGTTCTGGTACCAGAAGCGCAGGCTCAACCGCTGCCGTTGATCGATCCGGAAATGGTTCTCCGCCAGCAGGCCGTACTGTGCCAGTTCGGCGTTGCGCTGCCGTTGCTCGGGCGTACCAAGCAGCTCCGGGTTGGAGTAGAGAAAATCATTCCGTGCAGCCGTGTTGAAGAGACTGATGGACGAGATCCATTTCGACGTGCTGCGCACGAAGTGAAAGTGCTGCCGCCGGTCGCCGAAGCTGCCGAACGAAGCACCGGCATCCACGGTGAGGCCGCTGTCGAAAACGGGCGTGCTGTTCAATAGCACCGATCCACCGACCGCACCGCTGCCCCAGAGCGCGCTGGCACCGCCGTATTGGATGCTCACCTCGTCCACGATGCCCACGGGTACCAGCGAAAGATCGATCTGCCCGTTCATCGGGCCGCCGATGTTGAAGCCGTTCCATAGCACCGCCGTGTGGTTGGCACTGCCGCCCCGAAAGGAACTGCTGGCCAAGCTGCCCAGCCCGTAGGACTTGATGAAGATCGGACTTTCCATCTCCAGCAAGGTGCCAAGGTCCGCCGAGCGGTAGCGGGCCATGGTGGCGCTATCGATCGCCTGCGTCTTGAGGCCGGAGGCGAAGTCGGACAGTCGAGGAGCCACGATCACCACATTGTGTAGCGCGATGGTATCCAATGTCTGCTGGCCACGCACCTGCGTCCCGGCAAGCAGGACGAACAGGAGGAACAGTAGGCAGGAGCGCATCGTAGGGTGATGAGGTATTCAGCTGGGCAATGGGAGCACGCCGCATCGCGCGCTCCCCCACCCTTTCATTATTGAATTATGATTGTGCGCTTCACCTCACCGGTGTGCAACACATAAAGGCCCGGTGCCAAGGCCCGCACATCGATGGAGGTGACCGATCCGCTGGTCTGCCCTTGGTACACGCGGGCTCCGGTGAGGTCATGGATCGCCACTGGCTGTTGGCCCGGTGCGGTGGTGCTCACGTTCACTGCGTCCGTGGCGGGCTGTGGCCATACCTGCACGTGCGCAGCAGTGGCTTCATGCATGCCGGTGGTGAAGGATGCGGCCAAGGGCGTACCGGGGCGAAGCGCAGGGCTGAAGTCGGTGTAGGAGCAACCGAAGAGGTCGCCGTTGCTCAGCTCGGTGCCAAGGCCCAGGTTCATGCTCCAGTTGCTCAGGTCCGTGCCGCTCCAGGTGGACCAGTAGTTCGGGCTTCCGCCGATGCCCGCATGTGCGCCATAGGTCACGTCACCGAGGAAGCCGCCCGTGGTGACCACTGCGAATTCCGGATCGGCAGCGGCGATATCGTTCAACATCGTTTCCGCCGTTACCACGCCCGAGTACAAGTAGCCCCATGCAAAGGAGGAAGCACCTGTGCCATCCTGGAAATCCACCACCAGCACGGTGGTGTCCGTTCCGGTGCCCACCCAGAATGTGACGTCCGCAGCAGTGAAGCCGAAGGGATCGAACGCAGCGATGGGTTCCGTGGGATTCAATGCGGGATTGAAATCGGTGTAGGAACAACCGAACCAATCGCCGTTGCCGAGCTCCGCCGAAAGCCCCATGTTGGAGACCATGTCCGCAAGGCTGGTGCCATCCCAAGTGGACCAATAATCCGGTGACCCACCGATCCCCGCATGGCTACCGTACGCGATGCTGTTGAGGAAACCGCTGGTGATCTCCACGGTAAGGTTCGGGTCCGCTGCCGCGATCGCGTTCACCATATCCTCGCCGGTGCCGCCGTTGTGCAACCAGCCCCAGGCGTAGCTGGCATCATCGGTGCCGTCCTGGAAATCGATCACGAGCACGGAACTGTCCGCGCCTGCACCGATCCAGTATTGCACATCGGAGATGTTGAATTGCGCGTGTGCCGAGGTGCCGGCGGCGATAGCGAGAAGAGAGAAAAGGTGTCCGGTTGTTTTCATGGTATTCCTTGTTGAGGTTTCTTGTTCCAAGACCTCCAGGAATACCGGTGCTTTTGTGCCGAGGGGACCGTGGCACAGGAGCACGCTTCTTTCCTGGAAGCGATCATCCACTATGCCGGTGACAGGTCTTCTGGCTCGCCTCCTTCCCCGACGCCTTCCCATCTTCCTTGCGGTTGACAGTGGCTTCGTGCCGGTTCGGTATTCAGGCTTACAGCTTCAGGAAAAGCCCAGGAATTGCACCTGGTTCCCTTTTAACCCCGGTTGTTAAGACGGGGATCATCAGCGCGGCGAAGGTAGTACGATAGGCCGGACCGATGCGGTCCGCGAAGCTGATCTTCATCAACTCCTCGGATCCTTCGTGCAATCC
Source organism: Flavobacteriales bacterium (assembly GCA_019912395.1). GTDB lineage: Bacteria > Bacteroidota > Bacteroidia > Flavobacteriales_F > PHOS-HE28 > PHOS-HE28. Next base: position 13,072 of record JAIOIH010000037.1, on the reverse strand, counting down.
CGGTTATTCCCGGCACCGATCACTTCTTGTCCTTCTCCTTCTCCTTCTCCTCCACCTCCACCCGCATCCGGTTATCGTCCGGGTGCCGATCGAAGAACAGGTGGTCCGGATCGATGGTGACCGCGGAGGGCTTGCCCTTTACATGGAAGATGAACATGTTCTCGCCCGTATGGAGCTTCACGCGTTGTTGCACCAGCGGCACGTCGTTCAGGTCCTTGTCCTTCCCGAAGCTTGGCCAGCGTTCCACGGCGATGTCCATCCAGTCGTCCATGCGGATGGATGTTCCCTTGCCCAATGAATCGGCGTGCTCCTTCTCGGCGGTCATCTTCATCGTCACCGTCCAGCTGCTGTCGGCGTTCATCTTCCCCTTCGCCTCGATCATCTTGTTGTCGTACAGGGTGATGTACTTGATGTTGTCCTCCAGCAGGTAGTTCAGGCTGTCCGGCGTCACCTTCTTCACGGCGCGGTACCAATCGAGCGAGGTGGGCCAGGGCGGATCGGCATAGCCGAAGCTGTCCACCAGTGAGCGGAACGCGCTGTTCAAGGTGTCCTCGCCGAGGAAGGAGCGCAGGTTGTACAGCATCACGCTGGCCTTGTTGTAGTGGACGTAGCCCTGGTTCTCCACCGTCATCAGCGGCGTTTCGCCCAGCGCTTCGGAGCCGCGCGCGTTCTGGTATTTGTCGCCTTCGTACTTCAGGAACTTCCGCATGTGGTCCGTGCCGTATTCCTTCTCCATCACCATCAGCGCGGAGTATTGGGACATGCTCTCGCTCAGCAGGGTACTGCCTTGCATGGCCGCGCCGATCACCTGGTGCGCCCACCACTGGTGCCCGGTCTCGTGCGCCACCACGTAGAACACCATGTCGATGTCCTCCTTCGCGGTGAGGTCGGTGATGAAGCCGATGCTCTCGCTGTACGGCATGGTGCCGGGGAACGCCTGGGCGAAGGATGCATAGCGCGGGAACTCGATGATGCGCGCCTCCTTCTGCCGGTACGGACCGAAGTTCGCCGTGTAGTAGTCCAGCGACTTGCGCATGGAGTTCAGCATGCGCGGCACGTTCACGCCGTGCTCCTTCTGGAAGTACACCTCCAGCGCCACGTCCGGCTCCTGGCCACGCGGGTCCTTCCAGGTCTCCCGTGCCAGCTCGTATCGCGCACTGAGGAAGGAGTAGAAGTTCAGCGCCTTGTGGTCCAGCTCATAGTTGAACCAGCGCTTGCCATCGGCGGTCCATTCCTTTCTCAGGGAACCCGGTGCAATGGCGATCTGGTCCGGGGCGGTGCCGATGGTGGTGCGCACGTGTACCCAGTCGCTGTTGCGCATGAGATAGTTGTCCATCCGCTTCGCGGGATCATCGCTCAGCTTCTGCATGCGTTCATTCGGCGGCAGCTTGTGCTTGCGGCGCTTCTCGCGGTCCTGGATCTCCCCGTTGGGATCATAGCCGATGGACGGGATCAGGTCCATGTTGTTGAAGAAGCTGCCGTTGTCCACAATCCCGGTAAACTCCACACGGTTCGGGATGCCCTTCGCGCGCCAGCCGCCCTTCACGGTGATCTGGATGCTCACGCCCGGTTGCAGCGGCGTGGCCAGGCGGTACATCCGTTGGTCCAGGGCACTGTCGTTCAGCACCAGTTCCGCACCGGGGATCTCCATCTTCACGTCCATGCGGTGCGGCACGTTGAAGTGGAGCGTGTCGATGGCCACGCTGTCCTTGTTCTGCAGCACGATTTCCGCGGAATAGGAAATGGCGCGCGCGGTCGGGTCCAGGTCGATGAAGTACGACACGTCCGTATAGTGCGGCTGCGGCATGTGCTCGTACTTCTTGTAGTCCTGCTCGTAGCGCACCTGCAGCTCCTCCTGCTCATCGCTGGTGGTATAGGTGTTCAGCACTTTGGTGTTGTAGTAGCCGAAGCCCGCCATCACCAGCCATGCACCGCCGATCAGCGCGGCCATGGGCCACGAGCCCTTCAGCCGCCCCATCGCATTGCGGATCCGCCACTTCCAGGCCGTGTCGTTGCCGCGCACCATGTACAGGTAGGCCTTGTAGATCAGCAACGCGGCGAACAGCAGCCAGTAGCCCTTGAAGAAGAGCCAGCCCTTGAGGAAGGGGCCGAAGCCGTTCATGTCCGAATAGGTGAGGCCCGAGGAGCCGTTGAGGCGCACCAGGTTCGAGCTTACGTCCACCGCGCTCCACCCGAAGATGTTCAGGATGAAGAGGATGATGAACACGAAATAGCCGAGGTACTTGTTGTTCACCATCACATGCACCAGGATGGCCAAGGCCGCCCAGAAGGCGAAGTTCACCACGCCGGGCACGATGAAGTAGGTGAGGTAGACGCCGGGCTGCAGGCGGGTGTAGCCGTTCAACAGCTGCGTGGTCATGCCCGCGAGCGTGGCGAAGAGGTACACCACGAGGACGATGCCGATGAGCGCGGACAGCTTGGCGAGCAAGCCCGTGCGCGTGGCCATCGGCAACGCGTTGATGATGCCGTCCATCTTCGGGTCGCGCTCCTTCCAGATCAACTGCCCGCCATAGAACACCACGATGATCAGCACGTAGATCGTGAGCGCCCCCTCCATCAGGTCCACCACGTTGTAGGTCACCGGGTAGGTGGTGTTGCCGTACATGCTGGTAACGAAGGCGAGCGACGCAAAGAGCTGCACCAACCCCAAGGTCATGATGATGATGAAGGGCGTGCTCTTCAGCATGCCGAGGAAATCCCCGCGGAACAGCGCGAGGAACTGCACGCGCTGCGCTTTGCGGTCGTGGTGCAGGGCCACTTTCGGCAGCAGCACGCCGCTGCCCAGTACCGGTGTGGTCTCGTCCGGGTCCAGCGGCTTGGCTTTCCGTGCACGGTCGGTGAACCGGAAGCGCAGGTAGCCGAAGAGGAAGATCACCACCGCCACGCCGGTCCACAGCAGGCGGTTCCACAACAGCACCCCGTCCAGGGGCAACAGGCGCGTGTTCTTGTCCTCCACGGACCAGTACTTCGTGATCAGGTCCGTGGCCGCGCCGCCGAAGGGGTCCAGCATGGCACCGAGCCACTGGTTTTCCAGGTCGCTCATGAAGGTCATGGCGACGGAATAGCCCACAAAGAGGGCAATGGCCGTGATGAAGGAGGCCATGGTGGAGCGAAGCAGCACGGCCACCGCGAAGATGATGGCCGCCGAGAATAGGATGTTCGGCAAGCCGATCACGAAGAAGGCCTCCAAGTGCGGCAGCACCAGGTTCGGCCCCAGGCGCAAGGGATCCACCGAAGGCCACCAACTGCCCAGCACCATGCCGAGCGAGACGCCCAGCAGCGGCAGCGAGGCGATGAAGGTGCTGCCGAGGAACTTCCCCACCAGGTAGCTCCGCTTGGAGACCGGCGTGGAGAAGATGATCTGCGCCGTGTCACTGGTGAAGTCACGGATCGCCGTGCCATTCACGAAGGCCGTTACCATCAGGATGGCGATGAAGGACATCGCGCCGTAGAACTGGTACACCACGTAGGGTGCGTTCTTGAAGACGTTCCCGATGCCCCCGCCGATCCGCACATTGTCGGAAATGATGGCAAAAAAGGGCAGCAGGCCGATGATGAGCAGGAAGATGTACACCATCGGCTGCCGGAGCCAGTAGCGCACCTCAAAGAGGAAGAATCGCCGGGTCATTGTGCGACGGATTCAGCGTTGCTGCGGCTGATGGCGCTGAAGAAGACGTCCTCAAGGCTCGGCTCCGCCGTTACGAAGCCCTCGCCGGGCCGCTCGTCGCTCAGCAGGTGGATCACCGGTTGGCCCGCCACCAAGCGGTTGCTGATCATTCGGCCGCTGGCCGCATAGCCCTCCAGCTCGCTCTTGGCGATGCTCTTCTCCCACACCTTCCCCTGGATGCCGCGCAACGATTCATCCGGCGAACCCGCATACAGCAGCTTGCCCTTGTGGATGATCGCCATGTTGCTGCACAGCTCCTTCACGTCCTGCACGATGTGCGTGCTGAGGATCACCACCACGTTCTCCCCGATCTCCGTGAGCAGGTTGTAGAAGCGGTTGCGCTCGCCGGGGTCCAAGCCCGCGGTGGGCTCGTCCACGATGATGAGCTTCGGCTCACCGATCAAGCTCTGCGCAATGCCGAAGCGCTGCTTCATGCCACCGCTGAAGCCGCTCAGGCGCTGCTTCTTCTGGTCCCACAGGTTCACGCGCTGCAGCAGCGCCTCCACCAGGTCCTTGCGCTCACCCTTCACCGTTACGCCCTTCAGCAAGGCGATGTGGTCCAGCATCTCGTAGGCGCTCACCTTGGGGTACACACCGAACTCCTGCGGCAGGTAGCCCAGCGTCCGCCGCACCTCGTCCTTCTGCTTCAGCACATCGATGTCGCCGAGCATGGCCGTTCCGGAATCCGCCTCCTGCAAGGTGGCGAGGATGCGCATCAGCGTGCTCTTCCCCGCGCCGTTCGGGCCCAGCAGGCCGAACATGCCCGTGGGGATGTGCAGGCTCACGTTGTCCAGCGCCTTCACGCCGTTGCCGTACGTCTTGCTGAGTCCTTTGATGATCAGGTCCATGGGTGTGGTTTTCGTTGGCAAGGTGCGAAATGTGCGGGAAGTGGGGTCAGGGATCACATGAACGGTCCCAATCCCGGCCTTGTGGAGGGACGCGCACGGATGGAGTTGGTTACAGCCCACATCACCATGGCGGCGACGCCCAACGATAACTTGCGCCATGACCTTCCCCGCCCCTACCCGTTTCACCGGCCACAAAGGCCCCATCTATGCGCTCTGTCCCGACCCCGTGCCCGGCCTGTTCCACAGCGCCAGCGGCGATGGCTCCGTGGTGCGCTGGAACATGAGCGACCCCGACCAAGGCCTTGTGGAGGCCCGCGTGAACCGCGCCATTTTCGCCCTCCACCGCCCCGGTGAAGAGCTGCTGTACATCGGGGATGAAGATGGTGGCCTGCACGTGGTGGACCTGGTGGAACGGGAGGAAGTGCAGCTGGAACGCGCACATGTAAAGGGCATCTTCGACATCCAGCAACTGCCCGATGGCAGGTTGGTGGTTGCCGGCGGCGATGGCTCCATCTCCATCTGGACCACCAGCGGCGAAGGCGGGCACCGCATCGCGCTCCAGCGCAAGATCCCCCTAACGGATGATAAGGTGCGTGGCCTCGCCCTCAATGCCGACGGCAATCTGCTGGCCGTGGCCTGCGGCGATGGCAGCATCCGCATCCTCGACCCCACCGACCTCAACGAACGCTTCACCCTGCCCGGCCATGCTATCGGCGCGAACTGTGTGGCCTGGCACCCGGGCAAGCCCGTGCTGGTGAGCGGCGGCAAGGACGGACACCTCCGCCTTTGGCGGACCGATGCCGACTTCAAGGCCCTGCAAGCATTCCCGGCGCACAAGGACACCATCTACCGCGTGGCCTTCAGTCCCGATGGAAAACAGTGCGCCACCGCCAGCCGCGACAAAACTGCGAAGCTCTGGGATGCCGCCACCTTCGCCCCGCTGCGCCGCATGGACCGCAACACCGGCGGCCATGGCTACTCGGTGAACGCGCTGCTGTGGATGGGGAACGACCGGCTGATCACCGCAGGGGATGATAAGAGGATCGTGGCGTGGGAGGTGGAGTGAGTTTGGATGTGTTGCGCTCCGGTTCTTCAGCTTTCAGGCTCTTGGCATCAACGCTATTCAGGCGCGGTCAGCCTGACAACTGACAACTGACAACTGACACAGGCGGTTCCAGGCCTCTTGGTTTTTCAGGCTCTTCAGGCATTCGGTTGAGCGGGGCAGGTGGCTACAGGCCTCTTCAGGTTCTTTGGTGCATTTGGTTCTACAGGTCGTTCGGCATTTCAGGCTCTTCGGCTCTCTTGGTCTGTGGCCGTATTTGGCATTGCAAGTTTTTCGGCATTCAGGCTCTTCAGGCCATGGCCAAAGGTCTCTTGGCGCTTCAGCAGCAGGCACGCTGCTATCTTGCCCCCCATGTCCCGCATAGCCTACCTCGTAGTTGCCTTCGCTATCCTCAGCGCCGGGTGCAAGAAAGAAGAACCCGAACCGCCTGCCGCGCCTGCTGCCACCACGCCACCGCCTGCGCCCGCCCCCAACGACCCGCTCACGATGGGCAACCCTAGCGGGGCCATCGCCTCGGTGGTGCTCGCCAACAACTACCTCATCGAAAGGCCGCAGTTCAGCTTGGCCTATGACAACAGCCGGGGCACCGCCAGCTGGGTAGCCTGGCATCTGAGCAGTGAGTGGCTCGGCCCGGTGCCGCGCTGCGATTGCTTCTCGCCGGACCCCTTGCTGCCCAACGGCTACTTCGTGGCCTTCACGTGGAACTATACCAACACCGGTTTCAATCGTGGGCACCTCTGCCCCAGCGGCGACCGCACCGCCACCGATGCCGACAATGTTGCCACCTTCTTCATGACGAACATCTGCCCGCAGGCCCCCGTGCTGAACCAACAAACTTGGGCCTATCTGGAGAGCTTCTCACGGGACCTCGCTTACGCCGGCTATGAACTATACATCTACGCCGGTGGCTACGGCAGCGGCGGCTCGGGTTCCTTGGGCGGCATTACGTACACCATCGCCAACGGCAGCATCACCGTGCCGGAGCGCTACTGGAAGGTGATGCTGATCCTCCCCGTGGGCGAGGACGACCTCCAACGCATCACCAGCGATACCCGCATCATCGCCTTGGACATGCCCAACACCCAGCAGGCCAATGCCCAGCCGTGGTATGACTACCGCACCAGCGTGGACGAGATCGAAGCGGTTACGGGCTTGGACTTTTTCAATGGCTTGCCCGTGGCGTTGCAGGCTTCATTGGAGGCGGGCGTGGATGCGGGGGTGGTGCATTGAGGGGGCTATAATGGCCTCAAGTGCTCCTCGCCATCCCGGATGAAGTACCGGGAGCACGAGGAACACTTGGGACAGCGGGGGGGCTAGTCATAATCCTCATAATCCCCCTCACTTATTTTCTCTCCGGCTTCTTCCATACTCCCAGCAATCACTCGGATCTTTTGCCCTGAGCTCTCATGTTCGAAAATGTATACATCGTCCGCCTCAGCGAAAGCGGCCATGGAGAAAAGGATACTCCCTAAGCTTCCTGGTATTCGCTGTTTGAATGCCCAACTCTGGCTCATGGTTCAGTTGTTTGGTATAGGCTAAGATATGGACTATCGAGGTCCGTTTCAAATCGAGTCATTCGTGGAATCAGATCAGCTCCAAACGCGGGGATGGTGGCTTGGTCACCGCCACCACGCCCCTCCCTTCATTCCCCTTATCCACAAACCCCCTGTTCGTTACTCCTTCACGATATCTGAAGTGCCACCCCCACCCCGGCTACTTTCACAGCCCATGTCCACCAAGGAAGAAGCAAAAGCGGCGCTCGAAAAGCTCGTGGCCCGGTTCCACGAGCAATACGATAGCTACAAGCGGAGCGATTACAGCGAAGCCCTCGTCCGCAAGGATTTCATAGACCCCTTCTTCCGCCTGCTCGGTTGGGATATGGACAACAGCCAAGGCTATGCGGAGGCCTACCGCGAGGTGATCCATGAGGACAAGGTGCGCGTGGCGGGTGCGATGAAGGCGCCCGACTACAGCTTCCGGCTGCCCGGGGGCAAGCGCCTCTTCTTCGTGGAGGCCAAGAAGCCCAGCGTGAAGGTAAAGACCGACGTGATGCCCGCCTACCAAGTGCGGCGCTATGCGTGGAGCGCGAAACTGCCCGTGAGCATCCTCACCGATTTCGAGGAGTTCAGCGTCTACGATTGCACGCAAAAACCCGAGGTGAAGGACAGCGCCAGCAAGGCGCGCATGAAGTACCTCACCTACGACCAGTACATCAAGGAGTTCGACTTCCTGTGGGAGACCTTCAGCAAAGAACAGGTGCTCAAAGGCAGCTTCGATCGCTACCTGAAAAGCGACAAACACAAGCGCGGTACCAGCACCGTGGACAAGGCGTTTCTGGAAAGCCTGGACAGTTGGCGCACCTACCTCGCCACCAGCATCAGCCTGCGGAATAAGCAGTTGGATGAGGAAGGCATCAACTTCGTGGTGCAGCACATCATAGACCGCTTGATCTTCCTGCGCATCGCCGAGGATCGGGGCGTGGAACCCTACGGCCAACTGAAGGCCATCCTGAAGGAGAAGGGCGACCATTACCCGAAGCTCTTCGACATCTTCCAGCATGCCGATCGCCGCTACAACAGTGGACTTTTCGACTTCAAGAAGGATGAGCTGAGCGAAACGCTCACCGTGGACAACAAGGTGATGAAGACCATCATCGAGGAACTCTACTACCCGGCCAGTCCCTACGAGTTCAGCGTGATCAGCGTGGAGATCCTCGGCAGTGCCTACGAGCAGTTCCTGGGCAAGCAGATCCGCATCGACAGCGGCCACCGTGCCCGCATTGAGAAAAAGCCCGAGGTGCGCCACGCCGGGGGCGTGTACTACACCCCCCAGTACATCGTGGAATACATCGTGCAGCACACGGTGGGCGAACTGGTGAAGGGTAAGAAACCCAGCGAGGTGGCGGACCTGCGCATTGTGGACCCGGCCTGCGGCAGCGGCAGTTTCCTATTGGGCGCGTACGACCACCTGCTTAACTGGCACAAGCAGCAGTACGGGGCCATGAAGAAATTGCGCACCGGCAAGAAGAGCGACAAGCTGCGGCCCGATGGCGAGCTTACCACCGCCGAAAAGAAGCGCATCCTCGTGAACAACATTTTCGGCGTGGACCTCGACGCGAACGCCGTGGAGGTGACCAAGCTGAGCCTTTTACTCAAGTGTATGGAGGGCGAAACGGAAGCCAGCATCAACCAACAGCTCGGCCTTTTCCACGACCGCGTATTGCCTACGCTGGACCGCAACATACAATGCGGCAACAGCTTGATCGCGCCGGATTGGTACGACCTCTTTCCCGATGGCGACGCCCGAAGCGTGCGGCCTTTTGATTGGAAGCGCAGCTTTCCCGCTGTGTTCAAGCAGGGAGGCTTTGATGCCGTGATCGGGAACCCGCCGTACGTTCTGCTCCAGAATATCAATGAAATCGACTTTTTCACTTATGCAACAAATCATTATTTGACGGCTAAGTATAAGATTGATACCTATCAGCTTTTCATTGAACGTTCGGTTCACTTGACGCGAACGGGCGGGCTACTGGGTTACATAACACCAAACACTTTCTTGAAGAATATTCATGCAGAGCCGCTGAGACGGTTCATCCTCGAGAATACCAAGCTTAGCGAAATACTTCTGTTCGATTATAATGTCTTCGATCAGGCTAGTGTAGATACATGCGTTTTCATACTGGCCAAGACCACTTCTAGTGCAAAGCACAGTTTCAAAGTCTTTAGAGTTGCCGAAGCTTTTAAGCCCAGAGCGCTGGAACCCGTGCTTCAACGCTCTCTTATTTTGAATGAGCGTGCAGACTTTGCTTTGGACGTCAGTTCCTCAGATAAAAGACTTTTAGAGAAGATCAGGGCTGGATCAAGACCTTTAGGGGATTCATGCGGCGCATATTTTGGAATTCAGGCATGGGATCGTAAAAAGCATGTCGCGGAACGAAGGATCAGTAAGCACTACGTTCCAGTCATCGATGGTTCAGACATAGAACCATACGGCCTGCGTTCGCAGACTTTGTTCACGCTGTTTACTCCTGAAGGAGTGAAAAGCGGAGGAAACAGGACCATACATGAACAACAGCGGATATGCATACGACAGGTGGGTCATTTCCCTATCGCAGCGATAGTGCCAGGAGGGTTGTATGCGATGAACTCATTATACAACGTTTACCGGGATTCTCCCGAGGCTGAGAACTTGTACTACATCTTGGGTATCATGAACAGTTGGCTGACCCGCTACTATTGGAGTAAGGTTCATTCTGACCAAAAGAAAACCTTTCCAAAGGTTAAGAAAAGTGCCCTGCTCGATATTCAGTTGAAAGTCGCTCGGACCGCGAATGAACTTGCCCTGCGCGAACGGATCGCGAAAATTGCGCGACAGCTGACCGAGTTCAAAGACAGCCAATTCTTACAGCAAGGACGTGGCATGAATGAAGACATGAAAGTTAAGGTCGAGCATTTTGAGAACCGAATTAATGAAGCGGTTTTTGAGCTTTACAATTTGACTGCTGAAGAAATACGTGTAGTGATGGATGCATTGAAATGATCCGAAATTCTTATCGATGCTGCGCCACGCAAATCGCCGATCGCATTGCCCATGTGGAAGGCAAGGTGGATGGCTTGGTGTATGCGTTGTATGGGCTTACGAATGGCGAGGTTGGGGTGGCGGAGGGGAGATAGGCAATGTGAGGTATGGTTCGCTGCAAACAAGAAACCCTAAGTGCTGTCAGAACTCCTCTTCACATTTGCCCCCGGCGTATCCGCTCTTGCCTGCTCGACCGAATTGCCTCTTCAATCTCCAGTCTCGTTCGATAGTCCACAGGTATGTTAGGGAGGTGTGTTGGAAGAACTGGAAATCGTTGGTAGAAGTCCGTCCACTCGCCGTAATTGAACCGAGTAAAATGGCTGATGTCGGTGATTTCTGGTGCGGGCTTCGGACCCTTCAGGGAAAGCACGAAACCGAATGGAGGAAAAGAGATCTCAGACATGATGATCATCTCCGTTGACTTGCCATTTGTCATAAAGGTGCGAGGCAAGTAACGAGGGGATCCCTCGAAATTGTAGTATGCATAGATTTTGTAAGCCTTGTCAAGAAATCGCTCCTCACGATTGAGGATGAATTTGGGCAGCGCGGGATAGTCCGTTTGAAGATGGCCATCGTCAATAGATAAAAACATGGTAATGATTTGCTTGATGACGCGCAGTGGAAAGAAGAACGTGGGATAGATCAGAGACGGTTGCCCATTAGCCTTCAACAGTATGCCCATGGATTGATGAACCCATTCCGCGAATGCATTTCCATACCAGCTTCCCGTATTGTTGTTGCATGACCCACACAAGCTATTGAAGCCAATTCCACCTTGCCATTTCCGCGCTTTCCTTTGCGCGACAACCGTGTTCATATCGGGAAACTGGCCTGCCTTGTCCAAAGCGAAGAGGGTATCAACGGATGCCTCATAGTATCCGGGGAAATTGTTGAAGCAGCGCTTCGGTGGGACGTGGTCAAATGTGAGTGGCCCTGCAGTACCACAGATTCTGCACATCCCTTCGACCTGTACTCTTCTGGACATGCAACAAAGGAATGCTCAGGTTAATGCATCTGTGCGCGTTGTTGAAAAATGAGCTTGGATGACCTGAGCTTGGCCGTACTTTACCGCAGGACCGATCTACAACAAATCTGCCGATTGCAAACGCATTTTCGATATGAGAGCCATGGAGAAAGAACTGTTCGATCATTTGCACAAGCTGCTTGACCAAGAGGACTATGTGAGCGTCCGTCAATTGATCGAGCAATGCCTCATCGATGTTAAGGATATCGAGCCGAACAAGCGTTTATACAAGGAGGCCGAGTTATATGGCTTCTTGTGCGACTTGGGTGTGGAGAGCGGGAATGAGACTGACTTGACGCGAAGCATTGCCTTCATGGAGTCGAGCGAGTCTGCCTTGGAGCCACTGCTACTCAAGTCCAGCTACTACTACAGCCTAGCCAACGCGAAATCGAGCTTGGCGAAGATCAGGATGCGGAAAATGCCCGGTGTTCGTTTGTAAGCTTCCCCTGATCAGGTACGCGGATTGTTAAAGGTCGGCATTTCGCCGGGATGTTGGTTTGGTCGTTCCTCGATCTTTGCTGTGCCGGTGATAACGGAAGCAGGCACTGCTGGAGAGCAACCTGCCAGGGATAAGCCGGTGACCGGAGGATGAGGAATGGGTGTGGGGCGATCTGCCCTGCCCCATCCTTTGGTCCAATGCCTTGAAAAACTCATTACGCGGCAGGCTGGTCCAGCAGGAAGGTTGGAAAGTGCGTCCGGCTCCCGGTAAATGAGGCCGGCATCGCCCCGTACTTCATCAGGAACTCTCGCGGGGTGAGGTCAAGCAGGGAATCGTGTGGTCGTTCCTGGTTGTAGCTCCAGATGAACTGTGCCGTAAGGGCGCGCAGTTGCTCAAGGTCCTCGAACAGGTAGGCATCAAGCACTTCCTCCCGGTAGGTCCTGTTGAAGCGCTCGACCAGACCGTTCTGCATGGGACGCCCCTTCTCGATGAAGGTCAGCCCGATGCCATTGTGCTCTGCCCAGAGTTCCAATTCATGGGCAATGAACTCCGGGCCATTGTCCACGCGCAAACGTTCGGGCTTGCCACGCCACTCGATCAGCTTGTCCAGTTCACGGATCACGTACTGCGACCGGATCGAGGTGTCCACCGTGATGTTCAGGGCCTCGCGGCCGAAGTCGTCGATCACGTTGAAGGTGCGCACCTTGGTGCCGTTCAAAAGCCGGTCGGCCATGAAGTCCATGCTCCAAGTGATGTTCGGACCGATGGGAAGGCACAGTGGTTCCTTCACTCGCTCCGGCACGCGTCTTTTGGTGGGCCGGCGCAGGTTGAGCCCGGCCGTGGTGTAGAGCCGGTGCAGCCGTTTGTGGTTCACTACCCGCCCATCCTTGCGCAACCGCGTGTACACCTTCCAAAAACCCCAACTGGGCTTCTTGGCCACCCAGGCGTTCATGTGCTCGATCACCTCGATGTCGTCCTTTGGCTTGGGCACGTAACGGTATACGCTCTGGCTCAGCCCCAGCAGTTTGCAGACCCGCCGAACACTGTGCTTGCACTGCGTCACAAGCCAGTGTGCCATCTCTCGCTTCTCGGCGGGTCCTAAGGCTTTTTTCCCAAGATCTCCTTGAGGATGTCCTTGTCCAGGGTGAGGTCGGCCACCTTCAGCTTCAGCTTGGTGTTCTCTTCGCGAAGGGCGCGCAGCTCCTTGAGCTCGCTCACCCCCATGCCGCCGTACTTGGCCTTCCACTGATAGAAGGTCGGCTGGCTCACGCCATGTTCCCTGCAAAGGTCGGCCACCTTGCGGCCTTGCTCATGCTCGCGCAGCATCGCCACGATCTGCGCTTCCGTCCATTTGCTCTTTCTCATTGTCCCAAAGTTCAGGTTGATTTTGCGGTTCTACTATCCCGCACACCTGATCTTGGGGGAGCTTACA
>JAIOIH010000036.1 GCA_019912395.1 Flavobacteriales bacterium | reverse complement strand
GCGGCCCTTCAGTAGTGCGATCCCCACCGATAGGTCAACGTCGAACTCGCTTCCTCTCAGGTAGGTGTAAGCGGCAAGGTTGATCGCCACGCTTTGCTCTTCATTCATGCCTGCCTTGGCTACCAACGCCACGGCCTCACGATCGCCTTTCAGCGGTTCGTCGTGGTGGGCTTGGATCGTGTCCAGCACATCGCAATAAATGCCCATTGCCTTGTCCACGTCGGGGAACTCACCGCTTTCTTTTGCCGTGCATAGAAATTCCAGTGCGTAGCGGTTCCAGTGCTCGTTGTTGGTATGGATCGCAGCCTCAGCCGCTCCAATTTTCTTTCTGCTCATTGTTCCAGTTTTCGTTTTCATGGTGTTCTCAATTACAGGGGGCGCACTTGTGCCCGGCTCAGGTCAAGGTCCAGCAGGTTCACAAATGAATTGATCGCGGGGTTCCGTTGGGCCATGCGCTTCACCGCGACCTCGGCGCGGGATAGTATCGGCGGTGGTGGTGGCGGTGGTGGTGAAGGCTTGGCTACTTCCACCGGCTGCGGTATGCTCACCACCGGCCAACGGTCACGGTATACATCCACCAGCCTATCCTCCAAGGCTTGCGCTTGGGCTGCGGACAGCGTCCGTCGTGGTGGTGGTGGATAGCGTCGTGGGCGGGTGCCTTGTGTCCATTCCTTTACCCCGTGCTCCGTGCGGCGGTATGCACTGGCAACGGTGGCGGTGATCTCCCGAGCGGTGAACGGGTCGGGGCCGGTGGGGTCGGCATAGCGAAGGCATACCGCCAGCGCATCCGTGTAGGGGATGCCGTAATTATTGAGCGCGGCGGCCAGCTTGTACAGGTTGGCGTTCCGCTGGCCATGCGCCATCGGGAAGCGGCGTTGCCACCACCTCAGCAGGCCGTCCACGATCAGGTTGGTATCGGGGGTCATGGGAAAAATAATGTTTTGTTTTGGCGGCATTGTCGGCACCCTCGGCACCCTTCGGGGCGGGGCGGTGCCGAGGGTGCCGAGGATGCTGCTTAGAAAACATCTTTATTTTCTTGGTCACTTTCAGCCCACACGATCCGGCCATGTTTGCGGCGTTCAATGGTGAATCCCGCGTTGCGCAACCGCTCGCTGAAGGTTGTCAAGGCGCACGGGTGGCTTCCGCTCTCCTTGCAGTGTGATACATAGGGCGTGTAGATGTCCTTCAACGGCTTGTGCGTGTCCACGGAGGGGCGAAGCTCTGCTTCCTCCATATAGGAGCGCACACTATCCGACCGGGTGCGGTACTGCTGCAAAGCGGCATCCACGGCGGCACTCTGCGTGAACCGCTTTTGCTTCAACAGCCGTTGCAGGCCGTCCAGCACCCAATTGAACACGCCGGAAAGCTCGTTGCCAATGATCTTGCCGCTCAGCTCCCCGTCCTGTTCAGCGTCGGGGATCGTCACCTCGAAGGGGATCAACAGGAACCGGCGAAAGAAAGCGTCCGTCTGCTCCACCTCACGGGGTAGCTCGTTGCAGTTGAACATGAGCTTCGCGTAACGTGTGACGGTGAACGGCTCACCATAGGGCAGGCGGGCGGATACCGGCTCCCCGGATGCAAGGGCCTTGAAGATCGCGGCGTCCATCTTGCCGTTGACCTCGCTGGCATAGTTCACCAGCTTGTTCGCGATCTTGGCGCGGAAGTAGCCGCTCTCATCGGTCAGTTGCTGGAGCGTGAAGCTGCTCACGTTGGCACCACCTCCGAGCAAGGCGTTCACCACATCGAAGAACACGCTCTTCCCGTTGGCACCAGTACCATAAAGCAGGGGCACCTTTTCGAGCTTCAGCGTTGCGGTGTTGATGAACAGATAGGCCACACTTTCGGCCAAGATCATTTGCCGGTCCTTGTCGGGTTGCACCATGTCCAAGTAGGCTTGGAACCTCGGCGCGGTGGCTTCCTTGTCGAAGTCGAAGGGCAGTTGATAGGTCAGGAAGTCCGCCGGGGATGGTGGCCGTAGCCGCTGCCCCCGTGGCCCTATCTCGAAGGTGCCGTTCCCCAAGTTCACCAGCACTACCTCGGCGCTCGGCTCAGGAGTAGGAAGGTGCCCCTTCGCGTGGAACTGCTGAAGTAGTTGGGCCATGAACACGTAGTGCCGTGCATCGAACTTGTCCACGCCCATCCGCTCCGCTGCTTCGCCAAGGAAGTTTTGCAGTTCCTCCTTGTCCACGGCCTCCCAAAAGGCACCGTTGTACACGTAGGTGAATGCGGCGTTCTTGCACAAGTCCCAGCGGTTCGCCCTGGCCTTTTCCAGCACTTCCTCCACGGTGATCACAAGGAAGTGACGCTTCCCCAGCTTGTCCGCCTCATCAGTGAGGCCCGCACGTTCCCGGAAGTCCACTTTCTCCACCTGCTCCAGTAGCTTGTCCAGCAACTTCGCGGGGCGCTCAGGTTCGGGGAACAGCCGCGCCAAGGCCCGGCGTTCGATCTCGGCAAGCTCTTCAGCGGGGATGCCGTCCACAACCTTCAGCGGCGGGGGTGGGATGAATACCTCGGCCTCTTCGTTCACGTATAGATCGGGATCCCAGCTCAGGAAGCAAGCTCGGACCGGATCCTTTGTTTTATCGTCAGCGTGAGGGCATCCGTAGTGGTCCACCAAGGCGGCATAGTCCCGCCGGTGGGATGCCTTGTCGGTGGCCACCTTCACCAACACTTTCAGCCCATTGCCCGAAGGTGAAGTGAAGAGGGCGAAGGTGTGCGGGTCGGCTTGGATCCGTGCGCGTTCGGTGGGCATCGCATCGGGTGACAGCTTGTCCATGTCAAGGCATAGCAGGCCGCTATGTTCCACCATATTGGCCTCGTTGCGCTGGGTGAACTTGCCACTGAAGCACACGAGGGGCAATGCTTTCTTCTTTTCCTTCCACTTCACAGGGTCCACCTCAGCACGTAGCGCGGTGATCTGTTCCTTCAGCTTGCCCTCACGGATCCAGTTGAGCGGTTCGTGAACGTCCATGTATTGTGGGGCATCAGTTTCATACAGTCCGGGGAAGTAGGTGACGGTTATTGCCGCCGATGTTTCGTTTTGTGTTGCGGTGTTGCTCATCGGGCCAAGGGGGATTTCGCAACGGCGTTTGCCGCTGCCAGTTCCTCAATAAGCTCGCCCCATTGGTCGAAGCTCAGCCCCTCCGTGAAGTGTGCGCTCAGCAGGGTGCTTACCTCTTCAATCCGCTTTTGTGTGAAGCGCATCTTGTGAAGTAGGCCGCGCCATTGGGTCAGCGTGGGGGCTTGGGTGCCATACTTGTGGCACATGCCGAAGGCCATGATGATAGTGAAGGGATCTACCCAAGGGCACTTGGCCAGCGTGTAACCTTCGGGGATCTCAATGGGGAACGGACGGGTTCCCAGTGTTGCTATATTTGCCATTGTCGCAGTTTGTTTTTGAGGGGTTAGCGTTGCCGCGCTGCCCCTCATTTGTTTCCAGCCATGCGTTCCTCCGCGATCTCGGAAGCCATCGGACGGCGACCGTTCTCGATCCATTCCAGCAGCTCACTTCGCTTGAAGTAGAGGCGACCACCAACGCGACGGTGGGGGATGGACCGATTCATGGTCCGCTTGTATAACGTCCTACGTGCAAGGCCAGTGATCTTCATGGCCATGTCCAGCCCTCCGATCTCTTCGGCGGGTTTCTCATTCGTGCGGCTCTTCAATGCTCGCACCTCCACGGCCAAGGCGTCAAGCCGTGCGGTGATCTGTTCAAAAGGGTTCTCCATTTGCGCTTTGCCGTGGCGTTGGTGCCAACGGCAGCACAAAGGCAGGCACGAAGGGAAACGCACTTCCTACCGGTTCCTCAGCAAGGAGGATACGGAGGAAGTTATCGGGGAAACAGGGCTTCTTTGAAGGCTTTGCGCATCTTGGTATGCCCCTTCGTGCCGTGTAGATCTTGGGGTTTCCCTGCTGACAGTTTAAGGTTGCTGAAAGCGCCGTTCAATGTCGCGACGATCTCATGGAGCGAACCGGTACTGAAGCGCAAGGCGGGGTTCTCACTTGCTCCTTGGTATGCCCCAAAGAGGCGGCTCTTTCGACCGTGGCCATGGATGAAGGCTCCACCCGCATCAACGATCTCGTGTTCCTGCAATAGTTCGATGAACCGGGCGTATTGCTCAGGCTTGGGGAACCGCTCCTTCAGCGGCTTGGGCGCGTCCTTTTGCGGCTGTTTCGCTTTGGCCACCACCTTCCGCCTCTCTTCTATCCATGCCCTCACCTCGGTTTTGAGGCCATCGGGAACGGTGCTCTTCAATTCACCCTTGGCGATGCGCTCGGCCACATCGCGGGGCGCGGGCGGGGCATCGCTCAGGAACAGGGCTTCCACCACCTCCACGAAGGCGCTCTCCCGTCCCCCGTTGGTGGCATGGTGGTCCAGGTAGTACCTCACCAGTTGCCGACGAAGTGACGGATCCGCGCCAAGGCTTCCGTTCCATCGCTGGAGCACCTCTTCGCGGAATTGCCACATCAGAGCCGGACCAACTTCGGAGGGTGACACATCCCCTTGGATCCAAGCGGTTGTGTCGAATAGTAGCGCGGGCTTTCCGGTGCCTTTCCAATTGTCAGCGATGCGGAACGGGTTGGGTAGGTCCATCGGCTTCCCGCCATCCCATGCAGTGCCGAAGGGCGTCACGGCAAGCGGTGGCATCCCTCCCAAGGGGCCGAGGTAGTAGGTGTTCACGTAGGTGCTCAACTGCTCCATGGATGCCGTCACGGGTTCCATCGGGCCTTGGCGCTGCTCCATGATGGGGAGGTGGGCTTCCTTGCTCCACTGCTCACCACCTGCTCCCGTGACGAACACGTAAGGCGCGGGCCTGCTCAGCGTAGCGGTGAGGCGCTCGGCCGCATCGGATAGCCATCCCTCCAGCTTGTCCGCCAATAGCCCCCACCGCTCAGCATCGCGAAGGCTTGCTCCCTTGCTCACCATGCCGCGAAGCCGGGCGGCGGTGTCCTTCACCAAGTCGCGGAACACCTCGGCTTTGCCGCCGGTGAGGTGGTGGTGGTCCAGGAAGCCCCGCACAAGCTCGGCCCGCTTGTCCACGGGGCCGTCCCATAGGCTCAGCAACCGCCTCCAAAAGTCCACCCTCAGTTGATCGCGGCCGAGGTTGGTGATGGGGATCAACTGCCCGTTGGATAGCCGGTAGAGCCGAAGGTTGTCCAGGTCCCTCGGGTCCGGCTTCCTGCCCGGTAGCATGGCCTCCACGAAGGCTTGGTAAGTCCATCCGTCGAAGGTTTGCAACTGCTTCAGCGTGGCCTTGTCCCGCTTCAGTTGGGCGGCATCTTCCGCGCTCCGGCGCTTGGCCTTGCCTTGCCGTTCGATGCGTTCCTGAAGCGTGGCCTTCCACCAGTCCAGTTGATCGCGGACGGCCGAGGTAATGGCCTCCCACCGCTTCGGGTTGCGCACATCCACGGCAGACAGGGGGAGCGTGGGGTATCCTTCCACATCGGGAATGATGAAGCGGGGGAAGGCGCTCACCGATAGCCCGTAGGAGCTTTCGTCCATGAACTTCGCCCACCCCGTGCGGGCGGTGGCATCGGGGTCCGGCATGATGTCCGGGCTTGCCCACATCGGGCGCGGCTCCACATCGCTCCAGGCATGAAGGGCAAGGCGTCCGATGCCGAGCATCGCTTGCAGTTCGGCGTAGTGGCGTTCGGTGCCACCCTTGCGGGTCAGGCCGGGGTCACGTCCTTTCACGATGGTGATGTCTTTCCAGGTGTGCCCCTTCGCCCGGAGCTTGCCTTCCACGGTCGCTTGGGCCTCGGCTTCATCCTTGGCGTGGACCTCCAGGCTTCCACCTACGGCCCCACCGCGCAACGGCTCGGGGTAGCTCCACCCCACGGTGTACCATGTAGGTTCAGGCTGTTGTGTTTTTTGTTTGGTGGGTCGCTTTGCCATGGGTTCAGTGTCGCAAGTGTCGCAAGTGTCAGCAGGAAAGAAAACTATTTACAGCAGCTTATCGGCCTCGTCCAGTACCTCACTTCCGAACCTCTTCAGGTAAGCGCGGGTAGTGCTCACGTTCTCATGGCCCATGCTCTCGGATATTACGTCAATGCCTACACCCTTCCGCTTTAGGGTAGTTGCGAAGGTGTGCCGGGCTACGTAGGTGGTGAGGGGAACGTCAAGGCCGAGTACCGCAGCCACTTCCTTCAGTTCCTTGTTCACCCGCTTCATGCACTTTTGGATCCGGTCATATTGCTGCCTTTCGGAACGGTGCTTAATGTCAAGGATGGGGAACAGGTAGGGGGTATCCGTTGCGGCAAAGGCTTCAATGATCTCTGCCAGCGTATCGCTCACGGGGATGCTGAAGGCATCGTTTGTTTTACGGCGGCGGTAATGGATCCGTCCATCATACACATCCGCTTTTTTCAGGTAGGCCACATCCCGGAAGTTCATCCCACGGGCGTAATAGCTGAAGAGGAAGATGCGGACCGTATCGCTCAGGTGCGGGTGGTCGCCATGGGGGAAGGCTTTCACCATGTCCATGTGCTGCTCAGTGAGGGAACGCGGGTTGAACCTGCTCTTCAGCCGGGCCATGGAATAGCCCTTGTTCCGGTTTGTCTCAAAGGGATATTGTTCCGCGCTCATTAGTCCCTCTTTGATCGCGGTGTTCACGGCAACGCGAATGCAGCGCATGTAGGAAGCGATGCCTCCGTTGGTGCAATCGGCACGAAGGAACTTTTCCAGCCCTTCCAGTTTCTTGGCGGTTAGGTCAGCAAAGGGAACGGGCTTCCCATCATTGTACCGGCTAAGGGCGGCGGCGGCGGTGCGAAAGGTCCGCCCGTAACTCAGGCGATCCTCAGCGATAAAGCCCAGTTCCAGTTCACGCATGAAGGCCAGCACATCTTCGTTCGCCTTGGGCTTCCGGTATCGCGCCTCGAAGGTTTCAAGTGATAGGCACCCGTTCACCACCAGCCGGGTAACTATGTTCCTCACGCGGGTTTGGATCTCTTCCAATACCGGGTTCGTTGCCGCTCTACCCGGAGCGCGAACTTTCACGCGGCTCGCATCTTCATCCCAATGCTCAGGCTTTGCGCTCAGTCCGGTGGAATACCGCTTGACCTTGCGGTTGTGGATCAGTTGCAGCGTTACCCTGCAACGCCCATCCCTCTTTGGTTCTTTCACCATCAGTGCGAACCGGGCGTGAAAGCCTTGTTCCTTAGCGCGGGATTCCAGTGGTATCCCTTTTACTACCGGCTCTTCAGTTTCCTTCATTTTTGCAGTTCGTAAACGATCCGTAAACATACAAGCAAACAAGGGGAAAAAGAAGGGTAAGCCGATATTCCCCGCCCTGCCTATGTTTGTCGCGGTGGGCAAGGAATAGGAAACAAAAGTGATACCCCCGGAAACGCCCTTGGCGGTTATTCGTAATGAGCAGGTCGTCAGTTCAATTCTGACAGGAGGCTCACACCAAGGCCCTTCGCGCACAGCGAAGGGCCTTGTTCGTTCCGGCCCGGAAGCTGGACGAGAACGATCACTGATCCTACGCACAACTGACAGCACGGGCAGAGGGGAAGCTTTCCGTCCGTGCTGTTTCCGGTAGTTCGGGTTTAAGGCACCCTTGCACGATCAAGCCTGGAGCGCACTTACTTTTGGTATCCACAACTCATCATTTTCCATGCTTCGCACACTGTTCCTTTGCATGAGCCTCGCCGGGGTATTGAGCGCAACGGCCCAGGACGATCGCTGCACCTCCACCTTGGAGACCGTAGCCCAACAAGTGGGGGAAACGGTTGTCTTCTGCGGTACGCCCGCGCAGGTGACCGTTCGTGGAAGGGACCACGAAGGCCCGGTTTTTCTCAATTTCGGAGGCAAATACCCGGATAACACATTCTCAGTAGTGATCTGGAGCGACGTGGCCGGCGATCAGATAGGTGAGCTGGAGGAGCGTTATTCCGATAAGCTCCTGCTCATTCATGGTGTGGTTGCCGAGCACAACGGCAAACCGGAGATCAAACTGGCCGCCCTGAAGGATATTGAAGTGGAGCAGGAGTGAAGTTTCCACCGATCGATCAAGCGGCATTCAGTCCGAGGGCGGGTGTGGCCTTACTCGATCACCAGCCATTGCCGCGCTCGCTCCGGGGCGCTCTCCATGCAAACCAAATAAAGGCCGGCAGGAAGGTCCGAGACATTCACCGTCATCGAAGCACCGGTGAACCTGTGCCGCACCACCGCGCGTCCCATCGCGTCCATGATGAGCAAGGTCGCATCTTCTGCGGAGCGCATGGACGGGTATCGCACTTCGATCAACCCGTATGCCGGGTTGGGCCGAACGCTGAAAGCAGCGTTGGTGGAAGGGGTTTCAATACCTGAGCAGATATCTACCGTCACGGCGGCGGTATCCGTGAACGTGGTGCTTCCGCCCGCGTTCGTTGCCGAGAGCGTAACGGCGTAGGTGCCGGGCAAGGAATAGCACACCGTGGGCATGCTGTCGGTGCTGCTCGCTGGCGTACCGCCGGGAAAGGACCACGTCCGGGAGGAGACGCCATTGGGAGAATTGTCCGTGAACGTGGTGCATTCGTTGGGGCAAAGGGTAGGGGTGCCCACGGAGAAGGAAGCCACCGGCGCTTCCGGAATATGCCACTTGGCGATGCGCAGTGCCGGCACACCACCCGCCGTAGTGAAGCTGCCGCCCACAAAAAGACTGTCGTGGTACACTTCCATAGTGCGCACGTTATCGTTGCAGCCCGTACCCACCGGGACCCAGCTACCACCGGATAGCCGCGCGATATGGCTCGGGGTGGTGAACGCGCCACCGATGTAAAGCTGATCGCGATAGACGGCCATCGCCGTCACATAGTCGTTCAGGGTGCCGCCCACCTTCACCCATTGGCTGCCGTTCCATTTGGCCACCCGGCTGGCGGGCATTCCGTTCGCCGTGGTAAAACGTCCGCCGATGTAGAGCGTGTCCTGGAAGATGCAATGTGCGAAGACGTCGTTGTTCACCCCGGCCCCCATGGGGTTCCATGCGCTGCCGTTCCAGCGTGCGGTGTGGCGCACCAGCGAATCACCCGCGTACTGGAAATTCCCAGCGACGAACAACTGGTCCTGGAACGGGAGGAGCGAGGATACCTGCGCATTGCAGCCCGAAGTGACGGATTCGTACGCGCTCCCGGTCCACTTCGCCACATGCGCAAAGGGGGTGGAGAAGAAGCCGCCCACGTACAGCGTGTCCTGATAGTGCGCCAGGCTGTACACAGAGCTGCTGAAGGAGGAACTGTTCACCCCGGTGAGGTTGAACAGGTTGGTGCCGTTCCAGAACCGCACACGGCCACCATCGCCTATGAACAGGGCGGTATCCGTGGCATACAGACCGTCCGCGGCCATGAAGGAGATCAGGTTGGCCACGTTGCCCCACGTGCTGCCGTTCCATCTCGCGATGTAGTTGGACGTCGCATCGCCGATCTGGGTGAAGGTGCCACCGGCGTACAGCTCCCCGTTGAAGACCTCCAATGCATAGACGGCGGACGTGGTGCCACTGCCCACAGGTGCCCATGTTTGGGCGGAAAGTGGACCGAGGGATATTGAAAAGAAGAGCAGAAAGGGTAGGGTTGACCGCATGGCCGCAAGGTAGGTCGCCTGCTTATGGCATGAGCGGTTCAATGGACGTGGATGGACGCGAATAAACGCGTTCATCCACGTCCATCAGAGGTCCATTGGAAAAGAGAGACCTCCCCCGCACGTGCTCGTCTGCCTCAATACGAGCGCGTGCATACTGGTCCGATCGGTGCTCAATGCACCACGCTCATCCGCACCACTCTGCTACCGGGGCCGGTCCGGACCAGGTAGATCCCGTTCGGCAGCTCACTGATGTCCATTTGGTTGATTCCTCGCCGCAATTCCCGCGCTTCAAGGAAGCGGCCATCCACGTCGAAGAGTTCCATCCGGCACGGCATATTCGTTTCCATACTGAAACGCCCATCATTGGGCGAGGGCCAAAGGCGGTGCGCTATCCTCGCATGGGAGCTGATCCCCATCAGCGGATCCAGTGGAAGCTCCCATAACCGGGCACCGTTCAGGATGCTTTGTTCATTGGTCATATAAACCGTACCGGCACCAGCCCAGGCTATACCTTCCATTTGCGTGATGCCCGTTCCGAGGGCGTTCCGCTGCGCGATGCCTTGGAAGAACGCATGCCCCGGATATTCAGCAAAGCGCCAGATGAACGGCAGGAACAGCCCAATGCTATAACCGACCAGGGCGATGCCTCCGTTGCCGGGGTCAAAGGTGGCCCCGGTGATCAGCCCTTGCGCGGGGAGCGTGTCGCGGCGGATGGCGAGCTGGTTGCCGGGTTCGGCGGGCAGGGCATAGAGGTAGGAGTTCCCGCTTACCCAATTCTTGCTGAAAAGGAAGAGGCTGTCGTCCATGGCGATCATGGCCTCCAAGTCCCAGTCGGTGGCCTGATTGGCCGGGGTAAAATCGGTCTGGAGCGGATAGGAAAAGCTGATGGTATCGGCCAGCAGGTTGGAGGTTCCCGGATCTAGGAGTTCGGCCAAGGACACGCGATACACGCGCAGGTCGGTACGTGAACCCATGTTATTGCCAAAGTCGCCGATGTACAGCCACGTATCGTCGGCAGTGATCTCCTCCCAGTCCGTGTTGGTGGCATTGCTTACCGTAACGGTGCGCAGCACTTCGCCGCTCTCCGGGTCGATGCGATACAGCGCATTGGGGTTGCCGCTGTCCAGCTGTGTCCAGAGCTCATCGTTCACCACCACCAATCCGCTCGTTTCGTTCAGGGTGGTGCTCAAGGGCGTGATCACGGTAGGGATGAGCACCTGCGCAGCGCTCAAGAACGGCGTGATGAACCCGAACAGGATCAAGGATCGCATGATGCGAAGTTGTGGAATATGTGGTTGGGTTGTCCCACGAGGGCAGCCCGCAGTCCGATGGGGATGGTCCCGGCCCTGCACGAACGCCAGTTCCAATGATCCCATACCGCAGCCCAATGATTTCTTCCGTGTTGAAGGCATGAAAAAAAATCCGAACGGAACTCCATCCGTCGAAGCCAAGGCTGAATAGTGAATGTGTGATGAGCAATTATCGTTCCTGCAGCATTGCAGCAAGCACTTTATTATGGTTGACTCCTGCCGTTTCGTCCATTCCCCATCTCATTCTTTTGGCATTTTATGAGATAGAATGGATAGATATCGATCACATCCATTATTTCAAATAGACCAGCCTTGCCAAATTCTTCTTGTATGGTCTCCCGGTCGTAAAAGAACATGTTCAAGCCACCAATCAGTTGAAATCGGTCCTTGTCAACGCATGTTCCTTGACCATATAGCTGTGCTTTCTTCGTGATCGTCGCAAAGAACATATATCCGTTGTCTGCCAACTGGTTGAAGCAGTCCCGGATAAACTTTGCTCTTTCATCCTTGTCCAGCAAGTGAATTAATGCGTAACAATATATTCCATCATACAAAATATTGTCAAATGGCATTTCAACTACAGACCCATGATGGATGATCAGGTCGTTGCCAAAATGTTTATGGGCCAGATCAATGGCAGTTCGGGAAATCTCAATTCCTGTTACCGTCATTCCATTGTCCCGGAAAATTTGAGCATTCCGGCCGTATCCAATGCCTGGAATAAGTATATTTCTCACGTTGTGTTCCATGAAAAAGGTATTTGTCAGCAAAGTAGACCTTGCCGGTTCAAACCCCCACATTTCCACATTGTTTCTGAAGGATCCTTCCCAGAATTCTGTCATGGTTGGTAAATTTTGAATTGGTTCGGATCTGCCTTGGGATGGCTTATAATTAGCCGACTATCAGGGACCTGTCGCTAGTTCCGCAATGGCTGAAGCTATTGAGCGTTGTGCAGGCCATACCGAGCCAGGTTGATACAGATGTATTTGCGAGTTGACCCCTTGTCATGCACACGTGGTTCATGGCTCGTCCAAGCTGGTGGTCACCAAGCATGTAGTGAAGCTCTGCTGCAGGTTATTGAAGGTAAGGTAAGCGATCTTCCGCTCCGCGTATTTCAACGCGGCCTAGCTTCCACGCCAGGATCGGGGCAGCCGGCAACAAACGTGAAAGCCCCCGGAGGGACGGGGGCCTTCACTTGAATGTGATATTCGCTCACTCCACGGTCACGCGGCGCACGATCTCCTTGCCGTTCTGCCGGACCCGCACGAAGTACAGTCCCTTGGACAGTCCGTTCAGTGGGAATTGGGTGCGCGAACCGAATGCAATGCCATCGATCACGGTGCGGCCCGTGATGTCGACCAAGGACGCGATGGCCGTGGTACCGTGGGGCAGTTCCACGGTGAGCATATCGGTGGCCGGGTTCGGATACACAGCAACCTCCGCAGGCGCATTTTCCTCAATGCCCACCGTACCGAGGTCAATAAAGAGGACGTCGTCCACATAGTACAGAGGTACGTTCGGTGTACCGCCCGCATAGGCGAAGAAATCGATCCCGCCGATCTGGTTGGGCCCGGGGGTGTTCGTTTGCCAGCTGTACTGGGCTGTTCCGTCAATGCTGAGCGCCGCGACCGAAGTGCCCAGGTCGAAGGCCATCGCCACGCTGAACCACGTGTCATGCGGATAGGAGCCTGCGCTGGCCACCGTATTGTTCATGTACTCGATCGTCCCGTCCACCTTGAAGGTGACCTCGAGCATGAAGCTGCCCGCACCGGGCACCTCGTTGCGTTGGATGTTGAAGTAGCCGCCGTTGCCGGACGGTACGTACATGTTCCAGCTCAGGATATAGCTCCCGGTACTGCGGTTCCCAAGGCGCAGTACCAGGTCCGTAGGGCCACCGGCAGCAACCCCTGTCACTTTCATGCTCTGCGTTCCCGAACTTGCCTGTTCATTACTGATCGGGGTGTCCTCCGTGCCTCCGGGGGCAACGGACCATGTGCTCCACGGCAACCCGATGGTCTGTGCCACAAGATCACCTGCCGCGTAGGAGTCAAAATCCTCGTTCACGAGTACCGTCTGGGCGGATACCAAGCCAGTGAACGTTCCAAGAAGAGTGAAGAGTAGTGATCGTTTCATGGGTGCATGGTTTGAAATGTGGCCAAAAGTTAGTCACGAAACGGATCAATTGTTCCTCGGCCCTCGGAAAACCGCAATGGGCCTGATGAGAAATAAAGGGCGGACTTGTGGAAGGCCCCCCAAGTCCTGCGCGAGCGTCCACGCTCATGCTTGTGCAGCATCGCATTCAAGCGCTCAGCGGGATAGGAGGAGGGACACGAGTTGGAACGCTCGTGTCGGAACAAAAGGTCTACAACGTGCTGGTGCCCCGGATTGGTGCGTTGGCGATAAGTTAAGACGAACATGGGCCACGGGCCCGGACGAAACCCGATACGTGGCAATGGAACATGAATCGCTGCGCTCGAAATAACGGCCAAGAGGCACGGCCCAAGGGATCAATGTGGCTACGTATACACCTCTCTAGAGCATCGATATCAGCTTTCCATAATGTACTTTGGTCACTTCACCGAAGCACCCTCACCATGTCCATCGGCAATTTCCTCCCGGCCCGCAGTGCGTTCCTGGCCATTGTGTGTTCATGCTCTTCCCTATCCGGGTTCGCGCAAAGCGCGCCCGTGATCGAGTTCGTTCAGCCCGTTCTGGGAACGGATTCCATTGTACACACCACCGGAACGAGCATCAAGCTGGGTGGCCGTGTACTCAGCGAAAGCGACGTGCTCGGTCTACTTGTGAACGGGGCTGAGGTATCCGTGAAGGATGGCGGCATCTTCATGCACTCGCTGAAGCTTGATCCGGGGAAGAACTTCGTACTGGTCGGCGCGATGAACAAGGCGCATCGATCTGTTAGGCACAGGTTCGTCGTGGTACGCGACACGGTTGAAGCAGAAGCGACGGTCGTTCCTGAGCCAGCCCCGGAGATCGCAACGGAGACCCTTGCGGAAGAGGCCGAGGTCGTGACTGAAGTCGTTCCCCCACCGGTGAAGCAAGTTGCGCCCTCGGTGCCTGTGCCCTACACGGAGGACGATGCCGGAACCGCCGACGCCGCGGTGCCCTTGGAGATCCGCGCGCTCATCATCGCCGTGGGCAAGCACAAGTTCGGTGCGGACAAGAACCTGCGGTACCCGGCGAAGGATGCCGCCGCGTTCTACGATTTCATCACCAGCCCCGATGGCCTCGCCGCCGATCCGGACAACGTGCGCTTGATCGTGGACGAGAACGCCACGCGCGAAGCGATCCTCGGTGCCATGCGCGACATGATGAACAGTGCGAACAGCACCGATGTGTTCTTCCTCTACTTCAGCGGGCACGGCCAAACAGTGGACAACGGGGAGGAGTACTACTTCTTCACCAACGATACGCGCACGGACGACCAGAACGCCATCGTAAGCACCGCGCTCAGCCGCAGTGAAGTGCGCTCGCGGTTGGGCAATGGCAAGGTGCGCAAGAAGGTGCTCTTCCTGGATGCCTGCTACAGCGGCATGATGGCCAGCGGTGGCAAGTCCATGGGCGAACGGCGAGAACACCTCTTCCAGGAAATGGCCGGCACGGATGACGCGCTGGTGATCTTCACCTCCTCGTCGGATACCGAGCGCAGCTTCGAGGATGAAACCTTGGGCGGGGGCCATGGGATCTTCACGTACTATCTGGTAAAGGGCTTGCAGGGGGAAGCGGACAGGGCCCGGGCCGGTAACAAGGACGGCAAGGTGACGGTATATGAGCTGGATCGCTACTTGGGCGATGAGGTGAACGCCCGCGCTCTGAAGACAAAGGACCAGCCCCAACGCCCGAAACGCGACTGCACGCGCTGCGATGATTTCCCGCTGAGCGTTACCTCGGACTACGACATCAGCACCGCAACGCCACGTGCCGTGGAGGAAGTGGAGTGGAGCACCGCGCCGCCCAAGGTGGAAGGCAAGCCTTCTCCCGTACCGACCACTTCGCCGTCGGGGCGCAACTATGAGGGTTACAAGCTGCCACCCGTTCCCAAGGAGATCTACATGGAACCGAAGGACCCGCGCCTGTTGAATGACCAGGTGTACGCCAACACCGGTACGGGGGACAAGATCACCTTTGATGGACAATACCGTGATCGCATCGTGCTCACCGGTTTCCTCGGCGGACAGGTGGTCTCCGGCCCGGGCACCATACAAGGGATCCAGATCGCATTCACGGACGAGGCCACTACGGAGCGCATGACGAAAGGCTTTGCGGTCTTCTCCCCGGACAGCAGCAGCCTCAACGTGACGTTGGAGCTAAGGAATGGAGGCAAGGAGAAGTATACGCTACGGCGCATGGGCGTGGCCAAACGCGAGACGCTCGCCGATCGGCGGTTCGTTTCCGCGGACGGGAATACGGAATTGTGCGTGCACTTGGTGTATCGAGATGGTGTGGGCGTGAGCGGTCACGTCGGAAAAAAGATCATCGATGCGCGCGGCAAGATCCAAGGGGATGTCTTCCTGTTCGCAGATGAGCGCAAGGATGACCAGGCCAGTGGACAGTTGGTGTTGAGCGATGACTGGAGCACTGCTCAAGGTGTGATCGCGTTCAGTTCGGGTGAGCGGGAACATCTTTTCCTGGAGGATTCATACCTCGGGCCTGAATACGAACTGAACAATGCCATCTTCACCAACAGTACCGGCGACCAAACGGTCAATTTCCACGGCCTGTACCGGAACGGCATCAAATTGTCCGGTATTATCGGGGAGGGCAATATCCTGTGCTCCGGGGAGATCAAGGGGGATGTGATCTCCTTGAACGACGACCCGAACAATCCGGACTTCCTGCCAAGCAAATTGGTGTTGCGCGACAAGGGGCGCGTGCTGGAAGGCGATGTGATCTTCAAGGATCGCACCGGAGTAAAAGTGCAAATGCAACGGAACAAGTGATGCGCGCACTCCTGCTTTTCCAGTGTGCGCTGCTGGCTCTCTGCCTGAACGCACAACGCTATACGCTCACCTCCTGTCCGGCAAGTAGTGGCGTAATAAAGGCCGAGTTCAACGCACGCTACGGTGCCACCGCATCCTTGTCGGAGTACGTGCAGCTCCTGCGGCGCACCTTTCCCGGTGACAAGGGCGGGCGCTATGTACACTTCACCCAACGCGGCCCCTCCGGCAAGGAGGAGGACTTTGTGTACCACATACCCAGTGCCCGCCCACACGCAGCCGGCCTGGTCTCACTTTCCAGTAAAGGCGTAGCCTTCAGCACCGTGGAGAGCAAGGCCGAACTGCGCGCGTTCCTGCGCGACACCATCGGGCTTTGGGACACCCTTTGCATGCGGGTGCGCTTGCTGGATGCGGACCTTGCGCCCAGCGGTTATTTCCTGCTGTGGACCGATCCCCGGAATGGCGTGGTGTACAAAAGTCCGGTCCCGTCGCAAGGCGATACGTTGCACTTCAGTGCGGACCTCTTCGGCGATCTGCGGGCTCCCTACATACCGGTCCGCCTGCGACATGCTGACACGCGCAAACAGGACCTCGCCACCTGCACCCTGCGCGTGATCTCAGAAGCGGAAAAGGTGGAGCTGTTGGAGCAGGTTTGTCTCCGCGCCCTGCAGGAGCAGGGTATGGATACCGTGCAACGGCACCGGTTGCTCCAGCAATATTGCCAGGCCGAGTACGGTACTGTTCCGCTCGAGCAGCTACCGGTTCCCTTGTGCCGGCCCGATACCGAATAGGCGATGGTCGCGATCATCAACGCCTTCGTGATCTTCGCTGCGGCCCTGCTGCTGGCATTGGTGCCTACAGCGGTGATCTGGCGAACGCCGCACCGGCCCCGTGGTTGGCGCTATGCCGCGCTGCTCGGTGGCCATGGCTTCGCCTGCCTGGTACTGCTGCTTTTACTGAACGGCCAGCCGGGCTACTTCGGTGAGAATGCCGATGTGCAGACCAAGCTTGCACTGTTCGACAGCCCGAAGGAAGCACGGCAACCCTTCGTCCTTATCGACAACAGCGGTAACAAACAAGTGGTGCCGGACCCGGACGGGAACGCGGAGGACAGCACCGTCCGTGTGGTGACCGACCGGGCCAAGCTGACCCGCCTGCTCCAGCGCTTCGCCGCGCACCAGGAGGACTTCGCTCAGGTGGTGGTGGACATCGCGTTCACCGATTCCAGCCCGAACGACAGTGCCCTGCGCGAAGCCGTGCTGGACCTGGCCATGCACCAAAAAGTGCTCTTGGCCCGCGCCGTGGAAGAGAACACACCGCTGCTGCGCTTCGGTAGCGACGTGATGGCCGATGTGACCGAGAACGAGCAGGATGGCCTGATCGCCTGGCACAACGCTGCCCGGGACGAAGGGCATTCCCTGCCCTACGCCCTGTACCTCCGCCTGCACCAGCGCAAGGCCGAGCGCTTCACACTCGGGCTGTGGAAGGAGTGCGGTCCGGGCGGCTGCCGGCTGGTGTACGGTGGCTTCATGCCCACTTGGGCCTACCTGCCCACGGTGCCCGACCCGGAACAGGAGCTCGCGCCGGATGCACTGGCCATGCCGATCGGCCATGCACTGGACATGGGCTGGCCCCGCCTGCTGCGGCAACTGCGTGCGCACGATGGAGCTCGCAAGGCGGTGGTGTTCATTGGCGAATTCCCCGCGATGGCACACGAAGGCAGCACGGACCAGCACCGAACCTTTCTGGGTGAGAGCAGGGGCAGCGCCATGCTGATCGGCCTCCACCACGAGATCGGGAACGGGGCCCATGTGCTGAACGGCCTCACCTTGCTCGGACTCTTCGCTGCGCTGGTGTTCTGTACTTGGCTGGTGATCGCCCGCGCGTGGCAACCCAAAAAGCAGGCGCCGCCGAAGGGTTTCGCGGCCATGGTGCTCAACTACGTATGGGATGCGATCAAGACCGTGATCCCCTTGTTCTTACTGGTCTTCATCGCTTGTCTCATACGCCGCGTCACGGGCCAGCAGATGAACCTGATCCCCATGTTGATCTATTTCATCACCCTCATCGGCTTGGTGAAAGCGGTGCGCAAAGCACGGCCGGTCGGATCGGGATCCGAACCGCCCGGCACGGGCCAAGCTGCCCGGGCTGTTGTTCCCGGGCCCTGATCGCGGCGGGGCCTCCTGCGGCCTGCCGGACGTGACCGGATCGGCCAGTGGCCTGTGCATCGTGGAATTGAGCGATGCACGCGGGACTTACGGGAACAGGTCCTTGCCAACCCGTGCGGCCCTGCACCTCCGCGGTCCCACCACTCCGGAACCCGGACCGGGCATCTGCCGTATGACCGCCTGACCTATGTTGCACCGCTATGATCCGCAGTACCATGAGCCCGGCCCAAGTGGCTGCCCTTGCCCGAAAGGAAGTGGGGCAGGTGGTGCGCCATGCGGAAACGAAGCATGCCGCCTTGTTGCAGCAATGCCCCCCGCCGGACAGTAAGGAACTGCTTGTAAGGAGTGGCCATTGCACCACCACCAAGGGCATCCAATGGATCTACGTGATCACGGCCACCCAGGGAAGAACGACCATTTATCCGCTGCTCTGGTACCCCACTACACGGGGCGTGTGCGCCATGCAGGTGGATGCCGAAGGACCGGCCAGTTTCTTCCAAGCGCATGTGATGGACCGCTACTTGCAACGTTATCTAAAGGGCGGGACGCTGATGAACGCATTGCGCGAATTCCATCTGCACAACTACGCGAAGATCTTCCACCCGGACGACTACAAGAATAATCCGCACAACTACGTGGCCGCCAGTGATGACGGCTATGTGGTCGGCGAGCTCCAGCGTGAAAAGGCCTTGGTGTACTTCCGCACGTTCTACGATGAACGGGCCGGTAAGCGCCGCTTCGGCGAATTGCGGGCCGCGTTGTACTGGCAAGTGGTGTGGCACAAAGTGAGGCTTGCGCGTGTGCCGCGACGCGATACCCCGCATATTGCCTGGGGGCGCGGATATGACCTCAAGCTGGCGGCTTGAAGTCCCCAACTCTGGCGCGTGCGTCCACGCTCGTGCTATCGCCATAGAAGCCAAGAGACCCGGATCCGCCTGCGCCGAACTCCCCTGAAGAGCCGATCCGATGTGCTACGCTACCATCAACTTATCAACCGCTCAGAACATGGCCCTGCGATCATTTCGCGCCCTATGCCGCAGCCAACGGGGACGGCAGGGTCATGCCCCTGCTACAGCCATGTGAGAATGGGCCGAACAGGGCATGGACATGCGTAAACCCCGATGCGAACTTTGGGTCTTCCTGGAGACCAGAGACCAGCAAAAACGGGGCGGGACCCGAAAAGCCAGACGAGTAGGGACAAACACACTCACCATGAAAAAGGTTTTGGTCGAGTTTCAGTTCAAGGGAATGACCACCCCTCAGTTCGATACCATTTGGAAGGACTGCCGGAACGCCGGCTATGCCGAACCAAAAGGATTGCTCCAACACACCGCCGCGAAAACCCCGGACGGGATGAAGGTGGTGGACGTATGGGAGAGCGAGGATGCTTTCAACCAGTTCGGCAAGGTGCTAACGCCCATCGTTTCCAAGCACGGGTTCGCCAACGTGAAACCGAACGTGGACCCGGTACACTTCGAGTACGCCGCGAAGGTCAAGGAAAAAGCGACTGCCTACTAACGGATTACCGTTAGTGAACCGATAGGTGCAGGGCGCGAGCGATCGCGCCCTGCACGTTTTGGGCATAGGCCATGGTCCAGAAGCCGGCTGAGCCGAAGACCTGGTGACCGCTTCAACCCTTCGAAGCGGGTTGCATCAATGTTCACCTTCAGCCAAAACCCGCAGAAAATCAACCACGGCCGTATTAAAGCCATCAGCTGCTTCCATATTGCTGAGATGGCCAGCATGCGGAAGCACCACCAACGTGGATCGCGGTGCTGCCGTGGCCATGGCCTCGCTGGTGGGTAGCGGCATCAAGGCATCGTTCTCGCCGGTGATGATGAGCGTGGGCGTATCGGTAGCGCGCAGGACGTGCGTGCGGTCCGGGCGAAGGGCCATGCCGCGTGACGCTGCGGCGATCGCTTCCGGCCGTTGGCGGGCGATCATGGCCTCAACGTTCTTCGCCAATTCGGGATCAGTGGAACGCGTTTGCTCCGAGAGCAGCTTGGGCACCATGGCCCGCGCGATCACCGCGCTGCCTTTGGCCAGCGCATCCAATGCAGTGGCCTCGCGGCCTTGTTTGGCTTCATCGGTGTCCGCTATGCTGCGTGTGTTGCACAGGATGATACCCGAGACGCGCTCCGGCCAGCGCTCCAGAAAAGCAAGGGCCACATAGCCGCCCATGGAGAGGCCACAGAGCACGGTGCGCTGGATGCCATTGGCATCGAGCTGCGCTTTCAGCTGTTCGGCAAAGTGCTCCATGGTCAGGACAGCGGGCACATCCTCGGCGGTGTCGAAGGCCAGCAGGTCCGGGGCCATCACGTGTGCCACGCGGGCCAAGGCTTCCATGTTGGGTTGCCAGAGGGTATGGTCCAGCGGGAAGCCGTGGATGAGGAGGAGATGGTGTTTAGAGGGCATGGGACAAGATTACGATTCCGGTGCTCTGGGCGGATCGACCGATCAAATTGATCCGGTTATCTTGCTACTTCAAATTCCCACGATGTCTGAACCACCACAGGATAGCAAAGATCCCGGCCGCCTTCGCCCCAGCGGTGGTTACCGCAAATTGCGCGCATTTCAGACCACCTCGGTGATCTATGATGCCACAACCTTCTTCTGCGAGAAGTTCATCCGCAGCCACAAACTGGCGGATCAGTTGATCGGCGCGGCTCGTAGCGGTCGCCAGAACATCGGCGAAGGCAGTCGTGCCAGTGCCGTAAGCGCGGAAAGTGAAGTGAAGTTGGTGCAAGTGGCGCGCTCCAGTCAGGACGAGCTTCTGCTGGACTACGAAGACTTCCTGCGCCAGAAGAAGCACCGCCAATGGCATAAGAACGACCCCGAGGCCATGGAGGTCCGCAACATCGCCAAGCGCCCCGGCAACGCTCCCTTGGAATACGCCGACTACGCCAAATGGCTGGATCACGAAGACCCCGCCCAACGCGCCAACTGCCTGATCTGCTTGATCCACCAAGCGAACTACCTGCTGGACCGGCTGCTCTTGCGGCTGGAGCAGGACATCATCAAAGGAGGCGGCTACCGCGAGCAACTCACTGCGGCGCGGCTAGCGGAGCGCGACCGCCAAGCGGGCCGCCCCGTGGTGCCCGCCGCCGATACACCGAACTGTCCGAAATGCAACAAGGCGATGCGCTTGCGCACCGCCAAGCAAGGCGGCAATGCGGGCAGCCAGTTCTGGGGCTGCAGTGGTTATCCGGAGTGCAAGGGCACTCGGAAGTATCAAGCGGGGGCATCGGATCGGCCTGATCGGCCTGATCAGGCCGATCAGGCCGATCCGACGCAAGTGACATAGTTGCTTGCTCGATCAAGGGGGGCCCAAACCTACCCTTGATCCAACTTCTTCACCATGGTCAAAATAGTAGCAATAGCCACCGTCTCCCCGGTCTCATCCACCACATCCACCAGGAACTTCACGATCCCCGAAGCGATATCGGTTCCCTTGGGTGAATCGGCCTTCAGCTCCTTCTTCTCCTGGTCCACCTTCTCCTTCACGGTGAACTTCACCTGGATGGTGGCGCCGGGATAAACCGGCTTGGTGAAGCGCGCTTCCTCGATGCCGTAGTTCAGCAGCACCGGTCCTTTGGGTGGGTCCACGAAGAGGCCCGCAGCACGGCTGAGGATGAAGTAGCCGTGCGCCACACGTCCGGTGAAGATGGTGCCGTCCAGCGCGGTCTCGTCCATGTGGGCGTAGAACTTGTCGCCGCTGAGGTCCGCGAAGTTGTTGATGTCGTCCAAGGTCACCGTGTGCTTCTCGGTGATCACGGTATCGCCCACCTGCAGCTCCTCGAAGTGCATGCGGAAGGTGTGCTTCGGCGTGATGTTTTGCTTGGCGCCCTGCTGGTACTGCTGCGTAAGCGCGGTGATGGTGGTGGGGCTGCCTTGGATGGCGGTGCGTTGCAGGTAGTGCAGCACGCCGCGCTTGCCGCCCATCTCCTCGCCGCCACCCGCACGACCGGGACCGCCGTGTACGAGCGTGGCCAAGGGTGAGCCATGGCCGGTGTTCTCCTTCGCCATGTCGCGGTTGATCACGAGCATGCGGCCGTGGTGGCTCGCAGCGCCCCACACGAACTGCTGGGCTATCGTGTCGTCGTAGGTCGCGATGCTGGCGCAGAGGCTGCCCTTGCCCAGCTTGGTGAGGGCCACGGCATCGTCGATGTCTTTGTAAGGCATCAAGGTGCTCACCGGACCGAAGGCCTCGATGTTGTGGCTCTGCTGGTTCTTCCAGGGATCCTTGTTCAGCAGCAGGATGGGGCTCATGAAGGCACCCTTCGCCGCATCGGCACCGGTCACCTCCACGCTGTTCGGATCGCCGTATACCAGCTCGCTGCCCTTCATCAGTTCGGCGAGGTTGTCGCGTACTTCGTTGCGTTGCGTCTGTCCGGCGAGAGCACCCATGCGCACGCCTTCCGCCCGTGGGTCACCGATCACAGTGCCGCCCAAGCGTTTGCCCAGCGCGATCTGCACATCCTCCACCAAATTCTCGGGCACCATGATGCGTCGGGCACCGGTGCAGCGCTGGCCGCACTTCAAGGTCATCTCCTTGCCGACCTCCTTGATGAAGAGCGTGAACTCCTCGGTATCCGGCGTGGCATCGGGACCCAGCACAATGCTGTTGAGGCTGTCAGCCTCCATGTTGAAGGGCACGCTCTCCGCGATAATGCGAGGATGCGCTTTCAACATGCGGCCTGTTGTTGCGCTACCGGTAAAGGTGACCACGTCCTGGCTCTCGACATGGTCCAGTAGATCACCGGCGCTGCCCACGATCAGTTGCAACGCGCCTTCGGGCAGGATCCTGCTTTCGATGATGGCCTTCACCATCGCTTCGGTGAGGTAGCTGGTAACGGTGGCGGGCTTCACCACGGCGGGCATCCCGGCCATCCAGTTCACGGCGCACTTCTCCAGCATGCCCCAGATGGGGAAGTTGAAGGCGTTGATGTGTACGGCCACACCTTCCTTGGGTACCATGATGTGGTGGCCCATGAAGCTGCCGCCCTTGCTGGTGAGCACGGGTGGTCCATCGACATAGAAGGGCATGTTGCCGAGCTGCTTGCGCAAGCTGGCGTTGGCGAACACGTTGCCGATGCCGCCCTCGATGTCCACCCAGCTGTCGGCCTTGGTGGCGCCGGTGCGGTAGCTGATCTTGTAGAACTCGTCCTTGCGGTCCATGAGGTAGAGCGCAAGGGCCTTCAGCATGCGGCCGCGTTCGGGGAAGGTCATTTTGCGCAGGGGAGGACCGCCTACTTCACGTCCGTACTTCAGCATGGCAGCGAAGTCCAGTCCGCCGCTGCTGGTGGTGGCGATCAGTTCACCGGTTGAGGCATCGGTGAGTGCGGCTTGCTTGCCCGTGCCGGCCACCCATTGGCCAGCGATGTAGTTGTGGAGTTGCATGCTGCGAAGGTCGGGAGGAATGATTTACCGCAACGGACGCAACGAGCGCAACGTGGGTTTGATGGGGATGATCCGGGAGTGCCCCGGCTCGTTCCTTCAGGCCCCCTATGGCCGGGTCAGCTTGGAATTTAGCCCGGATTTGCCCCGGGCCTGCAAGTCCGCACTCGCTATTCGTTCTTCCACGATCAGTGTACCAGCACCTTCCCCTTTGCCAACGTTCCGTCCCCATCGCGGAGGGTCCACAGGAGTAATCCGGAGGGGCAGTGGATCTGGGCCATAGTGCTGCCTATCCGCTCCTTGCCGAGCATTCGTCCCTGTGCATCGAACAGGGTGAGCGTGCCCCCGCCAGGCACGCCATGCACCTCCACCATCCCCGGAGGGCCCGCCAACACTTGGTAGCGCGTTCCTGCTTCCTGTTCTTCCAGACCGACACTGACAACGATATTGAAGGTAAGGTTCGCCGTATCGGTGTTGCCGCACAGGTCGGAGTAGATATGTGTGACGAAGTAGGTGCCCGACGTGGTGAAGGTGAACGTGGCCGTGGCTGTGGTGAAGGATTGCCCGTTGCTACAGGTCCACAGGTGCGTGCCCTGTCCGTAGTGGATCAGGGTGATGTGATCCGGCCCGCTGCTGAAGCCTTGGAGGAGGGCACTGGTGCCATTGGGCACATCCAGGTTCCAGGTCTCGGGCTCGTCCAATACCGTGGCACTGGCGATGCTTCGCAGGATCGCTGCGGTATCCGGAGGGAGGGAAGCACTGAAGGTAGCATCAACGCAGCTCTCCTGGAAGAATGTGCAATAGAACACACAGGCGGCGAGGTAGGTGCCTGCCACCGAAGGGTGGCTACCATCCGGGGCATAGAGGTTGATAAGGGGGTGCGTGTCCCGCACCTGTTTCCACGCTGCGCCGACAGGTGCGGTGTACGCATCGTTCCAGTTCGCGAGCGCCACGTAGTTGTTGCGCAATCCCTGTTGCATGCCATCGTAAGTGCACATGAAGGGGAAGTCAGGGCAAAGTTCCGCATCGCCGTTCTCCCTGCCCCAGGTCATGAAGAAGACCGGATAGGTGCATTCATGGTTCTGTTCGATATCCGCGAGCAATTGGAGGGCGCCGAGCTCCGTATTGGTGACATCGACAGGGAGCGCACCCAATTGGCTCTGTTCCTGCATCACCACGAAATCCCACGGTTGGGACCCGATCGCGGCGTTCGTAGGGGCATGGGAGGCATGTTCGAACAGCGTGTACCCCCCGGGTGCCGAGCTTGCAACGGTCACATCCTCACCAAGGGAAAGCGCAAGCTGTTGCACCATGTCCGGCAGATCGTTCACCGAGGTGTAGCTGTTCCCGATAAAGAGCACCGAGGTCTGTGCCTGTCCATATGTAGTGGTGCAGACCAACAGAACCGTGAAGAGGAAATAGCGCATCTCTCGGATCAAGGTGAATGGCAGGATACGAAGATATCGCAGTTGACGTACGCAGTTCTGGGCAGGGACAGCTCAGTTGTGCATCCGATCACGGCCCGGGTACCAGGTACTTTGCGGGCGTTGGCATTTCATCCACGATGAAGCGGGATATGCCCATGGCCCGCAATCGGGCATGTTCCGCGCTGTCCACGGTCTTGTGGTCCAGGAGGTTTTACTTGCGCAACCATGCGACCTGTGCTTCAACGGTGGTGGCGGCGAAGCTGCTGAGCAGGTCGGGGCGCATGTGAACGGGCATTAGCCGGTAGGTCCATTCCTTTCCGGCAACGAACCCTTCCAGCACCGTGCGGACCTCGGGGTGGCGGTATTCCATCCAAGCCGGAAAAGAGCCGAGCTGGATGTGACGAGGAACTTGCCGGGATCGGAGGTAGGGTGATCAAAAGCGGCCTTGCAGGCAGCTTCGGGGAGGCCGCTCATCGTGCAGTCCGGGTACAGGAGCAACAGGACGAAGAGGAAATGACGGACCGATCAACAACACATCAACGTAGAGGTAGGTCCTCCTTGCCGCATAGCATGTCCTTGTCCAGCAGCCATTGGGTGGTCTGCATTTGGCTGTACGCTTGGAGGCGCAGGCGCGCTGCATGCTCCGGTTCCGCATGGATCAGATCCTCCGTGGAGAGCGTTGCGTAACGGTATAGTGTACTGCGTCCATCGGGACGTTCGATGTAATAGTGCGTGCTGTCCAAACAGCCGATGCGGTCGTCCGCGCAGAAGGCGATGGCGGTTCGCGGTTCGCGGAGCACATCGACACCCATGGTCGTATTGGTCCATGGCACGTTGAGCAGCCCGAGCAGGGTGGGTGCAACATCGATCTGCCCGCAGGGTGAGGTGATGCGTGCTTGCGCGACCTGCCCGCCGGGTGCATGCACGATCAGTGGAATGTGGTGGAAGGAAAGGGGCATGTCGTACGTATGTCCCATGTTCAAGCCATGGTCGCCCAGGAACACGAAGAGGGTGTTGTTGTACCACGGATGGTGTGACGCCTTTTCAAGGAAGCGACCGATGGATCGATCGCAATACTCCACGATCCGTTCATCCAGTGGCCGGTCCTGCGGGGTGTACCAGATGTCGTCGGGGATGATGTAGGGCTTGTGATCGCTCGTGGTCATGAACACCGCGAGGAAAGGTGCTTCGGAGGCCATCGCATCCAACCGGGGCAAAGCGAACTCGAACATCCGGTGATCGGGAACGCCATTGGTGCTGAGCACCCATTCGCCGGGATAATCATCCTCCGAGATCACGGCATCAAAGCCATGGCTGCGCAGGAAACCCGACACGTTATCGAATTGCGGATCGTGCGTGGTGTAGAACACCGCGCCGTATCCGTGGTCGTGCAGTTCACGGGCCAGACCGCGGTGCCGCTTGTCCAACCATTCCTGCAGCGGTTGTTGGCGGTACAGGGCGGGGAAAGAGTACAGGGTGGAATAGATCCCGTTGAACGTGTGGATGCCCGCGGAGTAGCAATGCGCAAAGGACAATGAGCGCTGCTGAAGGTCGTTCAGCATGGGTGTAAGTCCTTGCGGACCGTTATAGTCGCCCATCTTGAAGGTGCTCATGCTTTCCATCAGCACCACTACCACGTTCATGGGTCGCAGCGCACGGTCCGGGGTCACGGGCCGCGCCAAAGGCGAGTTGGACGGTGCGCCGGCCGGGACATTCAACAGGTGCTGCGTGGTTCGCAAGGCTTCGGTATCGTCCATGAGCGCAACGGCGGGCCGGCTTTCGGCCATGTGCTTGGCCAGTGATGTGGCGAACGTGAACACAGGGTTCAACCCCAATTGGTTCAGGAAGGGGTCCGCACTGAAATAGGCCAGTCCGGCATGGATCGGTTGCTTCTCGTCCACGCGTCCACGCATCCCCAGAAAGAGCAGGCCACCGGTGATCAGCAGCACCGCGCCGCGTCGTGCGGGTGTGCCATGGCCCGGTCGTTCAAGCTCAAAAAGGCAGCGACGGAGGAACCACCGCAAAGCGAACACCACGATCACCAGCACGATCACGTACAGTAGCAGTGCCGCACGGAATGACGGGTCCTGCAGCACCATTCCCGCCATGTATCCGGGGCTATCCGCCCAAAGCAATGCTGAGGCGCTCAAGCGGGTCAGGTAATGCAACGACCACGGGATGTCCGCTGCGAGGATCAGCAATACCGGTACCTGCAGGACGACCAGGAACAGATGGACCGCACGTATCGGCCAAGTACCAGTGATGCGCAGCAGCCAAGTACCCAGGAGCAACAAGAAGGGTAGTGCCAACAAGTAGCACGCTACGGTAGTGTCAAAGCGCCAGCCGATCACCAGGGCCTGCAAGGTGTCCGGCGTGGACGGGCGGCCCGTAACGCCGAGCCCTAGGAGCACGATGCGAAAGGCCATGTACACGACCACGAACAAAGCGTAGGTCCGGATCAGATACCTCAGGACGGGCATCGGCCACCAAGGGATCATGCGGGTAGGGGCGTTTCCGGTGCAGGGCGCGCCGTGTCCAAGGGGAACAGGAGAGGAGCCATGTGCTTCAGGCGGCTGGATGGATCACGCGTCCGGGTACGAAGGATGCCATGGCTAGTACCGCGTGAGGGTAGTGCATTCCGGGCAGCGAAAAGGTCATCGGTCACTCGGGGGCGGATCCGCATCGCTTGCCAAGGCCGACCGTCCGTTGACCGGTGATGCTGTCCAAAAACGATACGCGAAGGTCGGGAAGATAGGTAAACCGCAACAAGGCAACGGAATGCGCAACGCGCCGTTGATGGAGTGTTGGGCGTGCCCCGGCCCCGGAGGCTATCGAATGGGCCGGGTCGGGCTATCTGAGGTGGTCGACCCGATCAGGACAGGTTCTGATCAAATGTATGTGATTGTTGATGGTGTTTTTTGAGGGGTCTGGGGAGACTCAAAACTCGGCTGTTTTGTTGATTGTTCATGCGGCCATCCGATAACGCACGGCTGG
>JAIOIH010000035.1 GCA_019912395.1 Flavobacteriales bacterium | reverse complement strand
CAGCAATTGCCGTTCGATGGAGAGCGCCGCGACCTGGAGATGTACTTCCAGAGCGACCTGACGGACCAGGCACAGATCCAGTTCGCGAACCAATGGACCGAGCCGATGTATTACCTGGACAACGTGGAGGTGACCCGGGTGACCGCGCAGGCGGTGGACCCGTCCTTGAGCCATAAGCTGTTGGTGAACGATCAGGACACCGAGCAGAGCTTTTCCCTGTCCACAGGCTGCTGGAAGGATATTGACGGGAACTTGTATTCCGGCAGCGTCACCGTACCCGCGTATTCCTCCAAGGTGGCCTACCTGTATGAAGGACCGGATTGCGAGGCGGTGGTGCCCACGGGCGGAGTGAAGGTGAAGATGCTGTTGGGCGGTGCCTTGGACGGCAGCGATGCCCTGATGCGCGACGACCTGCATGTGCTGGGATTGATCCCCGCCACGGAACCCTATACCGCCCTGGGCTTTGCGCTCGAGAACGCCGGCATGGCCGTCTCGCCTTCCGTGATGCAGGCCAGCGGAGCACTTTCCGTGGTGGACTGGGTGCTGGTGCAGTTGCACGAGGATGATCCAGGATATACCGTGGCGGGGCGGCGCGCCGCGCTGGTGCTGCGCAACGGTAAAGTAGTGACCCCGGAAGGCGACGAACTGATCACTTTTAACGAGACCCCCGCCGGACGCCATGTCTCCGTGCGGCATCGCAACCACCTGGGCGTACTGGCCACGGCAACCTTAACGGGCGATGGTGAACTGGTGGATCTCACGAATTATTCCACACCCACCTTCGGCACTGATGCGCAAACGATCATCGATGGTCGCATGGCGCTCTGGCCGGGCAACGTGTCCAACGACCCCGAGGTGAAGTACACCGGGCTGGGCAACGACCGGGATGCCATCCTCTCGGTCACCGGATCGGAGCCCACGAACATGGTGGTGGGTTATTACAACGCGGACGTGAACATGGACGGATCGGTCTCCTACACGGGATTGAACAACGATCGCGAGATCGTCCTGCTCACGGTTGGCGGGCTGATGGGTACATCCATCCGGATGGAGGCGATGCCCTGATACCGTCGCGCACCACGAGTTCATCCGATCTGCTTGTCCTTGCTCCGCATTGCTTCTCCACGGAGGTAGCCGCGGCTGCGCGGCCAGTCCTTGGATCGTCCTGCGGGGAAATAGCGGCACATCCTTGGACGACCTTGTGGTGCGAAATGGTATAGGAGCCTGTTCAGGCCCGAAGGGACCAAGCTCAGATCACCTCTATCGCTTCGCGCGGCAACCAGCCCACGGAACCGCTGGAAAGCCGGACCTCCTGCCATTCGTCCTGCTCCTTCAGCAGCTTCACCTTGGTGCCTTGGTGAAGGATGAACAGGCGCGTTGAACCCTTGCGGGGCTCTCCGAGGATCTCCACCGAAGGGGTCATGATGATGGCCTCGGACCGGCGCTCCACCTCCTGCACGCGATAGGCGGCCAGCCCGGCGGAAAACAAGGTGAGCAACAGGGCCAACGCCGCCGTTCCGAAGAGAACGCGCTTGAGGATCCGTTGGCGAAGAAGGATCGCCAGCGCAGCGGCCACCGCCATGAATGCGCATGCCCACAGGGACCGGCGCGCCCACTGGTCCACGTCCTTCCCACCCTGGAGCCGACCCCAGACGGAGCCCAGCGTGAAGGCCGGAAGCTGGTTCACCCGGTCCACCACCTTGGCGCGCTGCAGGTCCAGGTTCGCTTGTATGTCCTCGGCACCGGGTGCCAGGCGAAGCGCACGTTCGTAGTACAGGATGGCGTGCGGAACGTCATTCATCTTGCTATGGCAGTTGCCGATGTTGTAGAGCAGGCCGGCCGAGGTGTACTGGTTGTTCACCGAGTCGTACAGCGCCAGTGCATGCTTATGGTCGCCGTTGGCATACGCCTGCTGCGCCTGTTCCAGAAGCTGCTGGGGGCCCGCCTGTGCGAAGGCAGGCAGCAACAGGGAGAGCGCGATGGGGATCAGTTGACGCATCATCGGCGAAGCTGGTTTTCGATCCGGCTGAGGATGGCGACGGCTTCATCATACGTCTGCCGCTGTGGCTTGCTTTCCACCGGGGCGAAGCGGGCCATCTCCGCCTCGCGGATCAGGGCGATGTATTCCTTCGCGATGCGGCCATCGTCCATACCGCCCAGTTTGGTTTGGATCATTTCGGCGTTCACCTCGCTCACCCCCAGATTGAACTTGTCCGCGAAATAGCCCTCCAGGGCCTTGCCCACCGCATCGTGGAAGGCGGAGCGATCCTCCTTTTGCAGCGCGGCTTCCGCCTCGGCAAGGCGCCGCTTGGCCACCTTGTCCGCTCCGCGACGGCGTTGCCCCGACTGGTCGCCCAAGCGCTGCTCACGCCGCCGATGCCAGAGGAACACCAGCAAGAGGAGGGCAGGAGGGACGACCATGCCGACGATGTAGATCGGGGAGCCGAACAGGTGGGTGCCTTGCCGGCGCAGCGCCAGATCACCGGTGCGGATGTAGCGGATATCACTGCCCAGCCGCTGAACCTCCATTCTGGACGGACCGCCCGCGGAGGCGCTGGAACGGGC
Organism: Flavobacteriales bacterium; assembly: GCA_019912395.1. Classification (GTDB taxonomy): domain Bacteria; phylum Bacteroidota; class Bacteroidia; order Flavobacteriales_F; family PHOS-HE28; genus PHOS-HE28. Next base: position 40,399 of record JAIOIH010000035.1, on the reverse strand, counting down.
ATCGCCCGGTTGCACGTTGAAGGTGAGCGGCTCGGAGCGCAATTGCTTGTAGCTGCTGCTGGAAGGGTCGAAATAGCTGAAGGTCAAGCTCCCCAGCTCGTAGCTGCCTTCATGGCGGGGAATGAGCAGGTATTGGAATTCGCGCGTGCCGCTCATACCGGAGCCGTTCACCGTGATCTTGTCACTGATCTTCGGGTCGTAGGTCTCAAAATCCGGGGGCAATCCCAATTTCGGCGCATCGATCAGCTTCAGGTTCGAGCGGCCCGTGAAGCGAATGGACAGGTCGATGGCCTCATTGGCCTTCACCGTGGTTCCTCCGGTCTTCACGTCCATCCGCAGGTCTCCCACGGCCCCGATGAAGTCGGCTGGCTTCCCCGGCGGCAGTTCCACTACCGTCACTTCACTTGTGTTGCTCTGGATGCGCACGGGTGTTCCACTGCTGAAGAACCCGGGGTTCACCAGGTAGTTCAGCGTCATCGGTGCCACGGTCAACTTGCCGCTGCGCAAGGGGATCAATACCTGTTTCTTCAGCACCGCCACCCGGTACTGCAGTCCGTTCACCGTGCGCAGTGCGGGCTCCCAATTGGTGGAGCCCAGGTCCACTTCCTCCGCCCAGAAGCCACTGAGCTTGGGCAGGTCGTAGTCGCGGGGTTGTAGCGAGTTGTAGCGGGAATAGAGGGTGTAGGTGGCAATGATCTGCTCCCCCACATAGGCCTTGTCCTTGCTGAGGCTGATGGTGCAGAACAGGTTGGCGTCCCGCTTCTGCGCTTGGTCCGTGGCCGCGCTGGTCCCGCCGCTGGAAGCCCCTTTGGTCACCTTGATGGTGATGGGGTCGGTCTGCATCACGCCGCCACCCACGCGCGCTGTCGAGGCGCCGATGACGAAGGTGCCGGGCTGTGTGGCGGTGAGGTACCAGATCTTGGAGGATGATCGGCTCATGCGCCCGTTGATGCTGGAAAAGTTGCTGCTCTCCATCGGACCTTGCACCACCACCAGACCACCCATGTCCGGGGTGGTGATGCCACCGCTGGCCGATGCATTTTCCAGCGTGATGGTCAGCTTGATGTTCTCCCCGGTCGCGAATTGGTTGCGGTCCACGCTGGCTTGGAACGTAACCTCCTGGGCGTGCGCCATGAAGCCCGTGACCAGGAAGGATGCTATGGCGAGGATGAAGTTCTTCATCGGGGTCACCAATCCTTTTCGGCGGGTTTGGTCGGTTTGGGCTGCATCATTTCACGCACTTTCTCCTGCACGTCCTGCTCTTGTTGTTGGGCAGCGTCCAGCATGCGCTTCGCATCCTGCGGATCGATACGCTCCTGTGGCTTCTGCTCCTGCTGCTTCCGTTGGTCCTGCTTTTCCTCGTTCTTCTTTTGGTCCTTGTCGTTCTCCTGGTCCTTGTTCTGCTGATCCTCCTTGTCCTTCTCCTCCTTGTCCTGGTCCTTGTCCTTGTCCTTGTTGTCCTGCTGTTGCTGTTGCTGTTCCCGGGCCAGCTTCTTTTGTGCGTATGCAAGATTGTAGCGCGTATCCTCGTCCGCAGGCTCCCGCTTCAGGGCTTCCTTGTAGGCATTGATGGCCTCCCGGTACTTGCCTTGCCTCATCCAGCTGTTGCCCAGGTTGTGATAGGCGCGCGCTTGTGCGCCGGTACCCTTCGCCATGGATGCTGCGTTCTCGAAGCTCCGTTGCGCGTCCGCAATGCTGTCCTGCCGATAATGGGCGTTGCCCAGGTTGAACATGCCGCGCTCGTCGTTCTGCGCGTTGGAGTATGCTTCCACGGCACCTTCGAGGTTCCCGCTCGTGTAGTCGGCATTTCCCTTGCGGAGGCTGCGGTCCACCTCCTGGGCATGAAGTTGGCCGGCGATGGCCGCTGCGAAAAGGATCAAGGTCAGGCGTTCCATGGCATGAAGTTGCTCCATTTTACAATAACCGTGCGCTCCCCGATCAAAAGGCCCAAAAAGATCAGTATGCTGGCCACGGACAGGAAGTACTGGTACCGGTCCTCGTGGCCGGCGAACTTGTACGTGCCCAGGTCGGTCTGGTCCATGCCCCTGAGCTTGGCGAGCATCGTGTTCACGCCGGTGTCGCCGGAAGTGGCCTGGATGTATTCGCCGTTGCCGGCCTCGGCTACGCGCTGAAGCACCTCCGGATCGAGCTTGGTCATCACCGTCTGCCCTTGCTTGTCCTTCTTGAAACCGACCATACGGCCTCCCAGCCGGATGGGAATGGGCGCCCCTTGCGGTGTTCCCATGCCGATGGTGTTCACGATGATCCCTGCTTCCGCCGCGCGCCTGGCCGCGCCCAGCCCATCGTCCTCGAAGCTTTCCCCGTCGCTGATCACGATGATGGCCTTGCCCTTGGCGGCATCCTCCCCGAAGCTCTTCCGGGCCTGATCGATCGCCGCACCGATGGCGCTGCCTTGGGCACGCACCAGGTTGGGCCCGATGCTGTTGAGAAAGAGCTTGGCCGCGCTGCGATCGGCGGTGATCGGCAGTTGCGTGTAGGCTTCACCAGCGAAGACCACAATGCCCAGGCGGTCGCCCTGCATCCGGTCGATCAGCTGCGAAAGTGCCCGCTTGGCCACTTCCATCCGGTCCGGCTTCAGGTCCTCCGCCAGCATGCTGTTGCTCACGTCCAGGGCCACCACCACGTCCACGCCCTTCGCGGTGATCTCCTCCAGGCGTGTTCCCATCTGCGGCCCGGCCAATGCGAACACTGCAAAGCTGAACCCGTGCCGCAGGAGCAGGAATTTCAGCGCGGAGCGCCACGAGGAAACACCGGGTACCATGTCCGCGATAAGGGCTTCGCTGCTGAAGCGGTGCAACGCCCTGTTCTTCAGTGCCAGCGCCGTGAGGTAGAGCAGCACCAGCAGCGGCCCGGCGAGCAGGCCCCAGAGCACTTCGGGCCGTTGCACGCGGAACTGGGGGAGATAGTGCGCGGCGGAGAACCAGAGGGCCAGTCCGATGCCCCAGGCGAGCACCTCGGTGACCAGGATCACCGCCGTGGTGGCTCCGGTGCGGTATGTGCCCTTCGTGCTCATGGGGTGGTGCGCAGCAATGTGTTGCCCAGGAACAGCGAGAGGAACAGGAGGGAGCAGCCCGCCAGGAGCGGCCGGAAGTATTCTTCGGTGCGGCTGCTGTGCTCGGTCACCTTCATCCGCGTTTTCTCCAAGCGGTCGATCTCCTGATAGATGGCCCGGAGCTTTTTCTCATCGGTGGCGCGGAAGTACCGGGCTCCGGTCATCTCGGCGATCTTCTGCAACATGGCCTCGTCTATGTCCACCTCCACATAATCGTACCTGTATTGCCCGTTGGGATAGATGGCCACGGGCGAAAGCGCGCGACCACGCGTGCCCACCCCGATGGTGTACACCCGCATGCCCAGCTCCTCGGCGATCTGCGCGGCGTCCAGGGGTTGTATGGTGCCCGCATTGCTCATGCCGTCGGTGAGCAGGATCACCACCTTGCTCTTGCTGGTGCTTTCGCGAAGCCGGTTGATGGCCGTGGCCAGACCCATGCCGATCGCGGTGCCGCCGGTGATCAGCCCCGTGCGCGCTTCCATGAAGAGGTTCTTCAGCACCTCATGGTCGGTGGTAAGGGGGCACTGCGTGAAGGCCTCACCCTCATACACCACCAGCCCGATGCGGTCGTTGGGCCGTGCATCGATGAAGCTGATGGCCACATCGCGCGCCGCGTTCAAGCGGTCCGGCTTGAAATCCTTGGCCAGCATGCTGGCACTGTAGTCCATGGCGATCACGATGTCGATCCCGTCGTGGGTCACGTCCCTCCAGCTGTCCTTGCTCTGGGGGCGCGCCATGGACAGTAGCATGAGCGCCAGGCCGAGAAGGGCCAAGGCAAAGGGCAGGTGCCGCACTCGTGCGAGCAGGTCGGTAGGCCCATTGCGGAGGGCGCTCAAGGTGCTCAGGGTGGCGTGCGGCCTGCGGTGGTTCCGGCGGATCACGTACCACACGCTCAACAGGGGGATCAGGACCAGCCCCCACAGCAAGCCCGGTGAGGCCAGCTCGTAGTGTTCCTTCAGCCACCACGCCGCCGCCAGCGCTGCCACATGCACCAGCACGAGCAAGGTGATCAGTACGATGAGGTCACGGGAGCGGCGCATCGGGTCGGGTATCTGCGGTTTCCTCTACCAGCCGTACGGCGCTGGCCATCACCTGTTCGTTCTCCGTGGGCAGCGCCTTCCATTTGGCGAACTTCACCATGTCCGCCAAGCGCAACAGCCGGGCCAGTTGCTCCTGCGGCCCGCTGGGCATGCTGCTCAGCCGCAGGCGGCCCAGCAGTTCATCCGTGGTCTGCTCCATCGCCGGCACGCCGTAGCGCTCCTCCACGTAGCCCCGGACAATGTCGGTGAGTTCCGTGTAGTAGTCCTTCGTTCGCTCCTGCTGCCAAAGCTTCTTCCGTTGAAGGGCCTCCAGGGCCAGGAGTGCGCGCACGTGCGCCGGTGCTTTCGGGGCTTCCGGCACGGCCGGTTCCGGGCGGCGCGATCGCCGGTAGAGGAAGATGAACAACGCGGTGATGAGCGCTACTGCCGCCAATCCGCCGGATATCCATTGCCAGTTGTCGCGCAACCAGTCCAAGAGGCTGAAGGGCACCGTGTAGATCTCCTTGATGTCCCGGATGGCCTGGGTGGTATCCACTTCCACCGTGTTCACCGTGAGCAGCAGCGGGTCCGTTTCCACGCTGTCCCCGTTGATGATGAAGGAGAACGGCGGGATGGCCCAATACCCGGAGTCCCATGAGGTAACGGTAAGGGTGCGCACCTGTGTGAAGAGGAAGGGGTCGTTCTTCTTGTCCGGGAGGATCGTGTCCACATGGCTGTCGTGAAGCACCGGAATGTGGCCGGTGATGGTATCCGTGATCATCGGCCATCGAACGCTCACGGGGCCTGCATCCACCCGGTAGGTCACGCTCAGCTCCACATGGGCCTGCTGGCCGATAAGGATGGAAGCACTGTCCAATACCGCCTTCGGTTTGATGTGCTGCGCCAGCGTGGCCTGTACTGCGAAAAGGAGAAAGGCCAGCGCAACTGTGGACCTCAGAACCGCCTTTGGCATTCTTATTCTCCGCAGCACTCCTTGTAGCATACCGGTATGCCACGCACCTCCGTGGCCCACCATCAAAGTGGTCATTGAATTTCCCTGCGCATCTGCGCCGCTGCGGCCCATCTTCATTTTCCTAATCCCGTTGCCGGAACAGGTTCATCAATGGCCGTACATATCCTTCCCGCGTGCTGATCACCGCGTGGTCCACCCCGGCACGGCGCAGCGCGTCCCGCGTATGGGCTTGGTGCTTCAGCGCTTCCGCCCGGTAGTGATCGCGAACGGCCCTGCTGCGGGTGTTCACCCATTGCGTGCCGCCGGTTTCCGGGTCCATGAACTGCACGAGGCCCATGTTCGGCAGCTCCAGCTCGCGCGGGTCGGTGGTGCGCAAGACCACCAGGTCATGCCGGCGGTTCGCGATCTTCAGGGCATCCTCGTAGCCCTCGTCCAGCAGGTCGCTGATCAGGAAGGCGATGCTGCGCTTCTTGATCACGTTGTTGAGGTATTTCAGCGCGCCGGTGATGTCGGTGCCGCGCCCCTTGGGACGGAATTCCAACAGCTCCCGCACGATGCGGAGTATGTGGCCGCGTCCCTTTTTCGGCGGTATGAAGAATTCCACCTGGTCGCTGAAGAGGATCAAGCCCACCTTGTCGTTGTTCTGGATGGCGCTGAAGGCGATGGTGGCGCAGACCTCGGTGATCAATTCCCGCTTCAGCTGGTTGGACGTGCCGAAATCACCGCTGCCGCTCACGTCCGCCACCAGCATCACGGTGAGCTCGCGCTCCTCATCGAAGATCTTGACGTAGGGATGGCCCAGCCGCGCCGTAACGTTCCAATCGATCGCCCGCACCTCATCACCCGGCACGTATTCGCGCACCTCGCTGAAGGCCATGCCACGCCCCTTGAACGCACTGTGGTACTCACCGCTGAAAATGTGGTCGCTCAATCCGCGTGTCTTCAGCTCGATCAACCGCACCTTCCTGATGAGGTCCTTGGTATGTTGTTGCGTGGCGATGAGGTATGGCGATTGGTTATGAGTGGTTGGTGACCGGTGATCGGACGGCTGCCGACTGCCACTGCCGACTGCAACCTTGTCGTCACCGTTCCAGCCTTCAGCTTTCCACTTTCTCAAGGCACTTCCACGGTATTCAACACCCGGTCAATGATCTCGTTCACGGAAATGTTCTCCGCCTCGGCCTCGTAGGTCAACCCGATGCGGTGGCGCAGCACATCGGGGCACACCGCGCGCACATCCTCGGGGATCACATAGCCGCGCCGCTTGGTGAACGCATAGGCCTTGGCACCGAGGGCCATGTTGATGCTGGCCCGCGGGCTTCCGCCAAAGCTGATCAGCGAACTGAGGTCGCCCAGGCGGTAGTCGGCGGGCTTGCGCGTGGCGTAGACGATGTCCACGATGTACTGCTCGATCTTCTCGTCCATGTACACCTCGCGCACGAGCTGCCGGGCGTTCACGATATCCTTCGGATGGATCACCTTCTGCACCGGGACCTGCGGACTGGCACCGGTGTTCTGGCGGATGATGGCCCGCTCTTCCTCCTTGCGGGGATAGTCCAGCACCACCTTCAGCATGAAGCGGTCCGTCTGCGCTTCCGGCAGGGGATAGGTGCCTTCCTGCTCGATCGGGTTCATGGTGGCCATCACCAGGAAGGGCTCCGGCAGCTTGTGCGTCGTGGGCCCGATGGTGACCTGGCGCTCCTGCATGGCCTCCAGCAGTGCGCTCTGCACCTTGGCCGGTGCACGGTTGATCTCGTCCGCAAGAATGAAGTTGCTGAAGATCGGCCCCTTCTTCACGGTGAACTCCTCATTGCGCGGGCTGTAGATCATGGTGCCCACCAGGTCGGCGGGGAGCAGGTCCGGGGTGAACTGCACCCGGCTGAAGCCCACGTCCACCACATCGGCAAGCGTCTTGATGGCGAGCGTCTTGGCCAGCCCCGGCATGCCTTCCAACATGATATGACCGTCCGCCAGCAGCGCCACGAGCAATTTTTGCACCATGTCCTGCTGGCCCACGATCACCTTTTGCATTTCCCGATCGATCAGGTCCACGAAGGAACTGGCCTGTTGGATCCGCTCGTTCAGGGCGCGGAGGGTGTCGGAAGTGGATGAGGGTGCCGGTGCGGCCAAAGGGGATGTCTGTTCCATGTCCATGATAGGGATCCAGAAAGGTTCTGGGACGCAAAATTGCCACTATTGACGGGCCTTTCCGGCGGTTTCGCAGTTAACATGTGTTAACCGGTAGAGGGGGCCGTTGACTACCTTGCCCCAGCGTTCAAACCTACCCCCGGCATGTCCCTGGGTGCCATCCCCTTGTAGCTCCGCCATGAACCTTCCCCGTCTTCTCCAGCGGTCACGTACCTCCGCTTGGTCCCGCTGGTGGCTCAATGCCGGCCTGCGTTGGATGATCCCCTTCAACCGCCCGCACGGTTTCCGGGTGGTGCCCCTGCCCACTGGCGGCATCCGCGTGGATGTCCCGTATTGGCGGGTCAATCGCAATCACATCAAGGGGATCCATGCGTGCTGCCTGGCCACGGCGGCGGAGTACTGCAGCGGGCTGGCGCTGATGGAGCACCTGGACCCCAAGCGCTATCGCATCATCATGAAGTCGCTGACCATGGACTACCACTACCAGGCCAAGACCCGTGCCCATGCCCAATTCGCGCCTTCCGCCCAAGGGCTCGATGATCACCTGTTCCAACCGCTGCGCACGGGCGAACCGGTCCTCTACATCGCGGAAGTGCCCCTGCACGACGCACAAGGCAACCACTTGGCCACGGGCCACATCACCTGGCAGATAAAGGACTGGGGGCGGGTCCGTACGAAGGTCTGAGCTGTCTCGGTGCCATCCGTGCCGTCGGCAGTTTTTCATAAAGCCCCAGCTAAGGGGGCATCCGCGGTCATCACCTTTTCCGCCCCAACTTCACCGCCGGTGCCTTGTACACGAAGTACAGGTCCATGTAGGGCCGCATCGCCACCGGCATCCGGCGGTTCTTCGCCACCGGCACGATCAGCAGCACCTTGTCGTCCCACCGGGCACCCAGGTAGGCGCGGTACTTGGTGAATTTATCCAGAAGCGGGTAGCGGCCCTCGAAGCTGTTGATGCCGTCCGGCCAGTTGCGCTCGGTGCTGCGGAACAGCACGGCATCGATCTCCGCCTTGCTCATGCCCGCCTTGGCAAGCGCTCGCATGCCGGCACTGTCCGCGGCCAGGTCGTAGGCGGCATAGAGGTCGTCCGGCTTGATGATCTTCGCCTTCGTGCGCTTCTTCCACTGCGGACCGCGACTGATGTAGGGCCTGGGCTTCGGGGATTCGGCATTTTTCAGCGCACGATCCGGTAGCACGAGGTAGAAATCCCCCAAGGGGCGCATCCCTTCCGGCATGTGGATGTTGCTCTTGGCGGGGATCATCACCAGGGACATCAGGCTGGTGTCCTCCTGGAAATCGGATAAACGAAAGCCCACATAGTTGATCACGTACGGTGCGTTCGCGGCGCGGGCGCTGTCGCTGCGGATCCCTTCCGGCCACTGGTCGCGGTCCCCGTACTGAAGGACCAGCCCGGTCTCCTCCTCGCTGAAACCGGCGCTGCTCATGGCTTCCTGTGCGGCCTTGTCCTTGCGGACGTCCGGCGCGCCGGCCAGGGCCTTGGCATCGGTGATCTTCACTTCCTGCTGCGCGAACAGGCAGGGGACAAGGGCAAATGCAAAGGGAAGGAGCAGGCTGCGCATGGGCTTCGGCGGTTCGGGATCCCGATCGGGGGCCAAAGATACCGGGGGAGCTTGGCCCGGATCGCGCAACTTTGCGGCCCAACCAGCCCAATGCGCAAAGTGATCCTTCTTCTACCCTTGGCCGTTCTCGGTTGCGGAAACGCACCCGAACCCGCCAACCCTGTTGATCCATTCCCCCAAGAACAAGCCGCCATGAACTTCCATCAGCTCTCCGCCACGGACATCAATGGCCGTCCGTACGACATGGCCCAGCTCAAGGGCCGCAAGGTGATGGTGGTGAACACCGCCAGCGAATGCGGCTTCACCCCCCAATACGAACAGTTGGAAGAGCTCTACGAGCGATACAAGGACAAGGGCTTCGTCATTCTCGGCTTCCCCAGCAACGATTTCGGCGGACAGGAGCCGGGGGATGAGAAGACCATCGCCGCGTTCTGCGAGAAGAACTACGGAGTCACCTTCCCCTTGATGTCCAAGATCGCCACCAAGGGCCCGGACCAAAGCCCGGTCTATGCCTGGCTCACGCGCAAGAAGCTCAACGGCAAGCTGGACAGCGAGGTGAAATGGAATTTCCAGAAGTACCTCATCGATGAGGACGGCAACCTCGTCACCATGTATCCCAGCGCACAGGAGCCCCTCAGCGCAGCGATCCTGAAATGGCTCGACGCGAAATGAGCGAGCAGGTGGACATCCTCTGCATCACGGCGCACCCGGATGATGCGGAGATCGGCATGGGGGGTACGATCCTCCGGCACTTGGACCAGGGACGTACGGTGGGTATCGTGGACCTTACCGTAGGGGAGTTGGGAACGCGCGGCTCCGGGGAGATCCGGCAGCAGGAGGCCGAAGCGGCCGCAACGTCCCTCGGCGTTGGCTTTCGGTACCAGCTCGGGCTGCGCGACGGCTTTTTCCGGGCCGATGAGGAAAGCCTGTTGCAAGTGGTGGTCGCCCTGCGCAGGCATCGGCCACGCGTTGTCTTCACCAATGCGGTCCACGATCGGCACCCGGACCATGGGCGCGGCTCCGCGTTGGTCTCCGAGGCCTGCTTCCTCAGCGGCCTGCGCCGGATCGCCACCGTACACGCCGGCAGCGCGCAGGAGGCATGGCGGCCAACTTCCGTGTTCCATATCATCCAGGACCGCTGGATCGAACCCGACCTGGTGGTGGACGTCACCGCATACTGGAAGGGCAAGATGGAGGCCCTGGCCTGCTTCAAGTCCCAGTTCCATGACCCGGACAGCACCGAGCCGGAATCGCCCATCAGCGTACCGGAGTTCCTGCCCACCTTGGAGGGCCGCGCCCTCGACATGGGCCGCTTGATCGGCGTGACCTACGGTGAGGGCTTCACCGTGGAACGACCGCCGGGGATCGCGGACGTGATGGAGCTGGGGTGAGGTCTGCAAGCACTCGCGACACGGGAGCGCATGCTGAGTTCACCCATTCGGCGCCCGGCTGTTTGCCCTGCATGGGCGCGATACTTCCGCCTTCGGGATGCTGCGCTCTAATGGCGGGCATCCCGTGCCATTGAAGAGGGTCGGAGATTTCGTCCCCGCCCCGGCGAAGCCGAACGCGGCGTTGGTTACTCACGGTGCCTTGTTGGCGAAAGTCGCCGGTCCCGCTTCCTATCCCTGATCGTGTTCCGGATATTCGCCGCCATGCGGCAATACGTGGACCAGTGGAGGCATCTTCTTCCCGCGGGCACCGGGGATGTTCTCGTCCTGCTCGTCCAACTGATCGTCGTCCTCACCGTGGTGGGCTGGGCCTACAACAGGGGCTTCCGCGCACACGACCGGGGGCCCTTGTTGCGCTTGCCGCTCCTCACCCTGTCGTTCGGTCTGGCCCTCCTGGTCCGCAGCTTTCATCAGGAATGGTGGCAGCCCTTGGTCATTGCCACGGCGGTGATCGTCGCGGGCTTTTTCGATCGGAACGATACCGGCCGCGGCATGGTGCTCCCCATCATGTTGATCGCCACGCTGCTGGGCCTTGGCCTTGTGCTCAGTGCCTTGGCGCTCACGGTAGTGGCCTTGTTCGTGTTCATGCTCAGTCCCGTCACCAAGCGATGACCGGGCGCAGCGCTCCCATCGCATGAGAAGGTCAAGGCGGTCCAGGACCACCGTGCAGGCCTGGCTCTTCGGCCTCGCCGTGCCCGCGGTGGCGCTCTTCATGCTCTTCTCGTTGCTGCCGTACGACCGGATGGTGGGGCATTGGCCGTGGGGCATCGGCAAGGAGGAGGTGATGGCGTTCCAGCATCTGTTCGATCGCAGGCCGGGCCAGCATGTGGAAGGCCATGCGGAGGTCTTTACCCTCACGGAGCAAGGACCGGCGGGAAAGGTGATGTTGAGCGCCGGTAAGGACAAGGTCGCCGCCACCGAGCGGCCGTTGCCCACCGCAGTGGGCGCATCCCCCATACCGGGCGGGCTGGCACTGGACTTCGCGGTGAGCGAACCGTTCAGAGGGACTACGGGCCTGGTGCTTGTGCCTGCCGACCTGCGTTCGTTGGACGTGCTGTACGCGCAGGCGGTCGCCGACTCCTTGGCCATTCCTTCGCCCCGTGCGGGTCTGGTGAAATTGGTCCGCAATGGCGATGAACTCGGGCCGTTCCTGGCTCAGGAACTGATCACGCCCGAATATCTGCTCCGGAACGTGCCAACGGCCATGGCGCTGGTAGCCGCCGACGGTACCGTGGCGGACGCGGGAAGGCCGGGGACCGCGGCCGGGGACACCATGCGCACGGGAACGCCCGGCCCACTGGTGCGAAGTACCCGTTTCGATACAGCGGCCACCGCTGCGGTGGGCCTCCTGGCCTGTGCGGAGCAACGAACGGACCTGCTGGACGGGGATGCCGGAGCGCTCCATGACAGGGTCACGGGCAGGGTGGTCCCCTTGTACCGGATGCGCTTGCGCAGCGGTGCGGCGCCGGAAGGAGGGACGCTCCCCTCCATCTTCCGCGAAGCATTTTCCAGTGAGAGGACCGAGGCCCGGATCAACCGGTTGGCGGCCCGCCTTCGCGCCGACAGCGCTGCGTGGGCGGCCCGCTTCCTCGCCATTGATTCGATCGCGGTGCCCGTGCTGGCCAAGGGCCGGAACATCGGGCTGGTGCAGGCCGAAGTGGATCACACGCGCGAACAGTTCATGCAGCGCCTGTTCCATCCCGCACCGGCCACCTTCATCGGAGCGCCCGTGGCAGTGCCGACACCACCAGCCATTCCGCTGGATCCCTGGTTGGCCCAATTCCGGACCAACCCGGACACCCTGCGCTTTGTTCGGGGCAAGTATGCCATCGACCATGACCTGGTGCTGCCCAAGGGCATGGCGGTGGTCCTGGAGCGCGGGACGCGCTGGTTCATCGCACCGGGCGTCAGCGTGGTGGTGAACGGCGAGCTCCATACGCGCGGCACGGATCTGAACCCGGTCTTCATCAGGCCGCAGGACGATGCGCAACCCTTCGGCTCCATTGCGGTGAACGGCACCGGTGACACCCGCGTGAGGATCCGCGGGCTCCGCATGAGCGGCGGAAGCGACCTGCTCGTGGACGGTATCCGCCACGGCGGCATGCTCAGCTTCATCCGCGCCGATGTCCGCATGGACCATTGCAGCATCGGAACCACCTACGGGGATGCCTCCGTAAGCCTGCAGCGCGGTACCATGGCGATGAGCGATTGCCATCTCGCCGGTGCCGCGCATTCCTTCGTGGACCTTTCCGAGGTTGAGGGATCGGTGGAACGTTGTGCCTTCGTTCAACCGGCCGGCGGCGGGAACACCAAGGGGAGGAGCGGGATCGGTCTGCGCGCTTCGAGGATGCTGGTGCGCAATTGCACCTTCGCAGGGCTGCCCTTTGTGGCCCTGCGGTCGGCGCGTGACAGCAAGGTGCTGCTGACGGGCTGCCAGTTCAATGACAATGCCGTTGCGGTGCGCGGCTCGGACGGCTCCGAGCTTGATGTGGACGGCTGCACCTTCACCGGCAATGCAAAGGTGTTCGTCCTGCAACGTGATCAGGTCGTTCTGGGCGGTGCCATCCTGACGCTGTATGCCAACACGATGATCGGGAACACCACGGAGCAGGAAGCGGATACGGCCAGCAAAGTGAGGACCGGCACCACCGTGGACCCGAAGGTGCTGCGTGCCTTCGGCGTGCAACCGTGAATTCCCGAACAGGTTCCAAGGCCCGGACTACAACGGATCCCCGTTCTCGTCCGTGGTGAGCACCTCGCTGATATGGTCGAACAGGGGGCGCACGCTCTTGAAGTGGGCGTTCACCACCTCCACGAAGCCGGGCGCCAGCACTTCCTTGTCCGTGAAGGTGCGGCGGAACAGGAACTGCGTGTGCCGCAGCAGCCCGATGGCTTCGTGGTCCTTGGGAAAGCCGCGCGGCGCGGTCTTCAACTGCTTGCCTTCCAGCATGCCCCAATGGCTCCGCAGCGCCTTCGCCTTCAGCAGCCGTTCCCATGTCCTGTGATCGTACAGGATGTCCGTGCGGAGGCGCTTCAGGTCGGCGGCCTCCGGGGCGAAGAAACCACAGGCGATGAAGGATGCACCGGGCTTGATGCTGAAGTAGTAGCCGCCGCGCAGTGCCGGCTTCACCCGCGCCAGCCCGCCGCCGAAGCGCGCCTTGTAGGGTGGCCGATCGTGGAAGCGCTGGTCGTTGTAGATGCGTTGCAAGGCCTTCTTGCCATCGATCGTTTCAATGCGGTCATGCCGGTTCATCTGCTCGATCAATGCATCCGCGAAATCGCGCATGTTCTCCAAGGCCGCTTGGTAGCGCTCCTTGTGCGCGAGGAACCATTCGCGTTCGTTGTGCTTGTCAAGGTCCTTCAGGAAGGCGAGGGTGGCGGAAGCGATGCTGACTTTCTTGGGCATGGTGCGACAAAGGTCGGGGGCGCATGTTGGCCGAACATGCTTTCACCGGTGATGGCGATATTTGGTACATGCGATCCCTGCTGCTTCCCACCCTGCTGATCTCCTTTTCCCTGCTCGGTCAATATACGCCGCCGCTGCCTCAGGCGAAGGAAAGTCCATTCGTCCTCGGCGAAGTGCTCACTTTCCATTCCGAAGCCCTGGATCAGGAGCGCGTGCTTAACGTGTACCTGCCGGACGGCTACGCCGACAGTACCTTGAGCTATCCGGTGATCTATGTACTGGACGGTTCCGCCAACGAGGACTTCCCGCATATCGCGGGCTTGGCGCAGTTCATGAACATGTACGACCTGCTGCCGAAGAGCATCGTGGTGGGCATCGCCAACAACGGCCCTTCGCGCTATCACGATTATACCTCGCCCACGCAAGGCGATAGTGACCTGGTGTGGAATCCCACGGCCGGGGGGGCGGCGGCGTTCATCAAATTCTTGGGGCAGGAAGTGGAGCCGATGGTGGAGGAACACTACCGCACCTCGGGTCACCGCACCATCATCGGGCAATCGTTGGGAGGCTTGCTGGCCACCGAAGTGCTGTTCACCAAGCCGGAGCTGTTCGATGATTACATTCTGGTCGGCCCCAGCCTCTGGTGGAACAACGGCGCGCTCGCCGCCGGTGCGGAGGCTTGGGTAAAAGCACACAACAGGTGGCACAAGCGGGTCTACATCGCGTCGGCGAGCAACGAGGATATGATGCAGAAGCAGGTGGACCGAGTGGTGGAGGCGTTCCGGACGTACGGAAAGCCGTCGTTGGAATGCACGTACGAATACTTCCCGAAGGAAACCCACGCCACCCTGCTGCACCGTGCGGTGTACCGGGCCTTCGAGGTGATGAACGCGAAAGGGAAGTGAGCGGTCACTTGGCGCACTCGTGATGCGCTTGCACTCGAGACACGCGAGCGCATACTTCTACTTCAAGCGGGTCGGCTCAATGCCACGCCCCGAGGATGGCACCGATGAGGCCCATGAAGCAAACCTGATAGCCGGCGTCGATCAGCCATAGTTTGATCGAACGGCGTTGGTACAGGTAGTTGATCGCCATGGATGTGGCCACGAAGAACAGGCCTGCCAACAGCCCGATCCGCAGGCCGTCCATCCAGGTGATGTTCGGTACCTGGTGCAATTCGATGAGCACGGCGATGCCGAAGGCCATGATGAAGGTGAGCACCAGCGTGCTGCCGAAGATCATCCCCATGTTGGCACCGGAACTCCGGATCGATTCCTCCGTGAAGCCGAGCTCCTTCATCCAGGTCTTGCCAAAGAGGAAGCTGTACCAGATGGCGCCCAGAGCGAAAGCAGCGAGCGCGGCCACGAGAATGTGCAAGTATGGAAGTTGTCCTATGTCCATGGTGAAGTGGGTTTTGAGTAATGGGTACAGGGCTATCAGCGCGTAGTGCCAAGCGCCAGCTTTGCTCCAAGCCACGCCATGGGCAAATAGGCCACTACCAGGTCCAGCGCACTGAACCAGACCGGTGCGTTGGGGATCATGCGCACGGCCATGATGCCGCCCAGCAGGAAGAAGGCACCGATCACAAGGGCGAGTGCCATGTGCCGGGATGCCGCCAACTTCGCCGTGAGGAATGCGCCGACCAGCACACCCAGCGCATGGGCCAGGAAAGGAGCCAAAAGCTGCAATGTGGAATACTCGCCGATGTGCGCATTGATGCTGGCGATATCGTTCACGTCCACGTCGGCGGGTGGAGGAAGGACCTTCCCGCCCAGGATGATCAGGCCCATGTTCACAAAGCCGCCGACGACAATACCGGCGATGACTGCGAGGATGTTGCGGAGGATGGGGTGCATGGTGTGGAGGTGTTGGTGGAACGGGTCACCAAGTTCCCGCATAGTCCAAGGGAACTGTGGTATGCGTTGCAAGGTATGCGTAGCGCAGGTTCACCAGTTGCCGGATGTGGTGCAGGTCGTGCGCCACCCAGTTGGTGAGCAGCAGTTCACAGCTCACCGGCCCCGCTTTGGGATGCATATGGGCATTGCTCCATGGAGCTTCCGTCAAGCCGCGTAACCAAGCGATGGACCGTGCCCTTTCCCGGAGGAATTTTTCCAGCATCGCTGAAAGGTCCTGCCTGATGTAGTTGCGCTCCGCGACCCATGCCGCCGGATCGATCTTGGGCATGGGGCCTTCCGGTGTTTCCAGCACGTGCTTAAGCCGTGCGCGGAAGTCCTCGCGCTCCTCATCATGCAGGTGGCAGATCACCTCCAGTGCACACCACTTGTCCGGTGCGGGTTTCCAGAGGGTCTCTTCGGGCGTGAGGCTATCGAGCAGCGCACGGAAAACCTCGCCATGGCGCTCAAGTTGATCGGTGAGCCGGTCGCGTTCCATGGAACGAAGATCGGTGAGATCGGGGTTTCCGCGTTCATGGTGGCACGGGCACCGATCAGGGAAAGGCTAGCTTCGCAGCTGAGCCCGCGATCCCATGCCCACCACACCTCCCTGCCCCGTATGCAAGTCCGCCTTTGCCTATCCCACGGGCCAGAGCTTGATGTGCCCCGAATGCGGCCACGAGTGGAACCCGGAGGAAGTGGCCGCTGAAGAAGCCGGACCCGTGGTGAAGGACGCCAACGGCAACATATTGCAGGACGGCGATGATGTGGTGATGGCGAAGGACCTCGCGGTGAAAGGCGCGCCCAAGGCGCTGAAGGCCGGCACCAAGGTGAAGAACATCAAGCTGGTGAACGGTGACCACAACATCGATTGCCGCATCGACGGCTTCGGTAGAATGGCGCTGAAGAGTGAGTTCGTGAAGAAGGTGTAGGCATATTGGTGCGCCTGCCTGCATTTGGCCGGGGAGATAGGCCAAGCGGTACTCTCTCCCTCAGGGTCTCCGTTCCGGGACCCTGCGATGGAGCGTTTTCCTTACCTATCCCTCCTCTCTCCCGAAGGGTCTCCGTTTCGGGACCCTGCGATGGAGCGTTTTACTTACTTATCCCCGCCAACCAAGGTGTGCGCTTCACCGCGAACGGCGGGGGCGACTTGTGGCTCTTTCTTCCGGACATCCGAGCGTGCATTGAGATGAAGTCTCCGGACTTCACGCAACGAACTTACCATAGCGTGGTGCCTTCGAGCTCTGTGGCCGGGAAGCCTTGCAGGAGCGTGGGGATCTCGAACGCACTGCTATGCCGGCTTCTCCGCCAAGGCGTGCTTCTTCAGCAAGGCCGCATAGCGCGGATCCTTCCGCACGCCATCGTAGCGCACATCACCCTTGAAGAACTCCACGGTGAAGTAACCCGGGTTGGAGAGGTTGAATTCCAGTTGCTCGAAGGCCTTGTCCAATTCGCCGGCCAGCGTGTAGGTTACCGCGAGGTCGTAGAGCGGCATGACGCCATAACCGACATCCTTCGCGTAGGGCAGCAGCTCGGTGGCTTTTACGGCCATCTGTATCCCGCGCTCCTTCTGGCCGGCGCCTGCGAGCGCAATGCCCAAGGCACTGTGGTAGCGGGCGTCCTCCAGGTGCTTCGGCAACTCTTTTTCCAGCAGGATCACCGCCTCTTTGAATTTCCGGTCCGCCACCTCCGTTTCACCCAAGCGCTGGCGCAGGAAGGCTTCGGCCAAGGCTGCGGGGTACACTTCGATCTTGGTGATGTGCCACCCATCAGGAAGGGCGGCCACGCGCTTCAGCGCTGCATCGATCCTTCCGTCGGCCATCTCCAGGTTCAGCATTCCCCAGGTGTACCAAGGGTAATCATGTTCCACCGCATTGTAGGCCGCATAGGCTTCCGGGCAAGGGCCTTTCCAACAGTAGTAGTTCATAGCCCTGTAGATGTACGGCCAGTTCTGGTCCGGTGCCAGTTCGACCGCCTTGTCCGCCGCGGCAATGGCCTCCGGGAAGCGGTGCGCCCACATGTAGGCCCAGGAAAGTTCCATGAAGTAGAACGCGTCCTTCGGACTGAGTTCCACGGCTTTCTTGAGTTCCGTGATGCATTCCTCGATCCGTCCTTCCGTGAGCATGACCATGGCCCTGGCATGGATCAACTCGGCATTGTTGGGCATACTCTTCTCTGCGATGGACCAATGCTCCATGGCCTTCCCTTTGTCGCGGAAGGCCCAGTTGTAGTAGTCGCCGATGGCGAGGTGCACCGCTGGTTGTTCAGCCCCCAGTGCCAGCGCTTTTTCCGCAGCTTGGGTCGCCATTGCGCGGCGCTCCTCGGTCTGGTCGGTACGCAAGTAGTAGGCCCGAGCATGGCAGCGCGCCAACTCGGCGTAGGCCAGGGCGAAGGTGCTATCGAGCTGCACCGCTTGCTCCAGGTTGACGATGGCCTGCAGCGCCGTTTCACCAACGAAGTGGTCCTTGTGCGAAAGGTGCCGGCCTTTGAGGTAGACCTGATAGGCCTCAACGTTCGTGGTAGGCACTTCGGCCAGGTTGCTCACTTCGTTCGGTGACAGTTTCCGTTGAAGCATGCCCGCGATGGCCGTGGCGATCTCGCGTTGGATGTTGAACAGGTCGGTCACCGGCCGGTCGTAGCTCTCCGCCCAGAGGTGCGCGTCGGTGGCCACATCGATGAGCTGTGCGGTGATCCGCAGTTGGTCCCCCGCGCGTTGCACACTTCCCTCCAAGATGGTGCCCACGCTGAGCTGTGCGCCGATCTCCTTGATCGTAAGCGTATCACCCTTGAACTTCATGCACGTGGTGCGCGAGATCACGTGCAGGTCCTTGATCTTGGCGAGCTGGGTGATGATGTCCTCGGTGAGCCCATCGCTGAAGAACTCCTGGTCAACATCGCTGGTCATGTTCACGAAAGGCAGCACGGCGATGGAGGCTTGCCGGGGTGCCGCTGCCATTACCGCATCCGCGGCTGGCCTGTTCCACAGCGCCCATGCCGCCACCAGCAACACGGCAAGAACGGCCACGGCGATACCTGCCTGCTT
Source organism: Flavobacteriales bacterium (assembly GCA_019912395.1). Classification (GTDB taxonomy): domain Bacteria; phylum Bacteroidota; class Bacteroidia; order Flavobacteriales_F; family PHOS-HE28; genus PHOS-HE28. The sequence continues at coordinate 21,817 of JAIOIH010000035.1, read as the reverse complement.
GCGGAACGCGGATGGCGCCTTTGGATCCACCGCCTTCGGCGGGGGCCCGGAGAACACGCCATCCACGGCTACTTCATGGATGTCGATCGGGCGGCTCACGTTCTTCAACTGCATTTGCTGCACGAAGCGCGTGGTGAAGTCCTCCCTGTTGCGGATGGCGTTGCAGACCGCATCGGAGATGAAGATGGCTCCCGGCCTGCCAGCGGCTTCGATCCGCGCTGCGATGTTCACGCCATCGCCGAAGATGTCGTTGTTCTCAAAAACGATCTCATCCAAGTGGATGCCGATGCGCAGGTTCAGGTCGGGATCTTCCTTTACGGCCAGTTGCATGGCCATGGCACATCGCACCGCGTCGCTGGCATTGTTGAAGGTGGCCATGGTGCCATCGCCCAGTTCCTTGATGAAGCGACCGTTGTACCGATCGATCAGGGGCTTCTGCACTTCGCGGTTGCGCACGAGCACGGCAAGGGCTTTCTCTTCGCTGTCACCCATCAACCGCGTATACCCGGTGATGTCGGTGAACATGATGGCGGCAAGTCGGCGGTCCTGTTGCATGCGGTGGAAAGTTAACCGGATCTCCCCCAAAAGTAACCGGGCCCGCGCTCGGTATTTATTGCGTGCCATGACGCATTCGCCCCTGGCTGCTGTAAGCATGCTCAGGCGGTCTCCCTCCCGGCGCTCGGCTGCTTGCCCTGTGCCCATTAGCACCGGCCTCCGACCATGATCGAGCTTCTTCGCGACGGACTCTTAAAATGAGGTGTTGGAAACCGCCGCCCTTCGAGGGCCTCAGGGTCTGGCGGATGGAGTGCCGGGCACAGGGCAGACTCTTGGATCATCGGTTAGGCCGAGCGCCGGGGGAGAGGTTCACAGGAACGAGCCGCTCAGCAGCACGCCCCGCCGGACTGGACCGGTGGGCATTTCACCGTTCCGTAACTGCAGAACACGCAGCAGTCACCCGCCTTGGGCTTCAGGAGGGACTTGCATTGCTCGCATTCATAAAAATGGACGCAGGCATCCGTGGGCATTCGCTCTTCCTTCCGGTGCCCGCAGTTCGGGCAGGTGATGGTGGATGCCAACACCACCGGCTTGCCGTTGTACTTGCCCCGGTCGCCGCTGTCGCTTGCTGCTGACATGGTACAAAGATCATACGAAGGGGGAAGGCCTCGGCTTTTCCCAAGCTGGAGCAGGTATTACTCCAATCCGACTCGTGCGGACAGATAGGGTGCGCGGAGCATCCGGCCAGGCCATCTTTTGTATTTTAGCCCTACAACCGAATGCCATGGAACTGAAACCCTCCCAACTTCCCGGCGTGTCGGAGCTTCTATCGGAAGAAGAGGCGCGGGACATGGACCGCTTGGTGCCGATACGCACCTTCAAGAAAGGCACCGTGCTGCTGAAGGCCGGACAGGTGGCCACCGACTCCTATTTCCTGGTGAAGGGCTGCGTACACATGTACTATGATGTGGACGGCGACCTGCGCACCACCGAGTTCTATACGGAAGGACAGGCGGTCGCATCGTTGTACAGCTTCATCAACCAAGTGCCGGCGAACCACTACCTCGCCTGCGTGGAGGACTGCACCTTGGTGGTGTGGAGCTACGCGGCGGAACGGGAGCTCTTCGGCAAGTACCCGAAGCTGGAGTCGGGTTGCCGGGTATCCGTGGAGAGCGACTTCGGCGAGCACCAGGAGAAGCTGGCGGCCTTCATCACCAAGACGCCGGAGCAACGCTACATGGACCTGATGGAGAACCGACCAGAGCTGCTGCAGCGCGTGCCGCAATACCTGCTGGCCAGTTACCTCGGCGTAACGCCTGAATCGTTGAGCCGGATCCGCAAGCGCATCTTCGCGAAGGAAGCGGCAGGGTAGGGCGCGGATCACGCGGCCACGTCGATCACCACGTTGCCCTTCTTGTGGCCCTGCTCCACGTAGCGGTGCGCTTCCACAATGGCCTGCAAGGGATAGTGCCGATCGATCACGGCCTTCAGCTCACCGGCCTCGATCAGCGTGCGGATCTTCTCGATGCCTTGCTCCGCATCCGATGCCACACCGCCAATGACCTTCTTGCCACCGAAGATGCTGCTGCGCAGCATGTGCCAGTAGTCCGAGGCGGCACCTTCACTGGTGACGTACCGGCCGTTCTTGTTCAGCAGGTGCCTGCTTGCCGTATAGGTGGTTTGCCCCACGGTGCTGAAGATCACGTCGTAGGTGTTCCCGCTCTTGGTGAAGTCCTCGTGCTTGTAGTCGATCACGTGGTCGGCACCGAGGGAATGCATGAGTTCCACATTGGCCGTGCTGCACACTGCGCTCACGGTGGCACCCCTGCTCTTGGCCAACTGCACCGCGGCCGTGCCGATGGAACCGGATGCGCCGTGGATGAGGATGTGCTCCCCGCGCTGCAGCTTGGCCGCGTTGATGAAGTGCAAGGCCGTGAGCGCGCCAATGGTCAGGGTGGCCGCTTCGCCATGGGGCACCTGCTCGGGCGTCCATGCGATGGCACTTTCCTCCGGCAGGCAGATGTATTCGGCATAGGTGCCTGAACGCATTCCGGTGGAACCGAACACGCGGTCTCCGATGCGAAAACGCGTGACCTGGCTACCGACCGCTTCCACGATACCGGCCACCTCATGCCCGAGGATCGGGGTCTTGGGGTTGAAGAGCCCGAAGAAGAACCGCACCGCGAACGGATCGGCCTTGCGCAAGCGCACATCACCGGAGGTGACCGTGGTGGCGTGGATCCGGATGCGCACTTCGTTGTCCTTGGGTTCGGGTTTCGCCACCTGCGCAATTGACAACACTTCGGGTGTACCGTACTTCGTGTACACCACCGCCTTCATGTTCTTGTTTTCCATGGGGCAAAGGTTTTGCGGGCTGCAGCCAAGATCCGTTGACGTTGGGTAAGAACGAGCACCGACCTGCAATCGCGAGCGTTGGGGACGGTGTATGCGATCGGTCTGGTAGTTGCATCATTGGGTGGAACATTCGCCGATGCTTCCACCGCTGCACTTCGTGATCCTTGCCACGCTTCTTGCACTTGGCGCGACCAACGGCCTGTACGCACAGGAACCGGTACGCGGGGAGTTGGTCCGCTTGGATACCGTGGACCATGGTGCCTATGCGTACTACTGCACGGTGCGAAGTGGATTCGCCGTGGGGGAGGTGATGCGGGAATCCAGGAAGCGCTTCCCGATCGGTTCGTATGTGGACCGCAGCACCCTGGGTCCGTGCATTCCGGCGTGTAGCTGCTTGGTGCTGATGGATCCGGCACTGCGCACCAACGACCTTACGGAGTACTGCCTCTTCGCCGGAACGAACGGCATCATCGGGCAGACCATCGTACTGTTCCTGGACCACAAGGATCGTGTGGCGGACCTTCGGATCATTGCTTGGGGCAGGTAAGGCCATGGCATGCTCCCCCGCGAACTCCATCGAGTAGGTAAGATGTCCAACACCAACGGTACATGACCCGCCGCACGGCGGGTGTCGCACACAATGAAGGTTCCTTCGATCATGGATGCGTTCGACCCGATGGCCGTAGCCGTGCTCACCGATCGGACAACCTAATCGTTATAGGGATCCATGAGGCCACCCGGTTGGTACTCCTTCTTCTCGCTGAATTGTTTTGGATGTACCGAGCCGGGGAACGGATGACTGTATAACAACTTCTCATCATCCCTTTCCGCCGTGGTGCGATAGGCCAGCTCCAAGCGCAGGCTTGTCTTCAATGGCCCGCTGTAGTTCGGCATCACGAATTGCCATTGTTCGCCCGGAGCAAGGAAGAGCGTGTGGTAGCTGTTCCCGCACCAGGAGCTGGGCAAATACTCGATGTCGCGGAACACGCCACCCTGCTTCGCCTGCGCTTTCATGTACAAGCGGCTGTCCTGCGCGGGGAAGTAGATGGTATCCGGTCCGTTGTTGCGTACGGTCACCCTCCGGCCTTCGTGCAGGCTATCCAGCGGAACAACGCTGGAGGTGTCCACCAGGACCTGCAAGCCGATCGCCCCAGCGGACGGTATGAAGCGTGCGGAACCGTTGGACGAGCGGCCCCAGCCACCGAACCCGTTGAGCTCGGCCGGTCCTTGCGAGGAGGCGTAGAAGTAGCCGCGCACCATGTACTTCACGGTCACGGGTTTCAAGGTGCTCGATTGCGCTATGCCGAAGTGCCCGACCAGGAGAGCGGCCAGTGCTATTGCGTACCTCATGGGAATGATGTTCGGTTGTATGAAGAACGATGCAAGGCGGTCGGCCATTGCACAGATCGACCTGTTACTGCAACCCCGCGCTGCCGCACGCACCCGCAGCACGTGTGGACGTTCAATGACGGCACTGGCGTGTCTTGCCTTTTGGGGGACAAGGGCAGGAGGAGGAAGAGATGGATGGTGGACCGTGCAACATGCATGCTACGCGGTACACGGGTCAGGGGGAAAGGTTCGATCCGAACCCGCACGGGAGTTTTCCGAGTGCGACGGTCCATCCGCCACCGGCGGTCTACCACCAGTGATTTCCACGATCGCTATCAGACCGGACCGACGGCCAGAGGACGGGCAGCAAACGGCACTCGCAGAATACCCGAGCGCCGGAATGAACGCCAAAGTGCAGCCCTACTGCTTGGTGAAGCGGCGCACCGCCATGCGCCCATCGGCCAAGCGCAGCTGCGCCAGGTAGATGCCGGCCGGTAGCTCGCCCACTTCCACCGCGGCCGTTGCCTGTGAGGGTGCGGTGCGGACCATCACCCGGCCGCAGATATCCTGCACCGTCACTTCCGCGATCGGGCTGCTTGCCTCGATGTGCAACCGGTCCGTGGCGGGGGAGGGCCACAGGGTGAAGCGCACCGGCGCGCTATTCTCCGCCGCGCCCTGCACGTTGCCGAAGCTGAGCTCATCCACCCAGATGGAGGTGCCGTCGCCGGCGGATGCGTTGGTGGCCGAGATGCTCACGATGGCCGAATCCGGGATCTCGTTGCTGTAGTACAGGAAGGGGCTGGAGAAGGCGGTCCAACTGTTGATCGCGGCGGTGGCATGGATGGGCGCGTTGGCAATGTATTCGCGTTGGTGCGTCACGCTGTTCCAGCGGGTGAGCGCCGCGCTCACCACGCCATCGCTGCCGCCGTTCTGCGGATGAAATTGCCAAAATCCGTTCAGTGCATCGGGGCGTCCGGTATAGGGAAAGGCGGGGAAGCTGCCCCATTCACCCACGGTAATGCTGCCCTGCTGCATGCCGGCACCGGTGAGGAAGCGGTCGCTCACCTTCACGAAGTGCGCGCCCACCACGCCCGGTGAGCCCTGCTCGCAAGTGAGCATGTTGGCCACGGACCAGCTTACCATGTTGCTGGTGAGCCAGCCGTCGGGGTCGATGTAGGATCCTTGGCTGGTCCAGTTCTCAAATCCGCCGTTGGGGATGTCCTGCGCCTGTACCGTGGTGGCGAGGGCGAGGGAAAGTGCGATGCTGAAGGGTAGAGCTGGGTTCATGGTGTTGGTGCGGGAATGCATCATTGACGGACCCGGTGTGCGCGGCGTTGCTCGCTCTCACGCCGGCCACCATCCAAGCGTTCAGTGAGCCCCATGGTCCGCGAACGCACGGCTGGAGGTCAGAAGGAGCGTAGGGGAATGCGCCATCGCGCCCTTGCCCAAGGCGGGAGGATCACGTACACAGCGAGAGGCGAAAGCAACTGATACGAGAGAAACAAGCCCCTGCGGAAGTAGCGGTCCATAACGATAACGCCTGCCATGAGCGGTTCGAGGGATCCGCCGAGCCGCTGGCCTCTAAGCCTGCTTGTTCCTCAACACGCGCATCTGGAGCAAATCCACCAGGAAGGCGAACGCCATCGGGCCGTAGATATAGCCCTTCGGCAGGTAGTGCCCCATGCCCTCGGCCACCAGCGCCACGCCGATCACCATGAGGAATGAAAGTGCCAGCACCTTGAACGAGGGGTGCTTGGTGATGAAATCGATGATGGGTTTTGATGCCACGAGCATGATGATGACCGTGACCACCACGGCCACATACATCACCCACAACTGGTCCACCATGCCGACCGCTGTGATGACGGAATCCAGCGAGAAGACCACATCGAGCACCAGCACCTGCGCGAGAAGGGCGCCGAACGTATGCTTCCCGGTGTTCTTCTTCGCGTCCTCGTAGGACTTCTCCGTCATGTGGAAGATCTCCCGCGTGGATTTGTGCAGCAGGAAGATGCCTCCACCAAGCAGGATCAGTTCCTTACCGCTGAAGCCTTTGCCCCACACGGTGATGACATCGCTGTCCAGCTTCATCACCCAGGAGATGACGGTGAGCAGGGCGAGGCGCATTCCCATTGCCAACCCGATGCCCCATTTCCGCAGTTTGTCGCGTTGCCCTTCCGGCAACTTGTCCGACAGGATACCGATGAAAATGATGTTGTCGATGCCCAGCACCACCTCCAGTGCGATCAGGGTGAGCAGGGCAAGGGTGATGTCGATTATTTCCATGGCCGCGAAGGTCTGAACGGAATGTGTTGCGTGAACTTTCCGGATCAAAAAGTAATCCCGTTTCCCCGGAATGGGTTGACACAAAAGAACGATCGACCGCACGTGTCGGCTTCACGCGATCGGCGTATTACATTCGTGTTGCGGTGGAAGCGGAACGTGGCGGGAAGGTCGATCGATCGGACCAAAACCAGTGTACGATGCATGACGCTATGCTCATCCTTCATTTCCTGGGCCTGGTGATGGGCTTGGGCACCGGATTCGCGTTCATCTTCCTAGGTGTCGGCAATGCCGACCTGCAGGGCGAGGATGCAAGGACGTTCCGGCAGCGCACGTCCATCTTGACCCGGATGGGTGCCATCGGGTTGGCTTTGTTGGTGGTCTCGGGCCTGTTCTTGATGGGCCCCTATTGGAACGTGTTGCCGGACCTTCCGTTGCTCATTGCCAAACTCGTTCTTGTGGTCGTCATGATCGTATTGATCACCCTGCTCACTTTTGCTGTCGGCAAGGGCGAACGCTGGGCCGCACGTTCGGAAGTGCTGGGCAAGATCATGCTGCTCACAAGCCTCAGTACCCTCGTCCTCGCCGTACTCGTCTTTCACTGAACCGGTTTATCGTTCCGTGATCCGGATCACCCGACAATGCTCTGCGCCTGCCTGCCGTAAGCACGGTTCCACCGTGAACGGCGAGGGGGATTTATGGGCCTTTGTTCTGGACATCACTGGGTGAATTGAGATGAAGGCTCCCTCGGGGGCCGAAGCCTTGGCGAAGGTCCCCAGGCTTCACGAAGTGAGTCCATCACGGCTCGGTACCTTAGCAAACCATCAAGGCATTAAAGCTCGTTCCGTGTAGCAGGCTGAAACCTTCGCCAAGGCTTCGGCTTCCGAGGAAGACTGCCGGAAAGCGCTGAGCGATGAGCAACGCTTGCGAACGAGTAGAAGTATGGTAGTGCCACAAGTCGCACCGGCCAGTTCGTCCACGAGCTCAAATTCGTGTGGCCGGAAAGATTTGCGGGAGCGTTCGGGAGGTGTTGGTATGCGTAAGTGCCTACACTTGCCCCATGGATCATCGCGATGCGGTAGACTTGTTGCGCAATGCTCCAATGTCGATCGGCCGGCCGCAGCATTGGGCGGACCTCGGCTGCGGTACGGGCACATTCACGCGGGCGCTTGCCGAATTGCTGCCGACGGGAAGCACCATCGCCGCCATGGATCACAATGCCACGGCCGTGAAGCAAGTGCCTGATCTGCACGGAAACGTGCAGATCACGAAACACGTGGGCGATTTCGTTACCGAGCCACTGGCGATGAAGGACCTGGACGGCATCCTCCTCGCGAACGCCTTGCATTTCGTGCGCGACCAGGCTGCATTCATACAGCGCATAAGCACATCGTTGAAACCCACGGGGGCACTCCTGCTCGTGGAGTACGATACGGGCAGCCCGAACCCATGGGTGCCGCATCCGCTATCGTTTGTTGCGTTGTCGCAACTATGCGCTGATCGCGGATTTGGAACGGTGCAGCGGCTTGGAGAGCGGACTTCTGCGTTCGGGGGAGCGCGGTTGTATTCGGTTTGGGTTGGGCGGGGTGTGGGCCGATCATGATCGGCCCGAAACCGTTCAACTGGTGATGCCGATATTCGTGCATGGCCCGTGAATTACCGAAGCGCCGCACGATCCGGATGCGGGGATATGATTACGCCCAACAGGGTGCGTATTATGTAACGATCTGCACCGATGACCGCCGCCATTGGTTCGGGCGCATCGCGGATGCGGTGATGCATCGATCACCCATCGGTGAATTGGCCCAACAATGTTGGGATGCGATACCTGAACACATGCCGCATGTGGATGTCGGGGAATTTGTTGTGATGCCCAACCATGTGCATGGGATCGTTGTGATACGGGAACGGTTGGTGGACGCGCGTGGGGATGTGCGGGGCGGTGCGTTGGACGTAGGGGCGCGTCATGACGCGCCCGATACGAACGCGTCGGACGCGCCCGGCATTGGTGCGCGGGATGCGCATGGCATCGCGGACAATACATCCGAAACAACGCCCGATGATCCCGTTACCGGAACGCCCGGCGGTGATCCCGACACGGCCGACGCACATGACCAACGCACACGGGCGCGTCATGGCGCGCCCCTACAGGATCCGCGGAAACCACCGGGCATCCCGCGTGGCGCGTTGGGCCAGATCGTCGCGTCGTATAAATCCGCCGTTACCCGCATCGCGTACCGTGATGGTTTGTTGCCCCGCGGCACACGGTTATGGCAACACAATTATTGGGACCGCATCATCCGCGATGACGCGGAACACCAACGCATCGCGGATTACATCCGCGACAACCCGAAAAATTGGAAAGGCGATCGTTTCAACGGGTAGGGACCGATCATGATCGGTCCGCCCGGTGAAACGGTCCGCCCGAAATTGATCAACGGCACGCCCACATCGCGATTCCGGTCGATGTAAAAGATCACGTCTGCAAAACCCCCATATTGAATTCCCCTGTAGCAGGCGCCTGCGCCGCCGCCTCTATCCCCGTCGAGATCCACGTCCGTGTTTCCAGCGGATCGATCACCGCACCCAGCCATCCCGCATCAAATGCGGGACCAGCTGCCGGGTGGTACGTGCTGATGGTTTTCTCGCACTTGCTGCGGATCGATGATGCACTCCTCATTTGGTTCCCTTCGTCAGAATGTGGTCGAACCGCTTCTTCACTTCTTCCAACGTGAAAGTTCGGCCAGCTTCAATATCAGCGAGTCCACGTTCGATCTTCTCGAGAATGATCATTCGGTCCACGAATTCGTCCAAGCTGAAGCGATCAGACATAAGGCTGACGGATCGGAGCACTTTCTTTTTGTCGAGTAAAACTTCGCGTCTGCGCATGAATGAGCGTCTAAGTGTTCACGTCTGCAACACTCCCATATTGAATTCCCGCGTAGCAGGCGCCTGCGCTGCAGCCTCGATCCCCATGCTCACCCAAGTCCGCGTTTCCAACGGATCGATCACCGCATCCAGCCACAGCCGTGAGGCCGCATAATACGGCGAGGTAGTGTCCTCGTACTTCTTGCGGATCTTGTCCAGGAGTTCCTTTTCGTTCTCCGGTGTGATCACTTCGCCGCGGCCTTTCAGGGCGCTCACCTCGATCTGGAGCATCACCTTGCTGGCCTGGTCGCCGCCCATCACGGCCACTTGGGCGCTGGGCCAGCCCACGATGAGGCGCGGGTCGTAGGCCTTGCCGCACATGGCGTAGTTGCCGGCGCCGTAGCTGTTGCCGATGATGATGGTGAACTTCGGCACCACGCTGTTGGCCACGGCGTTCACCATTTTCGCGCCGTCCTTGATGATGCCGCCCTGCTCGCTCCGGCTGCCCACCATGAAGCCGGTGACGTCCTGTAGGAAGACCAGCGGAATGTTCTTCTGGTTGCAGTTGGCGATGAAGCGCGTGGCCTTGTCGGCGCTGTCGCTGTAGATCACGCCGCCGAACTGCATCTCGCCCTTCTTGCTCTTCACCACTTTGCGCTGGTTGGCCACGATGCCCACGGCCCAGCCGTCGATGCGGGCGTAGGCGGTGATGATGCTCTGGCCGTAGCCCTTCTTGTACTCCGTGAATTCGCTGTTGTCCACCAAGCGGGCGATCACGTCGCGCATGTCGTAGGGCTTGGTGCGATCCACCGGGAGGATGCCGTAGAGTTCCTTCTCGTCCGCCTTCGGTGCCTTCGCTTTCTCGCGACTGAAGCCTGCGTCCTTCGGCTTGCCGAGCTTGTCCATGATGTCGCGGATGGTCTTCAGGCATTCCGCATCATCCTTGCATTTGTAGTCCACCACACCGCTGATCTCGCTGTGGGTGGTCGCGCCGCCGAGGGTCTCGTTGTCAATGTCCTCACCGATGGCGGCTTTTACGAGGTAGCTCCCGGCAAGGAAAATGCTGCCGGTCTTCTCCACGATGAGGGCTTCATCGCTCATGATGGGCAGGTAGGCGCCACCGGCCACGCAACTGCCCATGATGGCGGCGATCTGCGTGATGCCCATGGAGCTCATCACGGCGTTGTTGCGAAAGATCCTTCCGAAGTGCTCCTTGTCGGGGAAGATCTCGTCCTGCATGGGGAGGAAGACGCCGGCACTGTCCACGAGGTAGATGATGGGCAGGCGGTTCTCGATGGCGATCTCCTGTGCGCGGAGGTTCTTCTTGGCGGTCATGGGGAACCAGGCGCCGGCCTTCACGGTGGCGTCGTTGGCCACCACCATGCACTGGCGCTTGCTCACGTAGCCGATCACCACCATCACGCCGGCGCTGGGCGCACCGCCATATTCTTCGTACATGCCGTCCGCAGCGAAGGCCCCGATCTCGATGCGCGGGCTCTTGGGGTCCAGCAGGGCATCGATGCGCTCGCGGGCGGTCATCTTGCCCTGCTTGTGCAGCTTGGCGATACGCTTTTCACCACCGCCTTCGTGGATCTTGTGGAGACGCTTGTGAAGCTCGGAGATAGCGAGCTTGTTATGGTCCTCGTTCTTGGAGGCTTCGATGTCGATCTTTTCGGCCATGTGGATCAGATGATCAGACGATCAGAAGATCAGAAAATGCTCTGACCGCTCCAGCGCCTGCTGCGCGAAGATCGGGTCCAAACGCGAATATCGGACATCATCACCCTGAGCGTAGTCGAAGGGTGGGCGTTACGGCATTCATCCTTCGACTTCGCTCAGAAGCAACGCCGTCGGGCTTTCCCCTCCAAGTCCGCACTCGTTCCTCGCTTGCCGGCTTTCCAGTCCAATCCCTAACGCGAAATGCAGATCAGTGTGTTACCACGAAACGAAGGACCACAGGTCGATCATCCATGATCGCCCGTGCCAGGTAGATACCGTCCGGCTGGTCGGCCATGCTTATGGACCGCGTGCCTCTACCAACTCTTGTGATTGATCGCCCACGGATGTCCGTGACCTCCATCGCTTCCAATGCTGTGCCTTTCATTACGCGGAGCTCTTGAGTTGAAGGGTCGTAAGCCAGCGAATTTGTGCTATTGGCTTCTGTAGTTGACAGTCCGTTCACCACCATCATCATCTGGATCACCACGGTATCGGCTGTAGGGCTGCTCCAGCAAGGGCCGTTCTCGCAGGTCCAGAGGAATATATTCTCTCCCGTTCCAAGCCCTCCGGCTATGGCGTAAGGGTCAGTTGGGTCGTTCAGGATGGATGGGCCTGTAAGTATGGTCCACGAGCACGTGGCTGGCCAGATCGGTGTGGGCGAACCGCTGAGTTGAGCCCAGTTCTGTGGTCCAACAATGGTCTGGTCCATGCCTGCATTGGCGAAGGGCATGTCGGGATCGTACACGGTGATCGCCACTTGATCAAGGGTGATCGTTCCATTGTCGTTCACCACCCAGCCGGCTATATTTTCACCGATGCAGAGGTTTGTTATCAGGGTGGTCGGCGATGACGGTTGGGTAAACGTGGCACATCCGGTGTAGAGCACCCATTGCCCGGTAGCGCCCGGAGGAAGCGCGCTCCCCAGCATGGTGTAGGAGTCGACACATAGCGTTGTGTCGGGACCTGCATCTGCAACTTGGCCCTTGCAAGTCATCGTCGCGAACGAAAGTGACGCACTGGCAATGAGAAAACACGTCTTCATGGCCGAAATGGTTTTCCTAAAGATGCGAGCTTGCACGTAACGCGTCACAACGATCATCAAAGTAGATCCAACCGGCCGGTGTTGAGATCGTCCAGTTTCAGCTTTCTGAAGTCTTCGTTCGCGGAGACTTCGAGGTCGGTTCTTTTCGACCATGGGACGTAAGTAGGGGAGCGGGTTCAGTGCCCCACCACGAAGCGCAAGGTCATGCGTTCCCCACCGATGATCGCGATCGCGGCATAAACGCCCGGAGACAGGCTGCTCACGTCCACCGTTGCACCGGTGCGGTCAGAGCCAACGGGAACTTGCTGGCCCATCGCATTGACGATGCTCAACGACCTGTACTGCGTATTTCCGGCCATGCGCAACAGCCCGGCAGCATTGTCGAACCATAACGTCATTGGATCGCCGTTCCCCACCATCGCAACGGATGTTCCCAGTTCCACGGATATCATCACTTGGTCCGCATTGACGAAGGTGCTGCACGGTCCGTCGTCGCAGGTCCACTGGAAGATGTTTTCACCCAGACCTAAGGAGGTTACCTCGCTGAAGGGGTTATTGGGGTTGCTGATATCGCCCATGCCTTGGACCACCGTCCATGTACAAACCTGCGGGAAGATCGGCTGATTTGCGTTCAAGTTGGTGGTGTAAGGCGGAGCGAGAACGACCTGGTCCGGTCCCGCGTTGGCGATGCCGGGGTCGAATTCCACACGGTAGATGTTCACGTCATCAGTGGTCGTATCCATCGGCGTGATGACGGTCCAAGTGAGGACGTTAGTGCCGATCCAGATGTCGGTCACCAAGGTCAGGGGATCCGAAGGATTGACGATCGTCGCGAACCCGCTGGACAATGACCAGAAGGCGGTATTCCCTGCTGACGTTGCGGTGGCTTGCATCGAGACCGTATCAAGACAGGTCCACTGGTCTGGACCAGCATCGGCTTGCGCATGCAATGCCGTGGTTTGAAGAAGCAACAGACAAAGGGCTGCAATAGAAATGATGTGGCGCATGACGCTCTGTATTTTCCCGAAGATCGTGGCTTGGGCACTTCTTGAGCGGATGAGTGAAGGAATGATCCAACCGCTCGTGGTGGGATCATTCGGTTCGATGGATCCGCTGGTCGACGGGACCTGGCCAAGTGGGATCATCCAGACTGGGCCTTTCCTCACTTGACCATGTAGCAAGCTGGAACTGTTCCACAGACCCACAGGGCCGCCACGCGCTCAGCTCCCCGTCTGTCCGATCTCTTCCATCTGCGCCTTCAGCCAAGCGCGTGCGTCCGCTTCGCTCGGGGTCACTTTGATGCGGTTGAGCTGAGGGTAGTACGAGAAGTAGAGCTTCAGGATCATCTCCATCATATTGGCATGGGCCACCACGGCGATGGCGAGCAGCGCTCCTTCCTTGCGGTCATCGGCCAAATGGTCCACGCTCATGGCGGATGCCGCGTAATCCACATCCTCGGGGATGATGCTGAGCATGCTGTACGGGGCATTCCCCATCAGTTCGCGGCGGGCTTTCCGCACTTCGGCCAGCCCTGCCGTGTTTAGCATGGCACCGGACAAGTAGTGTACTTCGATATGGTCCGGGCGCATCCGCTTCAGGATGGCGATGCTGGTGCGGACTTCGCGGGGTTCAATGGTCATCTTCCAAAGGTAGGGCAATGCGGTCCCCTTACGGTCCCTTTTCTCGCCGGTAGAGCAGGAACGCAAGCGAGCCGCACCTTCCGATGGTGTTCGGAACGGTGCGGCCCGCAGGCTCTGGCGGTATGAGCTTTAGCGCGTGGCCACTTTGGTCACGTTCTTCTTCTCGTAGACGTACACGAAATTGCCGTCCGTGCTCAGACTTGTGGTGGCACCCTTGCGTGCCTTGAATTCCTGGAAGGTGCAGTCTTCCAGGTTGAAGCAGGCGATGTCCGCGCCCGCGGTCTTCAGGATCATGCGGTCGCCCTCATAGTCCTCCAGGTCGCTCTTCTTGTACTTGCCTTGGGCCACGAGTTCACCGGTCTTTCCGTTGAAGGTGCTGACGCCCTTGTCGCCGATCACCACCACCTTGTCCTTGTACGTCATGATCTGGTCCGCGTTGCCCACACCTCCCTTGGCCACGGGCACCACATATTGTTCGGCACCGGTGCCCACATCCATGCTGTAGAGTTCCTTGCCACTGCACACGATGAACTTATCGTCCACGACCACGGCATTGGTGATGCCCTTGCGGAAACGTTCACTGTCCCAGGCGAGGCTGCCGTCGCTGGTGTTGAAGGCCTGGATCCCGTTGGGCTTTACGTTGGGGTGCCAGATGCGCCATTCCTCGGTGACCTGGTAGGAGCCGTCGGACTGTCGCTCGCGCTTGTAGATGTAGGCCTGGGCCTCGACGTTGCCCCCGATCTGCAGCAGCACCTTGTCGCCGACCACATACATGTTCGGTATCGCCCGCGCGTCCTTGATCTCCGCGCTGCTCCACAGCAGTTTGCCGCTGTGGCGATCGTACTTCCGCACGTACTGGCTTTTCTTGCTGCTCATGTCCAGCACATAGAGGTCGTCCCCGACCACCACGGGATCGGCCACGGCATTGTACACGCCGAACTTCTTCGCGCCGGAGGGCGCGCCCACCAGTTTATCCGGGGTATAGTCGAACGCGGCGGAGTAGAGGTTGGCCCCGGTGTTGAGGTCGTACACCTGGATCCCGTTCATGCGCAGGAACACCTTGTCGTCATGTACATCGAGGTCATACATGAAGTCCCTGGAGACGACCTTCCGTTCCGCACGGCCCACATAGCTGTTCTCCCAGAGGATGTTGCCGTTGGTGAGGTCGATCTTCGCGATCTGGTTCTTATAGCCGCTGAAGAGGGCGGCGAGGTTGCCGGGCATGAAGTTCACCATCACCAGTTTGCTGTCCGGGGTTACCACGTACTGGCCTACCACGCCCTTGAACTTGTCCGTGCTCCAGCGCTCCTCCCCGGTGCGCGCCAAGATCCAGACCAAGCGGTCCTTCAGGGTGATGGCGAAGCCGTCCAGTTCCGGGATGTACACCACGTTCTCATCGGTGATGTTCTGGTATTTGTCCGTGGTCCAAAGCAGGTGTCCGTCCGCGAGGTCCAAGCAGGCGATCTGGTCCTTGCCCGTCTTGCGATCGAAGAGGAAGAGCACATTGCTTTCCCAGAACGGCGTCAGTTCGTCCACCTTCCTCAGCTTCGGGGTAAGGTCCTTGAACTTTCCCGTCCACCGCACGCTTCCGGTCTTGTTGTTGAACACGGTGATCTCCTTGTCGCTGGCCGCGTAGCTGTAGCCGCGTTCCTCCGTGCCGGTGCCCGTGTTTTCGATGCGGTGGTCCAGTTTGGTCTCGAAGACCACGGACATGTCCTTCTGGGCGAAGGTGCCCAGTGCGAGGAGGCCGAGGACGGGTGTAAGCAATTGTTTCATGTGTTGTGATCGTTTGGTGTGCAGGTTAGCGTTCAATGGCGTTGAGGTCGAAGGTGTGGGTGAGCTTGTACTGGCGGCCCTTGGGCATTTTGAAAGGCATACGGCCCTTGGCCACGAGGTCCTTGAAGCGGTTCTGGGAAGGGATGTTGCCCCCTTCGGAGCGCTCCACGAACACACTGGAGATGTCGCCCTTGTCGCCGAAGCTCACCTGTAGCACGTAGGTGCCGGTGAGGTTTTCCTTGATCACCGGCTCATACAGGCTACCGCCCGGCCGAAGGGATGCATCGAAGGTTTCCGCCGCACGGGCGAGGATGGTTTCCTTGTCCTGGATCAATTCCTTCTTCTGCGCGAGCGCGGCAGTGCCCAGGAGCATTCCGATGAGGAGGGGGAGGAGCTGTTTCATTTGGCGTAGGTCCATTCGATGATGCGGTTGCCGCTGGTGAGCAGCATCCGTTTGCCATCCGGCAGGAAAGTGAAGCTGAGCCGCCCGTCGCCGCTGGCGAACTCGCCTTTGTCCAGGTTCTCCCAGAGCCGCCAACTCACCACGAAGCGGTCCACCATCTTTCCGCTGGCACGGTCATGGAGGTGTACTTCCTGGAACTTGTTCCCCGAGCTGCCGATCGCGAACAGCGAACCATCGGGGCTGGCGCGGAAGTCCGGTTCATAGGTGGCCAGGGAAGGGAAGGAGGTGCGCCGCATTTCACCGCTCTCGGCATCGGCCACCTCCACGTAGCTCTGGTTGGGGTTCGGGTTGCCGCCCTTGCGACTGTGGGGCTTGGCATGGATCCA
Source organism: Flavobacteriales bacterium (assembly GCA_019912395.1). Classification (GTDB taxonomy): domain Bacteria; phylum Bacteroidota; class Bacteroidia; order Flavobacteriales_F; family PHOS-HE28; genus PHOS-HE28. Next base: position 5,521 of record JAIOIH010000035.1, on the reverse strand, counting down.
CAGGTCCTGTCCGTCCCGGCTGTATTCCAGGCGGAACACCTTGTCGAAAAGCTCCGGCAGCGTGTGCAGCGGCTTCAGGGTGGCCATGTCGTACACCACCACGATCTGCCCTTGCTTCACCCCCCGCTTGATGGCGTCCTTGTCATTGCGCACGGAAGGGAGTGCCTCCACCTCGGCCTTGGTGGGGCGATGGGCCACGGCAAAGCGTTTCCCGTCCGCGCTCACCGCAATGGCGTTGCCCGTCCGGTCCAGGCTGCGTGCGTTGCTGGTGGCTCCCGTTGCCAGGTCCACGAACCGTACTCCGTCCTTGTCCAGCGTAAGCACGGTGGAGCCGTCCGGAGTGAGGTCGGCGGCGTACAGGTCCTTGAAGCTGCGCACAGGAGCACCCGCCGCCACATCGATCACTTCGTACTTGATGGGCTTGTCCTTGTTGGGCGCGAAGTCCAGGTAGAACAACTGTTGCAGGAGCATGTACTTCCCGGAGGCACTGTACCGTGCCCGGCTGCCGGCGTACCAATTGCCCACATCGATGGCCGAGACCTCCTCCGGGCGGTCCATGGGGAAGAAGCGCAAGGGGAAACCTTGGGTGGAGGAGGCCGAGACGGTGCTACCGTCAGGGGCAACATCCAGCCAGGAGATCAGGTGACCGGAGAGGGTTTCCTGGCCTCCTATGCGGATGGTGCGGTATTCCTGTCCATCGCTCTGGGCCGTGGCGGTAAGGGTGAGAAGCGCGGCCAGCGCCGCTGTGATCAACGCGGGAGCGGAGTAGCGATCAATACGTTGTACGGCGCGTGAAGGGTCCACGATGAAAGGGTTGGTAAATTTCCCTTCGTAACGAGGACGGCACGCCGTGGGTTCCCGTATTTTTCTACGGTGCTTCCCGTAATTCCATGGTTGGATCGGAACCGGAAGGACCGATCCCTTCCGCAGCAACGGCTGAAGTTATCCGTTCGTGGCCTATTGCTCCACCACGAAGCGGTACACGTGCGAACTTCCGCCCACTGTGGCGCGGAGAAGGTACAAGCCCATGGGCCATGCGGAAAGGTCCCAAGTACCCGTGCCTGCGCTGGAAGGTAGCTGGGTCATCGAGCGGCCCAAGGCATCCACGATCATCATGTCGGTGATGGGTGCACCATCGGTGATCACCAGCTGCTGCGTGCTCGGCTCGTAATGGAAGAGCTTCGAGATCTCGGTACCCGTAGTGCCGATCCCGGAAACCAGCATCAACTGGATGTTTACTTCATCACTCGTGGTGCCGCAGGGGCCATTGTCGCAGGTCCAGCGGAACACATTGTCACCGACGGTCAAGCCAGTGGCCATGGTGTTCGGGTCGTATGGGTTGGCGATGATCCCGGATCCAGAAACGATCGTCCATGTGCAGAGCATCGGCGGGTTGGGATCGGGGGAGCCTTGCAATGGAACGGAGTTATTCGGCAAAGCGATCGTTACATCCGGGCCGGCATTCGCAGGTGGTACGTTGGGATCGAAGGAGATCACCTCCACGACACTCGAGGATTGGACTCCTCCAGCATCCACCGTGGACCAGCGCCAGGTGCTCGAACCCGGGCAAAGGCCGTACAGATGGGTGTTCGGGTCGGTGTCATCCATTAGGAAGCCGCAACCGGAGATCAAGGTCCACACGCCGTTGCCGGGAGGGGCGGGCGTATTGGCCTGCATGTCGTACTCGTCGCCGCAAACCATTACGTCAGGCCCGGCATAAGCAGGCTGGGCCATCGCGAGGGTGGGAGTGAGGAACGCAACGGATAGGAGCAGACGAAGGGAAGGGGAGAATGGGATCATCCGGATCGGGGTTTTCACGAAGGAACGAGATCGATCCAAGAATGAATGCATGGATCCCGGCGGCTTTCCCACGATCGAATGTGACAAGCAAACCGATCAATGGCACCTGAAAGTCCCCGCAGGGACATCCCTCGAACGGCCCGAACCATGCGATGGTAGGGGCCCTCTCCAGTACACAGTGAGAACTTACCGACCTTCCTTGGTCAAGGCATAGCGCACCAATCGCGGCGGCCCGTTCTTGCCTTCGGTGGCGATCAGCATGTCGCCATTGGGCAGGAAGGTGATGCCCTCCGGTTTGGGCAACAGGTCGGCATCCAGCAGGTGCAGCGCAACGAACGCACCTTGTCGGTCCAACACCAGCAAGGTCTGGTCCACTGCGGAGAGCAGGAAGTAATGGTCGCTCACTGGGTCCACTGCAATGGAGGCCATGCGCAGCTTGATCGCGTCCACGATTCTTCCGTTCCTGGTGGTGCGTGTGGGCAGCTTCATGCCGCCAGCCTCGGCTTGGCGCATCACCTCCTGCACGGAATAGGTGAGCACCGGCTCGGGCAAGACCTTGCGTGTGGCCGGGTCGAACGCGAAGACCGAACGTTGGTCGCGTATTTGTGGCTCGCCTTTCAATACGTCCTTCGGGGCAACGAGCACCAGGCCTGTGTGTTCGTCATAGCCCAGTCCTTCAATGTTGCGGTGGCCCAGTTCCATTCGGAAGCTGTCCACTGCGGTGTAATGCGCGCCTTTGATCCGGAGGTGATAAATGAGGCCATCGCTGCGCAATGCAAACAGCCCGTCCTTCACCCGGGTCAAGCCTTCCATGTCGCCCGGTGGGCCGAACGGATGCCGCTCGAGGATCCGCCCGTCGCGGATGTCCACCACATAAAGCGTGGCATCCTCATCCTGGAGACAGGCCACGGTGTGCTGGTCGAGATCGGTCAACCCGCTCACCTCAAGGAGTTCCGAGGGTAGCTCAACGATGGAAGCCGGTTCGGGAAGGGGATGTCGCAGACCGCCTGTTTGCGGCGAGAGCAGTAGGGCTAGTGCGATGAGGAGCCGCATGTGCTACAAAGCAACGAAGGATAAGGTTTGCTCGTCTCGGCCGGTGCTTCGAACTGAAGGGGATCACCCTGTGGAAGCGGAATGGATCTTCCGAACACACGGAGGAGTGGCCATTCGGCTAAAAGGCCAAGGCGCGATGGATGCGCTTGCCCATGGAACAGGAATGCTCCCATGGGCTCGGCCAATTATCACATGGGCACCGTGCCCGAAGCGATCGTTAAGTATCTGATTTGGCCTCAGGTGGCGTTGGAGCTGCCGGAGGCGTTGGTGGCTTCGGTGCAGGGGGAGGCGTTGCTTTTGCAAGTTGTACCCGAACGGCGTTCAAGCCTTTGGGGCCGCGCTCCAGCTCAAAGCTCACCTTGTCACCTTCGCCGATCTCATCGAGCATACCGCTGATGTGAACGAAGTATCGTTCTTGGCTTCCGATCTCATTGATGAAACCGAAGCCCTTCGAGGTATCGAAAAAGTCCACTTTGCCGTGGTGTATCGGATCGATCTCCTCCCGCTCGCGCTTGGGCACGCCGAGTTCAATTTCACTGGCATCGATCTCCACACGGTTGGCGGGATCGGGGGGGGTGTCGACGATCTGGCCGAACTCGTCGACGTAGGCCATCATATCATCCAAGCTGCTCCCGCCGGGATTGGCCTTGCGCTCTTCCTTGCGGCGCTGCTTCTCCTGCTTCTTTTGCAATCGTTTTTTTTCCTTCTGTCGTTTCTCGAATGTTGCCATGTGCGATCCCGGCATGGATGGTTCACCCCGGATTAAACCGCTGAACCGTTCTCCGGGCAGGAGCACGCGCCCAGCGGGCTTGAGGTGAAGGATGCGGGTGCGCGAAGATACGAAGTATTATGCGGAGATGGAAGCCGGGTTGCAGGGTGCCAAAACCGGTACGGAGGGACCATGCTTTCGCGAAGTACAGGTCCGCTTGGGGCCGGATCCATGGATCGGAGCTCGGTCGGCATACGTGTCCACCGGAGGTCTCGAAAAGCGCGCGAAGGGCCGTCCCTCGCGGAACGGCCCTTCGCCATATTGTATTGCTCCCTCAGCGGTCTTGCGCCGGATGGCGGACCCCCCCCTGGGGATCCGGACTTACCGGATAATGCTCAACCGCTGCACGGTGCTCTTACCGTTCACGGTGATGTGTACCATGTAAATGCCGCTGGCGATATCGCCCGGCAGGTCCATGGTCGTATTGAAGCGCTCGCCGCTGTTCCCGAACTCCTTGGCGAAGATCTTCTTGCCATGAATGTTCAGGATGTCCACGGTGATCTGCTGGTCCGCGTCCCGGATGCCCTCGATGTTGAGGTTGACCTGGCCATCACGCACGGGGTTCGGCCACAGCGTGGCGTTGCCGAACTTGGCCTGCGTCAGGCTGGCCTCGGGGCGGTTGCCGCTGTTGTCGATGGTGATGTCGCAGTCACTGGGGCAGAAGCCGCTGTAGAGGCCGTTCACCTTCACGTTGATCTGCACGTTGTAGGTGTATCCGTCCACCAGCATGGGTGCCACGTTGTTGTTCCACTTCAACTGCAGGATGTAGGTGTTGCGGATGAAGGTCTGGTCATATCCCTCCTGGGCGTTGATCAGGCGGAACTGGTACTCCGTGCCACCCACCACCGGCTGGGCATAAATGAAGCTGTTGTTGGTGTTGAAGGCCCGGGTCTCGTCGCAGGAGTGCCCGTAGGTCGGCGCTTGGATCAGTTCGGTGCAGGGCCCCACTTGCGGAACTCCCAAGCCCATCTCGCAACCCGTGCCGAAGTGCGCCGAGGCGATGGGCCCGTCGCGGTCCGTGCGGACCCGGGCGAAGTACGTCACGCCGGGTGTCAGTGGGACGGCCTGCATCTCGGTGAAGATGATGTAGTTGCGGTTGCGCGCGATGCGGCGGATGTAGCCGGCGTCGGGATCAGAGAACTCGAACTGGTACTTCGTTGCACCGGTCACCTTGTTGCAGTACACCTTGTTCAGCAGGTTGTTGTTCATGATGCCGCACTCGGTGGGCGCGATGTTGGCGGGCCCGGGAGGCAGGCAAACGCTGTGCCCGAAGGGATAGCCGGCCCAGGCCGGTGTGTAGGTGGGCGAGGCGTCCCCGTCCACGAAGTCATCGAAGAGGTCGCGCAGCAGCAGTCCGCCCGCAGGGGTCCGCAGCGCCCAGTAGCCGTTGCCGTTGCCGCAGCAGAGGCCGTCGCCGAAGCCGTCGGTGAGCTGGAACATGAAGCAGTTGCCGTTGATGGTGGAGAGGCAGTGTTCCTCGTTGATCACCGTATTGGCCTGGGCGTAGGGACCGCCTTGTGCCACGGGGTTGAAGAATTCGTCGTAGATCACCCACGTGAGCTGGCTGGCATCGTTGTCGGTCTTGATCTTCACCACCACGGCTTCACCGCCCACATCGAGGGCCACGCCCTGGCTGTCGTTCGCCGGGATGTCGTCAGCAACGCCATTGGGCAAGCTGGTGGCCACGGTGAGCGTTTGCCCGAGACCGTACTCGGCCGTCACGGTGGGCAGGGTGATGGTGGTGGATGCACCGTAGATGAGGTTGCCCGTCCAGTTGTAAATGTGCGAGGCACCGCCGGAAAGCCCGTAGGTGATCTGCACGCTGGTGAGGTCGATGTCGCCGTTGTTGAGCAGGGTCACCTGCGGGGCCATCAGTGAGCTGCAGTAGAGGCCCGGCGC
>JAIOIH010000034.1 GCA_019912395.1 Flavobacteriales bacterium | reverse complement strand
CAGCCTTGGATGTAGAAGGTGTAGTTGGCACCGGGCGTTAGGCCGGGGATGATCGCTGGTCCAGCTGCCACATGGTAACCGGAGGCGATCGGCAAGGGATCTCCGGGGAGGCCCGAGTCGCGCAGCTCCCAGTTGTAGCTCACTGAGGCGTTGTTGGTCCAGTCGATGGTGGCCTGGGTGCCACCTGTCAAGTCGGTCACTGTAGCTACCGGTGCGAAGCAGGTGGGGAGGGTCACGTTCAAGGTGTAGTCCTCCGCCTGGCCAAAGCCATACGAGCCACAGGCGTCCGCAGGGGAAGCATTGTAGTTCTTGATGATCCGCATGCGCGTCGCACCTACGGTTGCCGTCAGCGGGACCGTTACCGGTCCGCTCACCACGGCCGTACAGACGGAGCCGGTGAAGCTGCCGATGGGTACTGCCGTCTCGAAGGTGCCATCCTGGTCCCAGTCGAAGAAGGCGGTGAAGAAGTTGGTGAAACCACCATCAGAGTTGCCGGTGAGGGACATCATGTAGGTGGAGCCCGCTTTGACGTTCCCCACCACTGCGGTGAAGTCCTCCACGGCCGGCGTTCCACCCACGGTGGAACTGGTGGTGTTGCTGATGTCGGCGAAGGTTACGTCGCAGATCGGCTCAATGGTGCTGAACGCGGGCGTGCAATAGCAAGCGGTCGGTGCGCTCATCGTCACCTGATAGTCCGAACTGGCGGCGGTGCCGTTCCCGGCGCAGGTCACTTGGCAACGGTACCACGTGGTTGCCGTTTGGCTGGTGACATAGGTGGAGTTGGTGCTCACACCGGGCGCGTTGGACCACGAGGAGCCATTCGGGGAGGTCTCCCATTGGTAGGAGATCCCTGTATCGATGCTCTCGTTGGTAATGCCCAAGGTGAAGGGTACGCCCGAACAGGCACTGGCGGGGCCGGTGGTGGCACCCGGAGCGGGTAGGGCGCTGCACGCGCCGATGTTGATCACACTGAAGTCGTCCACCAATAGGTCATTGTAGAATTGCGAACCCGTTGCGGAAGGAAGTGCGACCAAGCGGAAGCGTGTAGTGGTGGGAATGCTCCCGGGGATGGCCGTGTTGTGCTTCACCCAGTTCGGGTCGTTGCCACTGAAGGTGGCCAACGGGGCCCAAGTAGCACCGTCCCATGCATCCAAGCGCAGTTGGTTCAGGGCCGCATCGTCCACGTTGTTGGACAGCATCCAGAAGCTGACGAATGGCGATGCCAGCGCACTGAAGTCAACGTTCGGCGACTCCAAGCCATTGGCCAGGATATTGCTACTGCCATCGATCCAGGCAAAGTTGCCGCTGCCGGTGGTGTGGTCCACCGCGCCAGCTACGCCCCAGCCCGGAGGTCCATTGGCAACACGGAAAAGCCAGTTTTCGCCAGGTCCTTGGTTGCTCCAGCAATCAGGCATGCCGGCCGCGGCCTCGAAATCCTCCGTATAGGGTGCCGGGAAGACGTCGCAAAGGGTGTGGAAGTTGTAGGCAGTGGTCCATGGACTGAAGACCCCGCCGCAATCAGCGCGTACATAGAGGGTATAAGTTGTGTTGCTGGCAAGCACACCAACGCCCGGCGCCGAAGTGATGCCGTAGCCAGTGTTGCCGCTGAAGTTGGGGGATGGGTCACCGGCCACGCCGCTTGTCCTGAGTTCCCACTGGTAGCCATTTGCGGGATCCGAAACACTGGCGGTCCAGGAAAGGTCAGCCGAATTGTTGGTCACATTGGAGGCCAGCGGAGCCGTGGGGTTCAGGCAGGCGGGGATCTCCTCCACGGTCACATTGTCGATGTACACATAATTGCCGAAACTGGTGACCGCGCGGAAACGGACCATGTTCGTGCCGGCGGGGATCGCATAGTCCAAGTTGGTCCATTGCGCTGGCCCGGAAGGGACAAAGCCGGAGGTGGTGGTTCCTGCCGTGTTCAGCACACCCACGGGGTCCTCATTGCTCATGCCGTCCACGATGCTCCATGTGGCTCCGGCATTGGAGGAGCTTTCCAGATAAACACTGTCGATCGTACTTGTGTAGGCGGCGCCCGCCACGTCAAAGCGCACCCGGTAGTTTGCGGGTACGGGTGTGAACTCCGCGCTGGAGAGCGTGGCGGAGCCCGAAGAAACGTTGTAGAAAAGGAACCTGATACTGGCAGAGTCCGATGGACTTCCGCTGGGGCCATTGGCAATGCCGTCACCGGGTGTGGAATACACGGCTTGGATCAGGCCCACCCCGTCATTCACGCCCCAGCATGGCGGAGGCAAGGTGAGGGTTTCGAAATCCTCGGCCATCGGCAGGGTGGCCACGTTGCACTGGGTAGTGAAGGTGGTGGAGATCCAAGGGCTGGTGCTACCACCGCAATCGGCCTGCACGTACAAGGTGTAGGTGGTGTTGGGGGTCAGGCCGCTTACCACATCGGTGGTCACGCCGGAACCGGTGGTGCCGGTGGCATCGGGAGAAGGGTCTCCGGCGTTGCCACTGCTGCGCACTTCCCAAATGTAGCCAATGGCCGGGGCGGGAGAACTGGCGGTCCACGCCAGATCGGCACCCGTGGTCGTAACGTTCGAGGCTAAGGGGGTGGAGGGCAGCGCACAGGATATGGCCGTCACCGAAATGTTGTCCAAGGCCCAGAACCATGCCCAATCGCCTTCATAGACGAACTTGACCTGTGCCAATGGGGAGCCGCCAGTCGCGACGGTGATGTCCAACGATTGGCTTTCCACTGGACCATTTTGGAATGTGCCGCTGGCCGCGGATTTATCGAAGACGAGGGTCCAAGTGCTGCCGTCATAGGCGTACACTTCCGCCGTTGAGACACAACATTCCCTGTAGTACTCGTCGAAAGTGAGCAAAATCGAGCCGCTGGTGGCATCAAATGCAGGGGATATGAGTTCCGCCCTGGAATTACCACCGCTGCTTCCCGCAAAATCACTGTCGAAGATCGCGAAATCGGAATCGAACGGTGCTGCAAAAGTTTGGCCTCCGGGGTTGTTGTAACTCCACGTCGTCGTGCCGCTTACTTGATTGAGCGTAAATCCGGTGGTGGAGGCCCCGCCGGTGAACTGCTCGTTGAACAGCACCTGCGCCTGCACGCTTCCAAAGAGGAGCAGTGCCATGGCGAGTATTGCCGTTTTCCATTGCCATTGGCGCGTTCGCCGCGTCGTCACTTCTGCTGTCCGATCTGCCTTCATGGTTTTGGGGTTTGGATTGATTGGTGGTATGGTGGTTGTAGGGGAAATTCAGGAGCGGGGCAAGAAAACACGGATCAGCGTCGTTCACCTTTTAGGAGCGGTGGCGTCGCGCTGTGTTTCAAAGAGTGCATGTGTTCTTGGTAGCGCCCCCAATGTACCGGGAATGCAACCCAACGATGCAAGCGTTTTTATTTTTGAACAAGAGGCAACCCATGGGGGTGTTCTGCGTACGTGGATGCGGCCATCGATCTTGCGAACGGGGCTAACATTTTGTGCGAGCGTTCATTAGGGCTGCTTACCGAAGAGGTGTTCCCATCCACCTGGTCGGGGCTTATCCATGGGGGAAGCGGTGGATCGTTCATTTCTTTTCAGCTCGACCGGATCCGGTTTTCGGGCATTTTGGCCTCAAAGTCGCGTTTCGCGAAGTGGCCCTTTGCCAATTTTAACCCGATCAGGACCCGAGCGGCGGTCCGTTGGGATCCCCCCAATGTCCAAATAGCACGAAGGGCTGCCTCGAACGAGGCAGCCCTTCGGCTTTTGGGGTGTGGAGATCTACCGGATAACGCTCAATCGCTGCATGGTACTCTTCCCGTTCACGGTGATGTGTACCATGTAGATACCGCTGGCGATGTCGCTCGGCAGGTTCAGGAGGGTGCTGAAACGCTCAGTGTTGTTCCCGAACTCCTGGGCGAGGACCTGCTTGCCATCGATGTTCCGGATGATCACGGTGATGTCCTGCTCCGCGTCCTCCAAGCCATCGATGTTCAGGTTGACCTGACCGTCACGCACGGGGTTCGGCCACAGCGTTGCATCCCCGAAGTTGGTCTGCGTCATGCTGGCCGCGGGGCGGTTGCCGCTGTTGTCGATGGTGATGTTGCAGCTGCTGGGGCAGAAGCCGCTGTAGACGCCGTTCACCTTCACGTTCATCTGCACGTTGTAGGTATTACCGTCCACCAGCATGGGTGCCACGTTGTTGTTCCACTTCAACTGCAGGATATAGGTGTTGCGGATGAAGGTCTGGTCATATCCCTCCTGGGTGTTGATCAGGCGGAACTGGTACTCCGTGGCACCCACCACCGGATGGGCATAGATGAAGCTGTTGTTGGTGTTGAAGGCCCGGGTCTCGTCGCAGGAGTGCCCGTA
>JAIOIH010000033.1 GCA_019912395.1 Flavobacteriales bacterium | reverse complement strand
GGGGTGGTTTTGGAGGGGTGGGCTGGGGAGTTTTGGGATCAAATCCTGAACGACCATGAAACCATTGACAACATTTCTGACCGGGGCAATGCTGTTGGCAACACTTACAAGCCAAGCACGCATCATCCGCGTGAACAGCGTGGCGGCTTTCGCCACCGCTGGTACTGACTGTTACCAAACCTTGTCCAGCGCGTATGCAGCCGCCTTGGACGGTGACACCATCCACTTGGAACCTTCCGACGCCAATTATGGGGACCTCACCATCCAGAAACGATTGGTCATCATCGGGGCGGGGTACAAGCTGGGACCTGCTGCACCGAACAACAGCGGACTACAAGCCAACACCCAGACCTCACGGGTGAACCTGCTTACGCTGAACAACATCAACTCCTCGGGCACGGTGATCATGGGCTTGCATTTCGTGAACCAATTCGGGGGTTTAACTATCGCCAATACCTCAAACATCACCGTTCAACGCTGCTTTTTCGATAGCAATCTGGACATCGCCTTCCCTAATGGAGGAACAGGTGTTTCGGACATCCTCGTAGCCGGGAATTTCATTACTGGCAGCATCGCCCACAATCAGTTTGCGCAGACCGTCACGAACCTCACGATCAGGAACAACATCATCTTCGGCAACCTGAGCTTCGCAGAGGCCGCCGACGTCATCGAGAACTTGTTGGTCGTAAACAACACACTGTTGTACAACGGAAACCATGCCTTGAAAAATGCGGAGGTGGCCTATAATGTATTCTACCAAGGCAATATCACAGGGACAAACAACACGGTACACGACAACATAAGCGCAGTGGCGTTGACCGGTGGCGATGCGAGCAACCCGGTGGTGAATATGGGAAATGTATATAACCTCAATGTTGGTACCGATGACAGCAAGTACGACATCCTCTCCTCCTCGCCCTACAATGAGGGCGGGGCGCAGGCGCGCGGTGCGTTCAGCGGCATATCGCCCTACCGCCTGAGCGGTATCCCGAACATCCCCACAATCTACAGCCTGCAGTCCACGCTGAACACCACGCCGGGCGGAACAGTGAACGTGACCCTGAGCACCCGCTCCAATCCCTGAGCTACCATGCTACGCAGAACCGCAGCGATCGCCTGCCTGCTGGCCATGGGCCATGCACAGGCACAGACCGCGAACATGGTGCGCGGGGAATACTGGATCAATCAGGACCTCGGCATCGGCGCCAACATCCCCTTCACGCTCAGCAGCACGCCGGATGTTTCCGACCTGGACCTTCCGATCAGCCTTGCCGGATACGGGGCCGGCATGCACACCATCGGCATCCGCACCTTGGATGCGGACGGGCACTGGAGCCTTACCAATTTCAGCAAGGCCTTAGCGATCGAGGTGCCTCCCGCACTGCCGAGCGACCTGACGGAAACGGAATACTTCCTGAATCAGGACCCCGGATTCGGCAACGGCCCCACCGCTTGGACCGGAAACACAACCGACACCTTGGGGGCCACCTTCAACCCGGACCTTTCCGCTGCCACCGAAGGAATCAACACGCTCTTCATCCGCAGCCGCACCAGCGACGGTGTTTGGGGACTGACGAACCACCGGGCCGTGGTGGTGATCACCCCGGAAGCCCCCACGGACATCGTGCGGGTGGAAACGTTCGCCTTGCCCCAGGACGACCCCGGGTTCGGCATGGCAGACCAGGATATGGTAACAAACCCAGCCATGGACCTGTCAGCCTATGCATTCGATGCACCGGTGCCTACGGATTTCATCCTGAATGACACCTTAATGGTCCGTTGCATGGATGCCAACGGAAGATGGAGCCTCACGAACTATGTGACCGTGGATGGAAGCACTTCCGTGGAAAGCCTCACTACCAGCACCCACATCTCCGTCTACCCCAACCCCTTCACCGAAGGCATCACCGTGCGCACCGCCGATGGCCTGCCGGTGCGCGTGGTGCTATACGACCCGCAAGGGAAATTGGTCCATGATAAAATGCTCACCGGTGAGACCTTCATCCACCTCGAAGGGCAAGCATCAGGTGCCTACACCGCCTTCTTCTGGAAGGACTTGGAGCGGATACATCGGGTCACCTTGATCAAGCAATGACCGACAACCCATGCGCTACCTGTTCATCCTACCCACTCTGCTCCTGCTCAGTTGCTCCACGGCCCAAACCGGTGGCCCACTGGATGCTGCACAACTCCTGACCACGCACTTCGGGGCCAAGCCGACCGGAACGCCCCTTGGGATCACATGGAAACCGACCGCCCAGGAGTACAAGCACTTCGTGGACCTGCCGATCGGAACCGAGGTGGAACAGGTACGCACCACTGTGGATACCATTCTTTACCCATCACCGAACACCGCGCTCGTGTTCTTCCGCACCGCTCGGGAGCGGGAAGAAGGGACTTGCTGGTTGTGTGAAGACTGGCTTGGCCTCGCCGTATACACGAAGAACGAGCAGGAATGGAAGGCGGAGAACTTTACGAAATGGTTCGCCAAGCAAGGGATGTATGACCTGGGCTTCGGCCTGGAACTCCCCGAACCGGTCCTGATGGAAATGGGGCAGAGTGGTCGTGTGGTCAAGATCATTTCCTCAGATGGCGAACCCCAGATGAACACCTCAACACATCGGCTGTACCGCATCCCCGAAATGAAGGAGGTGATGGTCATCGTTACCGGTGATTTCATGGAGGACCATGATGGACCCCACGGCCCCATGCTCCAAGCCACCACCCGCGCCTACCGCTTGGTCCCTTCCTCCAAACCGTGGTACGATGTGGAGGTGTTCCGGGGCGACGAAAGCGGTGTGAACTGGGAGTATATCGAACCGGGAGCCGTTCCGGACGAGTACTTCATCTGGTCGGATGCGAAGAACGAATACGTGAGTTCCACGCCGAAGAAGCGGTGAGCACAGGGCTCCTCAAGTTCGAAAGGCATCCTTCGATGGTTCCAAGCCCACCGTTACACCTTCATCCCCACGGAAAAGAATGGATACGACGCGGAGGGTGACAGCACCGATCCGGTGCGCCGGGTCTACGCTGATGCCACTGGCACCTATGTGAACACCAAATGAACGGTCACGCCACCTGACACTACGATACGTGAACAACCGATCTTCCTCCGATCATCCCTCCATCAATCAACACCTAACCATCCGACCATGAAAAAGTTCCTCTTCCTCACCTGCCTCCTCGGCCTCCTGGCATGCGGCGGCGGCATCACCGGCACCTACGAGGGCCACGGCACCGGAGTGCGGTCCATGTTCGGCTCCGCCAAGCTGGAATTACAGTCCGGTGGGAAGTACTATGCGACCATCATGGGGCAGACCCAGGCCGGCACCTACGAGAAGGACGGCGATAAGCTGCTCTTCACCTTCGGCAACGGCACCACGAGCGTGGGCACGTGGAGCGGCGATACGCTGATGGTGGACGGCATCGCGTTCCTGAAGAAGGAATGAAGCGGACATGCGGCACTCGAACGTCAAACATCAGGCTTGGTACTGCCACCAACCTCCCGACCAACCCGTACCACACCATTTCACACCGGACCAATCAGTTCAACTCAAAACCTAAAAGCCATGCTGACCTTCCTTTTCATCCTCCTTGCTGCCGCAGTTCTGTACGCAGCCTGGACTTACAACAGCTTGCAGAAGCTGGCGCAGAACGTTCGCGAATCAGCTTCCAACGTGCAGGTGTCCATCAGTAAAAAGCTCTCGTCGATAAATCAGTTGATCGAGGTGGTCAAGAACTACCAGGCCGGGGAGCAGCTGGTGCAGCTGAAAGTCTCGCAGGACAACACGGCCGCAGCCATGTCGAACGCCTATCAACAATCCGGCACGGTGCTGTCCACCATCCAAGGCATGGCAGACCGCTTTCCCAACCTGAAGGCGAGCGAGCAGTACCACCGGCTGATCAACAACATCGAGGCCTGTGAGAACGAGATCGGTACCTCGCGAACAAATTACAATGCGGTGGTGAAGCAGTACAACAGCCATCGGCTGGGCATCCCCACGATCTTCATCGCGCGCTCCATGGGCTTCGGTGAGGCACCGTACCTGCAGTTCGACCAGTCCGGTGCCTCCGACCCGAACAGCCTGAAGGAATTCAAGACGGATGACGGAGAGCGGCTGCAACAATTGCTTTCGGGCGCCGGGAACTCCATTGCCAAGACCACGCGTTCACTCGCACAACAAGCGGGCAATGCGGGCAAACTCCTGTCTGAAAAAATGAAAGAGGCGCCCGATGCCAAGTACTTCTACCTGACCGTCGGCGGCACACCGAAGGGACCTCTGCCGTTGAGCGAGATCCGAGACCTTGCCGCAGCAGGGTCGTTGCCGGCGGATGTGCAAGTGGCCGCTGCCGGGGCTGAAGACTGGATGGCACTTTCCGCGCTGGAGATCGGGAACGACCCACTACTGGCCCGCAACCCCGCCCAGAACGGAACCTCATTGACCGAAGCCGATAGGAACGTGGACCCGGTCGCATAGCACTGGTGAACTGTGTTCCATCATGGCAACCGATCCCGGCATTCCGGAACTTCAGGTCACAGGTCCGGTGCGTGCGTTGATCCCGGGGGCATTCACCTTGGCGGCGCTCTGTTTCCTTCTTTCCTTCTGGCACATGAACTGCATCGGCATCCGGGTGGCCGGGATGACGGGAGCAGACTTGGTAGCGGGCCGAGGGCCCACTCCCGATGCCGCCGGGATCGCCGAGCTTCAAAAGTTGGGAAAGGCAAAGGACCTGGCAGCATCCCTGCTCCAGCGATGGCTCGGTGAGGAAACGGTCCGGGAGGCCGGGGAGCTGATGAACGATCTGGTGGGTCCCAATGCGGGTGCAGAGATCCAGGCGATGCTCGTGGATGAAGGCGTTGATCCTTCACGTGGTGCACGCCCGATGAGTTCCTCACCTTGGGCGATCATTGCACTGGCCGCAGCACTCGCAGGGGTGTTGGTCCCATTCCTCCGGTTACGCGCCGAACAAGTCGTTTGGACGGTGTTGTCCTTGATCGGGCTGGTGTGCCTTGTGTTCATGCAAGCCGAACTTCGATCATTGACCACGGATGGCGCAAAGCTGCTCGGACGTCTGGACCCACTCATGATGAACGTACCGTTGGGCATCGAAGGATCTTTCGGCATCGGGTACATCTGTGCGATCGCATCCTTTGCCCTCGCTGGTCTATTGGCCTTCCTACGCCCGGGAAAAAGTCCCGATGCCATCGTTGGGAACGGCGAGCCGAAACGTGTTTGACCAGTATGTGCGCCGGAAGGTCGCGTGAAGGGATAATACGCTCCACGTGGTTCTACGAGCCTGTGAAGAGATCCCGATGAGGCTCTATGACACCCCATGAGCTCCTTTCCCATTTTCAGGACCATCCACCGCATACTCACCCCGGACCGCCGAATGCTCATTCCGGCTGGTAACCGCGTGAGCGTTGCAGTTGCTTTGGTCCACCAGAACGCCAGCGCCATGCTCTCCATCATCTTCCTCGCCGCGGCACTGATGCTCGTACCGGCCCTTGTGCCGACGAAGCACCGGTAGCGGAACCGCAAGACCCGAACAGAAAGCCAACCCCTAAAAACCAAACAACCGATGAAAACCCTGGAACCGCTCAAGCTCATCACACTATTGGCCATCTCAGCCATACCCCTGTTGGGTCATGCCCAAAAACAAAAGAAGGTGGAAGTGACCTACCAGGACGTGCAGGCCAAATGCGACTCCGCGCCCCTGCCCTTGGACCAACGCATCCGTCTGGCTGTATCGCGCTTCAACGTGACCACAACCAGCAATCCGCCGGAACTCGGTGCCAACATGGCCACCATGCTGGAAAACGCCTTGGCCGAGATGCAATGCTTCCGCGTGCTGGAGAGCAAGGACAACCTCAGCGACATGACCCAGGAGATGGAGGGTGCGGACAACGGCCTGATGAACGCCGGCACAACGGCCCGCGCCGGAAAGATGCTCGGCGCGCAGGTGGTGGTGACGGGCGAGATCACCGAATACAACGAGGGCAACAGCAGCGTGGGGGTGGCCTTTGTGAAAACCAATACCGGTACGGTGCGATTGGGATTCATCCTGAAAGTGCTGGACCCGCAGACGCGCGACATCCTGTGGAGCAAGAGCGTGAACGTGGAGGGCAAGAAGAGCGGAGGAGTAGGCCTTGGGTTGGGGCTGCCCGGCGTGGGCCGAATGAACGTGATGCACAGCATGAAGAACAACCCGGCCTTGGCAAATGCCCTGGAGAAAGGCGTGATCCAAAGCTGCGAGCTGCTGGCGGACAACTGGGAGAAGATCCCAATACCGGAGTCAGCTGACCCCAACTCCAACTGGACCGTGTTCAGCATTGCCAACATGGACTATGGTTCCATGGGCGGCTTCGAGGCCATCGTAAAGGGCAGCATCAAGGTGAAGAACGTGGAACGCACCTTTAGCGAAGGGATAGGCACCGTTACGGTGCAGCACGAGGGCAGCACACAAGCACTACTGGACGCTATCTACAGCAAGCTGGAAGCCAAGTACACGGTGGCCGACCTGCGTGAAGGCAGTATCGCCCTGAGGCGGAAATGAACCTGATCAACCAACCCTAACCCCATGACCATGAAATCCGTGAAACGCAGCCGCATGCTCTTCGCCATGGCCCTGCTCGCTGTAAGCACCATCGGCGAACTGCATGCCCAAGCCTTCGACAAAGGCGTGACCGCCATCAATCTCGGCATCGGCCTCGGCGGAGCGCGCTACAGCTACATCAGCGCCTATAACAGCGATTACAGGACCTCACCCACGCTGGTCGCCAGCATCGAGCACGGTATGGCATCCGTGGATGGCGCGGGTGCCATCGGCATTGGCGGGTTCTTCGGCAACAAGACCGTGTCCTACAAGCGGACCTCCCAGACCTCCTCCTACGTTTATGACTACAACCGGAAGTGGTCGAACACGGTGATCGGCCTGCGCGGCACACTGCACTTGAACGAGGTGATCGAAAGCGACAAGTTCGATGTGTACGGCGGGTTGATGCTGGGCTACAACATCGGTAGCTACAAGGACAAGAGCACACGCACCCAGAACGGCGTTACCACGGATTACAGCGACAACTATCACTACAACCTGAGCTTTGTGACCTGGAGCACGTTCGTGGGCGGACGCTACCTCTTCACGGACCACATTGGGGCCTACTTGGAACTGGGTTACGGCGTTAGCTACCTGAACCTGGGCCTCACAGCGAAATTCTAGGTCAGCGAGGCATCGTTCCTTGAGCCGGAACGGTCCAGGGGCACCCCGGCATCCGCACTGCGGTATGTCCGGGGTGCTTGCAGTTGGTCCATCCAGATATGACCGGAAACTGCTCCGCTGCGATCCGTCGACGGTGAATCCAAGATCGGAACGCTCTGCCACATTGGCACACCTCAATAGGAACGGTACCTTTGCGCCCCTTCCGGATGAGCAAGAAAGTCCATATCGAGAGCTACGGCTGCCAGATGAACCACAGCGACAGCGAGATCGTCGCTAGCATCCTGGCGAAGGACGGCTATGAGCTGGCGGCCACGCCGGAAGAGGCCGATCTGGTGCTGCTGAACACATGCAGCATCCGCGAAAAGGCGGAGTACACCGTGATGCAGCGCATCAACGAGATGAACAACCTGAAGGCCAAGAACAAGGGCTTGAAGGTGGGCGTGCTGGGCTGCATGGCGGAGCGCGTGAAGGAGAACCTGCTGGTGGAGAAGCGCGTGGTGGACCTCGTGGTGGGCCCTGATGCCTACCGAAGCTTACCGCAGTTATTGGACGAGGTGGGCAGCGGCCAGAAAGCAGTGAACGTGCTGCTGAGCCGCGAGGAAACCTATGGCGAGATCGTGCCGGTGCGGCTGAACAGCAATGGTGTCACGGCCTTCGTCACCATCATGCGGGGCTGCGACAACATGTGCGCGTTCTGCGTGGTGCCCTTCACCCGTGGGCGCGAGCGCAGCAGGGATGCCCATTCCATCGTGAACGAGTGCAAGCAGCTGGTGGCCGATGGCTACAAAGAGGTGACGCTGCTGGGGCAGAATGTTGATTCGTACGAGTTCAAGGTCTCAGCAAGTGACGTTGATAGTTCTCAGTTGTCAGTTGTCAGTTCTCAGTTGAAAGGCAGTCGGCAGGTGGCAGTGGGCAGTGGGCAGCGGGCAGTCACGGATCCCGGGGGCGGTCCAGTCACCAATCACCCGCCACCGATCACCAACTCATCAGAAGTCACCGATTTCGCGGACCTGTTGGAAATGGTGGCGACGAGCTGCCCCGAACTGCGGATCCGGTACAGCACCAGCCATCCGAAGGACATGACCGACAAGGTGCTGGAGGTGATGGCCCGGTACGACAACATCTGCAAGTACATCCACCTGCCCGTGCAGAGCGGGAGCAGCGCGGTGCTGAAGCGCATGAACCGCGGCTACGACCGGGAATGGTACATGGACCGCGTGGCCAGCATCCGCAGGCACATGCCTGATTGCGCGATCAGCACGGACATCATCGCGGGCTTCAGCGGGGAGACCGAGGAGGACCATAACGCAACGTTGGCACTGATGGACGAGGTGGGCTACGACATGGCCTACATGTTCAAGTACAGCGAGCGACCGAAGACATTGGCGGCTCGAAAGCACGCTGATGATGTGCCCGAAGCGGTGAAGGGACGCAGGCTTGCCGAGATCATCGAAGCGCAGAAGTTGAATTCAGCCAAGCGCATGGCCACTTATGTGGGCCACGTGCATGAGGTGCTGATCGAGGGGGTGAGCAAACGCAGTGAGGAGCATATGTACGGGAGGAACACGCAGAACTCCGTGGTGATCGTTCCTCGCTTCGCAAGTTGTCAGTTGTCGGTTGTCGGTTGTCCGGCTGCATTGGTGGGCGCCGAAGGCATGGATGGTCATTCCGCAGGTTCCCGGACCAACATGACAACCGACAACGAACAACTGACAACTAAAGAGTTGCGTCCCGGGGATACTGTACGGGTCCGCATCACCAGCGCCACCGCAGGCTCCCTTCAAGGTGAGCCTCTCGAAATGGTGAATGCAATTGTTCAAGAAGCATGAATATCCAACCCATCAAACAACGTTTCGGCATCATCGGCGCTTCGCCGTTGCTGGACCGTGCCATCGAGATCGCTGCCCAAGTGGCGCCCACGGACCTCAGCGTGTTGATCAGCGGCGAAAGTGGCAGTGGCAAGGAGGTGATGCCCCAGATCGTTCACGCCTTCAGCGCGCGTAAGCATGGTCCCTACATCGCGGTGAACTGCGGCGCGATCCCGGAAGGCACCATCGACAGCGAACTGTTCGGCCACGAGAAGGGCTCCTTCACCGGGGCGCATGAGGCGCGCAAGGGCTATTTTGAAGTGGCCAACGGCGGTACGATCTTCCTGGACGAGGTGGGCGAATTGCCCCTGACCACACAGGTACGCCTGCTGCGCGTGCTGGAAACGGGCGAATTCATCCGGGTGGGCAGCAGCAAGGCCCAGAAGACCAACGTGCGCGTCACCGCCGCCACCAACGTGAACATGCTTCAGGCGGTCCAACGCGGCCGGTTCCGGGAGGATCTCTACTACCGGCTGAACACCGTACCCATCCATGTGCCGGCGCTGCGCGAGCGCAAGGAGGACATTCATTTGCTCTTCCGCTGGTTCGCCCAGGAGGCCGCCTCGCGCTACAAGGCCCCCGCGATCACCCTCACCGACGAGGCCCGGCAAATGCTCACCGCCTACCGCTGGCCCGGCAACGTGCGCCAGTTGCGCAACCTGGTGGAGCAGATGAGCGTGATCGAAAAGGACCGGGAGGTGAACGCCGAGACATTGGCCAGTTACCTGCCCATGGAGAGCACCGCGTTGATCCCCGCCGGGCATTCCGAAGGTGGAAAGAGCGGGGACGGCATCAACGAGCGGGAACTCATCTTCAAGTTCCTCTTCGACATGAAGAACGACCTGAACGCGCTGAAGGAACAGGTGCGGATGCTGAGCAACGGCCGGCTGGGGATGTCCACCCCGCCCCCGACCAACTTTCCCGAGAAGCTGCTCTATGCGCACGGCACCGATCCGGGCATGAGCATCCGCATGCCCGGCGATCCGGACGAGGACGTGGACCATACCGAGGTGGAGGAATCCCTGAGCTTGGAGGAGAAGGAGCGGGAATTGATCCGGAAGGCCCTGGACAAGCACCGCGGAAAGCGAAAAAAGGCCGCGCAGGAACTGGGTATCAGCGAACGCACGCTGTACCGAAAGATCAAGGAGTGGGACATCGACTGACAAGAGCCTTGATCGGGCTTTCCATGCTCGCGGGGAGCGGTTGCACGGTGAATTATTCGCTGAGCGGAGGCTCAGTGCCTCCCTCCGCCAAAACCCTGAGCGTGGCCAGCTTGGATGCCCGCGCCCCGCTCTGTTCCCCGCAGACCGCACAAAGCATTACCGAGGCGCTGCGCGATCTGATGCAGGCCCAAACCCCGCTCAATCTCACCCCCCGGGACGGGGACATTGCCTACGAGGGGTCCATTATTGGCTATGATGTGCAGCCGGTGGCGATCCAAGCCAATGAAACCGCCGCCCTCAACAGGCTCACCATCACGGTGAGCATTCATTACGCCAACAAGGCGGACAGCAAGGCGGACGCCGACTTTTCCGTATCCCGGTTCGCCGACTACTCCAGCACGCAGGACCTTTCCAGCGTGGAGGACGGATTGGTGCAGGATATCGGGAAACAGCTCGCACAGGATATCTTCGACCGGACTTTGGGCAATTGGTGATGCCGATCAGACAATGAGAAGATCAGACGATCAGATGATCCCAAGCCCGTGCCTTCGGCAGGCAAGCGCGATGAAAATGGCGATGGGTCCGCCCCGGAGTCAGCGGCTATCCTGTCAGGAGAAAGGCATTCCATTTTCTGATCTTCTGATTTTCTGATCTTCTGATCTTCTGATCCTCTGATCGACAATGGACCGCGAGCGCTTGACCGAACTGCTTCAGGACCCTTCGCAAGTGGCGAAGCAGGACCTGGCCGAACTGCGGTCCATGGCCGAGCGTTTCCCGTGGTTCAGTGCCGCCCATTTGCTGCTGGCGGTGGGTGAGCATGAGGTGGGTGACGTGCTGGCGAACGATCGCCACAGTGCGGCAGCCGCCTTTCTGCCTTCCCGCAGTGTGCTCTTCGACCTGATCCAACATGCGGACCCACGGCAGGCATCCTCGATGCATGTGGTGAAGGATGAGTTCCCCCCCCCTGCGGAAGCACCTGCTGCCACACCGGGAACCGATGCGCTGGAAGCCACTATCCAGCCACCCGTGGCCCCAAAGGAACCGGATATCCTGCCGCTTCCGGTAGTCCCGGCCCGGGAGCTCCCGCCAACGGAAGCGGCAGGCTCGAAAGAAGCGGATGTCCCGCAGGAGGAGGCTGCTGCACGGGAACTTCTGGAGAAGCAGTTCGCTGAAGCCATACGGTCCAGCGGGTATGACCTGGGCCACCTGGGGGATCGCCCGTCCGCCGAGCCAGTGCCGGCACCACCGGTGCGTCCGGCAGTTCCGTCGGCGGCACCACCAGCGACCCGCTCACCGGATGGCCCGCCCGTTGCTCCCATTGCTCCCCCCGTGGAAATCGGGAAGCCTGCAGTGCCTGCACGCCTGCGGTTCACCGATTGGCTGGAACAGGCCGGAACAAGCTCCCCCGGGCCGATCGAGGCACCCACCGCTGCTCATGTGGTTCCCTCCGTTCCCGATGCCCGATCCGCAAGATCTTCCCCCGAGGTGCCGCCCCCGGCCCCTGCGCTCGATCCGCAGGAGATCGTGGACCATTTCATCCAGCACGCCACGCCTGCCCCCACCCGTGGAAAGGCAACGTTCTTCAATCCGCAGCAAGCGGCGAAACGCAGCCTCATGGATGATGGCATGGTGAGCGAAACCCTGGCACGGATCCATGAACAACAGGGAAATTTTGCCAAGGCCAAGGAAGTATATGACCGATTGGCGGTGAAGCATCCGGAGAAAAGCGTTTACTTCGCAGCCCTTTCAAAGGCCCTTGAGGTCAGATCGAACAAGTAGCAATGGTCACCATTTCCATCATCATCATCATTCTGGCCGTGTTGTTGGCCCTGGTCGTATTGGCTCAAAACCCCAAGGGTGGCGGGCTCGCGGCAGGGTTCACCGGTGCCTCGCAGATCGGTGGGGTCCAGCGCACGGCGGACTTCATGGAGAAGGCCACTTGGAGCCTCGCCGGTGCCTTGATGGTACTGTGCCTGGTCTCGGCATCGCTGCAGACCACCCGGGTGGTGGGCGATGAGCTGGACGCGCCGATAACGCTGGATGAGAACCCCGATGCGGGGAGCGCCACCATTATTGGTGATAGTGAGAACGTGCCCTCCCTTCCCGTTCAGGAGGCCCCCGAATAGCCAGCGTCACCCTGTCAGGCCCGGCATGACACAACCAGCATGCCTTTCCCCACTTGGCGATCGTTTTGACAGTTCCCATCAACTGGCATGGGGATCGCTGAGCGCGTCATCGTAAAATCAATCAACACCCCCAAACAGAACATGGCGACCAAAGTGAAGCCCCTGGCTGATCGCGTGCTTGTAGAAGCCGCAGCTGCTGAAGAGACCACCAAAGGTGGGATCATCATCCCGGACACCGCAAAGGAAAAGCCCCAGCGCGGCAAGGTCATCGCCATCGGCACCGGACGAGTAGCGGACGACGGCAAGGTGACCCCATTGAGCGTGAAAGTGGGCGACGAGATCCTCTATGGCAAGTACAGCGGCACCGAGCTCAACCTCGAAGGCAAGGACTATATGATCATGCGCGAAAGCGACATCTACGCAGTGCTGAACTGAGCTTCGATCAGTTCGTAAGGGCCGATCATGATCGGCCCGCTTTCCAGAAAAAACGCACGAGCGGATCATGATCCGCCCCAAAAAAAAGAAAATGGCAGCAAAGAACATCCAATTTGAAGTAGACGCCCGCGACCGCCTGAAGCGCGGCGTGGACCAGCTCGCGAACGCCGTGAAGGTGACCCTGGGTCCCAAGGGCCGCAACGTGATCATCGACAAGAAATTCGGAGCGCCCCAAGTGACCAAGGACGGCGTGACCGTGGCCAAGGAGATCGAGCTGAAGGACGCCGTGGAGAACATGGGCGCCCAGATGCTGAAGGAAGTGGCCAGCAAGACCGCGGACGTCGCCGGGGACGGCACCACCACCGCCACCGTACTGGCCCAGGCCATTGTAACGGCAGGGCTGAAGAACGTGGCCGCCGGTGCCAACCCGATGGACCTCAAGCGGGGCATCGACAAGGCCGTGACGGCCGTGGTGGCCGACCTGGAAAAGATGAGCAAGGCCGTCGGTGACGACAACGCCAAGATCAAGCAGGTGGCCAGCATCAGCGCCAACAACGACGACACCATCGGCAGCCTCATCGCCGAGGCCATGGCCAAGGTGAAGAAGGAAGGCGTGATCACCGTGGAGGAGGCCAAAGGCACCGACACCACCGTGGAAGTGGTGGAAGGCATGCAGTTCGACCGCGGCTACATCAGCCCCTACTTCGTGACCAACACCGAGAAGATGGAGGCCGAGCTGGAGAACCCGCACATCCTGATCTACGACAAGAAGATCAGCTCGATGAAGGAGCTTCTCCCGATCCTGGAGAAGAGCGCCCAGACCGGCAAGCCGTTGCTGATCATCAGCGAGGACGTGGACGGTGAGGCCTTGGCCACCCTCGTGGTGAACAAGATCCGCGGCTCCCTGAAAGTGTGCGCCGTGAAGGCACCCGGCTTCGGGGATCGCCGTAAGGCCATGCTGGAGGACATCGCCATCCTTACCGGTGGCACCGTGATCAGCGAGGAGCGCGGCTTCAAGCTGGAGAACGCCGAGCTCTCCATGCTGGGCACCGCCGAGAAGATCAGCATCGACAAGGACAACACCACCATCGTGAACGGCGCCGGCAAGAAGGCCGACATCACCGGACGAGTGGCGCAGATCAAGGCGCAGATCGAGAACACCACCAGCGACTACGACAAGGAGAAGCTGCAGGAGCGCTTGGCCAAGTTGGCCGGCGGCGTGGCCGTGCTCTACATCGGTGCAGCCACCGAGATGGAGATGAAGGAGAAGAAGGACCGCGTGGACGATGCATTGCATGCCACCCGTGCCGCCGTGGAGGAAGGTATCGTTGCCGGTGGCGGCGTGGCCTACATCCGCGCACAGAAAGTGCTGGATAAAATGGAGGGCCTCAACCCCGACGAGACCACCGGCATCGCCATCGTGCGCCGCGCCTTGGAGGAGCCGCTTCGCCAGATCGTGGCCAACGCGGGCATGGAAGGCAGCATCGTGGTGCAGAAAGTGCGTGACGGCAAGGGCGACTTCGGCTTCAACGCCCGCACCGAGGAGTACGAGAACCTGCTCGCCGCCGGTGTGATCGACCCCACCAAGGTGACCCGAGTCGCCCTGGAGAACGCCGCCAGCATCGCCGCCATGTTGCTCACCACCGAGTGCGTGATCAGCGACGAGAAGGAGGAGAAGGCCCCCGCAGGCATGCCCGACATGGGCGGCATGGGCGGCATGATGTGATCCCGTTCCGCAGGGTCTCCGCCACTCGGCGGATGAGCACTGCGGCAGCAGAAAAGGAACGAGCCCCGGCCAGGAATGGTCGGGGCTTGTTGCGTTCAATGCCGGGCAGATCGGGACACATGGTTTCCGTCCTGTCACTGAGGTGGGAGCAGCTCCATTCGGGATCTCCAAACGAGGGTGGCTTGCCCGATCGGACCCCGAATACGGCATCGAGGCGAAAACACCTTGACCCGGTGGCCCAAACCCGTATACAATGGCCGGGCGAACCTCAACGTCGAAATATTCCCGACGCACACCAGCAGATCGCTGTGGACATCCGGACACGATGGAGCGCATGAGTCCCTCCAAGCGCATCCATGTCCATGTCCTGGATTCTGCCCGGAAAAGCGGTGCGCTGAACTGTTCGATCAGTTGCTGCCCAAGGCCGGATATCCCATTGGTGTGAACTTCAGCCCTCCGGATGTGACCACACCTCGAAGGGCTGAGCCTTCTTCCGAATCGAGCAGGAGTGTCGTGCCGTACCGACCTGCTTTGGATCCCTATTTTCCGAGATCTATTCCAAGGTCAAATTCTCCATTATATGGTATGCCTATGAGGATTACCGCTCAATCGACCGGATGTCCAGATGGACGTTAGTCGAAAGACGACGTCAATGGACCGGTGCGCGGACAAAATCTCCTTGCCGAGGCCGATAAAGGTCGGCAACAGGGCCGACAACAATCCGGCAAACTCCTTTGCCCAAAGAGGTTATGGCTTGAGATCAAGGTGGCCTTGATCAATCTCGGTACGCACTGCAAGCAGCAGGTTGCTTGCTGTTCATAAATAAATAAATATTGCTTTTGTCGAAACTTCGACGATACATTCGTCTGTTCAATTGTAGGACTGCTATTGCACCTGACCTGAACGCGACCCCCCACCTTCCTCGAATCGATCCGCCATTGGCAATCCAAGCGCTTAGCCTTACGCATCCGCCTGCCCCACTCCCACATCACCAAAACCCAACCCCATGAACACTGATCGATCCCAGATGACATCGAAGCACAAGCCGCCATGTGCTTGGAAAGTAGCCATCATCGCCATGGCACTGCTCCTATGTGCGCCACAGATGATGGCGCAGACCACAGTGATCATTGGTACCAACAGTGGTGCCAATACCACCACTTCCTATCCCTGTCCGCTGGGACATTACTATCAATCGCAACGGGCGCAGTATCTCTACACCGCTGCGGAACTGAGCACGGCCGGGATAACCAACGGCATGCTGATCACCGAGGTGGGCTGGGTAGCGAACGCTACGACGCTCAGTGGTCATAGCCTGCCCGGTTACACCATTTCCATGTTGAATACCGCCGTTACAGCTCTGGCCATTACCGGCTGGGAATCCGGTGCTACACCGGTGTATGGGCCAGCTACCTATTCCTACCCCTCCGGCTATTCCGGCAACATAAAATTCCCGGTGAGTTCCTTCACTTACACTGGCGGGAACCTGCTGGTGGAGGTTTGCCACAATGCACCGAACTTTACCAGTAACCCCGCTATTCAATGGAGCACCGCCATCGGGTTCAACGGACAACACACCTATCGCGCTGATGTTGCCGTTGGATGTGGCACCTCCTCGGTCACCAACACGGGAACAAGGTCCACCCGGCCCCGTTTGGTGTTGAGCTATGTTGGGTCCACTCCTTGCACCGTTGCTGCTCCAGGGAACACTATGGTTTCCGGGACGGCCAATTTCTGCACTGGAACAACAAGGACACTTTCCACACAGCAAGCCCCTGAAACAGGCATCACCCACCAATGGCAATCCTCACCGGACAACTCGATCTGGACGGATATTGCCGGTGCCACTAACAGTACCCTGAGCGTTTCACCAGTCGCCTCCACTTGGTATCGCGACCGAGTGACCTGTGCGGCAGATGCAGGCAACCCGGTCACCAGCACACCGATCCAAGTGGCTGCGGCAACCGGTGCCCCGGTTTATGCAGCGTATGACGGAGTCTCCTATTCGGAGAGCTTTGAATCCTGGGTCAATGGCTGCAACACCACGGACAGGCCTTCGGCCAGCTGGAACGCCACACCGGCCACAGGCAACAATTCTTGGCGCCGAAATGACCAAGGCGCAAGTGCAGGATGGTCCTTTTTGACCGATCCGAACTGGATACCTCCTTCTCCTCCATTCCCCAATGGGAACTATTGCGCGCTATTCCACACCTACGGCATGAACGGCACTACGCCGGGGATCATGGACCTCTACATCGACATGAGCGCCGCCACCGGCAATACCAATCTCAAATTCTGGTACATCAACCCCAGTGGCACTGACAATTTGAAGGTGTCCCAATCCACCAATGGGGGTGCAACCTTCACACAATTGGGCAGCACGTTAGGCGTATCCGTGGGATGGAGTGAGAAGGCCTTCACCATGACCTCCACCTCTCCGACCACCGTATTGCGGATCTCCGCTGTTTCCGATTACGGTGCGGACGACCTGGGGATCGATGACCTCCGGATCCAGGCCCCCTTGGTCTGTGAAGCGCCGAGCATTCTGGATGTGGTGAACCTCAGTGCAACCTCCGTATCCGTCAACTGGTCCTGCCCGGCATGTACAGGCCAGTACTATGTGGAATACGGCCCGGTGGGCTTCACCCCCGGAACTGGTGCCACAGCGAACGGCGGAACCGTGGTTGGCCCGATAGCCGGCACCTCCGCAAACCTGACCGGCTTGACCACCGGCTCCAACTACCAAGTGTATTTGCGGCAGGACTGTGGTGGCTCGTTCGGGCCGAATTCCAGCCCGTACTCCTTCCTGATGGACTACTGTACCGCAGGCGCGGCAAGTTTGGAGGCCGGCGTGATCACCAACGTGACCTATGCGGGCATCAACAACAGCAATGAAGGCACTGTATCCTATCAGGATTTCACTTCCATCACCGGTACCTGCGCACGTACGGTCACCTTCCCGTTCTCCGCCACGGCCACGGGAACGTCCACCACCATGCAGATCCTTGTGTGGGCCGACCTGAACCATGATCAGGCCTTTGACGCGAGTGAGATCCTGTTCTCCCAGATCAGCGGCTCCCCATTCAGCGGGTCGATCACGGTCCCAAACACGGCCCTGGACGGTACCACCCGTATGCGGGTCCGTGTCCACGAATCCACTTTCGGCCCTAACAGTGAGCCCTGCGGGAACTCCTTCTCCGGACAGGTGGAAGACTACTCCCTGACCATACAAGGGCCTCCAACATGCGATTCACCAACCGGGTTGGGCGTGACCGGCATTACTGCGAATGGTGCCACCATCTCGTGGAACGCCAATGCTTCCACACCTTCCGGCGGCTACCAATGGGAGATCCGTGACAGCGGTTCACCCGGATCCGGATCACCCACAGCGAGCAACACGACCCCAGGGCTCTCGGAAATCGTGAACGGCCTCTCCGCCAATACGGCATATAGCCTCTATGTACGGGCTGATTGTGGCGGCGGGGACCTCAGTTTTTGGTCCGGGCCCTATTCGTTTACCACGGCGTGCGGCCTCATGTCCCTGCCCTATACCCAGAATTTCAACAGCGTAGCACCGCCTGCCATCCCCAATTGCATGGGAATTCAAGTAGTGAGCGGCAACCCGTGGACCACTGTTGCAGCACCCACCGGCATGACCGGGAATGCGGCACGGTATGCCTATGCGCCCGGCGCAGCCAATTCGTGGCT
Organism: Flavobacteriales bacterium; assembly: GCA_019912395.1. Taxonomy (GTDB): domain Bacteria; phylum Bacteroidota; class Bacteroidia; order Flavobacteriales_F; family PHOS-HE28; genus PHOS-HE28. The sequence goes on along the minus strand of JAIOIH010000033.1, from coordinate 1,251 downwards.
GTTTACGGATGCCCTGGGCTTGACGTCAGGCACAACCTACCGGCTCACCTACGTCTATGGCAACAACGGGGGAACCACCTACCCGGAGAAACTGGCCGTGGCATACGGCACCAGTGCCTCCGCTGCGGGCATGACCAATGCCTTGGCCGACCACGACCCGGTGACGACCCCTCTCAACACCAACATCATTGAATTCACGCCGGGATCAACCGGAGCGTTCTACATCGGTTTTCAGGCCCATTCGATCGGAGATCAATTCTACCTCTACTTGGACGACATCTCCGTGATGGAGCTGCCACCTTGCAGCACCTTGCCTACCCCTGGAGCCACCACCGGCCCCACCAGTGCTTGCGCAGGCGTTCCCTTCACCTTGGGGATCACCAATGAGTCCTCGGAAGGAGGGATCTCCTACCAGTGGGAGACCTCCCCGAATGGCTCCTCGTGGTCCAACGCGCCCGGTGTGAGCACCAATTCCACCTATGTCACCAGCCAAACGGCAACCACTTGGTACCGTTGCCAAGTGACCTGCGCCGGGAACGGCACCGCCGCCAGTTCGGACTATCAGGTGACAATGAGCGCACCGACCGCTTGCTATTGCACGCCGGTGATCTCCTTTAGCATCGAGCCGATCTGCAACGTGACCTTCTCGGACATCAACAACACCTCCAGTTCCACCGTGGGTGGTACACCGGCCGTGGAGGACTTCACCGCAGTGGTGGGGAACGTCAAAGCGGGAAGCACCTACACGATGTCCCTCACCGGCAACTCTGATGGTAGCTATACCAACTTCTTCACCGCCTTCTTCGACTGGGACCAGGACGGTACCTTCGAGACGGCAGTACCCATCGGCAGCTTCACCGGCTCCGTATGTACGGCGGTGGTGAGCGGACCGGTAACGATTCCCTTGTCAGCAACCGCAGGTCCGACTCGCATGCGGGTGATCAAGAACTACGGTACTTCCCCGGTGGACCCCTGCGGCACGTACGCCTTTGGCCAGGCGGAGGACTACACCTTGAACGTGACCATCCCCACGTGCTTCGCACCGGTGGCCACGGTGACCGGCTTGGCCGGTGGAACCGCCACGATCAACTGGACGAACAATGCCTCGGCGAGCTACAACTGGGAGCTGCGCGACTCGGGCCTCCCCGGAGATCCCTTGCCGATCGCCTCCGGTTACCATGTGGCAGCTGGACCAGCGATCATCCCCGGCCTAACGCCCGGTGCCAACTACACCTTCTACATCCAAGGCTG
>JAIOIH010000032.1 GCA_019912395.1 Flavobacteriales bacterium | reverse complement strand
CATCCAAGGCAGGGCCACAAATTGGCGGTGCCCACAAAGGAAGGAGTGCTCTATGTGGACCACGAGAAGATCATCGCGTTGCAAGCCGATGGCAGCTACACATGGGTATACTGTGAAGCCGGTAAACGCCTGTTGGTGAGCCGCAACCTGCACAGTTTGTCCGCTGAGTTGCCGCATGCCTTGTTCTTCCGTTGCCATCGGGCGCATGTGATCAACTTGGCGATGGTGGAGAGCGTTCTTCACCACGGCGGTTACCGAGTGCTATTGAAAACTGGTTTGGTAATAACTGTGGCGCGGAGCCGTTGGGCGGCCTTATTGATCGCAATGAAGGACGTTTGATAGGGACACTGGGGTAATGGGAAATAGCACGCTTCCGGCCCCCTACCTCACCACCATCACCGCCCGCTGCGATCTTACGCCATCCTGCAGGCAGGAAAGCGTGTACAGGCCCGCTGGAAGTTGCGCAACGGAGATGGTCGTGCGCCCTTGCGCTTCCGCGCGGTAGACCTCGCGGCCCGTGGCATCGTGCAGGGTGATCCGGGCCAAGCCAGCGGTGGACGGTTCCACGGTGATCCAGTTGTTCGCGGGTACGGGCCATGCGGAGATCCCCGGCTGTTGCGCGGCTTCGCTGATCGCGGTCACCTCGTTATGGCGTGCGTTCCATTCCTGGTAGAAGAGATTGGCCACGGTGGCGTCGTGGATCACCAGGGTGTTCTCATCATTCACTGTTTCAGCGGACTGTGTCCAGTTGTGGCTGCCGGTGATCACCAGTGGATCGCCGCTCGATCCTTCATCGATGATGGCGTACTTGTGGTGCAACAGCCCCGGTTCCTCCTCGTGCGAGTATAGCGCCACGCCTTGGCCGACCAGGTAGTTGAACTCCGATCCCGTGCTGTTCACATCCTCCACATCACCTTGCACCAGCACACCCGGGCGGTTGTGGGCGGCGAGCACGGCATCGCCGATATCGTTCTGCGTGAACACGAACAACGCCAAGCGGACACTGTGGTCCGCAGCATTGATCGCTTCCACAATGCGATCGGTAACGCCGTCGGTAGGGGAGAACCAGCTCTCCACCAGGATGCCACCCACATTGTACAGATGGGGCGTATTGTCGGTCTTGTCCGGGCCGAAGCGGCTGAACGCGGGCACGGGCTGCGCGCCGCTGCCGCCCCACATCTCCTCGAACTCCATGCGGTAGCAACGCGCCAATGCTTGGTCCTGGATGAAGAGGATGTTGTTGTAGTCATCGAAAAAGCTCTGGACCGTCCAGTTGCAGGAACCGCCCATGATGGTGGCATGCGCAGGGTCCTCGGCATCGATCACGAAGAACTTGTTGTGCATGCCGCTGCCTTGTCCATCGGTGCGGAACAAAACGGGAATGGTCGGATCCAGCGCGGCCAGTGCGGTGTTGGCGTTGCTTCCTTCCGCGATCCAGCGCACCTGCACGCCACGGTCGTGCGCCGCATTCACGGCGGAGACGATATAGGTGCTGTTGGTGTTGTAGATCGCGATATCGAGCGTTTGTTGCGCGCGATCGATGTAGGCCTTGATGGTGTCGTCCGTGGCTTGGAAAAGTCCGATGGCATCCGTGCCGCTGCTCACGCTGGTGTCCACGCTTTTGGTGAAGTACACGTGAATGGCACCGCTGGAAGTTGAAGCCGTGGAGTAAAGCCCGGTCACGGAGAAGGCGGTGTCGCCGTTCGCCACCGAGAAGGCTTGGGCGTAGTAGAACGTGGCTGGCTGCAGGCCGCTGAGCTGCAGGTCGTGCGCAGTGGTGGAGCCAGTGCCGCCTGCGTGCGAGCCGAAAGCCGGAGTGGTGCCATAGAAGGCCTCGGTGCTGCCGGGCAGGTTCGTTTGCCAGCTCAGGGTGAAGCCATCGGTCACCAACGCCTGCTGTTGTACGGGGGGGACAATGCTGATCAGCGCATGCGGCGTGATGTCCGTAGTGGCGCGGGGAAGCAATTGATAGCCGCCCGTGAAGGGGGCACTGTCGAACTGCGAGGCAATACCGGTGATATCCACCGGTCCGCTGGGTACCGGCGTACCGACCATCGGATGCCCGGATCGGAAATAGATGTTGGCGGTTTGCGTGCCCACCTGCACCGGCCAGAGGCCCGAGGTGAACGTGCCGGATCCGGAGAAGTAGACCCCGTCCAAACGCACCAATTGCGATTCGACCGCTTCATCCAATTGAGCAGGTGTGATCACCAGTGGCGCCGGAAGTGGATTGCCACTGCTGTGGATGGTGAAAGCACTGATGGGCGTGACCTCCAGCAAACCGCTGTATTCGGTTAACGTGCCCGAGAGGGTGATGTCATCCCCCTGTTGTGGAGCAAAGCCCGGTACGGATCCGCTCCCGGGGAATGCCGCGATGCCGCCACTGGCATCCTGCACATAGCGGATGCCGCCCAGCGAAGGCCCGGAGGTGACGATGCCGTTGATGGTGACGGAGCTTCCGAGCGGCGCATTGCGGGCATCCGCTATGCTCTGGGCTTGAAGAGAGGAGGCAACGACCAGGAAGCAAGCGAAGAACGCACTGGACAAGGAACATCTCATGGGTACAAAGGAACGACCACGCAGGGTGCTTTTGTGTACAATGGCCCGGAATTTGGCAACCGGGTGCATTGAACGGATAACTTGCCGCCCCTTTTCCATCTCCATGACCTTTTCCTTCCGCCTGTTCCTCCTCATCGCCTCCGCCTTCCTGTTCCATGGGGCATCCGCCCAGAAGGATGACGTGCGCTATGCGCCCCGCCCGATCGGCTTTTACAACGTGGAGAACCTCTACGATACCATCGACGGCCCCAACGATGATGCCGAATACCTGCCCACCAGTGCCAAGTTGTGGAACACCGAACGCTACGAACGGAAGCTGCAACATTTGGCCAAGGTGATCGGCGAGATGGGCACCGACGTGTTGCCGGACGGGCTGGTGTGCCTGGGGCTTTGCGAAGTGGAGAACAGGGGCGTGGTGGAGGACCTGGTGAAGACCGGTGCCTTGGCAGAGCGGGGCTACCGGATCGTACACCATGACAGTCCGGACCGTCGCGGTGTGGATGTGGCCTTCATCTACAACCCGGCCTACTTCACGCTGCTGCACGAGCGGGCATACCCCTTGCGGAATCCCGAGGACAGCCTGTTCCGCACCCGCGATCAACTGGTGGTCACCGGTCTGATGGACGGCGATACGCTCAGCATCATCGTGAACCACTGGCCTTCCCGCTATGGCGGGGAGAAGCGCTCGTTGCCGCTGCGGACCCTCGCGGCAAAACTGGGCCGGCACATCATCGATTCGCTCATGGCCCGCAACGCCGATGCGCGCATCCTGTACATGGGCGACCTCAACGACGACCCCGTGGATCCCTCCGTCCGCAAGTTCCTCAACACTACCGGTGACAAGGAGTTCGTGACCGACAAGAAGTTCTACAACCCGATGTACGACCTCTATAAAAAAGGCATCGGCTCCTTGGCATGGCGTGATTCATGGAACCTCTTCGACCAGATCATCCTTTCCCCCGCCTTGGTCACCGGGGCTGGCGGAAACCTCAAGTACTACGGTACCCGCGTATTCAACCAACCCTACCTACGGCAGGATGAAGGCAACTTCGCGGGCTATCCCTTCCGCACCTTTGTCGGGGATCAATACCAAGGCGGCTACAGCGACCACTTCCCGGTGTATGTGATCCTGGTGAAGGAGGTGAAGTAGCTCCATCAGCGTCTCACGCAGTGGACGTTGATGCCTTTGTGTGTCCTCGGGATCTCCTTCGGGAGATCGCTGAGGGAGCTAGTTCCATCAAGGTCTCCACGAAGTGCATCTTCATGCTGGATGACCTCAGTTACTTTTACACCATGATCATTGTCACGGGTGCAGCAGGCTTTATCGGCAGTCGTCTATTGGTGGAATTGCAGGAACGCGGCTACACGGACCTTGTGGCCGTGGACGATTTTTCCCGCCGTGAAAAGGACCCGAACCTCGAAGGCGTGAAGCTCAGCGCCCGCGTGGAGCGCTCGGAATTCCCGGTATGGATCGATGCCAACGAGAAGCTCATCCAGTTCATCTTCCACCTCGGTGCGCGCACCGACACGACCGAGTTCGACAAGGCGATCTTTGATGAACTGAACGTGCGCTCCAGCCAGCAGATCTGGGAGCGTTGCGCGAAGTATGCCATCCCTTTGGTGTACGCCTCTTCCGCCGCCACATACGGCGATGGCGAGCTGGGCTACGGCGATACCGATGATGCGCTTCCCTACAAGTTGAAGCCGCTCAATCCGTACGGTGAGAGCAAGAACGAATTCGACAAATGGGCCTTGCAGCAAGAGGCCAAACCCTTCTTCTGGGCAGGGCTGAAGTTCTTCAACGTCTACGGCCCGAACGAATACCACAAGGGGCGCATGGCCTCGGTGGTCTTCCACGCCTTCAACCAGATCACCGCAAGCGGAAGCATGAAGCTCTTCCGCAGCCACCGGCCGGACTACACCGACGGCGGGCAACTTCGTGATTTCGTCTACGTGAAGGATGTGTGCAACGTCTGCATTTTCCTGATGGAGCACCGGAAGCATTCAGGCATCTACAACCTCGGCAGCGGCAAGGCACGCACTTTCCTGGATCTCGCACGCGGCGTCTTCACCGCCATGGGAAAACCGGAGCAGATCGAGTTCATCGACACGCCGATGGACATCCGCGACAAGTACCAGTATTTCACCGAGGCACCGATGGGGAAGTTGCGCGGCATCGGCTACGATGCCCCGTTCCATACGCTGGAGGAAGGCATCGGGGATTACGTGAAGGGGTACCTGCTGAAGGAGTAATTGACAGTTGTTCGGTGCGAGTGCGGGTTTCCGTCCACTGCCACCGAGGTACGGCCTACCGTTTCCTCAGCTCAAGGAGACCCTCCCGCACCCGCCTCAGCTTGTTGCGCACCTCGTCCACGGGCAACGGTGGCACCTCTGGTTCTTCCTTCGGTTCCGGCTTGCGCAACTGCCCTTTCGCACCTTGCAACGTAAAGCCCTTTTCCTTCACCAGGTGTTGGATGCGGCGGAGCTGTTCAATGTCGTCCTTGGTATAGAGCCGATCGCCCTTGTTGGTACGCTTGGGGCGCAGCGTCCCGAACTCCTTTTCCCAGTAACGCAACAGCGAAGTGTTCACGCCCAGCGTATCGGCCACCTCGCCAATGCCCCAGTACATCCGTTCGATCGTTTTCTCCTTCAGCGGCATCGCCACGAATGTAGTGATCAGTCCATCGACTGCCCCGCATTGCCGGCGATCTCCACCATGCGCGCGTACTCCTCCGGCGTGAGGCTGTTGAAGAGGAAGTTCACGGGATCCATGGGCACGCCATCCTTGTGTACTTCGTAGTGCAGGTGGGGCCCGGTGCTGAGGCCGGTACTGCCCACTTCCCCGATCACATCCCCGCGTTTCACTTTCTGGCCCTTACGCACCTCTACTTCCGACATGTGCCCGTAGAGGGTCTGGTAGCCGAAGCCGTGGTCCAGGATCACGTGGATGCCATAGCCGGTGGTGTTGTATCCCGCGAATTCCACGGTACCGTCGCCGGTGGCGTGGATCGGTGTGCCGATCGGACTGGTGAAATCCAGGCCCAAGTGTGGTTTTTCGATCTTGTAGATCGGGTGCATGCGCTCCCCGAAGCCGGAGCTCAATCGCGTCCGGTCCTGCGGGATCGGCTCCACCGAAGGGATGCTTGCCAGCATCTCCTGCTTGCGCAATACCAGCGAACCCACCTCGTCCAGCGAGAGACTTTGCACGTACATGCGCTTGGCGATCTTGTCCAATCGCTTGCGCGTGCCGATCACCAGTTCGCTGTTCGCGAAGCCCTCCAGGTCACGGTAGCGGTTCACCCCGCCGATGCCCGCCATGCGCACGTTGGAGGGAATGGGGTCGGCCTCGAAGATCACGCGGTACACGTTGTCGTCGCGCCGCTCGATGTCGCTCAGAACGTTCTCCATGTCCGCGAGTTGCCTGTTGATCAGTTCGTACTCCACCATCAACTGCTGGTTCTCGCGGCGCAGTGTGGCCTCCTTGGGCGAATCGATGAACTGGAAGGCCAGAAAAATGCCGATAACGCCGAACAGCAGCCCCGGTGCCAAGGCCAATGTCACGCGTTTTACCTTCCTCCATCCACTGATGCGGATGCGTTCGAAGTTCAGCGTGTCCGGATTGAAGCGGTACTTATGCTCTCCCATGTGCAGGTTTGGGAAGGTGCGAAGGTAACCCACACCTAATTTCGCGGCGCGTTACCGATCGTGAAGTCAGTCACCAGTCACCAGTCACTAGTCACAGGTATCCAGTTCCCGACCATGCCCACCTCCCGTGAGATCCGCCAAGCCTTCCTCGATCACTTCGCACAACGCGGCCACGCCATCGTGCCCAGTGCGCCCATGGTGGTGAAGGACGATCCCACGCTCATGTTCACCAATGCGGGCATGAACCAGTTCAAGGACCTCTTCCTCGGCAACCGGCCCGTGGTGCATCCGCGCATTGCGGACAGCCAAAAATGCCTGCGCGTTTCCGGCAAGCACAACGACCTGGAAGAGGTGGGTATCGACACGTACCACCATACGATGTTCGAGATGCTCGGCAACTGGAGTTTTGGCGACTACTTCAAGAAGGAGGCCATCCAGTGGGCATGGGAGTTGCTGGTGGACACCTACAAGATCGATCCCGCCGACATCCACGTGACCTACTTCGGCGGGGATGCCACCGACAAGTTGGAGGCCGACACCGAAACGCGCGACCTCTGGTTGAAGTACCTGCCCCGGGAACGGGTGCTGCCCTTCGGGAAAAAGGACAACTTTTGGGAGATGGGCGAGACCGGCCCCTGTGGCCCTTGCACGGAGATCCACGTGGACGTGCGCTCCGCGGAGGAGCGTAAGGTTGCGCCCGGCAAGGACCTGGTGAACAACGACCATCCGCAAGTGATCGAGATCTGGAACAACGTGTTCATGCAATATGAGCGGAAAGCGGACGGCTCCCTGCATGCGCTCCCAGCCAAGCATGTGGATACGGGCATGGGCTTTGAGCGCCTGTGCATGGTGTTGCAAGGCAAGCGCAGCAACTATGATACGGACGTCTTCCAGCCGCTGATACAAGCTTTGGCGAAATTGTGCGGGCTCAACTATGGGGAAAGGCCGACCGATACCCCGGGTCGGGCACGGGATCTCGGTTCCGGGGAGAAGGCCGATATCGCCATGCGCGTGGTCGCCGATCACCTGCGGGCCATCGCCTTCGCCATCGCCGATGGGCAATTGCCCGGGAATACCGGCGCGGGCTATGTGATCCGCCGGATCCTGCGCCGCGCCGTGCGATACGGGTACAGTTTCCTCGGGCTCCAGGAACCGTTCATGCACGCCTTGGTGCCCGTGCTGGTCGGGCAAATGGGTGAGCAGTTCCCGGAACTGGCCAAGCAGCAGGAACTGATCACCAGCGTGATGCTCGAGGAGGAACGTTCCTTCCTCCGGACGCTGGAACTGGGTACCAAACGGCTGGAGCAGTTGGTGGCGGAAGGCAAGGGAACCCTCGATGGTGCCACGGCCTTTGAGCTGTTCGACACGTTCGGGTTCCCCATCGACCTCACCCGCTTGATGGCCCGCGAACAGGGAGTGGACGTGGATATGAAGGGCTTCGGGAAGGAGCTGAAAAAGCAAAAGGACCGCTCCCGCGCCGCCACCGCCATCACCACGGGCGACTGGACGGAGATCGCACAGGGCACAACGGAGTTCGTCGGCTATGATGAACTTTCCACGGAGGCCCGCATCCTGCGCTATCGCAAGGTGAAGGACAAGGCCGGTGATCGCTGGCAAGTGGTGCTGGACCGGACGGCGTTCTATCCCGAGGGCGGTGGCCAGGTGGGCGACCAGGGGTGGTTGGTGCAGGGTGGCGTGAAAGTGCCCGTGCTGGACACCCGCCGGGAAAACCAGCTCATCGTCCACTTCACGGCGGAACTACCTCCGGACGTATCGGCGCCGCTGACGGCACAGGTGGACGAGCACCGCCGCAAGCTGGTGCGGCGCAATCACACGGCCACGCACCTCCTGCACCATGCCCTGCGGAACGTGCTCGGAAGCCACGTGGAGCAGAAAGGTTCGCTGGTGGCCCCGGACCGGTTGCGCTTCGACCTCTCGCACTTCGCCAAGATCACCGCAGAGGAATTGGCACGAGTGGAAGCCGAGGTGATGGACCTCATCCGCGCCGACGTGCCCCTGCAAGAGCTGCGGGACACGCCCGTGAAGGAGGCCTTGGCCATGGGCGCGATGGCCTTGTTCGGGGAGAAATACGGAGACAGGGTGCGCGTGGTCAAATTCGGGGCGAGCGTGGAACTGTGCGGCGGCACCCATGTTGCGCGCACCGGGGAGATCGGGAGCCTGCGCATCGTTTCGGAAGGCGCCTTGGCTGCCGGTATCCGTCGTATCGAGGCCATTACCAGTGAAGCTGCGGAGCGGTACGTGGAAGAGCGCCTGCATACGCTTGACACATTGAACAGCCTGATGAAGCATCCGGCGGATATCACGGTCGCCGTGAAGCAGCTCCTGGATCAGCATGCGGTCTTGACCAAGGAGTTGGAAAAGGCCGCACAGGAGCGGGTGGCCCGCCTTCAGGAGACCATTTTGAAGAAGGCCAAGAAGATGAACGGGGCCCGCTTGGTCGCGGAGGAGGTGGACCTGGATGCCAACGGCATGCGGGACCTTGCCTTCCGGCTGAAGGATGCCAACCCGGACCTCCTGTTGGTGATGGGGGCCCGCCAAGGCGATAAGGCGCTTTTGGGCGTGATGGTGGGCGCAGCACTCTTGGCCAAGGGCATTTCCGCACCGGAAGTGATCAAAGCCTTGGCCACGGAGATCAAGGGTGGAGGCGGGGGACAGGCGTTCTATGCCACCGCCGGAGGCAGGGACCCCGACGGCCTTCCCAAGGCCTTGAAGAAGGCCGCTTCGCTATTAAGCTAGACTTGGCCGGTGCTGGCCATCACCCTCCAGATCCGGCCGGGTCCCGTATACGGGACCCACATAGGTGGTATCATAGCTCATGCCCAAGTTGAAGATGTACAGGCCGTTGAGCAGGATAACGAGTACATGGTCCAGCAGGGTGCGCTTGCCGAAGCTCTGGCACAACTCGATCCACACCTTCGGGATCATGTAGAACTGGCCATAGATGGGGATCAGGAAGAGCCACAAGTGACTGGAGGGCCGACCGACTATGCGAAGGAATACGATGAAGTTCCAGATGGGTACGATGGCCGCTATCCCCGGTTGGCCAGCCTTCTCGTAAAGTCGCCATTGGGCGACCACGGAAAGTACCGCCATGAAGCCAATGATATAGAAGAGACTGTCCCCGAACTGGTAGTACAGAAAGTTGTAGATGTGATGCAGGACGGCCATGGTGGTTGGATTAATAGGTTTCCCCCCCGTTTAAGATCGGCGATCTGAGGAAGAGACGGGCCGTGAACGCGTTGGTTGCCTCAATAACACCTTTTTCGGTGTTTTTGAATGTTAACACGGCTTCGTTGAAGAAGTCCCTGGGACCCTCACCCTCAGCACCTGTTCAGGAACTTTTGGGCGATGGACCGCGTGCCTGTTGTTCGTTCCGGCGAAGCATGGGCGGAAAAGAGGCCGGGAGCCGCGATCGAAGAGATCCCCGAAAGGTGCTCAGGCTCCGACGTACCGCTTCACGTCCGTGTGGCTGATCTCCGGGCCACCCAGGATCACCAGCCGTTCCACCACGTTCCTCAGTTCGCGCACGTTCCCCGTCCAGGGGAGCTTTTGCAGCTCCTTCACGGCAGCATCGCTGATCGGTTTCGGTGCTACGCCCTGCTCGGTGCAGACCAGATCGATGAAATGCTCGACCAGTTCAGGGATATCATCGATGCGCTCGCTCAGGTCCGGCACATGGATGGGGATCACGCTGAGCCGGTGGAAGAGGTCCTCGCGGAAGCGGCCTTCGGCGATCTCCTTGCGCAGGTCCTTGTTGGTCGCGGCGATCACCCTGGGGTTCACCTTGATCTCCTTGTCGCCGCCCACCCGGGTGATCCGGTTCTCCTGCAGAGCGCGTAGCACCTTGGCTTGGGCGGCCAGGCTCATGTCGCCGATCTCGTCCAGGAAGAGCGTTCCTCCGTCGGCCAGTTCGAATTTCCCCTTTCGCTGGGCAACGGCGCTGGTGAAGGCGCCCTTCTCGTGCCCGAACAGCTCGCTCTCGATCAGCTCGCTCGGTATTGCGGCGCAGTTCACCTCAATGAACGGGGCCGCTTTCCGATTGCTCCTTTCATGCAGCATCCGGGCCACACCTTCCTTGCCTGCCCCGTTCCCGCCAGTGATCAGTACGCGGGCATCGCTGGGACCCACCTTTTCCACCATTTCACGGATGGCCTCCAGTTGTTTGCTGGAGCCCACCATGCGCGAACCGGCCTTGCTCCGCTGCACCTTCTGCCGGAGGGTTTTGGTCTCCTGCACCAAGGAACCGCGTTCCAGGGCATTGCGCAGCGTCACCAGGATCCTGTTCAGGTCCGGCGGTTTTTGGATGAAGTCGAAGGCTCCCTTCTTGATGGCCTCCACCGCCATATCGATGGTTCCGTGCCCACTGATCATCACCACCGGGATGGAATCGTCGTGCGCCATCAGCTTTTCCAGTAGCTCCATGCCGTCCATTTTCGGCATCTTGATGTCGCAGAGCACCACATCAAACTTGCCCTTCTTGGCTTTCTCCAGCCCTGAAGCGCCGTCCTCGGCCTCTTCCACCTTGTGCTTTTCGTGCTCGAGGATGTCCCGGAGCGCATTGCGGATCGCCTTTTCGTCGTCGATGATCAGGATCTTGGCCATGGGACAAAGATGGGAAGAGCAACGCAGGTGCCATCACCGGTATGAGGGAGCTAGCTCCATCAACGTCTTCCGCCGAACGGCGGAGACGTTGATGCCTCTGAGTGTCCTCAGGATCCCCTTCGGGAGATCACTGAGGGAGCTGTTCCGTCGACTAGCTCTTCACCTGCTCGTGATGCAGGTATCGTTCATGCACGCGGGGCAGGAAGGTGGCGGCCAGCCCGATCAGGGGCAGGAACGCACAGACGTGGAAGACGAACTCGATGCTCGTATGGTCCGCCAGCGCACCCAACAATGCCGAGCCGATACCGGCCATGCCAAAGGAGAAGCCATAGAACAGGCCCGAGACCATCCCCACTTTGCCGGGTACTAGCTCTTGTGCATACACCAGGATGGCGGAAAAGGCCGAAGAGAGCACCAAACCAATGATCGCGGCCAGGATACCGGTCCACACCAGCCCGGCATGCGGAAGAAGCAGGGTGAACGGGGCGGATCCCAATATGGAGAACCAGATGACGTACTTGCGCCCGTACCGGTCCCCGACGGGTCCGCCGATGAGCGTGCCAAGAGCAGCAGCAAACAGGAAGATGAACAGATGGATCTGGGCATCCTGCACCGAGAGGCCGAACTTGCCCATAAGGTAAAAGGTGTAGTAGCTGCTCATGCTGGCGAGATAGAATTGCTTGGAGAATACCAGCACCAGCAGGATCGCAACGGAGCGCCTGACGGTGGCCCGTGGAATACCGTGCGGCACGGGAGCCTTGGAAGGCCGGCGCGTGCGGATCGCGGAGGTCCTCTTGTACCACTTGCCCACCCGCAGCAGCACGAGGATACCGATGATGGGGATAACGGCGAACCAGCCCAGGCTGTGCAGGCCGAAGGGGACTACGATGAGGGCCGCCAGCAACGGTCCCAAGGAGGATCCGAACGTGCCTCCCAGTTGGAACACGGATTGGGCCAAGCCTCGTTTTCCGCCGGAGGCCGCATTGGCGATGCGCGAGGATTCGGGGTGGAAGATCGATGATCCCATGCCCACCAGCATCACGGCACCCAGCAGGGTGATGTAGCTGCCTGCGCCCCAAAGGGCCAAAATTCCGGCCAGGGTGAATCCCATCCCCAAGATCAGCGAGTAGGGCTGCGGGTGCTTGTCCGTATAACGACCCACGAAGGGCTGCAGGATGGAGGCGGTAAGCTGGAAGCAGAGGGTAATGATCCCGATCTGGGCGAAGCTCAGTGCGAACTTGTCCTTCACGATCGGATAGATCGCCGGGATCAACGACTGCACGATGTCGTTCAACATGTGCGAGACGCTGATCGCGATCAACACGCTGATGACGGTACGCTGGGCAAAGGCGGAGGGGCGGTTTGCCGGTGCTGCCATGGAGGGTGCCAATTTACTCGCCGACAGATGGACCATCCGGTAGCCGCACGGGACGGCATAATTCGGGGTCAGCATTTCCGGCCCAAGCCCCGTTCACAATTCTTCTACCTTGGTCGCCCGCAAAACCCGAACCTATTTGCATGGTGATCAAACAGACCGAAGCTTGGGGCACCCGCGTAGGACTGATCCTGGCCATGGCAGGCAACGCCGTTGGCCTGGGCAACTTTCTCCGCTTCCCCGTGCAGGCGGTGAACAACGGGGGCGGCGCTTTCATAATTCCTTACCTGGTGTGTTTCCTCCTCATGGGCATACCGCTGCTATGGATCGAGTGGAGCATGGGGCGCTATGGAGGGCGAAGTGGCAACCACAGTACGCCCTTCATCCTGGACAACATGACCAAGCGCGCCTTTTGGAAGTACTTCGGCGTGTTCGGCATCTTCACCAATATCGCGGTGGCGGCCTATTACTGCTACATCGAGAGCTGGACCATGAGCTACGTGTGGCACAGTCTGCAGGGCACCTTTGTCGGACTGAGCCAGACGGAAGTGGCGCAGTTCTTCACCAACTATGTGGACATCGGCCAAAGCAGCACGGGCATTCCATACGAGGCCGTTGTGTTCTACATCGCCTGTCTTGCCCTGAATACCTTCATCCTCTCCAGAGGTTTGCGGGGCGTGGAGCGCGCCGCGCAGATCGGTATGCCCTTGCTCATCCTGTTCGGTGCCTTTCTGGCCTTTAAAGGGCTCACCTTGGGCACCAGCGGCGCTACTGCTGAAGTGCCTGATGCCAGCGCCTGGGACGGGCTCAATTTCCTCTGGACACCGCAGTATGATAGCCTTGCCAATCCCAAGGTGTGGCTTGCCGCCGCAGGCCAGATCTTCTTCACCCTCAGTGTGGGCATGGGCACCATTCATTGCTATGCGGCCTATGTGCGCAGCAAGGACGATATCGCCCTCAATGCCTTGACCAGTGGCTTCACCAACGAATTCGTGGAAGTGGTGCTCGGTAGCCTCATCGTAGTTCCCATCGCAGCGGGCTATCTGGGCATGGATTGGGTGAAGGAGAATGCAGGCTTTGGCATGGCCTTCCAGACCATGCCCTTCCTCTTCGAGAAGTGGGGGCCTGTCCTTAGCACCATGGCCGGTGTGATGTGGTTCGGGCTCTTGTTCTTCGCGGGTATCACCTCTTCGCTTGCCATGGGCACACCGTGGATGGGCTTCATGCGTGATGAATTCGGATGGGGCAGGAACAAGGGAGCGATCACATTCGGACTTGTCGTCCTGGCGCTGGGCTTGCCCACGGTGTTCTTCTTCCAGTATGGCGTGTTCGATGAATACGACTATTGGGCAGGTACTGTAAGCCTGGTGGTATTTGCCTTGGCGGAGACCATCCTATTCGCATGGATCTTCGGTGTGCATAGGGGCTGGGACGAACTCAAGCGTGGTGCCGACATCGAGCTCCCCGTTATCTACCGCCCCATCATCAAGTACGTTACTCCGGCCATGCTCAGCGTGGTCTTCCTCGGGTCGCTCTTCACGCCTGTGGGCAACGAATGGCAGGATGCGTTCGCATCACTTTTCGCAGGTAATGGCTGGCAGCTCGACGACAGCTCCTTGGTGAACATGGTGGCCAATACGGGGCTGAACAAGCAGATCGCGGCAGCTATCGATGTGGAACAGTTGCAGCAACTCAAGGATCGAAAATTCTACACCAATATGGCCCGTGCATTGCTCAGCCTTACCTTTCTGGGCCTTTGTGCGCTTGTCTATGTCGCCGGGCTCCGTCGCGCCAGGAACGAACAGAACACCACCAACGCATGAACACGAGCGCCATCATCCTTATGGTAGCTGTGCAGCTCACCGCGACCTGCTGCGTGGCCTACTTCTATTACCGCGTCCTTACCACGCCGCCCCGGCCAGAGCCGGACAGCTACGTGGACAACGATGACGAGCCCCGGTGACGCCTGCCGTCGCCTGCACTGCCTCTGCCCAGTTGCGTGATCCATGCAAAATGGACACACAGACCCGCCTCCCCTAGACCCACATCCCATTCAGACGTATGCGCCAAGACCCCATTGATCATCTGCTGAAGCCTTTGGACCGGTTCATCCGGAACCAGAGCGTGGCGGGTCTGGCCCTGTTCATCTCGGCCGCTGTGGCCTTGGTGCTGGCCAATTCGCCGTGGCGCGAAGCTTACCACGAGTTCTGGGAGCATTCCATCACCTTGGGCATCGACACGTTCATCTTCGAACGCAACCTGCACCACTTGATCAACGATGGCCTGATGGCCATCTTCTTCTTCGTGGTGGCCTTGGAATTGAAGCGCGAATTCCTCGCGGGTGAACTATCCGATCCGCGCAACGCTGTACTCCCACTAGCCGCGAGTGTGGGCGGCATGGTGTTCCCCGCATTGCTCTACTTGGCGATCAACAATTTCGAGGGACCCGCAACGCGCGGCTGGGGGATCACCATGGGTACGGATACGGCCTTCGTCCTGGGGCTGTTGGCGTTGTTGGGGAAACGTGTGCCACCGGCCATCAAGGCCCTCTTCATCACCGTGGCGGTAACGGATGACATTGCCTCCGTTACCGTGATCGCCCTGTTCTACACCTCGGACATCTCCATGATGAACCTGGGCATTGGCGCAGCATTCATGGTGGTGCTGGTGGCGATGAACCTGTTGGGCGTAAGGAACATTACCGCTTATGGCGTTATCGGGATCGGTGGCTTATGGACGGCCTTCATGCTCTCGGGCGTCCACGCCACGGTGGCGGGGGTGTTGGCGGCCCTCACCATACCGGTAAACACCAAGATGAAGGAGCGTGCCTATGCGAAGAAGATCCGTGAACTGGTCGATGCGTTCGATCGCACCAAGGAAACGGCGGCGGTCACCATCTCGCGGGAACAGGCGCATATCATCACCAAGGTGAAGCGCTTCAGTATGGCCGCTGAATCGCCCTTGCAACGCTTGGAACAGGCACTTCATCCCTGGGTGGCTTTTCTCGTGCTTCCGCTTTTCGCGCTGGCCAATGCCGGCATCGAACTTCCCGATTCGGTTTCCGGGGTCTTCGCCAGCCCAGTTACCATGGGCGTGATGCTCGGGCTGGTGCTGGGTAAACCGATCGGGTTGCTGCTGATGAGCTGGACGTTCGTGAAATTCGGTTGGGGAAAGCTGGGGACGAACGTGAACTGGGGGCACATGGTGGCCATCTCCGTGCTCTCGGGACTGGGCTTCACCATGGCCATCTTCATCAGCGAACTGGCCTTTGCCTCTGAAGTTATGCGTATGGAGGCAAAACTGGGCATCCTCTTCGCGTCGGTCACCGCCGGCATCATCGGTACGTTGCTGTTCATGCGGTGCAAGCCGGTGCATTCGGTCGGTTAGCAACCAGCCACGGGTTGTGAAAACTGCCTAAAACGGTCACATCCGTTCGGACCGATGCCAACTTTGATGCTCGGAACGTTCAAGGATGAAACTACGCGTACTCCTTCCAAGTCTGGCAATGGCCGGCCTTGCCGCACCGGCAAGCGCCCAGGTCCCTAACGGAGGTTTCGAGAGTTGGGTTGATCATGGCACCTACATGGATCCGGCCGGTTGGCTTACCTACAACGACAATGTTACCAGTTCCGGCCCTGTTATCACGGTGGAACAGGGCTTTCCGGGCGCGGTAGGAGCTTTCTACGCCAAGATCACAACGCGTGAGCTGCCGATCGGTTCTGCACTACAAGGCTGGATGTCGATCAACGGATTTGCTTATGCGGGTCGGCCGGAAGGGCTTACGGGACAATGGCAATACGGCATCCAGCCCGGTGACACAGGTATGGTGACCGTGGCCCTGACGAAATGGAACAGCACATTTGGTACCCGGGATCCGATCGCCTTCGGTACGTTGGAGGTCACCGGTGATCTGGCGGGTTGGCATCCGCTATACGTGCCCTTCACCTATTACAGTGAGGAGGTGGCTGATACCGCGTACATCCAGTTCGAGGCCAGCATCAACTTCGCCGACCCGGTGGTCGGCAGCTTTATGAAAGTGGATGATCTGGCGTTCGATGGAACGGTGGGCGTGGAGGAACAGCCTGCGCTGCCGGTAGTACGCATGTTCCCGTCACCGGCCACCACCGCGTTGCACATCGTGGCGGACCAGCGGGTCGCGGAAGTGGACGTGCAGGACATCACGGGCAGGACAGTCCTGAAGCAGAGCACCAACGCGGAAAGCACCGTCGTGGACATCGCCAACCTCAATCCTGGCCGGTACCTGGTGCAATTGCACATGGCCGAGGGTAAACCCGTGGTGCGCTCCTTCGTGAAACAGTAGCTGATGCCTGATGCCTGATGCAAGCGCTCGCGTGTCGCGAGTGCTTGCATCAGGGTCATCTGCTGACACTCGCGACACGCGAGCGTCAGCAGGGATGACATTGTGTGAGCGTCAGCATATGGGATTGAGATCAGGTCGCCAGCTCGGTTCCGTTCCAGCGTTCAACGAAGCATGCGGGATGCCGCGCCTTCCTTCAGGGAATACTGGCTCCACTGCACACGTTCGATGCCGTGCAGGAGCACGCGCTCGATCAGTGCCAGCGCGGGAATGATCGTGTCCACGCGATGTGGAGGCAGGCCGGGCATGATCGCGCGTTGAGCGCGTGTCATGGCGAAGATCTTGTCCTTCAGGGCATCGAATTCCGTGGTGTCGAATTCCAGGGTGATGGCATCCGCATCGATCGGTGTACCGCGCGCCAAGCCGATCATCGCGGCGATGGAGTCGAAGGAACCTGCGGATCCGACCAAGGTGGTGGGCCAATGCCGGTCCACCACGGACCAGAGGGACTCCAATCGGGCATCGGTGTGCTGGGCCATGCGCAATTGCGTGTCCATGCCCATGGGGTCGATCGCGGGGAAGCGCTCGAACAAGCGCGTGGTGCCGAGCTCGAAGCTGTGCTTCCACATCAGGGACCGGTCCGTGGCCAGAATGAATTCCGTGCTGCCCCCACCAATGTCCATCACAAGCATCGGCTTTTTTCCGAAGGGCACGGCTTGGCGCACGCCATCGAGGATCAGTCCGGCTTCCTCCTCCCCGGGGATGATGTCGATCGCGAGGCCTGGATCAACCTGAACCTGTTCCACGAACGCATGCCCATTGTGCGCATTTCGGAGAGCCGATGTGCCGAAGCCGCGCACCTGTTCAGCCCCCAAGTCCTTCGCCTTCGCGACCAGCACGCGCAAGGTGGCTGTTCCCCGGGCGATCGCTTCTTCCGTGATCTCGCCTTTTTCGATACCGCCCCTTCCCAGAAAAACGGAGACCTCTTCAGCATGGAGCACATGAAGTCCTGTCGCACTGCCGTCCGGTCGTTCGGCCACCAATAGTTTGAAGGTGTTCGTCCCCAGGTCGATGATCGCAATGCGCATGCCCGAAGGTAGGGGTTCACCGGCGCTCACTTCGAGGCCGCAGCGACCTTTCCGACATTCCAGCGCAGTTGCATTCCTCCGCTGATCGAACGGCCCGAAAATTCGATGTTCATCCGGTGCCTCCGTTCGACATCCAGCAGGTTGGATCCGTTGGCAAAGCAGTTGATGGCCGTGACCCGCGCGGAATAGAGGGTGCTATCCGGGGTTTGAGCGTGTAGCCCGAGCGTGCTCACCAGCCGGAGAACCGGAACCCGGGTGCGGGGCATCACCGGCTCCCTCCGCAAGGATCAGCCTTTGTAGAACAACCACTTCCCCAGTTCCTTCCAGGTCACCTTTTTGCCGTACATCAGGATGCCCGTGCGGTAGATGCGACCGGCCAGCCACGTGGTGAAGATGAAGGTGGCGATCAGGAGCACCATGCTCAATGCCAGCTCGCCGATATGTTCGAAGGCATTGCCCGTCGCGATGCGCACCATCATCACCACCGGCGCGGTGAAGGGGATGATCGAGCACCAGAATACCGCGGGGCCGTCCGGGTTGTACACCGCGGTCTGTGCGATGAACACGGCGATGATCATGGGCACGGTGATGGGGAGCATGAACTGCTGGGTGTCCGTTTCACTGTCCACGGCGGCCCCCATCGCGGCGAAGAGCGAACTGTAAAGCAGATATCCCCCGAGGAAGTAGAACAGGAAGAGCACCAGGATCCAGGTCACCGGAAGCTCGTCCCAGATCGCCATCATCACTCCAAGCTGTTCCGCGGAATCCCCGTCCGCTTCGAATTTCGCGGCTTGCCCTCCCATTTGGTTCTGGAGCTGCGTGGTCACTTGCGGTGCGGCATCCTGAACGGCCGAGGCGCTGATGCTGTCCTTGGCCAGGCCCATGCCCACAAATCCGAGCGTAAGTGTGAGGAACACCCAGAGCAGGAACTGGGTGAGCCCCACCATGGCCACGCCCACGATCTTGCCCATCATCAATTGGAATGGCTTCACCGAGCTGATCAGCACCTCCACCACCCGGTTCTGCTTCTCTTCCATGACGCCGCGCATCACCTGCACCCCGTAGAGAAAGATGAAGAAGAAGATGAGGTATCCGAACCCGAAGCCGATGCCCGCCTTGATCTGGTCATACGAGCGCTTCCCCTGCTTGTCGATATCAAAGAGTTGTATTTTCAATGCCGTCTTGATCTTCTGATAGGTCTCGGGGTCCACGTTGCTCACACGCAACTTCTCCCGTTCCAGCACGGATTCGATCTGGCTCGAGACGTAGTTCTGGGTGCTCAGGCTCGGCAAGCTCTTGTAGAAGATCTGGATGGTGTTGTTCTCCAGCACCAACGGGTTCACCTCGATCATGGACGTGTAAGGGCTCGCCTTGAACACGGAGTCCGAAATATCTGCATGCTCGTAGAAGAACTTCAGGTCATCGGTCTCCTTCAGCTTGTTGGTGAGCAGATGGGCCTTGTCGATCACCACGATGTTCTGGATGCCGCCTTCCTGCATGCCGAGGAAGACCACCAGGGTCACACCGCCCACCAATAGCAGCGGCCCCAGGATGGTCATGATCAGAAAGCTCGGCTTCCGGACCCGCGTGATGAACTCCCGCCAGATGATCAGTCTGATCTTGCCCATGGTCTATGCGTTGCGTATCACGGTGTGTTGAATTTCATTCGGTCACCCCCATGGCTACCTGCGCGGGATCCCGGTCGCTCACCGCGCGAATAAAGATCTCATGCATGCTGGGCACTTCTTCATGCACGCCAAGGATCTGCGCCACCGGCAATGTGGCCGCGAGAACATTGTTCAGGGTTGCACCATGCAACAGCCTTACCCGGGCGGAACAGATCTGGCCATCCTGCTTGGGGTCCAGTAGTTCGCCGTGGAAGGCCAAGGCATCGGCGAAGGAGACGGCGGACCCGAGGAATTCCACTTTGTACGTGGCGTTGCTGAATTGCTTGCGGATGTCCTTCACACTGCCGTGAAGCACCACCTTGCTCTTGTCGATCAGCGCGATGTGCTCGCAGAGTTCCTCGACGCTGCCCATGTTGTGGGTGCTGAGCATCACGGTAACGCCCTCCGCGCTCATGCGCATGATCTCCGTGCGGATCAGTTCGGCATTGATCGGGTCGAATCCGCTGAACGGCTCATCGAGGATCAGTAGCTGCGGACGGTGCAGCACGGTGGTGATGAACTGCACCTTCTGGGCCATGCCCTTGCTCAGCTCCTCCACCTTCTTGTTCCACCAACCGGACATTTCCCAGCGCTCGAACCATTCCTTGAGCTGGGTGGTGGCGTCCTGCTTGCCCATTCCCTTCAGCCGCGCCAAATAGAGCGCCTGTTCACCCACTTTCATCTTTTTGTACAGCCCGCGCTCCTCCGGCAGGTAGCCCATGTGTTCCACGTCCGTGGCGGTCATCGGCGCACCGTTCAGCAGCACCCTGCCCGAATCAGGACCGGTGATGCGGGTGATGATCCGGATCAAGGTGGTCTTGCCGGCACCGTTGGGGCCCAGCAG
Organism: Flavobacteriales bacterium; assembly: GCA_019912395.1. GTDB lineage: Bacteria > Bacteroidota > Bacteroidia > Flavobacteriales_F > PHOS-HE28 > PHOS-HE28. The sequence continues at coordinate 3,437 of JAIOIH010000032.1, read as the reverse complement.
ACCGAAGATCCGTCCCTTCGGCACCTCCATGCTCACGCCATCAAGCGCAACATGGTCGCCGAAGCGTTTAACGATGTTCTCTACTGCGAGCATGCCAAGGGTCCGGGTTTGGGGGCACGGAGGGGCCGAAGGTAGCTTTGTGGAGCATGTGGCCGGGCACCGTTGGTGTATCCGGCGAGCCGCTCAACAGTAACGGCCCCGACCGATCAGGCGTAGATCTCGCGCCGCCCCACCATGCGCTGCTGGGCCGTATCCCACACTTTCAGGCGCAGGCACTTGATCACATCCCATGGCAGCAGACTGGTGACCTTGGCCTTCTGCAGCTCCGGGATCGCCTTGTACACTTCGGGTAGCCGGTAGAAGGGGATGCGTGGATTGAGATGGTGGATGTGATGGTAGCCGATATTGGCCAGGAACCAGCGCATCACCGGGCTCATGCGCATGTGGCTGCTGCTGCTCAACGCGGCATCATGGTAGGTCCATCCGTCCTTCTCGGCGAACTGCACCCCGGGAAAATTGTGCTGGGCATAGAACAGGTACGATCCCAGCCCAAGACTGATGAAGAAGGGAACGAAAAAACCGAAGATCAATCCCGGCCATCCGGCGAGCAGGAAGATGCCCGTACCCACGGCAACATGGAACACCAGCGCCACAATGCTGTCCCAGTGCTTTCCGGTATTGCTCACCATGGAGCGGATGCACATGCCGTACAGGAACATGAAGATATAGCCCATGCCGATGGTGACCGGATGGCGGACGAACATGTAGAGCGCGCGCTCGCCCTTGGGGGATGCGAGGTATTTCTCCTTGGTAACGATGGGGAAGGAGCCGATGCTACTGGTATAGAGCTTGCTGTTGTGGGCGTGGTGGTAATTGTGGCTACGCTCCCAAATGCTCACGGGTGCAAGCATGTACCAGCCGAAAACAGTGAAGATGCCCTTGGCGGCCTTGGAGTGCTGCAGGATGCTTTGGTGCAGGAAGTCGTGGTAGATCACGAACATGCGCCCCAGGGTAAGGGCCACCAACACGCCACAGACCACCTTGGCCCAAATGGGAGTGGGCAGGAATACGCCGGTATATCCCGCAGCGAGCACCACCAAGGTGATGATGAGGTGCCACCAGCTCCGGCCGCGATATTCCTTGGCATAGGCACGGGTGGCGAGGATCAGGTCTTTGCCTTGAAGCATGGTGCAAAGTTACGCCGTGCCGGAGGGATCCGGCACGGGAGCCCTGTGCTTCCATCGGCGATGGGTCCACAGCCAGATCTCCGGGCGCTTGCGGACGTCCACCTCCAGTCGTCGGGTATGGAGTTCGCTGATGGCTCCGTCGGTCGTGCCCTTCGGGTCGGCGACCAGCAGTTCGAAGCGCATCGCATAGCGGCCCCTGCGTGGGCGATCAATGCCGAGGTAGATCACGGGCAGGCCCAGTTTCCTGGCGATCTTCTCGGTGCCCCAAAATACGGGCGTTGCCTGGTTCAGGAACGTGGTCCAGTAAGCATGTTCCGGGGCCGGGGTCTGGTCCGCGATGAACGCCGTGGCCGTAACCTGTGCCCGATCGCGCACCATGCACTTTACGGTTTCCTTCATGGGGTACAGCCCATTGCCCAACCGGGTGCGCATGCGAATGAACAACCGATCGAAATGTGCATTCGCCAACGGATGGTAGATCACGTTCAGTTTATGGTAGGGGAGTTGGCTGAAGCGTGCGCCTCCCAGCTCCCAATTACCCCAGTGCCCCATTACGATGATCACGCTCGTGCCGGCGTTGAAGTAGTTCTTCAGCAACTCGGTCCCTTCCACGGAAATGCGCCGCTCCAGCTGTGCGGGGGTGACGGTGAGGGTCTTGATCGTTTCCAGCATCAGGTCGCAGAACCACCTCCGGAAGAGGCGTTCCAGTTGCTTCAGTTCCTTGGTGCTTTTTTCGGGGAAGCTGTTCCGCAAATTGGCCCGCACCACCTTCAGCCTATAGCCCAGCACGCCGAACAGCAGGAACTCGAAGAGGTCGCTCAGGAGGTACAGTACAGGGAAGGGCAGCACGGATATCCCGTAGATCAGTGGAAGGGAGAGGTAGTAGCCAAGGGTGCCCATGAACGCTCAAAGAAAGCACATGGGGCGCGGAGTCCTGGGCGGAGGGGTCCACATGCGAAAGGCCCTTCCGTTTCCGAAAGGGCCTTCGCCGGGGGTACGCCCGTTGCCTACTGCCGCACCACCCTAGGTGGATGGACTTCTGTATGTCCTTATAGTGCTTTCCCGAAGTGCTCCTTCAACGGGGAGCGGACATAAGGTCAGATCCACAGTGCAAATCAATGCCCCCGGGGATCTTCCCACAATACCCACAAATGGGGATATTCAGCGTTGGCTGGTTCGGGGTCCTCTGGCTTTGGCATGAAGTGAACCCCGAAAGGTGCATGCAAAAAGCCCCCGCGGAAACACGGGGGCTTTTGCTCTTGCTACTTCAGCGGTCTCCCGAAGGGGACCCTGAGGTACGATGCCTATCGCATGATGGTCAACCGCTGCACGGTGTTCTCGCCGTTCACGGTGATGTTCACCATGTACACCCCGCTGGCGATATCGCCGGGGAGGTTGAGGATGGTGTTGAAGCGCTCGCCGCTGTTCCCGAACTCCTTGGCGAAGACCTGCTTGCCGTAAATGTCCTGGATGTCCACGGTGATCTGCTGGTCCGCGTCCCGGATGCCCTCGATGTTGAGGCTCACCTGACCGTCGCGTACGGGGTTCGGCCACAGCGTTGCATCTCCGAAGTTGGCCTGCGTCAGGCTGGCCTCGGGGCGGTTGCCGCCGTTGTCGATGGTGATGGTGCAGCTACTGGGGCAGAAGCCGCTGTACAGCCCGTTCACCTTCACGTTCATCTGCACGTTGTAGGTGTTGCCGTCCACCAGCATGGGTGCCACGTTGTTGTTCCACTTCAACTGCAGGATATAGGTGTTGCGGATGAAGGTCTGGTCATAGCCCTCCTGGGCGTTGATCAGGCGGAACCGGTACTCCGTGCCACCCACCACAGGCTGGGCATAAATGAAGCTGTTGTTGGTGTTGAAGGCGCGGGTCTCGTTGCAGGAGTGCCCGTACGCGGGTGCCTGGATCAGCTCGGTGCAGGGCACCACTTGAGCGGCTCCCAGGCCCATCTCGCAACCCGTTCCGAAGTGCGCCGAGGCCATGGGGCCGTCGCGGTCCGTGCGCACCCGGGCAAAGTACTTCACGCCGGGGGTCAGCGGGTAGGCCTGCATCTCCTGGAAGATGATGTAGTTGCGGTTGCGCGCAATGCGGCGGATGTAGCCCGCGTCGGGATCGGCGAACTCGAACTGGTACTTCGTTGCCCCGATCACCTTGTTGCAGTACACCTTGTTCAGCAACGTGTTGTTCATGATACCGCACTCGGAGGGCGCGATGCTGGCCGGTCCCTCGGGCAGGCAGAAACCGTGG